>NZ_LHZQ01000007.1 GCF_001580915.1 Acetobacter tropicalis | reverse complement strand
CGCTCCCGGTACAAGATCACGTCTCCATCGACCGGAAGTTTCGGTTTATCCGAAAATGGAAAACGACGGATGCCGCCGCCGGTGATGGCGCGCGATTAAGAGAGGGCTTGCTTGATAAAACCAATACAGCCTCAAGCGTCTGGGCGGATACCGCCTACCGCTCAAAAGCCAATGAGGACTTCATGGAAAAGGAAGGCTTTGTCTCGAAGGTTCATAGGAAAAAACCACATCTCAAGCCCATGCCACGGCATATCCAGAAGTCGAATGCTGGAAAGTCGGTGATCCGATCACGCGTCGAGCATGTCTTTGCCGACCGGAAATCACAAACGGGACTGTTCATCCGAACTGTCGGCATCTCCCGGGCCACCATGAGGATCGGGGCTTCCTCTTCCTGGAGCGGATCAGCGCGAATGCATAGCTATCCAGCGGGTGGTAGCCCTCGATCTGCTCAAAACGCAGATCGAAAGCGACCCAAAGAACCGTCAATCAACACGCCAAAAGCTCAAAATCAGAACCAAGGCACATTAATTAACGGTTCTTCGATCCCTCCA
>NZ_LHZQ01000017.1 GCF_001580915.1 Acetobacter tropicalis | reverse complement strand
CCAACAAGCCGCTGATTCGTGACCGTGCACATCTGACCGCATCCGGCTCAGTCGCCACGGATGCTGACATTGCCGCACTCATGCGCAATCTCACCATTCAACTGGCAGACCGCGTGAACACCTCCATCCCCCCGCGTATCTGAGCCCTCTCTCTGGTCCGGCGGCCCGGGTATGTTACCCCTGAAAGTGACAGGCTTTCGGCCCGCCACTTGAGACAAGACAGCCTCACCTGCGGACCAAAGCCCGCAGGGACATCAGGAAGCTGAGGGAGGCCGCTTTTTCCGGGTACGTGCTGCGGGCTTGGGTACAGCAGTCTTTGATACGGCAACCTGTGATGGCGTCACCTTTTTCGGGGCAATGCGCGAGCGGGCTGGCGCTTTGGCAGGAGCCACAGGCTCGGCCACGCCATTGGTTTTAACCGGAGCTTTTCTGACCTTACGTGGCTTTGGCGCAGAAACCGGCACGGCTGTAGAGCGCGCTTTACTCTCGGCCTTCTCCGGTGTGGCTTCTGTTGTGGGATGATCCTTGATCAGGCGGGCAATCAGTTTTTCATAATCCGCCAGATAGGATGCCATGCACAGGGAGCGCTCCGCTTCCTGCCGGACTGCAAGCCGCAGACGCTTGGCCAGCGGCTTGTTGGTCAGCAGTTCCAATATGGCGTCGGC
>NZ_LHZQ01000010.1 GCF_001580915.1 Acetobacter tropicalis | reverse complement strand
TATAATATAGGAAGTATTTCAAGTGCTAACAGGCCCTAGTCAAATTGTCAAATCAGATATATTGTCACTTTCTGAAAAATCTCGAAAAGAACAGTTTAATGTTCTTTGTTGTATCGGAATTGATATTCTTGCTGGCTATCAGATAGGATTGTCTGCGCTCGCTGCTGGCTGTTGTATCAAAATTTTTGATCCAGTCCAGATTGGTCTTATTATCGCACGTCACGAGCCAACGGCTATTGTTGTGTCTCCACTCCACCTTGAATATGTCATAAATTCAATTTCTCCACTTTCCGTTGCACAAGATAATCTTGAAATCATCGTCGTGGGCGGACGTCTTCCAGTAGAACTGGAACGAAAGACAAAAGAGAAGCTAAGTAAAAAAATATATACGCTATATGGAACAGAAGAGGCAGGAATAATTGCAGTAAAGAAATATGATCATCACTCTGAACATAAAAGTGCAGGGGTAATCCCCCCATTTTTAGTCGGGCGTTGAATGAGAATTCAGGCAGCTGTTTTTAGTTTCTGGGCGGGGGTTAGCCCGCTGTTCCCCATGTTGGGTCTGTCA
>NZ_LHZQ01000107.1 GCF_001580915.1 Acetobacter tropicalis | reverse complement strand
TTCGGAGAGGGGAAGCGCATATGCGCTTCCTACTCTACTTCTCATGAAACGGGGATTTCTCTATCTCGTGGCGATCATGGACTGGTTCAGGCGCAAGGTCCTGTCCTGGCGTCTGTCGAACACGATGGACGTGGAGTTCTGTATCGAGGCGCTACAGGATGCCCTCATGCGCTATGGCGCCCCGGACATTTTCAATACTGACCAGGGGTCGCAATTTACGACACCCCGTTTCACCGGGATACTGGAAGAGCGTCAGATCCGCATCAGTATGGACGGGCGTGGGCGATGGCTGGACAACGTGTTCATCGAGCGTCTGTGGCGGTCGCTGAAATATGAATGCGTCTACCTGCATGCGTTCGAGACCGGATCAGAGCTGAGGGCCGGGCTTGGCAGATGGATCGCCCATTATAACGAAAGGCGTCCGCATACGGCGCTGGCTGGACGAACGCCCGATGAGGCGTATCATAACGTGCCGACGCCATCTGGTCCGGGGTTAACCCCGGACCAGATGGCCAACAGCAACGCCGTCAGAAGGGCGGCATAACAACAACCGGGTATAGCTTATCAAGCCCGCAAAACTGTCCGAACGGACGGGACCACCTCAGTAAAGCGATTACTCTTCATCAGAATCTCCTCATTTCTTACGCTGAGAAAATTCTCATTCAAAAGCCACTCTTTTTATGGGGGGATTACCGAACTGCATCGCGACCTATCAGGTTTTTATAAGATCAAGCTTCTGAAAGATGGTTACCGCCTTGTTTATCAGGTCATCGACGAACGGATCGTCATCTATGTAATTGCCGTTGGCCGGAGAGCCGATAATGAGATTTATGAACTGGCTTCGAAGCGAACAGAGTGAATTTACTTTCTTGGTAGAAAGTCAGCTCCCGCCCTCATTTTTGCCATTCAATGCCCGGTTAAGTTTCTCGAATAACAGACTATTCCCGGTTTTTCTTGACGTGAGGCGCCAGGGCGGCCAGCGATGAGGCCATGGATACAATCAGTCTTCTTGCCCTGCTCCTGACCTTCTCGGCAGGCTTCAGCATTCTCAACCACCACACATTGCGTGTTCCTGTCACGATTGGCGTTCTGGTCTTCTCATTGCTGACCTCGCTTCTGGTCATGATCCTGAACCCGCTGATCCCGGCCTATGATCTTCAGGCTCTCCCACGATCCGTGCTCGGTGCCATCAATTTGCCTGCGGCACTTCTGAACGGTGCCCTTTCGCTGCTGCTTTTTGCGGGAGCCATGCAGGTGAATGTCGGACATCTGCGCGCAAAGCTGATGTCTGTAACAGCCCTCTCTATTCTGGGAACCGTTCTGGCCGTGGCTTTTCTGGCGGTCGCGGCGTGGTGTGTTTTCCCCTTTCTGGGGCACGCCGTTCCCTTTACATGGTGCATCGTACTTGGCGCCATTCTCGCTCCGACAGACCCGGTTTCAGTCGTGGGGATGCTGAAACGTCTCGGCCTGCCAGGACCGATACAGGCCGTTTTTGCGGGTGAGAGCCTGTTCAATGACGGCGTGGGCGTCGTCATTTTCGGTGTGACGATCGGGCTGGCGACTGGAGACAGTCAAGGGGTGGGCGCTTCTGAGATTGCCATGAGCTTCTGCCGCGAAGCGCTCGGTGGTGGTCTTCTGGGAGCGATAACCGGGTGGATCGCGCTTCGTGTGCTCAAGGCGCAGCGTGACCCGCATATCGATCTGCTGACCTCGCTGGCTCTGGCGACCGGAACCTTCAGCATCGCCAATCAGCTGGGGATGTCCGGAGCGATTGCCGTCGTCGTGGCCGGACTATGTTTCGGAACCAGTTACAGCCATTCCGTTTTCGATGAAGTATCCCGCAAGGAACTCGACATTGCATGGACGCTGATTGACGAAGTGCTGAACGTGCTGCTGTTCATGCTCATTGGCTTTGAAATATTGGAGATCACGCCGCATCTGTTTACGGTGCTGGCGATGCTTGCCGTGATCCCGCTGTCTATTGCCGTGCGGGCATTGAGCGTGCTGTTCTCCACCCTGCCGGTTCATCTCCGGCAGTGGGAACGGGGCCGTGTTCTCGGTATCCTGACATGGGGCGGCCTGCGTGGCGGCATCTCGGTTTCTCTGGCGCTTGGCCTACCACCCGGAGACCTGCGCGACCTGCTACTGCCTGTTTGCTATGGTGTCGTGGTGTTCACCATCATCGTGCAGGGTCTGACCATGGAGCGGGTCGCCCGCAGGCTCTATCCGTCAATCGCTTCCCGGTCGCAATAATGCCCTCCTCCCTTCTCCCGGTCTCGATTTCCGCCCGGCGGGTTCTCATTCTCGGGCTTGTCGCAGGCTATGTGGATGCCCTGAGTTTCGTCGATCTGGGCGGTGTCTTTGCAGGCGCGATGACGGGCAATACCACGCATATGGGCGCCTCGTTTATCAGCGGAAACTGGCACCATGGTCTGCTTCTGGTGGGTGTGCTGGGTGTCTTTTTCCTTGCCGCCATCCTGTCCGGCCTGATGCGGCTGTTATGGTCGCCAGCTTATGGTGTCATGGTGATGACAATCTTCATGCTTCTGGCACAGATCGTGCATGGATCCTCCCTACGCTACTGGGGCGAATTTCTCGTGCTTCCGGCACTGCTGGCTGTTCAGGGCGAAACGATCGCGAAATTCTCCGGCACGCCCATGCCCACGATCGTCGTGACAACAAACCTGCTGAAAGCCGCATCGGGGATTGCGGAATGGGTAGCGTCATGTCTGGCGCCGGACAGGAACACTCGCCCTGTCGCAGGAAGCATTTTTCTGCCGCTACTTTTGTGGGGGGCTTTTCTGGCTGGCGTGATGGCCGCCGCCATGGGGCTAGCCTTGCACGGTAGTTTTCCGTTCCTGTGGCCCGTCCCGCTCCTTGTCTTTCTATACCGGGATATCTGGAAAACAGAACGTGCAGGGCAAGACGATAATTGAACACTCAGTCCGGCAGGACCAGATCAGACGTGGGACGTAATGCGTTCACGAATGCGAATATGCCTCTCGGTTAGGTCGGGTTTTCATGCCTGACAGCCGACATTCTCCTTTCCCCCACATTGCCGACATAACTGCCGCAGAAATAAGCCCTTAAAATCCACTTGCCATTCTTATCATTAATCAGTGGATTTTTCTTGTCTGAATAGTAAATTATCCAGATCCAATGGATTTATAACTCACTGATAAACCAGCATACTAATTATCATTATCTTCTGGTGTTCGACACCGAAACCGCAGCCCTATGATCACGCAGCCCTCTTCATCCACTCCCCGTACCGCCCGCCGCTGGACCACGCCGTGGCGCAATATGCTTTCGCCTTCAAGTGGTCTGACGCTCTATGAGCGCTTCGAGCAGGCTATCATGCTCGTCCTGATCGGTCTGATCATGGCCGTTACGGTCTCGGCCACCGCTCACCTCGTGGTGGCGGTCTGGCACCTGCTCTCCAGTTCTGCTGTCGATCCCACGGACCAGAGGGTGTTCCAGACCGTTTTCGGAGCCGTCTTCACAGTTCTGATCGCCCTGCTCGCGATCGCACGCAAGTTCATCCTCCTGGACCTGCAGACCATCGCACCCATGGACGTGCTCTCCCTCGCCGCTGCGGTCCTCGCTCTCGGGATCGTCTACTGGCTTGTGCGCGACCAGGACGCCCGCATCCGCCAACAGGACGCGTCCCTCAGGAAGGATGTGCCGGATGCTCAGTGAAGTCCGCATTCTCG
>NZ_LHZQ01000091.1 GCF_001580915.1 Acetobacter tropicalis | reverse complement strand
ACAAACACACCGTCAACAGACAAATGATACCTTGTGACAGATTTCTTACATCAGCCTTGCAAGATTTCTGTTTTTTGGCTGTTTTCCGCCATTTTTCATCAAAGAAAAAATGAAGGACCAAGTTGCCAAGCCACGACTCTGACTGGTGCCTGTGTAAGAAAGGATGCCTGAACGGCTCCTGCAAAAGGAATTGGTCTTTTTCACGAAGCCGTGAGATTTGACCCACCACGCCCTGTCTTGAACGAGAAACGGCCACTCAGAGAACTGAGTGGCCGTTTCATGAGCACTGAATGTGCTTATGCGTGCTGAGGCACTTTACCCGATTCAGGATAGGTTATTTCCCATCCTCCACCCAGAGCATTGTAGAGCCGCACCAGATTGTTGGAGATGAGCGATGCGCTGTCCGCCAGCTGGGTCTGGGAGGCAAGCACCCTGCGTTCAGCATCCAGAACCTGAAGGAAGCTGGTCAACCCATGCCGATACTGATCCTGCGCCAGATGAAGAGAGCGTTCATCAGCCGCGACCTGTGTTTTGAGCGACTGGTTACGCTTTTGCTCAGCTTCATACGCTGTGAGGGCGTTATCAACCTCACTCCATGCCTTCAGCACTGTCTTGCGGTATCTGAGCGCTGCTGTCTTCTGGGAAGCCTTCTTCATGTTGAGTTGCCCCGTCAGACGCCCTCCCTGGAAAATAGGGAGACTGATGGACGGACCGACGTTCCATGTTCTGGCGCTCCAGAACCCAAGGTCTCGGAACGAGAAGGACTGAAAGCCGAATCCGGCATCAATAGTAACCTTAGGATAGAAGTCCGCTTCCGCCTGCCCCACTTCGGCTGTGGCGGCATGCAGCTCGGCTTCTGCCTGCCGGATATCCGGACGACGATGCGCCAATTCTGACGGCAGCCCTACAGGCACTTCTGCCGGAACAGGAGGAATAGCGGGTGTCTGTTCCAGTTCTGCATTCAATGCTCCTGGTGGCGCACCCATCAGCAGATTGATGGCATTGATCTGCTGGGCAATCCGCTGCTCAAATTGGGGAATGCGGGCATTGGTGTCTTCCACCTGCGCGCGGGCGCTATCCACATCCAGTTCACTGACGAGGCCACTTTTATAGCGCGCCCCGCTAAGGGAGAGCATCTGACTGGCTGCATCTCTATTGGCCTTGGTGATACGCAACTGCTCCTGCAAGCCACGCAACGCCATATAGTCCTGTGCCAGTTCCGCCTGACGAGCAATGAGAATACCGCGCCGTTCTTCCATAGTCGCAGTCAGATACGCTTTTGCGGCTTCATACTGTCGGCGCACCCGCCCCCAGAGATCCACTTCCCAACTGGCCTGCAATCCGTCCTGCCACTGGTTCAGAAGAGGAATGGAGATGTCAGAAGACTGGGAGGATAGAAGGGCTCCCGCGCCTTCCGGCGCATTCTGGCCGATTCGTTCTACAATACGTTGCAACTGTTTGCTGCTGTACTGAGCTCGCTTGTAGGACCCCGTTGCCGCCAGATCAGGCAGGCGCTCGGCCCCTGCAATCAGCAACTGGCCACGACTAACGGCCAATTGTTCTGTGGCCTGCTGCACATCAAGGTTCTGCGCCGCCAGACGTTTTTCAAGAGATGTCAGTTCCGGATCATGGAAGGCAGACCACCATTCCGGATCAGGAGCCTGATTGCTTGGCACACTAAGATTACGGGACGCCCCTTCCAGTTTGGCATGCTGCCATTGTTCAGGCGTCCATGCAGCGGGCTTTTTGAAGTCCGGGCCAACCATGCACCCACCCAGCAGAAATGCCAGAACCATGGTGCTTGCGCCCCGCGCATACCGTTTAGCCACCCGTCTGCTCCCAATGTAAAGTCTGTCTATACCTAGAACCAATCTTGCGCTGACCGATCGGTTCGGTCAGCATGCTAACCTATCGTTTTTCAATGTTGCGTCAATCGTCATACTTGGGAATAACCATCTACCATGTCTGTTTCACTCCCCCCTTCCGCCATGCCGCCCAGCCAGTGCTCGGGGGAGTCTGAGGCCAAACGCCAGCAAATTCTGGATGGCGCGTTGGTCATTTTTGCCGCCCATGGATTTGAGGGGGCAAGCATGTCTGCCATTGCCCGCGAATCTGGCGTGTCAAAAGGCACTCTTTACAATTATTTTACCAACAAGGCAGATCTGTTCGCTGCATTTGTTGAGCATAATTGCCGCGAGAAGCTGCCGCTGGCACTGGCTCCTATTCAGCTTAATGAACCCGTGAAGGAAACCCTGACCGCGGTTGCGCGCGCCATGGTGCATCTGATTACCCTGCCAGAGAGCATCATGCTCTATCGGATCATCGTCTCCGAAGCGCCACATTTCCCGCACCTTGCCACCAGCTTCTGGCAACACGGCCCCAAAATTGCGATCGAAACCCTGGCAGGTTGGATTCAGCAGCAGGTTGAAAACGGCACGCTGGCGGTGGAGGACCCCACCTTTGCCGCTGAGCAGTTTTTCACGCTATGCCAGACACGCCTTGCGCATCGAAAACGCTTCAACATGCCATTTGAAAATGAGCCGGCGGACAAGGAAAAAGTAATCCATGCCGCTGTCCATATGTTTCTGGCGACATACGGCACCAATAAGTCCCACTGAATACTGTGCACTGAGCGCGTCAGACAGAGGATATAAAAAAACCTGCATGGTCAATTTCAACCATGCAGGTTTTTTAACGTCTTTCGCCCTTAAGCGAAAAACTTACTTCAGTTCTTCTGTAAGCTGAGGAACGATCTCGAA
>NZ_LHZQ01000049.1 GCF_001580915.1 Acetobacter tropicalis | reverse complement strand
TTCGGAGAGGGGAAGCGCATATGCGCTTCCTACTCTACTCCCAATGCGCAAGGGTTTGCTGTATCTCGTGGCGATCATGGACTGGTCGACGCGCAAGGTGCTGTCCTGGCGGCTGTCGAACACGATGGATGCCGAGTTCTGCATCGAGGCGCTGCAGGAGGCTCTGATCCGCTACGGCGCACCGGAGATATTCAATACGGACCAAGGCTCGCAATTCACGACACCCCGGTTCACGGAAGTGCTGGAGAAAAGACAGATCCGCATCAGCATAGACGGGCGCGGCCGATGGTTGGACAACGTGTTCATCGAGCGCCTGTGGCGATCGCTGAAATACGAATGCGTTTACCGGCATGCGTTCGAGACCGGATCGGAGCTACGGGCCGGGCTTGCCGGATGGATCTCGCATTACAACGGACAGCGTCCGCATTCGGCACTGGCTGGACGAACGCCCGATGAGGCGTATCATGACACGCCGACACCATGGGATCCGGGGTTAACCCCGGATCCCATGGCCAACAGCAACGCCGTCAATCTGGCGGCATGACAACAACCGGCTATAGCTTATCAGGCCCACAAAACTGTCCGAACGGACGGGTCCACCTGGAGGGTTCGAAAAACCCTCTGGTTTTGAGGTCTGCTCTGTGATTGAATTTTCCTTGCGTTGATTGGAGTATGGATCATGAAGCAGCCGGGCTTCTTTGATGTTGAAGAGCGGCTTGCTCGATTGAGCGGGCTTGGTGATCAGCTCGAAGCGTTTTCCCGGACGGTGGATTTTGAAGTCTTCCGTCCTGATCTGGACAAGGCTCTGGCGTATTCGGATGGGAGCAAAGGCGGGCGACCACCATTTGATCCGGTACTGATGTTCAAGATCCTGGTGATCCAGACGCTGAACAATTTGTCCGATGCACGGACGGAGTATCTGATCAACGATCGCCTCTCCTTCATGCGCTTCCCTGGTCTGGGGCTTTCAGATCGGGTGCCGGATGCCAAAACGGTCTGGCTGTTCCGCGAGCGTCTGACACAGGCGGGGGCCATTGAAAGACTGTTTTGTTGATTTTCGTTGAGAACTGACCCGGGTTTTTCATGA
>NZ_LHZQ01000170.1 GCF_001580915.1 Acetobacter tropicalis | reverse complement strand
CCCGATGTACAACCCTTCTGTGAGATTTCCGCGTCGAGAGTCTATCCAAAGCGAGAAAATGAACATGGCTACCTATTCGGACATTCAGGCATGGGTGAAAAAGGAATACGGATTTACTGCCAAAACCTGCTGGATTGCTCACATCTTGTCCGAGCATGGAAAGACCAGCCGCAAAGCACCCAATCGTCAGCATCCAGACAAACGAGTTCATCCGTGCCCTGACCACCGCCGTCCTCAAGTGGAAGAAGCATTGCGGCATTTCGGCAAAATCTGACTGAGGACCGCGCCACCACGCAGAGACTCACAGAAGCCCGCACAGCCCATGAGCATCCCTTCCGGCACAATGACACCAGCAAGACAGCACAGGCCACTCAGCGGGCAACCATGAGTCTCTTTTCACGGCTGAGGGCCGTCAATCGCTTCTGAGCGAAGCTAAGGCACGGCTGGGTCCCATTGCCGGTCCCTAAATTTCAAATTGGCTCAGGATTTCCAAATTCAGAATGAGGGTTAAAGCTGGCCCCGCTGGTGGTGTTGGACGCATAATGACTTCCAGCCTTTTCCAGCTTCGCCCAGCCGCCTCAGTGCCATCTTTGGGGTCGGGAGGTATCCGGTCCCGGCATCTGGTGGTCTGCATATAGAAGTATCTAGGGCCTGACTTGAACAGACAAGCTAATTCCGTAATCTTCCTTATATAATCAATAACAAATGAAAAATATAGTGAAATAGCTGCCCCTTTCGGAGAGACCCTCAGTATCCTTCAGGAGTCGCCACGGCGTAAAGGCTTCAGTAAGACTGCTGACCAAGATAATCACTTCATATAATGTTGTCAGGCAGCAGTAATGCTCATGCAGGCTATTTCCAGACCACAGAACTGGCAGGTGCCTGCATAGCCTAAAGACCCAGAAAGACTGCTGACCAAGATAATCTGATTATTGATATAATTTGGTCTGAATAAACAAGATCAGCTTCAAGACTACCGAGCAGAAACCTGTGAAGTCACCACCGAAGGTCAGTCTCACAGATGGCCTGCTCTATCATAACTTAAGAGGATCATTTTCCTGTTTAAGTAGAATTATAGCGTGGCAGAATGTTGTAAAACATTTCTACAAAGCCTAAGTGAGTCCGTGAAGTATCTGGAACAGCGTTCCGATCTTCTCTATCATAACTTAAGAGGATCATTTCACGGGATGGCATCCCATAAAACGGGCTTAGCCCGACCGAATGTCTCTGGTGAAGACCAGTTGCGCATTCGTTTCTCTATCAACGACATGCTTCTTGACGGCCCCTGTTCCCTCGAAACGGCTCAGAGCCGCTTATACAGAGACAACCCGGACGTCGTGAAGTATTACTACAAGATCGCCAAAGCTTCTTACGATCATTGGTCTGCGCCAGTTTATGACTACGGAAGTTCAAATCACAAGACTTCCCTTTATCAAGCGAAAGCGCAGCCTGACAGAAAGATGTTTGCCAATAAGTCCGCTAGCACGAGCCTATCCAAGGGCGTGACAGTGTCTGAGATGGCATCCGATCAAAGTCTGTGGTTGTCTGAAGGTGTTTCCGGCCCGTTACCATCTGAAGAAACAACCAGACGCCTGCTGATTCATCACGGCTGGCTAGAACTGGCTCCATACGGTCGAACCCAATCACGCTCACTAGCAACTGAGAAAACGATAAAAGGTGGCTACGGGCAGAATATCGACCCATCTGGTAAGCACAGTATCCGGTTGAGCGGAGGGGCGAGGAGTTTTCCTTTCCCTGTCTTCTGGAAAGAGCGACTGCCAGAAGTGGTGGCATCTCTTGGATGGCCCCAGATCATAAGTAGTGTGTCAGATTTTAAGCGGAAGCAGGACCGCCTATCATGGCTTCTGAATGACTACGCTTATCTCCCAACTCCTGCCCTGTCTGAACTCTCAGGCATGGGAACAGCAACAGTAAAGCGGGCAAAGGCGGCAATGGCCCCGTCCGCATCTATTCATTGAATTGAGAAAACAACATGACAAGACAAACAGCATCAGTCATCGACAGACTGAAAGACAAACTGAAAGAAACCCCAGCACCCTACGGCCTGCCAAGTCCCTGCCAGACATTCGGAGGGGCAAAAACCAATGACGGCCACGGCCAAATCTGGCTCAATGGAAAGGTGAAGTGTGCCCACCGGGTAGCATGGGAAGCCGAGCATGGGCCCATCCCGATTGACCAGAAAACCGGCAAGCCTTTCGTTATTCTCCACCTGTGCGACAACCCTGCCTGCTGCAATGTCGATCACATGACATTGGGAACCCCGACAGAGAACACTCAAGACAGCATTTCCAAGGGCAGACATAGACGCCCATCAGCGACCATGAACAAGCTGCACCGGGCTGTGGAACTGGCAGACGCAGGAAAGTCCACAACGGACATTGCTGACGAACTGAAGGTCAGTGAAGATGAAGCGAAACGCCTGCTTGCTTTCCATGCTGACGATGCCAGCCTCTATGCAGCCGAGAAGATTGCCCTTGGTCCTGATGCAGCAGAGGGAAAGAGACGTGTTCGGCTAACAGGGGAATATGAAGCCATTGTCTCAGTTCTGGGTATGCTGAACGAAGCACGGCACATTGATCAACTTGATTTGTGCGTTTGAGGGGCCGCTAGGCGATAGATTGTCCGTTCTCTGAAAACTAAATCGACCACAGGACGTGACAGAAGCCCACACAGACTCTTTCAGACCTTTCCGGCCCAACAGACCGGAGGGAACAGAGGGGCTCTGTGTGGGCTTTCAGGTTAGCAACTCAGGGCCTCTTTCACTCGCTCAGGCACCCCCTTGTCCACCATGCCCCGAATAGCCTCCGAATAGAGCAACCAGTCAAACCGCTTCGCTGCATATGTGTTAGCTGCCAGACGTTCTGACTTGTGCCCAATCAGGTGGTCACAAACCAATTCGGTGCAAGCTGCTGCCCCGTTAGCCAAAGCTGTTTCCATGAACGTGGCAAAGCATCGCCTTGTGCTGTGGAAGTCAGTTCCATTCTCCTCTTTACCCAATATCTGATGACGATAACGCAGGAAGTGCTTTGAGAACGTCCAGCCCCTCTTGTGGTCTGCTCCACCCGGAGGGCACTCAGGGAACAACGGTGCGTCTGGTTCACCTGTTCTCTTTGCGGCAATCAGTCTTCTTTCAATGATTGGCCTGACCAGAGGATGCAGAGGAATTGTCCTGACTGAATTGTCCGTCTTTGCCACGTCTCTGGTTATCGAAATGCCCCACAGTTCATCTTCCGGGTTATCAGGCACAACCACCCGGCCAACTGTGAGGCTGCACAGTTCATTCTGCCTTGCCCCTGTCAGCAAGCCCAGCCTGAACACGTCATGCAGCATCAGGGCCATTCTTGGGTCTCTGCTGTTTGGCTCACCTGTCAGCAGTGCCAGCATTTCTTGTTCGGTGAATGGCCGCTTTTCAGCATCAGGGGAAATGTCTCTCTTTGCCAACTTCTTCAGACCACGGGACATTCCAGCCCACGGGTTACTATCTGCTTCCCCTGCATCCACCAGCCACGTCCAGAAAGACCGCAAAGAAGAAAGATAGGCGTTTACCGTGTTGGCTGCTTTTCTATCCTCAATCCATTCACGGAAGCGCCTTGCCAGTTTCTTGTCCACCTTCTGAACAGGAAAAGACTTCAGGACAGGCCGAGAGGGCATCCCTTTTTCCGCTGCTTTGAACGGCCTTCCCTCCGACACAAACTGTTCAGAAGCCAGATACTCACCAAAGACGCTGAGAACGCGCTTGTGCCGGTCTATCAGTCCATTGGACACCGTCTTGCTTTCAGAAGCCAACCAACGGTCCAGCAGGGGTCCCAGAGGCGTTGCTGTGCCCTCCAGAGTGTCCATGAATGTGCTGAGATACTGATGC
Source organism: Acetobacter tropicalis (assembly GCF_001580915.1). GTDB lineage: Bacteria > Pseudomonadota > Alphaproteobacteria > Acetobacterales > Acetobacteraceae > Acetobacter > Acetobacter tropicalis. Next base: position 15,289 of record NZ_LHZQ01000170.1, on the reverse strand, counting down.
CCCTCTTCATCTGACAGGCTCTCTGCCACGTCCTCTGCCTGACTGGTCAACACATGGTGCAGGTGGTCCTGTTCATTGGTTGGCACGTTCTCATTCACTGTGCCGTCAGCATTTCTGTCTGGGGAATAAGCCGTGCTGGCTTCTGCAATGACCTTCTTGGCTGACAAGGCATCATTCACAGCCCGCTCTGCGACCGTGCGGGGCTTCCAGTCTCCCTCAAGAGGCCGCTTGCCTATGGCTGCCAGCTTCTCATTCACCTGAGAGCGTAAGGCTTCCAAAGCAGCCCCACGGCGCTGGATAGCTTCATTCTTGTCCCTTGTCTGAAGAGACATGATAGCATCCTGCTTGATGCCTGATTTCGTCTGATAGGCCAGCCCTACGTCCTGCCAGCGGTCACGGGGAATGGAAAGACGAGCAGACCACGTTCTGCCGCCTGTCAGCTTCAACCCAAACATATCAGAGTCCTTCTCGGTCGCCCTTGTGGTGATAGGGGGCTTCTTGAGCATGTGAAGGACTACCGCTGAACTACTACCAACACGGCATCAGTTGCTTCCGGCTGATGTTTGCAAGTCATTGTTTTCATTGGGAAAATTGCAGTTGGAGCGGATGAGGGGAATCGAACCCCCGTATGCAGCTTGGGAAGCTGCCGTTCTACCATTGAACTACATCCGCGTTCTGTGGCGCGCACTATAGCGATGCCCAGTGCCTCTGACAATCCGGTTTTTGACCTGCCAGATCTATTCAGCTTCCATTTCCGCGCTGATCAGGTCTGAAAGGTGCCCAATCTCGCGCAGGGCAAGCCCTTCTGGTGGTTTGCTGCGCGCACTGCCGCGCGCAATACGGCGGGGCAGCACGGCACGATCAAACCCCAATTTGGCGGCTTCTTTCAGGCGCGCATCTGCCTGCGCCACCTGCCGGATTTCTCCTGACAATCCCACTTCACCAAAATAGACTTCACCAGAACTGGTAGGCGCACCGCTGGCCGCGGAAATCAGGGCTGCCGCCACGGCAAGATCTGCCGCTGGCTCCGCCACTTTCAGGCCCCCGGCCACATTCAGATAGACATCCATACCGGAGAGTTTCAGGCCACAGCGTGTTTCCAGCACGGCCAGCAGCATGTTCAGCCTGCCACTATCCCACCCCACCACGGTCCGGCGGGGCGCGCCATCTCCACTTTTGGGAGAAAGCAGCGCCTGCACTTCAAGCAGTACGGGGCGCGTGCCCTCCAACCCGGCAAAAACGGCAGACCCGGCAATATTGCCGCGCCGCTCAGCCAGGAACAGGGCGGAAGGATTGCTCACTTCCTCAAGCCCTCTGTCCGTCATGGCAAACACGCCAATTTCATCCGTTGCGCCAAAACGGTTCTTCGCGGCGCGCAAAATACGGAACTGGTGCCCTCGGTCGCCTTCAAAATACATGACGGCATCCACCATGTGCTCCAGCACACGCGGGCCCGCCAACGCGCCTTCCTTGGTAACATGCCCGACCAGTATCAGGCTGAAGCCGCGGCGCTTGGCCAGACGGATGAGTTCAAACGCACAGGCCCGCACCTGAGAAACAGTGCCGGGGGCACTTTCCACCGTTTCAAGCCACATGGTCTGAATGGAATCGATTACCACCGCCCGCACATCAGGCTCGGCTTCCAATGTGGCCACAATATCCATCACATTGATGGACGCAGCCAGATCCAACGTGGCGGTGCCAACGCCAAGACGCAGAGCGCGCAGGCGAATCTGATCGACCGCTTCTTCGCCTGAAATATAGAGAACACGCTCGCCCTTGCCAGCCAGACGACACGCCGCCTGAAGCAGCAGCGTGGACTTGCCAATACCGGGGTCTCCCCCCACCAGCACGACCGAAGCCGGGACCAGTCCGCCCCCCAGCACGCGGTCAAGTTCCACAATACCGGTCTGGGTACGGGGCGGAGGAGCAGCCATGCCCTCCAACCCTTCAAGCTTCACCCGGCGCCCCTTGCCAGCCGCACGGGGTGAGGACGCCGCTAGAGGTTCAGCCGTTTCCTCCACCAGCGTGTTCCATTCTCCACACGCTTCGCACTGGCCGATCCATTTGGGATACACCGCCCCACAGGCCCGGCAGACAAACTGGCGGGACGGTTTTTTAGCCACGATGTTCTATCCTTGTTCTCATTCAGAATGATGTAAGGCTAAAACATCCAAGGCTCAAGGGCGACCAACAGACTCGTAGGTCAGGCCCGCCGCCCGCATGGCGGCCGGATCAAAAATATTGCGCAGATCAACAATCACACCATTGCGCATCCGCTTGGCCAGTTCTGCCGGAGAGAGCGCGCGGAACATGTTCCATTCCGTCAGCACCACCAGCACATCGGCACCTTCTGCTACTTCCAGCGCATCGGTGCAGTACACCACATCCTGCGGCAGAAGCGGCTTGGCGGCAGCCATGCCAACAGGATCATACGCGCGGATCGTTGCGCCCGCTTCTGCCAGACGATGCAGAATCGGGATGGAGGCAGATTCGCGCATGTCGTCTGTCTCGGGTTTGAAAGTCAGCCCCAGCACGCCAACCGTCTTGCCTGCAACGGACCCACCACACGCAGCCGCAATACGCCCGGCCATACCTGCCTTACGGGCTTCATTCACCTGTACGGTGGTTTCTACCAAGCGGCATGCACTATGCGCTTCCTGAGCAATGCGGGAGAGCGCCAGCGTATCCTTGGGGAAGCAGGAGCCACCGTACCCCGGACCGGGCTGCAGAAAATCCCGGCCAATACGCTTGTCCATGCCCATGCCCCGGGCAAGATCATGCACATTCGCACCCAGTTTTTCGCACAGATCCGCCATTTCATTGATGAAGGAAATCTTCATGGCAAGAAAGGAATTGGACGCGTATTTGGTCAGTTCCGCTGTTTCCAGCCCTGTGAACAACAGCGGCGCTTCAACCACGGAAAGCGGACGATACACCTGCCGCAGCACTTGTTCCGCCCGGCTGGCCCGTTCCGGCTGACGCTGATCAAGCCCGATAATCACCCGGTCAGGCCGCATGAAATCCCCAATAGCATTGCCTTCGCGCAGGAATTCCGGGTTGGAAGCCACATCAAAATCGGCATCAGGGCGCGTCTGGCGAATAATTTCCGCAATCCGGCGGCTGGTGCCCACGGGCACGGTGGATTTCGTGACAATTACCGCATAGCCCGTCAGGGCTTCCGCAATCTGGCGCGCAGCAGCGTGCACGTATTGAAGGTCCGCAGCGCCGTCCCCATTCCGGGGCGGTGTGCCAACGGCAATGAACACCGCTTCCGCCCCGGTCACCGCCTGGGCAATATCATCCCCAAATGTCAGACGCCCAGCCTGACTGTTAGAGGACACAAGTGCATCCAACCCCGGTTCGTAGATGGGAATACGGCCATCCCGCAGGGCGGACAGTCGCGCCGGATTGGTTTCAACAATGGAAACATTGATGCCGAATTCGGCAAAACACGCTCCGGATACAAGCCCGACATATCCGCCGCCGATCATGGCTATGCGCACTTTCTGTCCTCCCGCCTTCTGACTTTTGCCGCCCCTAACCCTTACCAGATTTATGGGGAGGCATATTTTCTGTGCCACACCAATGCCCTCACACGCCGCGCCCTGCAATGGGGCAGCCCTGCAATAGGCACGTTTTGCGTACGCTTTATGGCCTTCTTTCTTGGCTAAACGGAGAAGGACGAGGCTGAAAACAGACTTCAGACTTTGACGCACCCCCCATTGTCAGGCTACGGCAGCTAGAACGTGCCTTGACACTCGCCAACAGGAGCGGACAACCAGACCGAATGGATATGTTGCTCAATCTCGTGGCCGGACTGGGTCGCGGCACCCTTGCCTTGATACGGGCTGCGGGCTCTTTGGCTCTGTTCGCGCTTGAAGGCCTTTCCCACATTGTGCGCCCTCCATTTTACGGGCGCGTCTTTCTGGGCGCTTTTCTGGAAACCGGCTTTTTCTCGCTGCCCGTGGTAGCGCTGACAGCCCTGTTTTCAGGCGGTGTTATTGCGCTGCAATCCTATACTGGGTTTGCGCAGTATCATGTGCAAAGCGCCATTGCTGGAATTGTGGTGCTGGCCGTAACCCGTGAACTCGGCCCCGTTCTGGCGGGCCTGATGGTAGCGGGCCGCGTAGGGGCCGCCATGGCAGCACAGATTGGCACCATGCGCGTCACAGATCAGATTGACGCCCTGACCACCCTCTCCACCAACCCCATGAAATATCTGGTGGCCCCACGCCTGCTGGCGGGCCTGATTGCCCTGCCTCTGCTGGTGCTGGTGGCGGATGTTCTGGGGGTTGCTGGCGGTTTTACCGTATGTGTCATGAAGCTGGGCTTCTCCCCCAACGCCTATATCACCTCTACCCTGAACTCCCTGAAAGCTATTGATGTCACGGTCGGGCTGGTCAAGGCCGCATTGTTCGGGTTCCTGATTGCGCTGATGGGCTGCTACTACGGCTACAACAGCAAGGGCGGCGCAGAAGGCGTTGGCTCCGCCACAACAGCGGCGGTGGTTGTGGCCTCCATTCTGTTGCTGGCCTTTGATTACCTCCTGACAGATCTGTTTTTCTCACAATGAGCGCGAACCTTCCCAAGATCCGCATCCGCGATCTGCACAAATCCTTCGGCACCAAAAAAGTGCTGGATGGCGTCAATCTGGACGTGGCGCAGGGCACATCCTTTGTCATCATCGGCGGGTCTGGCAGCGGGAAATCCGTGCTGCTGCGCTGCATTCTGGGCCTGATCATTCCCGATTCCGGCACCATTGAGATTGATGGCGAAAACATTCTCACTGCCACGGACAAACGCCGGGAAGCTCTGCGCGGTGAAATTGGCATGCTTTTCCAGAACGCAGCCCTGTTTGACAGTCTGCCGGTGTGGGAGAACGTGACCTTCGGCCTGCTGGCCCGCAAGCGGCTCAAGCGCCCACAGGCGCGGGACCATGCCGGGTCTATTCTGGCACAGGTGGGGCTGGACCCTTCCGTGGGTGATCTCTACCCCTCCGAACTTTCTGGTGGGATGCAGAAGCGCGTGGGGCTTGCCCGCGCCATTGCCGCAACGCCGGACATTCTGTTCTTTGATGAACCCACCACCGGGCTGGACCCGATCATGGGCGCGGTCATTGATGGCCTGATTGTGGACTGCGTGAAAAAGCTGGGCTCCACCGCCATTGCCATCACGCATGACATGGCGTCTGCCCAACGGATCGGGGATGAAGCCGCCATGCTCTACAAGGGGCAGTTGATCTGGCAGGGACCAGCCTCGTCCCTCATGCACAGCGGCAACGCCATGGTGGACCAGTTTACCCATGGTCGCCGGGAAGGCCCCATCACCATGGAATTGCGTAAATAAGGGGGCCTTCTTTCTGCCTTCTTCCAAGGCCCTTCCATAGATTTTCTTTCGCTTTTTTATCGTGCCTGCTTGCCCGCCTTCCTTGCGAATGAGATAGAAGCAGGAACAGATCCTTTCAGGAAAGAGACCATGAAACACGCGGTTATGATGCTGGTATGTGCTTTTGCGCTCTCAGCCTGTGGCATGTTCAAAAGCGAACCCAAGCACCTGACCACCCCGGCCCAGTGGGAAAAATACGGCTATCACGATCATCTGCACAGCAACCATAAATAAGCAGGTTTTTTAAGAGCGTTTCTGTTCTTTTACCCTGCTCGCCTTTGGCATCTTCTCTTTCCCGCACCCCGCTCAAGAATGGGAACGGGCTTTGGAAAAGCAGGGCCTTTTTCCTGCTCATTCGCCCGCTGCCAACGCTGATTCTGAGGTATTCCATAGCGTTATCCGCTTTTTTCACCTTATGAGAGCGCAACCCCCTTGTTGGCTGCCACGTTTGGCAAGGGAGTATTGTGTGTGGTGAGGTGTAGAGAAGACTGATGATCATCAAGCCGTTTCGTGCGTTTTTTCCTGCTCTTGCCGTCCTGCTTCTGGGGCTGGCAGTCTCTCCTCTTCCTTTTCCTACACAGGCCTGGGCGGCGGAGGCTGATACCAAACAGGCCTCTCAGCCCGCCACACCGGCTACTCCCCTTATCTCGGATATTTCCGCCGTCGCCACGGATGCCACGCTGGATCAGATCAATAACGAGATCCGGAGCATCTATCAGGACAGCCTGAAAAACTACTCAAAGGGCGAAAACGCAGCCGTTTTTGCATCTCTTCTCAAACGCGCCTCCACTGTTTCAGCCCGCACAGACGCACTGCTTGCCAAGATTAAACCGTACGAGTCCGTATATCAGAGTTTTCTGGATATTCTGGGGAAGCCCCCCGCCAAGGATGCACCGCCTGAGGCAGCTTCCATCACGGAGCAGCGCAGGGCTCTGACGGCCAAGCAGCGCGATATTTCCGGACGGATTACGCGGCTGAAACTCTACCAGCTTGAGGCCCAGCAACTGGTGGATGAACTGCGCCAGCACGGCACGGCCATTCAGCAGGCCACCCTTACCCAACGTTTCCCCTCTCCTCTGGGCATCACGTTCTGGACCCAACTTATTGCCACATCCGGGGATGATGTGGACCGCCTTACCAGCCTTGCGCAGGAAGGAAGTGCGGTTCTGGTTGAAGCCTTCCGGGGCACCCATGCCCTCTGGACCTTAGGCGGCCTGATTTCAGGCGGCCTCCTGCTGACACTTTATTTTTTCTGCCATAATCCGGTGCGCATGCTGGTAGCCCGGTTTCTGCCCACGGGCCGCATCCGCCCGATCGCCGCTACTGTTGTGTGTGCCGCTATCAGTGTTGCCGCATGGGCTTTTGCCTTCCGTATTGTGTGGGGCACCATTGCGCTCAATAATCCGGCGTTGGGGGAAGATCTGGATACACTGGCCGATATGGTGGCCACTCAGGTGCCCCTGTGCGGCTTTGTTATTGAACTGGGCATCAGCCTGCTGGCCAGCAAGCCGGAATGGCGGGTGTTTCCCATGCCGGACAAGGTTGCACACAATCTGCGGCTGTTTCCCATCTGGTTTGCCGTTGCGCTGATTGTGCGCGGTATCCTGCGCTATGTGGACACCAAAAGCGGCCTGAGCATTCTGCCAGTACAGTTGCTGGACGGACTTTACACGCTGGCAGTCAGCCCGCTGCTGTTTGCCATTCCCCGCCAACTGCGCATTTCCGCAGAAGAAGGTTCGGGTAGCCACCCCACGGTGGCACCTTTCCTGCGCACGGTTGCCATGACCATCTGTATTATCTGCTGGCTGGCCGTTCTTTCTGGCTATATTCCGTTGGCTTACACCATTATTTCCTGGGTTTCGGTCATGGCCATCACCATGACAGGCCTGCTGCTCCTGGCCCTTCTGGCTACTGCTCTGGGCAGCAGCGTTTTTCCATCCCATGGCCCAATCGGGCAGCATCTGGTGCAACTTGGCCTCGCCGCCCGGCTGGTGGATCAGGCCAGTGTTGTCGTTCCGGGGTTGATCAGCGTGTTTCTGCTGGTTGTGGCGTTTTCCGTGGCAACGGCTGGTGCGGATTTTGACCCGGCTCAGGTCGGCAACCGCATTCTGTATGTCTTTCGGGGGCAAAACGGCACAAGCACGGCGGAAGGCAGTTTCCACATCTCGCTGGATACCATCCTACTGTGTGCGATTTTGCCGATCATTGGGCACTACGCCATCCGCACTCTTAAAAACTGGTTCCGGCAGCGCTTCTTCCCAACCACCCGGCTGGATATCGGGGCGCAGGCCTCCATCCTGAGCATCATTACCTATTCCGCATGGATTCTGGTGGGGCTGAGCATAGCGTCTGCCCTTGGTGTCACCATGAAGAGCATGACATGGGTGGTCAGCGCCCTCTCCGTGGGGATTGGTTTTGGCCTGCAATCCATTGTGCAGAACTTTGTCTCTGGCATTATCCTGATGGCCGAACGCCCCGTCTCCATTGGGGATGTGGTGGATATTGCCGGCGCCCATGGTGAGGTTGCCCGTATCAGCGTGCGATCCACCAACATCAAGCTGGCGGACGGCTCCACCATGATTGTGCCGAACTCCCAGTTCATAACCTCTGCCGTGCGCAACGCCACGCGAGCTGAAAAACCGGGCGTGTTTACCGTCACCCTTCAGCTACCGTTTGCCTCTGATCTGCAAAAAGCCATGGATGTGGTGGTGGCCACACTTGCCGCCTGCAAAAATGTTGACCCGCAACTGGCCCCGACCGCAAGCATCTCATCCGTAACAGATGGCTCAGCATTACTGACCGGCACGGCCCGCGCCCGCTCGGGGCTGGATACGGCTGCCGTACGGAGTGAAGCGCTGTATGATCTGTGGCAGGCGTTTCAGGAACACCAAATTCCCATATCGATGCCCGCTTCTCTTGCCTTACCCAAAAGCTGACAAAAAAGCCGGGCCTTCTGAGCCCGGCTTTTTCTTTCCAGTTTCCACAAACAGGTCATGATACGGCAACAGGTCTGGACTGAGAGCATGTGCACTCTCCCATACCATTAATTACCGAATCTGATCTTCGTGAATGGTATCCAGATCTGTAAAGCGTGTGTATTCGCCTTCAAAATACAGATGTACGGTGCCGGTGGGCCCGTGTCTCTGTTTTTCCAGAATCAATTCTGCCTTGTTATGCACCAGCCCCATCTTGCGCTGCCAGTCATCAAGGGCCGCTGAGTATTTATCCATGGAATCGAAGGCCGTTTCCTTGGGCATGCGCTGCTGCAGATAATATTCATCACGATAGACAAACATCACGGCATCGGCGTCCTGCTCGATCGAGCCGGATTCACGCAAGTCAGACAACATGGGGCGCTTGTCTTCCCGGCTTTCCACCTGACGCGAGAGCTGGGAAAGTGCGATAACCGGCACTTCCAGTTCCTTTGCAATGGCTTTCAGCCCCTGCGTGATCATCGAGATTTCCAGCACGCGGCTTTCAGGGCGCGTTCCCACGGAAGGACGCATCAACTGAAGGTAATCGACCACCACAAGGCTTAGGCCCTTGGTCCGCTTCAATCGGCGGCAGCGTGTCCGCATGGCGGAAAGGGAAATGGCCGGTGTATCATCAATCACCAGCGGAAGGCGCGCCAGTTCGCGGCTCACACGCACAAACCGGTCAAACTCCTTCTGCCCAATATCACCACGACGGATACGTTCGCTGGAAACCTCGGACTGTTCTGACAGAATACGGGCGGCAAGCTGTTCCGCCGACATTTCCAGCGAGAAAATGGCAACGGCCCCTTTGGGCTGCACCCCCGGCCCTTTATCCTCGGCATCCTGCATCAGAGCGCGTGCAGCAGAGAACGCAATCTTGGTGGCCAGCGCCGTCTTCCCCATGGCGGGACGGCCGGCGAGAATCAGAAGATCAGAGGGGTGCAGACCGCCGGTTTTCTTATCAAAATCACGCAGGCCGGAGGTCAGGCCGGAGACGTGTCCTTCGTTCTTGAACGCCTGCTCCGCCGTATGAATGGCGTTGGCCAGCGCACGGTCAAAACCGACAAAACCGCCATCCTGCCCTTTTTCAGTTGCCAGCCGGAAAAGCGCTTCTTCCCCTGCCGCAATCTGGTCCGGGCCCGACAGATCAGACGTTGCACCGAAGGCGTTGTTGACCACGCCCTCGCCAATATCAATCAGTTGCCGCCGAATCCAAGCATCATGAATGGCGCGCCCATAATCCCCGGCATTGATGATCCCCACCATGGAGGTCAGCAGCTTGCCCATATAGGCCATGCCACCCACCTCGGAGAGGATACCCGAGTTTTCCAGCTCTGCCCGCAAAGTAACCGGGTCTGCCAGCTGACCATTTTCAATGCGGCGGGCAATGGCATCATAAATGCGGCCATTCACCTCGTTGGCGAAATGTGCGCCGGTCAGAAAATCAGACACGCGATCATACGCGCGGTTGTTGGTCAGCAACGCGCCAAGCAGCGCCTGCTCCGCTTCAAGGTTGGCAGGCGGCTGGCGAAGAGAGAGCGACAGGAGCGTTTCGTCTTCCGGCCGCGCGGGGGCTGTTTTGGTCATACTCACGCCGTTGGTTCTAACAGGTCTTCATTATGACGTCTGCATACGTTGTGGCAGCTTTCACGCCACACAAGGGGGTTTGTTTCCGCACCCAGAGTCAGGCGATGCCGGACTTAAATATCGTAAGGGCTATCAGGCCTCTCATCAGTGCGCTCACTTGATCACAGTCCCCCACCGCCTCCCCACTTCACAAGCGAGAAGCCGCCTGATCAAGAGCCTCAAATGCGGTGACGATATGGTAGAGTGAACTGGTTGGGATGGCCGTTACGGCGGGCTGGCTTGCCGCGTCCAACTGGTCCAGCCACGTACCCTCCGGGCAGCCGATGAAATAGCGGGTCAGCAGAGTGTCCGCCATCCGGGCCGCCAAATGATCTGCGGTGTCCTGCGGGTTGACGGTCAACACGCCACGCAGAGCCTCCCCCTGCACCCACAGACGGGAAGAGGCTTTCAGGACTGCCCCATCCCGGCCTATGCCGTCATACGCAAAAGCGGTGTGAACATTCACCCCATGCTGCAGCGCAAACGCGTAGAGGCGCTGACTTTGGTGCGCTGTCTGCACCCCGCTCAACCGTGTGTATTCATGCAGCAGCCATACCCATTCAAAATGATGGCCGGGCTCCACCCAGTTTCCGGCTTCTCCCAGGGCGGGTTGCCAGTTCTCCGTAAAAAACTCCCCCAATATGCCTGTTTCAGCATCCTGAAAGCGGATGCTGAACAACGCATACAGATCATACGCCATTACCAGATCTGCCGTGTCCCGGGTGGTCTCATACAAGGCCAGAACGGCTTCCAGCAGATGCATATGGGGGTTCTGCTGACGGGGGGCGTCCTTTTGCGGCAACGTATTGAAAAAGCCACCAGTAGGCGTACCCATATGGGCCTGAATCCAGCACAGGGTCTCCCGTGCCAACGCCACGGCATGACCGCTCTTGTCCAGTCTGCCGTACCACGCCAGAGCAAACACCACGAAAGCGAGATCATACAGATCCGCTGTGGCATCCAGCACGCTTCCCTCCGGCGTCAGGCGGCACACCCAACCTCCATCTGGGGTGCGTGCTTTCAGCAGAAAGTCGAAAATCCCTGCTGCGCACGCCTCCGCCTGCTTCCAGCCCCGCAAACTGGCCCATGAAAACACAAAAAGCTGCCGGGCCTGCACGCGCACGCGCTTGAAAGGGGGCAATGCAGGCACACCGGCCAGAGTCAGACTTTCCTGTGCTCCCCGCATGGCCGGGTGGCTCGGCGTTCCATCACAGCCGGTTGTGGCCCAGAACGGCAAAGCCTGCTCAAACAGCCAGCGCTGAAAACGGTCCCGCACCATCTGCAAAGCAGTCCCTTGCCCGGAAAAAACGGACGAACCGAAGGGGGCTCTTTGAAGACCCTGCGGCATCACGTACCGCGAATCCGGCTAATGGTGGATGTTGTGGAATGGCCCTGTGCCAGATCCGCCAGCACCAGCCTGCCTCCGGCGGCGGTGACCACATCGGCCCCCACCACGTCTTCCGGTTTGTAGTCCGCACCTTTGATCAACACATCCGGCATCAGCGCCTTGATGGTTTCCAGAGGTGTGTCTTCCTCAAACGCCACAACTGCGTCTACATACCGTACGGCAGCCATCACCCGCGCACGGGAATCCAGCGTGTTGACGGGGCGTTCCGGCCCTTTCAGGCGGCTGATGCTGGCATCCGTGTTCAGGGCCACCACCAGTCTGTCACACGCAGCACGGGCTTCCGCCAGCAGGCTGACATGGCCGGGGTGCAGAATATCAAAGCAGCCATTGGTGAACCCCACCTTCAACCCACGCGCCTGCCAACGCTGAACCTGTGCCCGCGCCGCTGCCAGCGGCAACAGATGAGGGGCTTCATCAGGGCCGGACTGTTCATCCAGTTCATGCAGCACTTCCTGAATATCCGCCGTGGCAGTACCCAGTTTGCCCACCACAACCCCTGCGGCGGCATTGGCCACACGCATGGCCTGCTCAAACGAGAGGCCGGAGCCAACCGCCAGCGCCATGGTGGCAATCACCGTATCCCCAGCACCGGAGACATCAAACACTTCCCGCGCGCGGGTGGGAATGGAGACAACCGCGCCATTCCGCTGCACCAGCATCATGCCTTTTTCAGAACGCGTGGCCAGAATGGCGTCGGCTTCCGCGTCCGCCATCACCTTGCGGGCTGCAGCTTCCACCATCGCCTCGGTTTCCACCGGCAGACCTGAAGCCTCAGCCAGTTCACGGGCATTGGGGGTAATGCAGGTGGCCCCGCAATAGAGGCGATAATCTGATGATTTTGGGTCCACAAACACCGGAATATTCCGGGCCTTTGCGGCACGGAACACGGTTTCCAGCACCTGCGGGCTGCAAACCCCTTTGCCGTAATCAGACACCACAACGGCCTGCACGCCTTCAATACGTGCTTCAAGAGCCGCGCATAAATCCGCGGCTTCGCTCGCCTGCAAAGGCAGACGGCTTTCCTCGTCCGTCCGCACCACCTGCTGATGGGCGGCTATGAACCGGGTTTTGCAGATTGTGGGCCGACTGGTGGTGCTCACGGTGGCATCCACCACATTCGGGCGTGCCGCCAGAGCGCTCCTTAACAGCCCTCCGGCCTCATCATTCCCCACCAGCCCCACCAGAATGGCACGGCCACCCAATGCCGTTACGTTGCTGGCTACGTTCCCGGCCCCGCCAGCCATTTCCCGCCGCTTGTCCAGCAACAGAACTGGCACCGGCGCTTCTGGCGAAATGCGCTCCATGCTGCCGTATAAAAAACGGTCCAGCATCACATCGCCAACACACAGAATGGAAACAGCCGAAAAATCCATCAGGCTCAGGCTCCAAACGTCCCTACAAATTCTTCCAGCCCGGTTTGCCGCCGGGTTTTCAGGCGTCCGGCTGTCAGAATGGCGCGGGCTTCAAAAATGGCACGGTCCAGATCCTTGTTCACCACCACATGATCAAATTCGTGCCAGTGGGAAATTTCATCACGCGCGGCCGCCATACGCCGGGCAATTTCATCCGGATGGTCAGACGCACGGGAGGTCAGGCGGCGCTCCAGTTCTTCCAGCGATGGTGGCAGCACAAACAGGCTGACAACGTCATCCGGCAATGCCTGACGCACCTGCTGGTGGCCCTGCCAGTCTATATCGAACACCATGTCCTGCCCTGCAGCCAGCGCTTCCTCTACGGGAGCGCGGGGCGTGCCATAGCCACGGCCAAACACAATGGCCCATTCCAGCAACTGGCCCGTTGCTGCCATTTCCTCGAACTGCTCCATGGTGCGAAAGTGGTAATGCACGCCTTCCTTCTCACCTGGCCGTGGCTGGCGCGTCGTGACGGAAACGGAGTGGCGCAACTGGGGCTCGGAGGCCCGCAAGGCGTTGGCAATGGTCGATTTTCCTGCCCCGGACGGAGCGGAAATCACAAAACAGACTCCGCGCCGTTTCAACCTCGCCCCTGCTTCAGACGTTCTGCCCTGCACCATACCGCGTTCCAACTCCCGTGTTGCTCACCCGCCAGCAAACGCTTGGGAAAGCATGGCCTTGGCCGCCATGCATGCCCGCTTTGCCCTGTGGCGTGCAGCCCTTCTAACAGTCTCGCGTTAAGAGAGCGACCATGAAACATAATACCGTTCTGATAACCGGAGCCTCCTCCGGCCTCGGGCGCTCACTGGCCCTCACTCTGGCACGGCCCGGACGCATGCTGCATCTGGGCGGACGGAATGAGACACGGCTGATGGAAACCGCCCGGCAGTGCATCTCGCGCGGAGCAGGTGTGGACATCGCACGATGCGATGTCGCCGACCGGCAGACCATGGCGGAGTGGGTGAAAAGCACCGGGCAGCTTGATCTGGTATTGGCCTGTGCAGGCATTACCGGGGGCACCCGCAAGCCCGAAACCCCGGATGATGCCCCTTACGAGCCTGACGAGCAGGTACGACGCTTTTTTGCCACCAATATGGATGGCGTTCTGAACACTGTTCTGCCCTCCATGGCGTTGATGCGCCGCCAGCCCCGTGCGGCGGATGGCATGCGCGGGCGAATCTGCGCCATTTCCTCCGTTGCGGGACTGGTCTCTTATCCCGGCACGCCGTCCTATGGCGCGGCGAAGGCGGCAGTTGACCGGTTTATGGTGGCCACGGGCGGGAATATGAAGCAGGCAGGTATTCTGTGTTCGTCCGTGGTGTGCGGGTTCCTCAACACCCCCATGACGGCGCAAAACCGCTTCCCCATGCCGGGCATGACAGATGTGGATAACGCCAGCCGCCGTATTCTGCGTGGCCTGCGCCGCAACGAAAGACGCATTGTTTTTCCATTATGGCTTGCAGCCGGGTCCAGATTTATGGACCTTCTGCCTATACGGCTGGCGGAAGCCTATTACACCCATCAGCCCACCGGGGCTGCGGGCACCATGCCAGAGCCGGACCTGTCATGACCCTTTTAGCCTGAGGACCCTCCCCGGCATGAACCATCAGTCCACCCCCGTTTCCGCTTCTTCTCCCGGTGGCCTGATGGAAGAGCTTTCAGCCGCATCCGTGCGCGAACCCGTGCCCGCTGCACTGAAGACCATGAAGATGGACCGTGTCTTCTGGAGCCATTTTTCCCCCAACCTCGGCCCCGGCGGCTGGGTGACGGGGGCGTTGCTCACCAGCATGGGGCTGGATTTCAAGACCGGGGTGCTCGCCATTGTGCTCGGCAACATAATCGGGGCGCTACCAGTTGCCCTTGCCGCCGCCATTGGCCCCGCCATGGGGCTGACACAGATGGAGGCCTCCCGCCGGGCGCTGGGGCAGATTGGTATCCGCCCTCCTGCCTTTCTGAACTGGATCTATTGCGTCGGGTGGGATGCGGTAAATAACGTGCCCGCCGCCACAGCCCTGATGGCGCTGTTGCTGCTGGGCGGCATTTCCTCCCCTTTCTGGCTGGCTCTTGGTGTTCTGGCTGCAACCCAGATGGTGGCCTCCATTTACGGGCACCACGTTGTGCAGCTTTTGCAGAAATATCTGGGCGGGGTACTGCTGATCACCTTTGCCCTGATGGGCATTACGCTGGCGGTGGAAGGGACGGCCCCCATAGCGGCCCATCATCCCGTAAGCTGGCAGACTTTTCTGCTGGCCACAGGCGTTCTTGTCAGCTTCAATCTGTCTTGGGCATCGTATTCTTCTGATTACACGCGGTATCTGCCTGCGTCTTCCAGTCCGAAAAGAGTGGTGCTTCTGGCGTTGGCGGGACTTCTGGGTTCCGCCATACCGTTCCAGATTCTGGGTTTACTTACGGCGGGCAGCGTGGCGGACCCATCGCCCACTGTTCGTCCGTGGTGTGCGGGTTCCTCAACACCCCCATGA
>NZ_LHZQ01000215.1 GCF_001580915.1 Acetobacter tropicalis | reverse complement strand
TCTCATTCAACGCCCGACTAAAAATGGGGGGATTACCGAATGACAAACTGCGTCGGCTGTTTGCAAAGCAGGGGCAGTAACGCGGACCAGGACAGAACAAGGCGATAAGGGTATGGCGGCACGGCGGACAACGCCCATGGCGGGAGATCTTTTTGGGGAAGATGCACCTCCGCCGAATTTTGATGCTGCCATGTCTGCCTCGGCACGTCCTGCCCCTAACCAACCGCTGGCGGACAGGCTTCGGCCCAACCGGCTGGAAGATGTGGTGGGGCAGGGCCATTTGCTGGGGCCGGATGGCAGCCTTACCCGCATGTTGGAACGAGGCTCTCTGGCCAGTCTGATTCTGTGGGGCGGCCCGGGTGTGGGGAAAACCACCATTGCCCGCCTTCTTGCACAGGCGGCAGGTTTGAAGTTTGTACAGCTTTCAGCCGTGTTTTCCGGCGTGGCAGACCTGAAAAAAGCGTTTGAAAATGCGCGGCGGCAGGCGGAATCCGGTGGCGGTACACTGCTGTTTGTAGATGAAATTCATCGTTTCAACCGTGCCCAGCAGGACGGGTTTCTGCCCGTGGTGGAAGACGGCACCATTGTGCTGGTCGGGGCGACAACCGAGAATCCGTCCTTTGCATTGAACTCGGCACTTTTGTCGCGCTGTCAGGTAATGGTGCTGAACCGGCTGGACGATTCCGCTATGGAAGCCCTGCTGGTGCGCGCAGAAGAGGAAACGGGTCGGCCGCTCCCCCTTACGGAAGAAGGCCGCGCCACATTGCGTGCCATGGCGGACGGGGATGGCCGTTATCTGCTGAACATGGTTGAGCAGCTTCTCAGCCTGAAAACGGAACAGCCGCTGGATGCGCAGGCACTCGCCCGGCTGCTGGCCAAGCGGGCCGTGTTGTATGACCGGGACCGTGAAGAACATTACAACCTGATTTCCGCCCTGCACAAATCTCTACGTGGGTCAGACCCCGATGCGGCGTTGTACTGGTTCGCCCGGATGCTGGAAGGCGGGGAGGACCCCCGTTATCTGGCCCGCCGGTTGACACGCTTTGCTGCGGAAGATGTTGGGATGGCAGACCCGCACGCCCTGCCATTGGCTATTGCCGCATGGGAAACGTACGAACGGCTTGGTTCGCCGGAGGGGGAACTGGCGCTGGCCCAGCTTGTGGTGCATCTGGCCACGGCCCCCAAATCAAACGCCGTTTATAAAGCTTATGGTGCGGTGCGCCGTGCCGCCAAGGCGACAGGCAGCCTGATGCCGCCAGCCCATATTCTGAATGCACCCACACGGCTGATGCAGGATATCGGCTACGGCAAGGGGTATGAATATGATCATGACGCGGAAGAAGGCTTCTCCGGCCAGAATTATTTTCCGGACGGGATGAAGCGTCAGACCTTCTATAATCCTACCGGCAGGGGGTATGAACGGGAGGTTCGGCACCGGCTTGAAACATGGGCCCGCTTGCGGGATCGGCGTCAGTCGTGAATATCGTGCCATGAGTGTTGTGATTCTGACCGTAAGCGAGGACGAGGCGGACATTCGCCTTGATCGCTATTTCCGCCGCCATTACCCGCATTTAACGCAGGGCGCGCTCCAGAAACTGTGCCGTACAGGGCAGATTCGGGTGGAGGGCAAACGTGTGGAGGCTTCTACACGCCTGCAACCGGGGCAGTCCGTGCGGGTGCCGCCTATCCCCAAGGCTGTTAAACCAGCGCCAGATACGCCTCGTCAGCTTGATGAACGACTGGTGCGTGAAATCAAGGGTATGGTCCTGTATCAGGACAAGCAGGTGATTGTGCTGAACAAGCCTGCCGGTCTGGCTGTGCAGGGTGGCCCCGGCATTACCAAGCATGTGGATATGATGCTGGATGGCCTGCGGGCGGAAGCGGATGATCCGCGCCCCCGGCTTGTGCATCGCATCGACAGGGATACCTCTGGCCTGCTGCTGCTGGCCCGGACTCCGGGTGTGGCCGCAAAGCTGGCGGAGGCGTTCCGTGGGCGCGATGTGAAAAAAACTTATTGGGCCGTTGTGGTCGGCCGTCCTGATCCGCTGGCTGGTGAAATTGATCAGCCTCTGGCCCGGCTGGGCGCGGGTGCCAATGCTATTATGGTGGCGGCAGACCGCAAGGATGAGGATGCGCAATATGCGCGCTCCACATACGAGGTGGTGGATGCCGCGGCGCGAAAGTTCTCGTGGCTGGCTCTTTCGCCGCTTACGGGCCGTACGCATCAGTTGCGCGTTCATTGCGAGTCCCTTGGCACGCCCATTCTGGGTGACCCGAAATATGGCGGTGCAACCGCGCATGTGGACGGGTTCAAGGATCAGCTTCATCTGCATGCCCGTGAACTGGACATGCCGCACCCTGCGGGAGGACGCCTGGTGGTCACAGCCGAATTGCCGCCGCATATGCGTGAGACCTTCCGTGCTCTGGGCTTTACGCCGGGTTCAACGCCCAAGCCTGTCCGCCGGGGCGGGTAAAGGGGCAGGGCTTCGCTATCAGGAGAGACGTCTATGCGGCTGAAATGGAAGCTGGGTCTGCTGGCCGGTGCTGCTGTGCTTCTGGTGGGGGGCGGCAGCGTTGTGTCCTCCATGCAGGATGCAAACTGGATGCGTGTCAGGCTGACCGAGGCAGTAGAAGCCCGGACGGGCCGCCATCTGGCCATTGACCATCTGCATGTCTGGATTTTGCCATTCCCTTGGGTGGAAGCCCGAGGTGTTCGGTTTTCCGG
The DNA here is from genome assembly GCF_001580915.1 of Acetobacter tropicalis. Classification (GTDB taxonomy): domain Bacteria; phylum Pseudomonadota; class Alphaproteobacteria; order Acetobacterales; family Acetobacteraceae; genus Acetobacter; species Acetobacter tropicalis. The sequence continues at coordinate 81,525 of NZ_LHZQ01000215.1, read as the reverse complement.
CGTGGAAGAGGGCGGGCCGGATATGCTCACCGCAGGCGAAATCCGCGCCCGGCTGGCGCTCATGCCGCTCTTTCATCATCGGATCGTGCTGAATGATGTAAGCATTATTGAGCCGCATATTTCTGTGCGGCGTTTGATGGATGGCCGGGCTGACTGGCATTTTACCCCCAGACCCGAGACCACGCAGGATACAACACCCGGCAAGCCGTCTTCTGGTTCCATGCACTGGAATCTGGGCGTGACAGGTGTGCATATCACCAAGGCTGATGTGCAATGGCAGGATATGCTGCGGCATCGGTCAGGATGGTTACCGCTTGATGTGGTTCGGGCCAGCAATCTTGAAGGCAGCAAGCCCGAGTTCGAGGTCAAGGCAAGCAAGGGCAAGGGGCAGTTCCTGCTGACCGCCCAAACAGGCCAGCTTCTGCCTGATGCAGCGCAGACTCTGCCAGTGCAGGCCAGAATGACCTTTACTGTAGATGGGCATCCTGCCGGGCTTGCGCATCTGGATGGCACTATTGCCGACCCTGATGGAAAGCGGACCTACACGCTGAACTTTGGCAGTTCGGTGGGGCAGCTTCAAACGCTGGAAACCTTCTTCCCGCACGCCGCGCTGCCAGACGGACAGAATATCTCCATTGATGCCATAATTGGTGGTCAGGGCGATCAGCCACAGGTGCAGGGACTGCATGTGCGCACGGGGCCGGTTGATGCCAGCCGTCTTGTGCCGGGGGCTGCGATAAGCCGCATGACCCTGGATGCCACCCGCCCGGAAGATCGGCTGGCCGTGCTGGTCGATGGCAAGCTGGGTGCGCAGGCGCTGGGCCTGCGGGGCACGGTTGGCACACTGGCGCAGATCACGGCGCTGGCGCTCAACCCAGAGCAGACCGATATGCCTGCGGATCTGATGATCATGGATGGGGCCTCCAGCCTTCGGGTGGCGGGTACCTTGGGCGGAGGTCGGTCCACGTTGGATGGCCATGGTGTGCTGGATCATCTGGCGTTGGGAGATGGCCGCCCCACCGTGGAAAATCTGAAGGTAGACGGCCATGTAGAGGCTGCGAATACCCTGGCGCTGGTGCATGAGCATGACGTGCAACAGGTTATCCGTGGGGTGACGGCGGCAGTGGATGTGCAGGCCCCGCAGGTGGTGTGGCGAGGGCTGACATGGACCCAGGTTTCCGCCCATGTCACCGTGCAGAACGGTAAACTGACGGCGGACCCGATCAAGGCAGAAGGCTCTGGCGTTCAGCAGTCAGGCCGATTTGCCTATGATGCCTCGGGCGCTGTGCCGCAGATTGATATGGCGGCGCACCCGGTGATGTTGCCGGTTGAATTTGTGCAGGAATGGACTGGTGCACCCGCGCTTCTGCAAGGCGTTATGACAGTGGTGGGGGCTGTATCTGTTCAGGGAACAGATGCCTCTACCCAGCGCCGGACAATCACGGGGCACATCGGCGCATCTGTTGTAGATGGTAGCATTGGTGGGCCGGCGTTGCGCACGCTTCTGGGGCCTAATGTGCCGCTTAAAGGAAAAATGCCCGTGCGCTGCTTTGGCACCCACATGCAGGTGGGTGATGGGGTGGCCCGAGTGGATATGCTGGGGCTGGAGAGTGATTTTCTCTCTCTGCATGGCCACGGGACTGTGGGGTTGGAAAATCAGGCGCTTGATCTGCATCTCTCGCCCCGCGTGGCGCTGGGGGGCGCATCCGCCGCATCTGACGTGCGGGTGACAGGTACATTTGCTGCCCCCGTGCCGCAGATGGACCCCACTTATGGCGGCCGTTATGGCATCAATATCGGTGGGGATGACGGCGGCGGGGATAATTGCCCAGCCCTGCTTTCCTCCGCACGGGAAGGGGGCGCAGGCCCGGCCCCTTCTGCGCCAAAGGCGGGGAAGGAAGGGAAGGTTATGAACATGTTGCGCGGGCTGGGATTGTTCAAGTGAGTGAAAATGCAAAGGCCGTAGCGGCATCGGCTGGGCGCAAGCGCTTCTGGAAGCAGGCCAGTGTGGTGCCCGATGGGACAGGCTACGCCGTGCAGCTTGACGGCAGGCCCGTAAGGTTGCCGGAGCGCACGCCGTTGCGGGTAGAAAGCCGGGCGCTGGCAGACGCGCTGGCAGAGGAATGGCAGGCAGCAGGTAAGGAAGCGGGGGGGCTCTTTCGGCCGGAAGATCTGCCGCTTACCGGTATCGTGGGGTCCATGCTTGAACGTATTCCCGCCCAACGGGAAGGGGTGGTGGAAAGCCTGCTCGCATACGCCGGGAGTGACCTGCTGTGCTATCGGGCCGAAAACTGGTCCGATCTGGCGCGGTTGCAGAAGGAGCAATGGACGCCGTGGCTGGACTGGTGCTGCAAGAGGTTTGATGCACCGCTTGAGGTTTCCGAGGGCATCATGCCCATCGCTCAGCCGGCAGAAACATTTAATGCACTGCGGCGCGTGCTTGAGCAGGCAACGCCAGCACAGCTTGCTGCGTTAAGTGTAGCCGTGCCGGCACTTGGCAGCCTTGTGCTGGGTCTGGCGTTGGTAGAACAGCAGGCCGATCCGGAAACACTGGTGGCATGCGCAACGCTTGATGAGCGTGCGCAGATGCAACGGTGGGGAGAAGATACGGAAATAACGGACCGTATCGCAGCGTTGGTACGTGAAGTGTCAGATGCAGCCCGGTTTCTGGCGTTGTCGCGCCAGAACTAACGGGGCAAAGCAGAGAGGCTTCGGCAATTTGTCGGTATTGCCATGAATTTGCCGCGGTGTGTTTCTAGATCGCATTAGGTCATGCAGCAGGAAGAATGAACGACCTGCAACTATGCTGTCATGTTGCCAGATAAGGAGAACGTGATGCGATCTGACTCTGATACAGACGATATGCTACGTCAGCGTATGTCATCATCCGGTGGAAAAGCGCGCGTGCAGGCGCGTGCCGCTCATCTTTTTGCAACCTGCGCCATGGGATCATGGTTTCTGCTTGGTATTATCCCGATAGTGGTTATTCTTTATTCCATGACGTAAAAAGCCTTTTGCTGGTTTATGATCGCTCGGCAAAGGGTATGCGCAGAACAATAGGCCTGCGGATGCGTGACGAACGGGATTTTCAGGAAAGGTTTGCAACCAGATGTCATACAAAAATGGATTTCTCGCTGCGGCTGCCGTGACAGGGCTTCTCTGCGCCGTGCTGCCTGCCTCCGCCAATGCCCGACCGCCCCATCCGCCCAAGGGTGCTCATGGTGGATCTTCGTTGTGGAGCGCGCAGGGTGGTCCTGACATGCTGGAAGGGATCAGCCTGACCAAGCAGCAGCGCAAGAAGATCGACGCCATTCTGAGCGATGCGCACGATCAGGATCAGACGGACAGCATCCGTAATGACATGGGGAAGCTCCATGAGCAGATCCAGGATCAGTTGACAACGCCGGGCCCGATCAACAAGGACCAGATCAACACCCTGCTTCAGCAGCAGGCCTCTTTGCGGGCCCAGCAGGAAGCCCGTCATCTTGATGTGGCCGAGCGTATTCATGATGTGCTGACAGATGATCAACTTGCGCAGATCAAGGCCCGTCAGACCAAAATCCGGGATCTGATGGAGCAGTTGCGAGAAGTGCAGCATCCGGAACCGACTGACGCCAGCAAGTAACAGACAGAAGTTTCTTGACTCATGGGAAGGGGTGGCTTAACCCCTTCCCCAATTCAGGACCGCCACCCCGCGAGTGTTCGCGCAGTGGCGCGTTTTCTTATGGGGTGGTACGCTATTGTTCGAGGCTCTCTCAGGCAGGCTTTCCGGAGTTTTTGATGGACTCGCCAAACGTGGCGCGCTGTCAGAAGCTGACGTTATGGAGGCAATGCGCGAGGTCCGTCTGGCTATGCTGGACGCAGACGTTGCGCTGCCTGTGGTCAAGGATTTCGTCAACAAGGTTAAAGAGCGTGCAGTGGGTGCGGAGGTGCTGGAAAGCATTTCCCCCGGTCAGGCCGTTGCCAAGATTGTCAATGATGCCCTGATTGATGCGCTGGGCGGCGCTGGTGCCGTCCCGCTCAATCTGAATGCCGTGCCGCCCGTGCCCATTTTGATGGTGGGTTTGCAGGGCTCTGGTAAAACCACCACATCCGGCAAGATCGCGCTGCGCCTGAAAACGCGTGAACGCAAGAAAGTGCTTCTGGCCTCTCTTGATACGCAGCGTCCTGCTGCGCAGTTGCAGTTGGCGCAGTTGGCAGAGCAGGCCGGTGTGCCGTCTCTGCCGATTGTCGCGGGCCAGACACCGGTTGAAATTGCGCATCGCGCGTTGGATACCGCCCGGCGTGAAGGGTTTGACGTTGTCATTCTCGACACCGCAGGCCGTCTGTCCATTGATGAAGCGCTGATGGAAGAAGTGCGGCAGGTTCGTGCTGTAACCCATCCCGCCGAAACGCTGCTGGTTGTGGATGCCATGACCGGGCAGGATGCCGTGAACACTGCCAAGGCCTTTAATGAGGCTGTTGGTGTGACCGGCGTTGTCATGACCCGTATGGATGGTGATGCGCGCGGTGGTGCCGCCCTGTCCATGAAGGCCATTACCGGCGCGCCAATCAAACTGACTGGCTCTGGCGAAAAGCTGGATGCGCTGGAAGAATTCCATCCCGAACGTGTTGCTGGCCGTATCCTCGGTCTGGGTGACATTGCCGGGTTGGTGGAAAAAGCGGCTGATACGCTGGATCATGAAGAAGGCGAACGCCTGGCCAAGAAGATGATGGCCGGCAAGTTCGATCTTGATGACTATGCGTCCCAGATTCGGCAGATCAACAAGCTGGGGTCTATCTCCGGCATTGTTGGCATGCTGCCCGGAATGGGAAAGCTGAAAGAGGCGCTGGGGGACAAGGATCTGGATACGTCCGTCCTCAAGAAGCACCTCGCCATTATTTCATCCATGACCAAGGGCGAGCGGAAGAAGCCTGCCATTATCAAGGCATCCCGCAAGAAGCGTATTGCCGCCGGGTCTGGAACCACGGTTCAGGAAGTCAACAAGCTGCTCAAGCAGTTTGATATGATGTCCGACATGATGAAGCGCTTTAACAAGCTGGGCGTGAAAGGTCTCATGCGCCAGGGAATGTCCGCGCTCATGCCTAAAGGAATGGGAGGAGGGCCGCCGGGTGGTGGCCGTCCCTTCCGCTAAGCGGCCTGTTTCTCTTTCAAGTTTTTCTGGGTTTGGAGTGATCTGAATGAGTGTTAAAATTCGTCTTGCCCGCGCAGGTGCAAAAAAGCGTCCGTACTACCACATTGTTGTGGCAGACAGCCGTTCCCCGCGTGATGGCCGTTTTATTGAAAAGGTTGGCGCGTACAACCCGATGCTGCCGTCTGACCACGCAGACCGCGTGCGTCTGGTGAACGAACGCATCACGCATTGGCTGTCTCAGGGCGCACAGCCTACGGACCGTGTGGCCCGCTTCCTGGGTAACGCTGGTCTGGCTCCGAAGCCTGCTTATGCAGAACAGCCCAAGCAGTCTGCGCCGAAGAAGAAGGCACAGGCTCGCGCAGAAGCTGCTGCCAAAGCTGCTGAAGCCGCTGCCTGAGTCTGAAAAGCACTGAGCAGACCGGATCATGCGTCCTGACCTTATCCTGATAGGTGTTGTAGGAAGACCCCATGGTGTGCGCGGCCTTGTGCGCGTGCACAGCTATGCGGATGATCCTGCGGCACTTGAGGGGTTCAAGGCTCTGGTGGATGATCAAGGCCGTAATTGGTCTTTGCGGTGGCGTGGGGCTGATGGTGTGGCCGAACTGCGTGATGCGCAGGGGCAGGCACTGGCGGACCGTACGGCAGCGCAAGGGGTGGTGAACACGCGTCTTTACGTTCCGCGCGATGCTCTGCCCGAGCCGGAAGAGGAAGAATTCTACCATGCTGATCTGATTGGCATGGAGGCACGGGAAAACGGACAGTCTCTGGGGCAGGTGGTCATGGTGCATGATTACGGTGCCGGAGCCAGTCTGGAGCTTGCCGGGGGGATGCTGGTTCCGTTTACGCGGGCTTGCGTGCCGGAGATTGATCAGGCCAACCGTGTTCTGACCGTTATCCGCCCTGTAGAGGTTGCGGGTGAAGAAGGACGTGGTGTCGGTAGCCCCAAAACGCCGGAGCCTTCAGCGTGAGCTGGCAGGCAACAATCCTGACACTGTTTCCGGAAATGTTTCCGGGGCCGTTGGGGTTGTCTCTGGCCGGGCGGGCGCTGGGTGGTGGTGTGTGGTCATGCCAGACGCATGATCTGCGCCAGCATGGTCTGGGGCGGCATCGTGCTGTTGATGATACGCCGTTTGGCGGTGGAGCAGGCATGGTGATCCGGGCGGATGTGGTTGATGCCGCACTGTCTGCCATTCAGGCTCCGGAAGGTGCGCCGCGCGTGTTTTTAACGCCCCGTGGCCGCCCTCTGCGTCAGCAGGACGTCAGTCGTTACGCGCAGGGGCCCGGTGTGGTGTTGCTGTGCGGGCGGTTTGAAGGCGTGGACGAGCGTGTGCTTGAAGCCCGGGGTATCGAACAGGTCTCCATCGGAGACTATGTTCTTTCCGGGGGTGAGACGGCTGCTCTGGTGTTGCTGGACGCATGTGTCCGGCTGTTGCCCGGTGTTATGGGAAGTGATGAAAGCGGCGTGGAGGAAAGTTTTTCCGACGGGCTGCTGGAATATCCCCATTACACCCGCCCTGCATCATGGGACGGGCGAGACGTGCCGGAAGTCCTGCTCTCTGGCAATCATGCGGCAATTGCGGCATGGCGGCAGAAACAGGCTGAAGAAATAACGCGGGAAAGACGGCCGGACCTGTGGTCTGCCTGGCTGGATCGCAGGGAAAGAAATGAGGCTGCTGCCGGAAGGTCCGGACAGTCAGGCCGAACTGGGGTTTGAGGAAGGATACGGATATGAACATTATTCAGCAGTATGAAGCTGCCGAAATCGCGCGTCTGACAGCTCAGCGCGCCGTGCCGGAATTTGCTGCGGGTGACACCGTTCGCGTTTCCGTTCGCGTTGTTGAAGGTGAACGCCAGCGTCTGCAGGCTTTTGAAGGTGTGGTGATTGCCCGCTCCAACAAGGGTCTGAACAGCAACTTCACCGTGCGCAAGATCTCCAATGGTGAAGGTGTGGAACGTGTGTTCCCGCTGTATGCGCCGACCATTGCTGAAATCAAGGTTGTGCGTCGCGGTAAAGTGCGTCGCGCGAAGCTGTACTACCTGCGTGGCCGTAGCGGTAAGTCTGCCCGTATTGCTGAACGTCCGCGTGACGTTGTGGCACCGGCTGCTGCTGCCAACTAAAAACAGGCTGACCAGCCTGCTGGCTGGTCTGACTTTTCAAAACCCGGTCGGGCCTGTGCCCGCCGGGTCTTTGCGATGCTGAGAAGATGAAGGCGCGGTTCTTTTCGTCTGTCAGATAGCTGTTTTGCCTTCCGTCCAGCATGCCGCATCATGGCTGGATGAACACCGCAGAAGCATAAGCCTTGCTCTGCTGGTTGTGGTATTGCAGATGCCTCTGCGCGAATCCGCACTGTTTCACGAAAGGGGAGGGCCATGGCGCCGCGTACGTTGTTCGACAAGATCTGGGACCACCATGTTGTCGAGACTCTGCCGGATGGCACCTCTATCCTTTATATTGACCGTCACCTCCTCCATGAAGTGACAAGCCCGCAGGCGTTTGAAGGCCTGCGTCTTGCTGGCCGCCGTCTGCGTCACCCGGAAATGACAGTTGCCGTTGTGGACCACAACGTGCCGACATCTGACCGCACGCAGCCGATTGAAGAGCCGGAAAGCCGCAATCAGATTGAAACGCTGGAACGGAACGTCAAGGAATTTGGCGTGCCGTATATTCCGCTGCTGTCCGCCAATCAGGGCATTGTGCACGTGGTCGGGCCGGAGCAGGGCATTTCCCTGCCGGGTATGACCATTGTGTGTGGGGACTCTCATACCTCAACCCACGGCGCCATGGGGGCGTTGGCCTTCGGCATCGGTACGTCCGAAGTTGAGCATGTCATGGCCACGCAGACCATTCTGCAGCGTCCCGCCAAGAACATGCGCGTGACTGTGGAAGGAACGCTGGGGGCTGGGGTTTCCGCCAAGGATGTTATGCTGGCCATTATCGGGCATATCGGCACGGCAGGCGGCACCGGGCATGTGATCGAGTTTGCCGGGTCTGCCATCCGCGGGCTGGATATGGCTGGCCGTATGACCATTTGCAACATGTCCATCGAGGCAGGGGCACGTGCTGGTCTGGTTGCGCCTGACGATGTGACGTTCGAATATGTGCGCGGTCGTCCGTTTGCCCCCAAAGGGGACGATTTTGAAAAGGCCGTGGCGTATTGGCGCACGCTTTCTTCAGATGAAGGCGCGCATTTTGATACGGAAGTGACGCTGCGGGCGGAAGATATCGCACCCAGCCTGACATGGGGCACCAGCCCGGAAACCGTGCTGCCCATTACCGCCACTGTGCCTGACCCTGCTCAGGAACCAGACGAAGCCAAGCGTGTCCAGATGCAGCGCATGCTGGACTATATGGGGCTGGAAGCTGGGCAGAAAATTGCCGGAACACCGGTTGATGTTGTTTTCATCGGCTCCTGCACCAACAGCCGGATTGAAGATCTGCGCGCAGCCGCTGAAGTGGCTGCAGGCCGCAAGGTGGCAGACGGTGTGCGGGCCATGATTGTGCCCGGCTCTGGTCTGGTGAAGCGGCAGGCGGAAGAGGAAGGTCTGGACAAGATCTTCCTTGATGCCGGGTTTGAATGGCGTGAGGCAGGATGCTCCATGTGTCTGGGTATGAACCCTGACCGGCTGACGCCGGGCCAGCGGTGTGCCTCCACCTCCAACCGTAATTTTGAAGGGCGTCAGGGACCCGGTGGGCGGACGCATCTGCTCTCTCCCGCCATGGCCGCGGCCGCGGCTGTTACAGGCTGCCTGACGGATGTAAGGGAGCTGGCATAATGGATAAGTTCACGGTTCTGTCTGCTGTGGCTGCGGCGCTGCCGGAAGCCAATATTGATACAGACAAGATCATCCCGGCCCGCTTCCTGAAAACCACGCGCCGCACGGGCCTTGGCAAACATGCGTTTGACAGCATGCGTTACCTGCCGGATGGCTCTGAAAATCCTGATTTTGTGTTGAACAAGCAGCCGTGGCGTCAGGCTGAAATTCTTGTCACGTATGACAATTTGGGTTGTGGTTCTTCACGCGAGCATGCGCCGTGGGCTCTGCTTGATTTTGGTATCCGTTGCGTTATTGCGCCCTCTTTCGCGGACATCTTTTTCAACAACTGCTTCAAGAACGGCATTCTGCCCATTCGCCTGCCGCGTGAGGTGTGTGATGCGCTGATGGCGGATGCCGCCATGGGCAGCAATGCAAAGCTGACGGTTGATCTGCCGCGTCAGGTTGTTATCCGTCCCGATGGGCAGGAAGTGCCGTTTGAGATTGATCCGTTCCGCAAGCATATGTTGCTGGAGGGGCTGGATGATATTGGTCAGACGCTTAAACATGAGGGTGAGATTGAAACCTTTGAAAGCAGCGTAGCCAAGGAACTGCCCTGGATGCCCAAAATTTCCTTCGATTGATGAGCTTGGAGAACCCCATGACTGCTCAGCCAGCCAAAAAGCTGCTTGTTCTGCCCGGAGACGGGATTGGCCCGGAAGTAATGCGCGAAGTCGGGCGTATCATCACATGGCTGGAAGAAAAGCGGGGGCTCTCTTTCGAGATTACAGAAGATCTGGTGGGTGGGGCTTCTCTGGCCGAATACGGTGAGCCCATCCGTGATGAAGTGATTGAAAAGGCACGCGCTGCGGATGCCGTGCTGTTCGGTTCCGTGGGTGACCCGCGCTGGAACCATGTGGGTTTTGAAAAGCGCCCTGAACTGGCGATCCTCAAGCTGCGTCAGGAACTGGCCCTGTTCGCCAATCTGCGCCCCGCCAAGGTGTTTGATGCTCTGGTGGACGCCAGTACCCTCAAACCCGATGTGGTGCGCGGGCTGGACATTATGATCGTGCGTGAAACCGTGGGGGGTATTTACTTCGGTAACCCGCGCGGGATTGAAACCCTGCCTGATGGCAGCAAGCGTGGGATCAATACGGAAGTTTATACCACATCAGAAATTGAGCGCGTTGCCCGTGTAGCCTTTGATCTGGCCCGCAAGCGCTCTGGCCGTGTCTGTTCCGTTGAAAAATGCAACGTGATGGAAAGCGGCCTGTTGTGGAAAGAGGTTGTGACAGACCTGCACACACGTGAATATCAGGATGTGGAGCTTTCCCACATGCTGGCTGATAACTGCGCCATGCAGTTGGTGCGTAACCCGCGCCAGTTTGATGTCATTGTTACCGGCAACCTGTTTGGGGATCTGCTGTCTGATCTGGCTTCCATGCTAACCGGCAGCCTGGGCATGCTGCCCTCCGCCACGCTGGGCGCGCCGGGCGCTAATGGCAAAACACCCGCACTGTATGAACCTATCCACGGCAGTGCGCCGGATATTGCCGGGCAGGGCATTGCCAACCCGATTGCGCAGATCCTCTCCTTCGCCATGTTGCTGCGTTATTCCTTTGATTTGCAGGAAGAAGGGCAGTTGATTGAAGATGCCGTCTCCAACGTACTGGCCAGTGGCCTGCGTACGGCGGACATCATGAGCGAAGGTATGGCCCGCGTTGGCACGTCCGTTATGGGTGAAGCCATTGTGCGTGAACTGGACAAGTTCCAGAAATAAAAGCGTTTGCTTTCCGGATATCACTCTGGAAGCATGAAAAACGGAAGGATAAAATGCCTTCCGTTTTCTATTCTCCCCTCTTTGTGTCATGGCCACAAGGAGGGTGCAGAACGGGAAGGCCAAGACAAATTGTCTTCTTTCCGATACAAAATAAAACCCGTTGAAATGTGACAGCAGAATAAGAGGACAGTCTTGATGCGTCTTGGACGTTGGATACTGACATGCGCGGCATCAGCGCTTGTTATGGCAGGGGCAGCAAGTCACGGGGTTGCTCAAACTGACGGGATGGGAAAAGACGCCTCTTTTCTGAATGACATTCACGGAGCAAAAGCGCTGGCCTGGGTCAGGGCGCAGAACCATCATACAACGTCAACTCTTGAAAAAGACAAGCGTTATCAAGGGTTCTATAAAAATACGCTATCAGTTCTTCAGGCGTCAGACCGCCTTGCCATGCCGGAGATTCTGGGCGGAGATATCTGGAATTTCTGGCAGGACGCACATCATCCTCATGGATTGTGGCGGATGACCAATCGGTCTTCCTATCTGACAAAGCAGCCAAAATGGCAGACCCGGTTGGATGTGGATGCTCTGGCAGCCAAGGAGCACATGAACTGGGTTTTTGAAGGGGCTGACTGCCTCGCCCCGGAAGATGAGCATTGTCTGGTAACGCTCTCTAACGGGGGCGAGGATGCCAACACCCTGCGCGAGTTCGATACAAAGACAGGGCAGTTTGTGCCCAACGGCTTTGTTTTTTCACGTTCCAAGCAGACGGCGGCGTGGGTTGATCAGGATACGATCCTGCTGGCGCGGGATTGGGATGGAAAAGGCACGACCCTCACGCCATCCGGTTATCCGTTTGTTGTGAAGAAGATGGTGCGCGGTGGCCCAGAAGGGCAGGCTGTTGAACTGTACCGGGGTGAGAAATCAGACATGATTGTCTCCCCCATGGTGCTGACGGATGGAGACGGCCATAAACTGGTTATAATCCAGCGCAACGTGACGTTTTTTGAAACTCATTATGCGGTGGTTGAAGGCGATAAACTGCGTTGGCTCGCCGTGCCCGCCAAAAGTGAAATTCATGGTCTGCTGAAGGGGCGTCTTGTTTTGTCCGTTCAGGAAGACTGGCATCCTCAGGGCTTGCCCGTGGTGCCAGCGGGCAGTCTGGTCTCCATAGACCCGGCAGCACCGGAGAACGGTGTGGAAGTTATTTTTACCCCCGGGCCGTCCCAATCCATTGATGAAGTGGGGGTGACCAAAAATACGGTTCTGGTCAGTCTGTTTGATAACGTGCGCGGTCGCGCCATGCGCTTTACGGAAATGCAGCCGGGGCGTCCATGGAATGGTGAGGCGCTGGATCTGCCAGACATGACCTCCATTCATATCGTGACGACAGATCACGCCTCAGATACCGCGTATCTGAGCGTGGAGGGATATCTTGAGCCCCAACAACTCTGGCTGGTGGATGAGACAACGGTTCCCCGTAAGGTGAAGGCAGCACCTGCGCGCTTCAATACGGCGGGCCTGACCACGGAGCAGTTCTGGGCGAAGTCCACAGATGGAACACGTATTCCTTATTTTGTGGTGCACAGAAAGAACATGAAACTGAGTGGGGCCAACCCCACGCTGCTGACAGCATATGGTGGTTTTCAGGTATCTTATACGCCCACCTATGCGCCGGAAATCGGCAAGCTGTGGCTGGAGCGCGGCGGTGTGTATGTTGTCGCCAATATCCGTGGCGGGGGGGAGTTTGGACCTGCTTGGCATGAAGCTGGCCGTAAATCAGGCAGACAGAGCGTTTATGATGATTTTGCCGCAGTGGGGCAGGATCTGGTTTCACGGAAAATAACCACGCCGCGTCACCTCGGTATTCGGGGGCGTTCTAATGGTGGTTTGCTGGCGGGTGTGCAGATGGTGCAGCATCCGGATATGTGGAACGCGGTGATTATTGGTGTGCCGCTGCTGGATATGGAACATTTTGAAACCATGTCTGCCGGGGCATCGTGGGCGGATGAATATGGGTCCATGTCCGTTCCTGCAGAGGCAGCTTTTCTTAAAAAGATATCACCCGTGCAGCATCTCAAGGCTGAGGTGACTTACCCCACACCATTTATTTTTACGGCCACGAGTGATGACAGGGTGGGGCCGGTTCATGCCCGCCGATTTGCGGCACGGCTGGAAGCTCTGGGCAAGCCGTTCTTCTATTATGAAGATATTGAGGGAGGTCATTCCGGTACAGTCAATGCGCCGGAAGTGGCCCATGAGCGTGCGTTGGAAGCCGTCTATCTGTCTCATCGGCTGATGGATGCACACTGAATGATCTGACAACTGGCCCCTGTCTTCCAAGGGGCCGGTTTGAGACAGTGGGGCAGAGAGGGTTTGCTCCATAAAGAAAAGGCCGGGCACCTTGCGGTGCACCGGCCTTTTTCTGGCGTATGAAGCGGAAGCTTAGAAGCCTTCGCGTTCCAGACGCTTGCGTTCCATTTTGCGAGCGCGGCGCACGGCCTCAGCAGACTCACGGGCTTTACGCTCGGACGGCTTTTCAAAATGACGACGCAGCTTCATTTCACGGAAGATCCCTTCGCGCTGCATTTTCTTTTTGAGTGCCTTGAGAGCCTGATCGACATTGTTGTCACGGACGAGAACGTGCACTTGGCCACTAACCCCTGTTTCAGAAAACCCGGATAACCCCGGTTTTGAAGTGATATGAAAAAAGAACCGATCCAGCACCAGCGCGCTGCCGATTCCTCTATTGGCGGCGTCTATAGCACGGGCTGATGTAAATACACAATTCGTTCTTGCTTCTTGCCAACAAACTCTTGTGACACAGTTCTTTCAGAAAGGGAGTGTGGAATGGCTGTACTGAAAATTGCCCGGATGGGGCATCCTGTGTTGCTGAAAAAGGCGGAGGAGGTGGAAGATGGCACCGCGCCAGATATTCAGCGCCTTATTGATGATATGATAGAAACATTGGCTGATGCTGGCGGTGTAGGGCTGGCCGCGCCACAAGTTCATGTTTCGAAAAGGCTTTTTCTCTATTCTGTTCCGGAAAGTCGGAGCGAAGGAGTGGACGATCCTGCCCTGGATGTGCAGGTGATCATCAATCCTGAGCTTGAACCGGTGGATGAAGAGATGATTCCGCGGTTTGAAGGATGCCTGTCCATTCCCGGATGGCGGGGCGAAGTGCCGCGTTACAAGCGGGTCCGCTATGCTGGTTACGACAGAACAGGAAATCGCGTGGAGGGTGTGGCCTCCGGATTCCGGGCGCATGTCATGCAGCATGAAATGGACCATCTGAACGGGATTCTCTATCCCATGCGGATGACGGATCTTGGCAAGTTGGGTTTTGAGGCCGAAATGGCGCGATATGGAGTGCGGGCATGAGCGGGTGGAGCGGGAAAGTGCAGCAGGCAGTGTCTCTGGCGGTAGCCGGGCTTGCAACGAGCAGCATGCCAGCTGCGATAGAACGGGACCCTGTGCGTGATACGGCCCTGAAAAAACTTGCCTCCGTTGCCGGAGAGCGGGGCTGGAGTCTCGCGGTACTGCGGGATGTCGCCGGGCCTGAGGCTGACCTGCTTTTTCCCGGCGGGCCTGTGGAAATGGTAGAGGCTTGGTCTGACCTGTGTGACCGGGACATGATTGCCGCCATGGCGGATACCGAGGAGCCTCGCCTCAGTCAGCGTGTCAAACAGGCGCTTCTGCTGCGGTTACCCGTTGATCCGGCCATGCGGAGTGGGGCGAAAACAGGTTTTGGCGTTCTGGCTGCGCCATGCGGTCGGGGTGCGCTTCGCCGTTCCCTGATGCGTACCGTGAATGCCATCTGGCAGGCGGCGCAGGACGATTCGTCGGGCATGACTTACATGACCAAGCGGCTCACTCTGGGCACGGTATATGGCGCGACGCTTCTCTACTGGCTCTCCCGTGGACAAAATGAGGCCGATCTGGCGGCGTTTGTTGAACGGCGTCTGGCCGGTGTGCTGCGGCTGGGCCGCCTTAAGGCGCGTCTGACCGGGGGCCTTCAGCCCGTCAGACAGCCCGAGCCTTATGCGACATCAGCCTGACAGACGCGCAGGAACAGCGGGATGAGTGGGTATCGTCCGAGTGATGACGCCGGGGCAGGACTCCTTTTTCTCAGGGAAGAACAGATTCGGCTGGCCCAGACCATGATGCTGTTGGCAGGGCGGGACATGGCGGAAGCCATGGAGCCGATTCTGGCGGAGCGGTCTCTGGGGCGGGCGCATTATCGGGTGTTGCAGGTGTTGGCTTTTAGCCCCGGTCTTTCTGTCAGCCGTCTGCAGGAGATTCTTGGCGTGACCAAGCAAAGCCTCGGGCGCACGCTGGGGGAGTTGACCGAACGGGGATATCTGGAAAGCGAGTCCTGCATGCGAGACCGGCGGCAGAGGCTTTTAAGGCTGAGCAAAGAAGGCCAGAGTGTTGAGGCGTGTTTGTTTGCCGTGGTGCGGCACCGGCTGGTTGCTGCGTATCGGGAAGCTGGTGGTGCTGCGGTGGAAGGGTTCCGCCGTGTGATGTGGGGCATGCTCTCTGAAAGCAGCCGCACATTGGTGGCTGAGGATGCCGCCGGACGAAAGAAGGGACGCCATGGTTCATAATCTGCGCGATGATATCATGCAGGAAGAAGGAATGGCGCCGCATGTGATTGTTGTGGATGATGATCCGCGACTGCGACGTTTGCTCCAACGTTACCTGTCCGAGCATGGATTTCGGATCAGCGTGGCGGCCAGTGCAGCAGAGGCACGCCAGGCGTTGGGGGGAATTCAGCCGGATGCCATGGTGTTGGACGTGACAATGCCGGGAGAAAACGGGCTCGAACTCACGCGGGCCTTGCGCGATACAGGGCAAGAATTTCCCATCCTGCTGCTGACAGCACGAGGTGAGCCGGCAGACCGTATTTCCGGGCTTGAAGCCGGTGCGGATGATTATTTAGGAAAGCCGTTTGAGCCTCGGGAACTTCTTTTGCGGCTCAAGGCCCATCTGCGGCGTCTGGCACCTGCGCCCGCCACCGATAATCTGCGGATTATCCGGCTGGGTGAACTGGAGTTTGATCCGGTGCGGGCGCTGCTTTCCGGCCCGGAAGGAAACATTCATCTCACGGGGGGAGAGGCTGCTCTGCTGTCCGTGCTTGCGCGTCGTCCCAACGAGGTTTTTACGCGAGACGAAATTGCCAGAGCACTTGATATGGCTGAAATTGGCGAACGGGCTGTAGATGTGCAGGTCACCCGTTTGCGTCGCCGTATCGAACCAGACCCACGTGAACCGCGCTTTCTGCATACCATTCGTGGGCGTGGCTATGTGTTGAAACCGGGTGTGCAATAAGGCTGATGAGCCGGAGAGCGCTCAGGCTGTTTCCGTCACGGATATGGAAATCCCGTCGGGTGGAGAAATCCATGCGGCGGGTTCTACCGCGTTCCCTGCTTGGCCGGTCGCTCCTGATTGTGTTCATTCCGCTGCTGGTAACGCAGGCAATTTCTCTGGAGCTGTTTTACGGAAACTTTCTCAAGGTTGTATCGCGCCGTCTGTCAGACAGTGTGAGTTCCGAAATTGTGCTTTCGCTCAATGCGTTGGAGCGGTTGCACAAACAAAGCGACAAGGAATGGTTTGTCGAACAGGCGCGTGACCACCTGCAACTGGTGGAAACCTGGCACGCGGGAGCCAAGCTGCGACGCATTGGTTTCAATCACGTACTGGGCCCGATGGATGAGGATCTGGCTCATGCGCTGGAAAGCGCCATCGACCATCCATTTTTTGTGAATTGGCGGAGTGATCCTCATACCGTGAAAATTTCCATCCAACTGAGTGATGGGGTGCTTGAGGTGGAAGCGCCCCGCAAACGGCTGGATATGGGGCAGATCTGGCTGTTTGTGGCATGGGCTTTAGGCAGTTCTCTGTTGCTGTTTATCATTGCCAGCCTGTTCATGCGTAATCAGGTGCGGGCTATCAGGCGGCTGGCGCATGCGGCCGAACAATTTGGTCTGGGACGGGATATCGGGCCCATCAAACCGGAAGGGGCGCAGGAAGTGCGTAAGGCTTCTGTAGCCTTCAACCGCATGCAGGACCGGATCTTCCGATTTGTGTCTCAACGGACAGGCGTTCTGGCTGGTGTATCGCACGATCTGCGCACACCGTTGACGCGCATTCGTCTCTCATTGGCCATGATGCCACGCACAGGGGTGGTGAAGGCGGAAGATCTGCGCGGGGATGTCGATGACATGATCGGTGATGTGGTTGAAATGGAACACATGATCGACAGTTATCTGGCGTTCGCACGCGGCGAGGGCGCTGAAACACCTCTGATGGTGGAATTTGCACCGTTTGTAGAAGACGTTGTGGCGGCGGCGCGGAGAGCGGGGGCACGGGTGCGGGCGGTGAGCGTGCAGAAAGGGCTGCACGTCATGATACGTCCGGACGCAGTGAGGCGTGCATTAACCAACCTGCTGGATAATGCACGCAGGCATGGCGGTGCGATAACAATAACAGCGCGCTCTGTAGCGGAAGGGGCGTGTATTCTGGTGGATGATGATGGTCCGGGCATCAGTCCGGAGCGGCGCGAAGCAGTTTTCCGGGCCTTTGAAAGCGGCCGGGGTGGCGGCACAGGTTTGGGCCTGACCATCTCCCGTGACATTGTCCGCGCCCATGGTGGAGAGATGGAACTGGATGTCTCCCCCTCAGGCGGACTGCGCGTGCGCATTCTCTTGCCATAAAAGGTGCAGGATATTTTGAGAGGCTGGGTGCTGACGGCTGAATAGGTCAGGCGTTCAGATTCACCGCTTTTGGAACTTCAGAATAATCCGGCAGCAGGGCGTTCTGTTTAGGAGAGCCCAAAAGACCCTCCTGTTAAACAGCCACTACTCTTAAAGCGTATTGCCGGAGCCAAAGTGGCCGGGGCCACTGTTGTTGCCCATCATGCCGTTGCCGGATGTGCTGCCGCCGCCCATCATGTTCTGCATAGGGTTGTAACGGCCCACGTTACCCAGAATCTGCTGAAGGATGTTGATGCTGGTGCCCGGGGTTGGCGTTACCTGGCTGATCATCGCCACGGGACGCGCATCCCGGCGGCTGAGGGTCCGCAGGCTTTCCAATGTACCGTTGCCACCAAACTTGAGAACAACAACCTGCTGTTTCTTGATGCCCGGAAAATCTATGGGGCGCAGATAGGTGGCCATGGAAATATAAATCCATGTGTTGTCGTCAAAGGCCCCCTTGGTCGTGGCGGAGCCGAGAAGATCGACCGCATCAGCCCGTGTGCTCGTGCCGGGAATAAGCTGATTGTAGTCATCAGCTTCAATCAGGGAGCCACGGGGGATAGGGGTGGGGCGGAACACATTGCAGCCAGAAAGAACGCACAGGGCTGCCAATAACCCGCACTTTGCGCGGACATTGGCAATTTTTCTTGAGCGTTGCGGCATCATGTCAGTAAAGCACCCCGGTTTGTGCAGTCACTCTAACGTGTCGAGATAAAAAAAGACAGGGCTGCCCACACGTAGGCACCTGCTTCTGTCGGATGCCCGAACAGGCGGAGGGCGTCAATTCCTGAATTCCATCATAGGGGTGTTTTACAGGAAAGCCCATGTTCCGCCCTTACGGAACGCAGGCTTTGTGATAGGGCTGTCAGTGTCTGTTCCCTGCAAATACAGCGGTGGCAGCGTGTTTGAATTAAACATCAGAGATGTCTTTGTTTCAGGAGGCTCCCATGGCCGCTAAACCGGAATTTTCCCGCCTGACGGCCGTACGCCGAATCGCGCCGGGAGGGCTGGATGTGACTGTTGAGGCAACACCTGAGGAATGCGAGCAGATTGCCGTGCGCCTCGGGTTGCCTGAAGTCAGCATGGTGCGGTGCAAATATCACCTGACCGCTACGGGGCGGGACTGCGTTACCGCGCACGGCGCACTGGCAGCCCGGTTCAAGCAGACCTGTGTAGTCACCCTTGAACCGTTTGAAGATGTTCTGGCAGGATCTTTTGTGGTGCAGTTTGTGCCTGCGGAAGATTTTGAAGAAAGTGCCGAGCCTGATCTGGAAGCGATTGATGAAATTCCTTATGAAGGAGACTCCATTGATCTTGGAGAAGCGGCTGTAGAGCAGTTTGCTCTGGATCTGGAGCCTTATCCTCACGCGCCGGATGCGGTTTTGCCCCCCGGACTTGTGATGACCGAGGAAGAGGCGGAGAAACGGGCGCAGGAAGAGGCGCGTGCCAGAGGAAACACGCCATTTTCCGCGCTTGAACAGTTGCGCCGTAAAGATAGCTGACCTGTTGGGGGCGGATTTCTTGCAGTGTTGCTTGCGAAAGGGGCAGCTCTCTGCTAGAGCCCGCCCTCAATCTGGTGATTAACCTGTTTTGTCTTGCTGGCGGCATGGCCTGAGTGTTGTGGCGCCGGTGGTCTTTAGATCTGTTTGGAGGGGCTCGGGCCCATGGCTGTACCCAAAAGAAAAACCTCGCCTTCACGTCGTGGCATGCGTCGCAGCCATGAAGCCCTGCGTGTGGAGGCCTATGCTGAATGCTCCAACTGTGGTGAGCTGAAGCGTCCGCACAACATTTGCAGCCACTGTGGTCATTATGATGGCCGTGAAGTGATTGCTGCGGGCAAAGCGCTGAAAGTCGCTGTGCGCGCCTGAAAATGAAAGTGCTCGTCTCTCCCTGAGGAGAGAGGGCACAATGCGAGGGTAAGGCATCTGCAGCATGGCAGAGAAGCAGGCATGAGCAAGAAAGAGAGTCCAGATATTTCCATTTCAGAACAGAGTGAGGTGTTCAGCCTTGCTGTTGATGGAATGGGAGGCGATGGAGCTCCTGATGTGGTTGTCGCTGGGCTTGCTATAGCTGCTGATCGTCATCCCGGCATGCGGGTGCTGCTAACAGGAGATGAAGCAAAGCTTCGTCCACTTTTGGCCAAGCACCCAAAGGCTGAGTCCATCTGCACCATCTGGCATACGGATGAGGCCGTGCCGATGGACATGAAGCCAACCGCCGCCCTGCGCGTGCGGAAATCTTCCATGCGTCTTGGCATGGATGCTGTGGCAAGCGGTCGGGCCAGAGGCGTTGTTTCCGCTGGTAACAGCGGGGCCATGCTGGCATTGGCCAAGATTGTGGTCAAAACCATGCCCGGCATTTCCCGTCCTGCCATGGCGGCCATCAGCCCCACAATCAAAGGCGACGTGGTCATGCTTGACCTCGGTGCCAATGTGGCGTGCGATTGGCGCAATCTGGTGGAATTTGCGGTGATGGGGGAAGCCTTTGCAAAGGCTGTTCTTGGTCTTCCCGCTCCACGGATCGGTCTCCTCAATATCGGTTCAGAGGAACTTAAAGGCGACGAGAAGCTGCGTATCGCTTCTGAAGTCCTGCGGGAAAGCCCGCTGGCGTCCCAGTTCCATGGCTTTATTGAAGGCCACGATATTACAGCCGGCACTACGGATGTTGTGGTGACGGACGGCTTTACAGGAAATGTCGCGCTGAAAACGGGGGAAGGGGTGCTGAAAATGGCAACCTCTCTTCTGCGTCAGGTTTTCAGTCGCGGTATTATCGCCAAGATTGGTTATCTTCTGGTTCGGCCCGGCCTTGAGCGGATGAAAGAGTGGCTTGATCCCCGCCGCTATAACGGAGCCGTGTTTGTTGGTCTGAACGGCGTGGTTGTAAAATCCCACGGCGGCACAGATGCGGAAGGCTTCGCCGCCGCAGTTGATGTTGCCATGGATATGGTCACCCACGGCTTCAATGATGGTATTCGCGAGCGTCTGACCCATATGGGGGCGCTTCTATCCCACCAGCAGGCTTCCATGGAACGTGAACCCGCCGTGACGGCGTCCTGACAGGATAGAATAGCACAGCATTGATGCCCGTGTGGTAGCCGGTGCTGGATAATGAAAGAGCAGAGATGGCGAGACGTTCGCTTCTGGTAGGGTTTGGTGGGTTCCTGCCAGATCGTGTCGTGACTAACGATGAACTGGCAGCCCAGCTTGATACATCCGATGACTGGATCAAAACCCGCACTGGCATAACCCAGCGTCATATTGCAGGGCCGAATGATACGGCAACCAGCATGGGTGCTCAGGCGGCCCGTCGTGCTTTGGATTATGCAGGCCTGACTCCGGCAGATATTGATGCGGTCATTGTTGGAACGTCCACGCCTGATCAGGCTTTCCCGGCTACGGCGGTCAGAATTCAGGCCGAACTGGGCATGCAGCAGGGATTCGGGTTTGACCTCGCGGCGGCCTGCTCCGGATTTATTTTTGCTCTTTCAACAGCAGATGCGTTTATACGCAGCGGCCAGGCCCGAAATGTGCTGGTGATTGGCAGCGAGGTTTATTCCCGTATTGTTGATTGGTCAGACCGCGGAACGTGTGTGCTGTTTGGCGATGGCGCCGGAGCTGTCGTTTTGTCTGGCACTGATGAGCCTGGTGAGGCTGGTCTCCTTTCCACCCATCTGCATTGTGATGGGACCGCAGGTGATCTGTTGTATGTGGACGGCGCCGTGGGTCGCCGGGAAATGAGCGGGCATCTAAAAATGAGCGGACGGGATGTGTTCCGCCACGCCGTGGCCAAGCTTTCTTCTTCCGTGGATGAAGCATTGAAAGCCGAAGGGCTGGAATATGGCGATGTCTCCTGGTTGGTGCCGCACCAGGCCAATATCCGTATCATCGAAGGGGTGGCGAAAAAGCTGAACCTTCCGCCAGAACGGGTGGTGATCACGGTTGACCGTCATGCTAATACGTCCGCGGCCTCGATTCCGCTGGCGCTGGATGAAGCCGTGAGGGACGGACGTATCCAGAAAGGCGATCTGGTGTTGATGGAAGCCTTGGGTGGCGGCCTCACATGGGGGTCTGCTCTGGCTCGTTTCTAGTTTTTGATCAGGGAAGGAGGAGTCGTCGTTCAGTTTGAATTGACGAGGTCCGCCAACATGTTACCTTCTCTTTTATGGAAACTGTCACGCGTGCATCTCTGGTAGAGCAGATCTATCAGCAGGTTGGGCTGTCCCGAAAAGAATCCGCTGTTCTTCTGGAAGATATTCTGGAAACGGTAATGGTAGCGCTTGAACAAGGTGAAAGCGTGAAAATTAGCGGCTTTGGCACTTTTTCTGTCAGACAGAAAGGCCAGCGCAGCGGGCGTAATCCCAAAACGGGTGAGGAAGTCCCAATTCTTCCACGTTCGGTTCTGGTCTTCCGCCCCAGCCAGCTTTTGCGGGCAGAAGTGAATCACGAATCTCTTGATGCAGGTGTGGATGACGATAATGACTGAAGGCACGTTTTCTTCACCGGAAGACTCGATTCCCACACAGTCTGAAGAAGACACTTTCTCCCGGTCAGAAAAAGGGCCTCTGGCGTTCCGGACAATCAGTGAAGTGGCAGATGAACTGCACGTTCCGCAGCATGTGCTTCGCTTCTGGGAAACACGGTTCGAACAGGTTCGTCCCCTCAAGCGCGGCGGGGGGCGTCGGTATTATCGTCCCGCAGATATTGAACTGCTGCGCTACATTGCAGATCTGCTTTACAGCAAAGGTTACACTGTAAAGGGTGTTCAGCGCCTTCTGCGCGAAGGGGCTCATACGGCGGCAGATGTGGCGGACGCCCCGCCGACAGAACCGACGCCCCAACCAGAAACGGTGCAGCCTGCTGCTGAAGAAGCGCCAGTGCTTCCAGTTTCCGCAGGTACAGACCTTTCGCAACAGGCTGAGCCAGTCTCTGTTGAGGTCGTGCTTGTCGAGGTCGTTGATGCTGCAGACGGTAGCGCAATAGCCGAAGAAGCTGAGGCCCCTGCCAGTGTGTCTGAACCCGAGAGGGATGAAACACCGCAGGATGCGATTGGCGTGGTCGAGACCAATGTGGATGATGCCGTTTCTGCTGAAGCTCTCCCTGCATTAGTTCCAGAACCCATATCAGACGAGATTGCCCTGCAGCATGATGTTTCGGCTTTAGAAAGCTTGGAAGGCGGTTCTGCTCAGGACCAGTCTGCTGGTGTGACGGAAGAAGACGTGGTGGCAGCGTTCGGTGCTGAAGAGCCTGCCTCGGTTGAACAAGGTGATGATGCAGTAGACACTACAGAAGCCTTGCCTGAGCCGGATGAAGTGTCCGTGCAGGGTGAGGGTCATAATGTTGTGCAACTGAAAAAGCAGAATACACGGCTGCGTAATGATCTGGCCGATATCCTGCTTGAACTGCAAGCATTGCGCAGTCGCCTTTCTGCATAAAAAACAGATCAGGTGGCTTGTGCGGATAGCATGAGGCTGCTAAAGACCTCACGCCAAGCAAACGGGCAGTAGCGCAGTCTGGTAGCGCATCAGTCTGGGGGACTGGGGGTCGTGGGTTCGAATCCCGCCTGCCCGATATCTTGTTTGCTGAAGGTTTTCTTAAAAATCAAAAAGCAATGCCGGGTGTTCAGTTAGTGGACACCCTTTTTTGTTGTCTACATAATCCTGTTGAAAACACGGGTACTATAGGCAGCGGTTGCTTTAATGCTCTGTTCTGCCTGTGCGGGCCTTTCTTTCGACCCGCTGTACCGCACGCATAGTATGTAACCTTCTTTGGCGATATGCGCTTGTTCACTGAGCCTTTATGCTGGCGGTAGGGGAGGCTCAGGCCGTTCGCTCCCAGTGGTCCAGCGCCGCCACAACAGGTCCAGAGCAGCCATGGCAGCGGGGCCGACGAACAACCCAAGAAGCCCCCACGTTTCGGCTCCTCCCAAAATACCCAACAGAACCCACAGAAACGGAAGTTTTGTGCTCCCGCCAATCAGAACGGGGCGCACAAAGTGGTCAGCAACAAAAATAACCACGGCACCTATGCAGAACGTGGCAATACCGGCCACGGAAGCGCCTTGTGCCAGAATAAGAAGAGACACCAACCCAACGGCAATCATGGCACAGAAGGGGATCATGGCAGCCACGGCGGTTATAACGCCGAACAACGCCGGGTGGGGGGCGCCACAAAGAAAATAGACAACGCCCATCAACAGCCCTTCGGCCATGCCGACCAGCACCAATCCCTGCACGGTGCCATGGATGGAGGCTACAATCTGGCGGGCTATGGTTTCTCCACGCTTGCCAAAGGCACGGCGAGAGGCAACGCGACATTGCCGGATAACGGAGACGCCATCTTTATAAAGAAAGAAAAGCGTGACGATGGAAAAACAGAACAGGGTGCCGCGGTGAGCAATCTGCGACCCTACGGCTTTGGTCAGGGCAACGCCTTTGCTGTCCAAAGCACCCGTCAGGCCGGAAACATCTTGCGGATTGGCAAGATGAGCCTGCCACCAGGAGGTAAGTGTCTGGCTTCCAAATGGTAGGTGAGAAACGGCCTGTGGCACCGGAACGCCAGATTGACGGGCCTTTTCCAGCCATGCCAGTGCGCTCTGTGCTTCTCCCACGGCTTCCAGCGTGATGAGCATCATGGGAATGACAAAAATCAGTGCCATGGCTGCTGTGAAAATAAACGGTAGCAAAAGCCCTTTTGCTGCCTGCGGCCATGCCCTGCGCGCCCGGGTGTAAAGTGGCCAGGTGGCGATGGCAAACACACAGCCCCAAACCAGCGCAGGCAGAAAACCGTGAATGGTGTAAAGAGCAATGGCTAGAATGAAAAACGCCAGAACAGCCCGCGCCACTTCCTGTCCTCGCCGAGACCGCTGACTGGGCTTGACGAGAACACAACGCGGCGACCCGGAAAGAGAGGGCAGGTTGTGATGATCTGGCATGAAGGGCGCGTCTCCTCGGGTAGCAAAAAAATCATGTTGCGCTGGGCAGATGGCGCGGTCGAGTAAGAATATAGGTATGCTCAGTGATCTGAGTAACATAATTGCTGCTTTTTGGTGCCGTATTGCGCTGAATATTTTGGCTTTGCCGCTTTAACTCCTCTATCTCTCTGCAACAGGCTCCTCTTATAAGCGGCAATCATGCTCAGAAATTTTCTTACAGTCGGCGGCTGGACCATGCTCAGCCGTATCCTAGGTCTGGTGCGCGACCAGCTTCTGGCTGCCTTCATGGGGGCCGGTGCCTTGCAGGATGCGTATCAGGTGGCATTCCGCCTGCCCAACATGTTTCGGCGGCTATTTGGGGAAGGCGCTTTTAACGCGGCCTTTGTTCCCCTGTTTTCCTCAGTTCTGGCGCAGGAAGGGGAAGAACCAGCACGTAATTTTGCACGGCGTGCGCTGGGGGTGATGCTGGCATGGCTGATTTTTCTGTGTGTGGTGGGGGAAGTCTTCATGCCGCAGGTTTTGCGGCTTATTGCTCCAGGTTTTTTGCAGACGGGTGATCGTTACGCTCTTGGTGTTAGCCTGAGCCGTATTACCTTTCCCTATCTGGTATTGATCTGTGCTGCGGCACTTGTGGCCGGGGTGCTGAATGGCCTGCATAAGTTCAGCATGGCTGCGGCGGCTTATCTGGCCTTCAATGTGGTCGGCATTGCCGCCATTCTGTTTGTTTCTCCATTTATGCCGAATGTGGCGTATGCCGCCGCGTGGGGCGTTACCGCTTCCGGGGTGGTGCAGTTAGGGTTGCTGCTTTGGTCGTGCCATCGGGCCGACTTTGGGCTTATGCCACTGTGGCCGCAACTTACACCGCGTATTCGGTTGCTGGTACGCCGTATGGTGCCGGGATTGGTAGGGAGCGGGGTAGGGCAGATCAATCTGACAATCGATACGATCATTGCCACCTTGTTGCCCGCTGGCAGCGTTTCTTTGATGTATTTTGCAGATCGTATCAATCAGTTACCCTTGGGGGTACTCGGGGCTGCGGCGGGCACCACACTTCTGCCAGTTCTCACCCGTCATCTTGCAGCGGGGGATCATGAAGCCGCCCGTGCCGCACAAAACCGTTCCATTGAATATGTCTTGCTGCTGACTCTTCCTGCGGTGGCAGGATTACTGGTTTTGGCAGGGCCAATTATGGTTGTGCTGTTTGGTCATGGTTCTTTCACGGAACATGATGCCCTACTTTCAGCGCAGGCGTTGCGGGCTTATGCCATTGGTCTGCCTGCGTTTGTGATGGTGAAAGTACTATCGCCTGCCTTTTTCGCGCGGGGAGACACGCGGACGCCAGTTTATGTGGGCATCAGCATTCTGGTCTTCAATTTTATTCTGAACCTGCTGTTCATGAAACCTCTTCTGCATGTCGGACCGCCGCTTGCCAGCAGTGTTGCAGCTTTTCTGAACGTAGCTTTTCTCTCGATTCTTCTGCTGCGACGCGATGCTTTGCAACTGGAGCCGAAAACTGGCCGCAATATGGTTCTGACAATCGGTGCTTCTGCATTAATGGCGGGTGGTCTGCTGTGCCTGAAGGTCGTTGTGGGTTTTCCATCTGGCTTACTGCTGCGCATGATCTGGCTGGGCAGCATGATTGTTCTGGGTGCAGTCCTTTACGGGGTGCTGATGCATGCCTTTGGTATTATTGATGGGGCAAGTGTTCTGGCACGTCTTCGGCGTCGTTTTGGGAAGAAGGGCGTTTAAAAGGGTGTCAGTATAGGAAAGGAAGAGCGTGACCCAAATTCTTCTGGCGCATCAGGTTGATCTGGCAACATGGCGGCGGGCTACGCGGTATCACGTGTTTGCAGGAACACGCCCAGAAGATATCACATGGCTGGTGCAGCCTTCGGAGGCGCTGTTTCATCCTTCCTCTACGGACCCACAGACACTCTTCTCCACACCTGATGAGGGTAAGGGAGGGCTTCTTCGTCTTCCGCGTCGTTTGGTCGAGCGGTTGGTGCTGGCAATTCAGGCACATGAGTCCGAGCGGTTTTCGTTGCTTTATCGGCTTGTTTTCCGTGTTGTGCATGAACAGTTGGATATTCGCGCTGCGGTGGGTGATCCTGATGTGGAACAACTGGACGCGCTGGCTGAGGTCGTTACTGAGGAAACTCATAGGTTCCGTGCTGATTTTGCGGCCACCTTTCGCCATGATAGGCGGGGTGCGTGGGCGTGCGAGCCCGCCCATTATATTATTGAGGCCAATGCCGCCTATTGTCTGGAGCGTGTTGCAGAGCCTTGGGCTGTGCAGGCGGGATATAGGCGAATGCAATGGGATGGGCGTATTATCCAGTTCGGCCCCGGTAGTGAAGAAGGGCAGAATGCTCCTCTTTCCTGGCAAAGAGATGGGGCGGGTGTGTGGCAAGGATATCCCAAAACTGTATTGCCTCCCACGGCAGATGAGGTCGCCAAAACGCGTACGCTGGACCAACTGGGTAGCGAAGCTATGGACTGCCGTGCCTGTGCTTTGTGGGAGCCTGCAACGCGAACAGTGTTTGGAGAGGGGCCGGTAACCGCGCGTGTCATGCTGGTAGGCGAGCAACCGGGAGATCAGGAAGATCTGGCTGGGCATCCTTTTGTAGGGCCAGCAGGGCAGGTGCTTGATCGGGCTTTACGAGAAGCAGAGATTGAACGGCCAGACGTGTATGTAACAAATGCCGTCAAGCATTTCCGGTTTGTATGGAGAAATACCCGGCGTCTGCATCAAAAACCTGACCAAGAGGCTGTTGACGCCTGTCGCATATGGTTGAACGCAGAACGACGTCTCATTCAGCCTATATTGGTTGTGATGATGGGCGTTACGGCGGCCCAAAGCCTGCTCAAACGTCCTGTCACGATTTCTCGTGAGCGATCACGTATTTTTCCGCTGGAAGATGGCAGCCATGGATTGGTAACCGTGCACCCATCCTATCTGCTTCGTTTACCGAATGAGGCAGACAAACAGCGCGAGTATCAGCGTTTTCTGGAAGATTTGCGGCAGGTGAAACGGTTTATGGAAGAGAGCCAGAGCACTCAGCCGAGTGTTCTTTAGCTTTCGCGCGCCTTGTTAATGCGGGCGTGCAGCTCTTTTCCTGTTTTGAAAAACGGAATGAACTTTTTGGAAACCTGAACCTGCTCCCCGGTCTTGGGGTTGCGGCCAACACGGGGATCGCGCTCCTTGATGGAAAACGCCCCGAATCCGCGAAGCTCTACACGGTTGTTATCGGCAAGACTTTTGGAAATGGCCCCAAATACAGTGTTGACGATAAGATTGATGTCTTTGAGCTGAAGGTGTGGATGCTTTCTCATGAGAGCAGCAATGAGCTCAGATTTCGTCATACTTACCTTCCGGACTCACTTATGATCTGACCACATTATGGAGTGGGTAATCTAGGCGCTCTCTTTTTTTCAGAGAATACCACCACCAAAACCAAAATGCGTATCCTGTGACATCAAACCAGATTACGCATTTAAGCTTTCACTATGGCGGTATTGTTCGTCAATACCTAAAAACCCCGTCAGCACGAACCAGAGGAGTGCTCACGGGGTTCTGTCCTATCCTCAGGCAGATGCTTTCTTGGTGCGACGACCGCGACCATTTGCATCTTCCCCTTCCGGAGTGGCGTGGATCTTGCGGCCGAGGCCAATTTCACGGGCCAGAGTGGAACGACGTTCCGCATAGTTTGGAGCAACCATGGGGTAATCGGCAGGCAGGCCCCAGCGTTCACGGTACTGTTCAGGGGTCATGCCGTAAGCGCTTTGCAGGTGGCGCTTAAGCATTTTCAGTTTTTTACCATCTTCCAGACAGATGATGTAGTCAGGGAAAACGGAGCGCTTGACCGGAACGGCAGGCTGAAGTTTTTCAGGTTCGCTGACCGGCTGATCCGCTGATTTCAGAGCCTGATAAACATCTTTTATCAGGGCTGGGATCGTTGCCGGGTCCGTTGCGTTATTGGAGACGTGGGCAGAAACAATTTCCGCAACCAGGTCGAGAATGATGGGGTAGCTCTGGTTCTCAGTCATGATGGATCCATTTTTATTTTATCGGCTGATATGCAGTAACACATACTATCAGTATTCTTGTTTGTGAATAGAAAATATTGAAATGGCGCTGAATAAAGCGTCTTTTCTTTATCGAGTAGCCATTTTGTGGGAAGGGCAAAGATAAACGTCAAGTAAAATAAACGTTTTGTAATCTCTGTTTCTGCGTGCTGTGGAAACGTCTGAAGAATGAGTAGTCATTTTTTGCAACCATAACCATCTGATCGGCGTTGTGCTGGTATTTTAAGGCAGGATGATCAGCTTTCATCAGGGGGCTATTAAGGCCGGTCTCAGGCTGTACGCTGTTTATCTTGAAGTTTGCCCGAGACAATGCTGAACAACAGTGGCGATTTGTCAGAACATAAAAACAAGGACTGTAAAAATGGGGCAGGGCGGTAAGACGGAATCAGGCATTGTGCCTGTCGTGTTGTCTGGTGGGACCGGGAGCCGTCTCTGGCCCATGTCTCGAGCCAGTTTTCCCAAGCAGCTCTGGGCATTACTGAGTGAGCGCAGCATGCTGCAGGAAACAGTCCTGCGGGGACATTCTGCTGGTTTTGCGCCCCCTGTTATTGTTTGCAATGAAGAACACCGTTTTCTTATTGCAGAGCAGTTGCGTGAAGTGATGGTTGAAAGACCAAGTATTCTGCTTGAGCCGGTAGGGCGTAATTCAGCCCCTGCCATTGCGGCGGCAGCTCTGCTGGTGGCCCAGACAAACCCGCAGGCCATTCTGTGGATGATGCCAGCGGATGCGGAAATCAAAAATCATCCTGCGCTGCAAACCGTTATGGAAAAAGCGGTTGAAGCTGCCCGGCTCGGGCGGATTGTCACATTCGGCATGACTCCCACACGCCCGGAAACGGGTTATGGCTATATTGAAAAAGGCGAGCCGCTGCCCGGAGTGGACGGAGCGTTTGTTATTCGTTCGTTTCGTGAAAAACCGTCGGCAGATGTAGCCAAAGGTTTTGTGGAGGATGGAAACTATTTCTGGAATTCAGGCATGTTCGTCTTCCGCGCGGATGTATTGCTGGAAGAGATGCACAAATATGCCCCGCAGGTGCTGGAGCATGTGCAGGCTGCTTTTGAAAAGCGAACAACGGATCTGGACTTTATCCGGCTTGATAAAGACGCGTTTGCTCAGGCACCGGATATTTCCATCGATTACGCCATTGCTGAAAAAACCGATGTTTCAGCCGTTATCCCGGCAGATCTGGGCTGGTCTGACGTAGGAAGTTGGGATGCCCTGTGGGATATCAGTAACAAGGATGCGGACAATAACGTTCTGATTGGGGATGTTCTGACGGAAGGAGCGCACGGGTGTTACGTTCGCTCGGAAGGGATGCTCACTGCTGTATCTGGTCTGGATGATGTGGTTGTGGTGGTGACGTCTGACGCAGTGCTGGTGACGCATAAAAGTCAGGCGCAGAACGTTAAGAAACTGGTGGATCAGTTGAAGCGGGACGGGCGCTCAGAAGCCTTTACGCACCAGAGATGTTACCGGCCCTGGGGGTTTTATGAAGGGTTGATCTGTAACGACCGTTTTCAGGTAAAGCGGATTGTGGTGAACCCCGGTGGCAAGCTTTCCTTGCAGAAACACTTCCATCGTTCCGAGCACTGGGTGGTAGTGGCGGGTGTGGCTCTGGTAACGCGGGATGAAGAGCAGCTTTTGCTGCGCGAAAATGAGAGTGTGTATTTGCCGCAGGGATGCACGCACCGGCTGGAAAATCCGGGAAAGATCCCATTGACGCTGATTGAGGTGCAATCAGGTGCATATTTGGGAGAAGACGATATTATCCGTATTGAAGACAGTTATAATAGAAACTGATAAATAAAAGCACAAATAACAAAAAAGCTCCCCCGAAGGGGAGCTTTTTTGGAAGGAAATGAAAGCAGAAACGCTGCTTTTAGCGGATTCCCAATTCGCTCATCAGGAAGTCACGGAACACGGCTACACGCTTGGAGCTCCGAAGCTCTTCCGGATAGACAAAATAGGCGTCCACTGTTGGCGTGGCAACTTCAGGAAGAATCTGAACCAGATCCGGAAATTCTTTTGCCGCGTAAGTGGGAATGGAGCCTATACCCAAGCCGGATGCGATGGCGGATGCCATGGCGGCCATGCTGTTGACTTCCAGCCGGGCCTGCTGCTTGGTACCATTGTGACGGATTGCTTCAGACAGCCAGTTGATATGCGCTACCGGCGGATGATGTTCTCCGAAAAGAACAAGCTGGTGTGTGCTGATATCTTCAATGGATTTGGGGGTGCCATACTTTTCTATATAAAGTGGGGCCGCAAAAATAGGCAGATGGAAATCCGCCAGATGCCGCTGAATGAGGTCAGGCTGGCGTGGGGCATGCATACGCACGGCCACATCGGCTTCTCTCATGCCAAGATCAAGATCGTTATCTTCCAGAATCAGGCAGATATCGATATCGGGATTGGCGGACATAAACTTGTGCAGCCGTGGCATAAGCCAGCAATTGCCAAAGCCTGTAGTGGTTGTAACCCGTAGCCGACCGGCTGCCTTTTCCTTGCTTTCGGTTAAAAGCGTTTGGGTCATTTCAAGTTTTGAAAAGACTTCGCGCACCGTCTTATGCAGCGTCTCGCCCTGTTCAGTGAGGATCAGTCCCCGGGCGTGGCGGTGAAAAAGAGGAACCTGAAGAACGTCCTCCAGAGCCGAAATCTGCCGAGAAACAGCAGATTGGCTCAGGTTCAGGACATCTCCAGCGTGGGTAAAGGAACCCGCTTCGGCTACAGCATGGAAAACCCGGAGTTTGTCCCAGTCCACGCATGCCTCCTGCAATATTGAATAAAGTGATTAACGGTATGAATTCATACCATTCGTTCATTACGTGCAGTAATTGTAAGGCGTGGTCAAGAGACCTGCTGTGATTAGTCCTGTATTTCAGCCAGATAGCGCTCGGCATCCAGCGCCGCCATGCAGCCGCTTCCCGCTGCCGTTACGGCCTGACGGTAGATCTTGTCCTGTACGTCGCCTGCGGCAAATACGCCGGGCACAGATGTGTGGGTCGAGCCGGGGGTGGTCAGAATATAGCCTTCGTCATCCAGTGAAAGCTGGTTTGCGAAAATGCCCGTGTTGGGAGAATGCCCAATAGCGATGAAAACACCATCCGTAGGATAAACGGTTGTTGTGTTGTCCTGTGTGTTGCGGAGCTTGATGCCCGAGACAACGGCTGGCGTGCCATCGGCCAGAATGTCCTCCACTACACTGTTCCAGATAATGGAAGTTTTCGGGTTGGCGAAGAAACGGTCCTGCAGGATTTTTTCAGCCCGCAGCGTATCGCGCCGGTGCACAAGGGTAACGTGTGCTGCGTGGTGCGTCAGATACAGGGCTTCTTCAACGGCAGTGTTGCCGCCGCCCACTACCACCACGTTTTTGCCACGGTAGAAAAACCCATCGCATGTTGCGCAGGCGGAAACACCAGCCCCTTGCAGACGCTTCTCACTGGGCAGGCCCAGCCATTTTGCCTGTGCACCGGTGGCGATAATCACGGACTTTGCAACATACTGCGTGCCGGAATCTCCCACCATCCGGAAAGGGGAGCCAGCTTGGAAATCCACCGATGTAATGATGTCGTGCTGAATACGGGCTCCCACATGTTCGGCTTGCGCCGCCATCTGTTCCATCAGCCACGGGCCTTGCACGGCCTCGGCAAAGCCGGGATAGTTTTCAACATCGGTCGTGATCATGAGCTGGCCACCAGGCTGAAGACCCGCCACAAGAACTGGCTTGAGATTTGCACGGGCTGCGTAAATGGCCGCCGTGTAGCCAGCAGGGCCAGCGCCAATAACCAGCAGTTCAGTTGTAATGGTCTCAGTCATTGTTCAGGCAGGCCTTCCTGGTGAATGTCAGTGTGAAGCAGCGCGTGGCACGCACCTTAATATTCCTGCTTGCGATATGGCGGGAGCCTTCCGTTTGGGCAAGAGGCGTAAGTGGTTTGCGAGCCATGCAGACGCATGGCATATACGGGGCAAGATGTTCAGGAAAAGGCTGCGGCGTAAAATGGAACAGATAAGGTGACAGAACTTGACGCTGTTGACCTGCGTATTGTGGCGGAACTGCAAGACGATGGCCGGATGACCAATGTGGAGCTGGCGCGGCGTGTGGGGATATCGGCCCCGCCGTGCCTGCGGCGCGTGCGGCGCCTGGAGGAACTGGGGGTTATTCGCGGCTACCACGCCGAGCCAGATGCCGGAATGCTGGGCTGGCCGATTACGTTTTTCGCGCTGATTGGTCTGGATAGCCAAAAAGAGGCCATTCTTTCCGCGTTTGAGCAGGAGCTGGCCCAGTGGCCGGAAGTGCGCGAATGCCACATGATTCGCGGTGGAGGTGATTTTCTGGTGCGCCTGATTGCGCGGGATGCCGCCCATGAAAACCAGTTGACCCGACGGCTGACCGAAGGACCACACGTTATCCGGGTGCAGACTTTGCAAACCATTCGCACAAGTCTGGAGAGAACCGGGGTGCCGCTCGTTGTCGGATCGGAAGGTAGTCGTCCGTGATTTCAGACGCTCCGGCATTGCCGGGCGCTGCGCGTGGCGGTCCTGACATCAGTGTCATTATTCCTTGCTATAATGAAGTCAGGAATATTGCGCCGTTGGTGGCGGCTCTGGATCGCGCGCTGGCTGGCCGCCATTGGGAAGTGGTGTTTGTGGATGACAATTCACCTGATGGCACCACGCAGGCCGTAAGGGCGCTTGCCCAAAAGGATGCGCGGGTGCGCGGCCTTTGCCGGGTTGGGCGGCGCGGCCTTTCCTCCGCAGTTATTGAAGGAGCTTTGTCGTCCTCCGCCCAGATTGTGGCGGTGATGGACGGAGACCTTCAGCACGACGACTCCCGTCTTGGCGCGCTGATTGACGCCGTGCAAAGCGGCGAGTGTGATATTGCTGTCGGAAGCCGCCACGTTGAAGGTGGCAACAATGCCGGACTGGCAAACGCATGGCGCCACGCGCTTTCTGACGGTGGAATAAAGCTGGCGCAGATGGTTCTGCCCGTCCGGTTAAGTGACCCGATGAGTGGCTTTTTCGCGTTACGGCAGGATGTGTTTGCGGCTGTTGCCCCACGCCTTTCCGGAACCGGGTTCAAGATTTTACTGGATCTTCTGCTGTCTTCTTCCAAGCCGTTGCGCGTGCAGGAAGTGCCCTGTGGGTTCCGGGCCAGACTTGCCGGTGAGAGCAAACTGGATGCGCTGGTCATGCTCCAGTTTCTGGCGCTGGTGTTGGACAAGCTTTGTCGTGGCTGGTTGCCATTGCGTTTTGTGGCATTCTGTCTGGTGGGTTCTGTAGGGGTTGGCGTCAATCTGGCGGTCATGCAGAGCATTCGCACCATGGGGGGCGATTTTCCCGTGGCGCAAGGGGTTGGCACAGTTGTCGCCATGATCCTCAATTTTGTGCTCGATAATAACATCACCTATCGGGATAAGCGCCTGCGTGGTCTTCGGTTTGTGGGTGGCCTACTGGCTTTCATGCTGGTGTGTTCCATAGGTGCGGTGGCCAACGTGGGCGTCGCGCAAATGCTGTTCCAGGCGCATGAGGGACTGACCCAAGCCAGTGTGGCGGGCGCCATTCTGGCGGTTGTATGGAACTATGCCGTCTCCTCTACCGTCGTCTGGCGCGTGTGAGCTTCTTCCCCATGCATCTGAAGTCTCCCTATTATGGGTGGGGGCTGGCACTGTTGGTGCTTACCGCCATCCGGATTGTCATGGGGGCTGTGGTGCCTCTCACGCCGGACGAAGCCTATTACCGCCTGTGGGCCTTGGCGCCTGCTGCCGGATATCTCGATCATCCTCCAATGGTGGCGGTGTTCATCAAGCTTGGTTTGTTGGTAGCAGGAGATAATGCCTGTGGCGTAAGGTTCTTGGGGCCTTTGTCCGCTGCAGTCGGCACGATTCTGCTGGCAATGGCAACGCGGGACTGGTTACAGCATCTGGCGGGTTACAGTGCGAAAGATGCTCAAAGAGCAGGGGTGCGTACCGCAGTTTTGCTGAACGGAACTGTAGCGCTTGGTGTTGGCACACTGTTGATGACGCCGGATACCCCCCTCCTGCTTTTCATGACGCTGATGGTGTGGAGTCTTGGGCGTCTTTGCGTAACCGGCAACGGTGCATGGTGGTTGCTGGTTGGGGCTGCCGTGGGGCTCGGGTTTGATAGCAAATACACAGCGCTTCTTCCCGCAGGCGGCATGGGGGTATGGCTTCTCGCTACTCAGGCGGGCAGGGGATGGTTGAAAACGTGGTGGCCATGGCTGGGCGGTGCTGTGGCCGCTGTGTGTGTCAGTCCGGTTGTCTGGTGGAATGCCTCGCATCACTGGGCCAGCTTCATGAAGCAGGGAGGCCGCACCGGAGACTGGCATCCTGCCAGAATGCTGACCTATTTCAGCGAGTTGGTGGGCGGACAGGTCGGGTTGATGTCCCCCGGTGTATTCCTGTTTTTTATCGGCGGCTGCGTGGTGCTGTGGAAACAGCGGGACTCGTTCTCGCGCCTGCTGCTGTGCATGATTTTGGTGCCACTGGCTGTATTTGTGCAGCATGCCGTAGGAGCGCGGGTGCAGGCAAACTGGCCTGTTGTTCTTTATCCGGCACTGGCCATGGCGGCGGCGCTGCCCCGTTGGCGCGGGTGGAAGGTCGCCAGCGGGGTGGGTATTGCCCTTGTGGCGCTGATTGTCATTCAGGCGGTGGCGTCCCCGCTTAAACTTTCTCCGCATTTGGACATGACATTACGCCAGATGGGGGGATGGCCGGATTTTGGCCGGATTGTTGTGGCGCACGTGCCTGCCGACTCTGTTCTGATTGCGGATGAATATGGTCTGGCTGCTGAACTGGCGTTTTATGCCCCTGTAGGCCGCCCGGTTGTGGCGGTTGAGCCCCGGTGGAGTCTGTTTACCTTTCCGAAGGCTGCGTGTGGGGAAGGATACCTCATCCGTAGTCGGCGGCGGCATGACATGCCGGATACCGCACTGTTCACAGTGCTTTCACAGGAACAGGATCTTGCGCGGGAACGTGATGGCGCGGTGGGTGAGCGATATGCGCTCTACCACGTGCGGACGCAGTGTGATGCCGCAGGCCATGGCCAGAATGCCGTTTTGCTGCCGTCTCGACACTAAAGAGAAAGAGACGTGCTTTCGTGCCTTGGACAGCCGGACAGAACAGCGATACGGTAACGGATAGTTATCTCATTTGACCCTGAAATTCTAAGGAAAGCGGGCGCGTATGTCATCTCCATTGAATGTTGCTGTCCAGATGGACCCCCTGGAGCATGTTGATATCAACGGAGATTCTACGTTCGCGTTGATGCTGGAGGCGCAGGGGCGCGGCCACAAGCTGTTTGTGTATGAAGTTCCGTCCCTGGCGCTTGGGGAGGGAACAACCTCGCCGGGTGGTGCAACCTCTGCCCATGTCAGCGCCTCCCTACGTTCTGTCACGGTGCGGCGGGAGCAGGGTAATCACGCCACGTTTGGCGAGCCTGTTCGTCGGTCCCTGGGGGAGATGGATGTGGTGCTGATGCGGCAGGACCCGCCATTTGATATGGCCTATATTACCGCAACCCATCTGCTGGACCACGTTCATGGGATTGGTGCAGACAAGGCTCTGGTGGTCAATGATCCGCGCTGGGTGCGGGATTCTCCTGAAAAACTGCTGGTAACGCATTTCCCACACCTCATGCCCCCTACGCTGGTCACATGGGATGTCGGGCAAATCCGGGCTTTTCGTGCGCATTGGCGGGATATCATTGTCAAACCGCTTTTCGGCAATGGCGGCAGTGGCATCTTTCGTATCAAGGAAGATGACCAGAATCTGAATGCTCTTCTGGAAATGCACTTTGCGCGCTCTCGTGAACCGTTGATGATTCAGCGTTACGAACCCGCCGTAAAGCAGGGGGACAAGCGCATTATTCTGGTTGATGGCCTGCCTGTAGGCGCGATTAACCGTGTGCCATCAGGAGATGATCACCGCTCCAACATGCATGTTGGGGGGGTGGCGCGCAAAGTGGCCCTGACAGAGCGAGACAAGGAGATCTGTGCTGCCATCGGGCCGTTCCTGAAGGAACACGGTCTGATTTTTGTGGGCATAGATGTGATTGGTGATTACCTGACGGAAATCAATGTGACTTCTCCTACCGGCCTTCAGGAACTGGAGCGTTTTGATGGCGTCAACGGAGCGGGTGCCATATGGGACTGCATTGAAGCAAAGCTGAAAAAGGGGGCCTGAAAAACGGTTAGGCTTCTTTGACCGGTTCGGATGCTTCCGGCTGTTGAGTGTTGGGCGCTGAAAAAGTCGGTTCCGCTCGGTCGGCAGCCTTGTCTTCCAGAGGGGGGAGGACGGTATCTTTGCCGAAGCGGTTGTCGAGCCAGCTAAAAATAGAGTCTCGGAAATAGAAAACGAAAATCGATGACCAGATAATAAGGCTGAGGACGGCAAGCAGGAATTCCAGCATGTCTCTTTTCTTCTAAAACAGTTCCAGGCAGACGGAAGGTAAGGGGACAATGGGCATGGAGACAAGGGCGCTTTTATGGCGCATTTTATTTAAAACAAAGGAAGATGCGTTGTGGCTCTTGAAGAAATTGCCGCCAGCGGGCAGAGAGAAACCATGAGTGACGTTCTCCACAAATGCTCGCCCGGTCAGGGTGAAGATCCGGCTCCGTCGCGTTCAGCGCTGGATGCCGAGGCCGTAAAGGTCGCTTACCGCCGGTGGGCAGGTGTGTATGACACCGTGTTTGGTGGCGTTTCTGGCTTTGGTCGCCGTCGAGCGGTTGAAGCTGTCAATGCCCTGCCCGGTACTGGCGTTCTTGAAGTTGGTGTTGGTACTGGGCTCGCTCTCCCGCACTATCGCAAGGACAAGCATATTACCGGCATTGATCTGTCTGGTGACATGCTGGCCCGTGCGCGTGAACGCGTACAGAAAGAGCATCTGAATAATGTCGATGCCCTTCTGGAAATGGATGCCGAAGAGACAACGTTCGAGGACGACTCCTTCGATATTGCTGTGGCCATGTTTGTGGCGTCCGTTGTACCGCATCCGCGCAGGCTGCTGCGTGAACTCAAACGGGTGGTCAAACCCGGCGGTCACATCCTGTTTGTAAACCACTTTCTGGCTCCCGGCGGTGTTCGTGGCGCTGTGGAACGTGGTATGGCGCGCGCGTCCCGTTCTCTGGGCTGGCATCCTGATTTTGCCATGGAATCCCTTCTGCCGCCGGAAGATCTGGTGCGGGCGAGAATTCAGCCAGTGCCACCGGCCGGCCTTTTTACCCTCGTCACGCTTGAAAACATCTGATCACACTTCCGTGCTGTCGCCCTTTCTACACAGGGCAGGGGCGATAGGCATGCGGAGCTAAATGGGTCGTTAAGCTACAGGAAAGCCGCTATAGAAGGGGCTCTCAGGGGGGCGTCTCGTCACCCGGAACACATCTGTTAAAGGCGTGGGGTGCGAACATGGCATCTGCTTGTGCGGAACAAGGCCAGAATAAGGGAAATAGCATGCTACGGCAGACTGCATCGGTTGATGGTGTAGGAGCAGGCTATCTGCTGGTTGCTGCTCTGGCAGGTCTGCTTGGAGGCGGTGTTTCTGCATTTCAGCAGCTTGGCATGGTGCCGCATACGGGTTTGTGGGCCGGAATTGAACAGGCTCATGGTGCTCTTATGCTGCTGTTTGTGGTTGTTCCAGCGCTGGTGTGTGGCTTTGGCACTTTGTGGCTGCCACGTGCTCTTCAGCGTGAAGGCACGGTTCTTCCCGGGCTGAATAAGCTTTCTCTGGCCAGTGTCTCAGCCGCAGGCGTGCTGATGGTGGCGTCTCCGTGGCAGACTGAAGCCGCTTTGTTGTGGTGCGTAGGCACCCTGCTGGCAGTGATGGTTGTTCTGGCTACCATTTTTGACAGCCGCGCCGATTCCGCTCCCCGCGCTCCGTTCTCTCCCTTTGTGTGGGGGGAAATGCTGGCGTCTGCCGTGCTTTTGCTTACGGTGCCGGTGTTGGCCGCCATTCTCAGCCATCAAGTGTGGAGTGGTGCCGCCTTTACGCCTTCTGTGCTGGATGGTTTTGCTGAGCCCATTATGCTGGTCACGCTGCTGGCCGGGTTTGGAATTGTTTTTGAAACAGGCGCAAAGGTTGCCCGTTTTTCTCCTTTTCCTGTTGCCGGGGTCATGAGTGCTTCTGCGGCTGCAGGGAGCATTCTATGGGTTAAAAGCGTTTTTGCGCACGGGCTGGCGGGGGCCGCGACTGTCGCCACCCTGCTGTCTGCCCAGACACTGGTGTTAAGTGCTGCTACTCTGGCTTCCGTATTGCTGGCTGCCTTGTGGATGGCGGGTACGTGGCGCGCAAGCATGACAGTCAAAATCCCCATGCTGTGGGGGCTTGGGTTTCTGGTTGTGGTCTCTACTGGCTGGATCAGCCAATTCATGCAGGGGGATGGTCTGCATTCCGCTCTACAGGTAGGCACACTTTATGCAGTGTTCTGCGGTCTGTATCTCTGGCGTGGAGAAGGGTGTGGCCGCTGGTATCCCACGCCTTTGGCTGCCGTGCAGTTCGGGTTGATGGCAGCAGGTACGGCGTTGGCAGTTCCCGCTCTTCCGGTCGCCTGTCAGATGTGGAGCGGCGGATTGCTCGGTGCTTCCGTGCTCTGTTTCCTGCTGACCATGGGTTTGAGCTTTGTGCAGAACCGTCCGATGGTCGAAAAAATAGCCGGAAAAGATGTTGCCTTTGAGCCTGAAGAAACAATGGTGCGGTCATGAGCGAGACAACAGCTCAGGTTTCTGCTTCTGGGCGGATACGTTTCAAGGCTGACCGTGTTGGCACTACTGCGAAAGACTGGGTGCAGCTCCTCAAACCACGGGTGATATCGCTGGTGGTGTTTACAGGGGCTGCTGGCATGATCATGGCCCCTGGGCATCTTTCGCTGTTTGAAGCTGCCGTGGCCATTCTATGTATATGCATGGCGTCTGGGGCCGCTGGTGCCATCAATATGTGGTATGACCGCGATATTGATGCCGTGATGCAACGCACCATCACCCGGCCTATTCCCGGTGGGCGTATTCCTGAACACGAAGCGCTGGCCTATGGCGTTGGCCTGTCCTGCCTGTCAGTCTGCCTCATGTGGATGGCAACCAATGCTTTGGCAGCGGGTATTCTTGCATTCTCCATTTTCTTTTACGCTGTCATTTATACCATGTGGCTTAAGCGCTCTACGCCACAGAATATTGTGATTGGCGGGGCAGCGGGTGCTTTTCCGCCGATGATCGGGTGGGCAGCGGCCACTGGCCATATGGCGGTGCTGCCGATTGTAATGTTTGGTATCGTGTTTTTCTGGACACCCCCGCATTTCTGGTCTCTCTCCCTGTATGCATGCAAGGATTATGGGCGGGCCGGAATTCCCATGCTGCCAGTGGTTAAAGGTGCCCGTCACACCCGCTGGAATATTTTTGTCTACACACTGGTGCT
Organism: Acetobacter tropicalis; assembly: GCF_001580915.1. Lineage (GTDB taxonomy): Bacteria > Pseudomonadota > Alphaproteobacteria > Acetobacterales > Acetobacteraceae > Acetobacter > Acetobacter tropicalis. Next base: position 41,661 of record NZ_LHZQ01000215.1, on the reverse strand, counting down.
GCTGGCTATCTCTCTTATTCCGTCCATGCTGCATCTGTGTGGTTGGCTTTATACTGCTACGGCATTGGTTCTGGGGCTGGGCTTTGTTCTGTGTGCTATCCGTGTTCTGCGCGAACCGCAGGATGAAAACGGCGTAAGCCTGGCAGGAGATAAAGCGGCCCGTATTTCTTTCCGGTTTTCTCTGGCCTACCTATTTCTGCTGTTTTGCGGGTTGCTGGCAGACCATATGCTGCAAGGGTGGATTTGATGGAAACAACACAAATCACATTGAGCCAGGCTGAACTGGCTGAGAAGCAGCGCAGGCAGAATGAGCGTCTGAAGGCTATGGTCGGCTTCATGATTCTGATTGCCGGGGTCATGTATGGTCTGACCCTCACTCATCTTTAACAAAACTGCGATCTTGCAAAGACTGGAGAGATCGCTTTTTTTCTACCCTCTCAGAATGTCCTGTCTTCTTGAGATATCAGGGAGAGGGTTTTCAGGCTGACGTTCTGGGAGAGCAAAGACTTCGGGAAAGCTTTATATCCGACGTCTTAATTTTTTAAGAATTTCCCATAAAATATTTTGCCAGCTCACGGCGAGGAACTCAGGCTTTTTCTTTTTTAGAAGAGGTTCGGGCGGCATTGAGCACTGTATCCATTTGCACCTTAATGCCTTTTTCCTGAAGCTTCGTAATTTCTGCTTCTAGGTCCGCAACTTTTCGTTTGTTCCAGAAGTGCAGAAAAATGCTGAAGCCAGTGGCGGATACAGCCACAAGCAGGGTGACAATTTCAAGCGCAAGCATGGGGGGTGTCCTGCCAAAGGAATGAGGCCGTTAGGGGACGGGACAGAAGAAAAGCTCCCGGTTCACATGATCAGATGTGACCGGGAGGAAAATGCAGGTTTTAGCTGCGTGTCTGCTGAATACCGGAAAGCAGCCAGCGCCCGCCGCGAGACGGACGAGTGAAGGTCCACAATTCGGTTATTGTCACCGGTTCAGTGGAGCTGCCTTCAATAACCTGGCCGGTGGCGTTGGTTGTCAGATCAATTAGGCTGTAGCGCATGGCAACGGTCGCGTAATCCATGCCGCCTTCCTGCCACGCCTCCGCCAGATCGCCCTGAATGAAATGAACATCAGAGACAACATTGCGGGCCCCCTGAGCGGCCAGTGTTGCAAGCTGCTGATTGAAATAAGAGACCATCTCCGGCGTGGCCATCTGCTGCATGGCTGGAATATTCTGCTGGTTCCACGCAGTCTGGATATCCAGCAATGTCTGCTGGAAAGCCTGATAGTCACTGGTGGTAATAGGCAGAGTGCCGGATCTTGCTGCGGGCGTTCCGCCAGCGGAGGGAGGGGGAGAGCTGGTTCCCGGCGTAAAGCCCAGCCCGCCTCCGGCACTACTCGCCGTACGGTTGCCGGAGAACCGCCGCACCAGCCACATGATGATCCACACAACCAGAGCAATCTGGAGCATGAGACCGATCAGCCCGAAAAAGCTGTGAACCCCACCAAAGAATCCATGGCCGGACAGCAGCCCGAAAAGACCTGCGCCCAGCATCCCGCCAGCAAAGCCGGTCAGGAACGGGTGGCGCGGGCGCATGGCCTGATTGAACATACCCTGCTGATAAGGGGCCTGCGCCCCGTATCCACTTTGCCCGGGTGTGCGCGGCGTAATGGAACGATCCATCGGCGCAGCCCCGTAAGGCGTGGTGCGTGTGGGCGGGGGAGCGCTCCAGGTCCGGCTCCCGCGGCTGCCCATGGAGCCGCCTTGTCCGGGCCGCGCATCAGCATGATAAGCCAGTGGGCCACTGAGCAGGCTCACGGTCATCAAGGCGGCAAGAGCGGAAGAGAGAGTGCGCTTTTTCACGAGGTCTTGTGTCTCCAGACGGTCATCACGCCCCGGCAATACTCAGGGCTTCTACCCTTAATGTGGGGGCGTCGGTGCCAAAACGGAACTGTAAATCGTTCGCTAAAGTAAGGGACGCGAAAATTTCCAGCAGGTTCCCGGCTAGAGTGAACTCGGCTGCGGACTCGGCAACTTGGCCATCACGGATCATGAAGCCGGATGCGCCTCGGCTGTAGTCGCCCGTCAGACCATTGATGGAGGAGCCCATCATCTCGGTAATGAACAGCCCTTCCTTGATATCCGCCATCAACTCTTCCGGGCTGAGCGTGCCGGGACCAAAGGACAGATTGGTGGCAGAAGGGGAAGGCGGGCCAGACGTGCCACGTGCCGCGCGTCCGTTGCTTTCCAGGCCAAGATGGCGGGCGCTGCGCGTATCCAGTATCCACGTTTGCAGCACGCCGTCACGCACCAACTCCAATGGCGCCACAGGCATTGCTTCGCCGTCAAACGGACGAGAGCGCAGCCCACGGTGGCGCGTGGGATCATCCGTTATGGTGACGCCTTCAGCAAACAGACGCTGGCCCAGTTTTTCTTTCAGAAAAGACGTACCACGGGCGATGGAGGAACCATTGATGGCACCAATAAAATGCCCCAGAAAACTGTTGGCCACGCGCGGATGAAACACCACCGGGTAGCGGCCTGTACGGGGACGGACGGGATTAACGCGAGCTACCGCTTTTTCTCCGGCACTGCGGCCCAGAACAGCAGCGTTGTCCAGATCAGCCAGATGCACCGTGCCGTGGTAATCGTAATCGCGCTGCATGGTCTCACCTTTGCCCGCCAGCACGCAGACAGAGGTGGAATGGCGGGTGCGGGCATAAGTGCCTGCAAAATCCTGCGAGGTGACCAGCGCGATGTCCGTGCGCCCCCAGGATGCACTGCTACCAGCGCTGTTGGTCACGCCATTGACGGCCAGAGCAGCTTCTTCCCCCTCACGGGCGCGGGCCAGCAGGGCATTGGCATCAGGCTCGGCCGTATCGGTCAGGTCCAGCGTGTTGGAGGTAAGCGTGCCGGTAAGCGCGTGCGGGGCCAGACCGGCAAAACGGTCTTCAGGTAGCACACGGGCCATGGCAAGAGCCTGTTCCACCAAGCCATCAAACCGGCTGGGATCAAGCGTGGTGGTGGAAACAATGGCAGATTTCCGGCCTGTGAAGACACGCAGGCCCAGATCTGTTGTTTCTGATCGCTCCAGTTCTTCCGTAACCCGGTTACGGACCCCCGCGCCTATGGCGGTGCTGGAGACAAAGACTGCATCGGCAGCATCGGCTCCGGCAGTGCGCGCACGGCGGACAAGATCAGAGATCTTTTCGAGGGTTTGTGCGCTCATGCTGCAAGCTTCTCCGCAATGGTGTTCAGGGGCAGCACATGGCTGACCGGGCCAAGGGCGGCCAAGGTGGGCTGCTGGGTAAAGATACGGCCAGCCACGCGGCAGATATCAGCCGGGGTTACGGCTTCAACCCGTGCCACGGTTTCCGCAACCGGGATGATACGGCCAAAAAGCTGAAGCTGGCGTGCAATCTGCTCACACCGGCTGCCTGTGCTTTCCAGAGACATCAGCAGGGAGGCTTTCAACTGTGCCCGTGCCCGGAGCAATTCATCCTGCCCGACCGAAAGCTGGACCTTGCGGAGTTCTTCCAAGGTTACAGGCACCAACTCGGCACACTGTTTTTCACCCGTGCCCGCGTAAATGCCGAACAGGCCGCCATCAATGAAGGGGGCGCTGAAGGAATAGACGGAATAAACCAGCCCACGTTTTTCCCGGATTTCCTGAAACAGGCGGGAGGACATGCCGCCGCCCAGAACCATGGAAAGTAGCAGTGTGGCGTAATAATCCGGGTCATTATACCCGACGGACGGGAAGCCCAGAACCACATGGGCCTGATCCAGATCCTTTTCCTGACGGAATTCGCCTCCACCATAAAGCGAGGGTGGGGTTGGGATCTGTGATGTCAGCGGCAGGTCTGCAAAATGGCGCTGCACGCGTTCTACAACGTCTTCATGGTGCAGGTTGCCAGCAGCCGCCACCACCATGTTTTCAGCCGTATAATGTGTGCGCATGTAGGACATGAGCGTATCACGGCTCATGGACTGGATCAGATCTTCCGTACCCAGCGTGGGGCGGCCCATGGGCTGGTCAGGGAAGGCTGTGGCCTGAAAATGGTCAAACACCACATCATCCGGCGTATCATTTGCCTGGCCGATTTCCTGAAGGATCACGCCGCGTTCCCGCTCGATCTCAGTCGGATCAAAGGTGGAGTGGGTAAGGATATCACCAATGATATCAACGCCCAGATCCATGTTTTCCTTCAGCAGCTTGACGTAGAAGGCTGTCTGTTCCCGCGCGGTGTAGGCGTTGATATGGCCGCCCACATTTTCAATTTCTTCCGCAATCTGCAGGGCGGAGCGGCTTGTGGTGCCTTTGAACGCCATGTGTTCCAGAAAGTGGGACACACCATTTTCTTCCGCCGTTTCATCGCGCGTGCCGGTGGACACATACGCCCCGAATGAGACGGTTTCTACCCGTTCCATTCGTTCAGTTACAATGGTCAGGCCGGAGGGCAGACGGGTCAGATTGATCGGGTCAGTCATTCTTGTCCTGAAAGGAAAGGCCGCGGGGAGGCGGCCTGAAAAAGAAAGAAATTATGCAGCGTTAGACAGAACAGCGGCGCGCACCGCATCTTTTACGGCATCTGGCGTGGCCGGAACGGTGCGATACCGTTCCTCGCGCGAGAAAAGGTCTTCCAGATGCACGGGCAGGGCGGGATGAATCCCTGTTGCCGCAACCATGGCATCCGGGAATTTGGCCGGGTGAGCGGTTGCCATGGCCACCATAGGAACACCTGGTTCACGGAAGCGTCGGCCTGCGGCAATGCCAATGGCGCTGTGCGGGTCTGCCAGATAGTTGGAACGCTGGTGCAGGGTCCTGATTTCGGTTTCCGTCCCTGCATCGTCAAGGGCCAGACCGGAAAAGAGTTCTCGCGCCGTATTCCATGCTTCAGGCGGGACGTCCATGTGCCCGCTGGTGCGGAAGGTGGTCATGATCCGGGCGCAGGCTTCGGCATCACGTCCCAGCAGCTCAAACAGCAGCCGTTCAAAGTTGGAAGAAACCTGAATGTCCATGGAGGGCGAGAGGCTGGGAACAACCTCTTTCATGGTCATGTCATTCGCGTTCAGGAAGCGGGTCAGAATATCGTTGCGGTTGGAGCCTACGCACAGATGGCGCACGGGCAGGCCCATCTTGCGTGCAGTCCATGCGGCCAGAATGTTGCCGAAGTTCCCTGTGGGCACGGCAAAAGAGACTTCCCGTTCCGGCGCGCCGAAGTTCAGGGCGGCATACACATAGTAGGGCACCTGCGCGGCGATACGGGCCCAGTTGATGGAATTGACGGCGGAAAGATGCATGTCCTGCCGGAAAGGCGCATCGGCAAAGCAGGCTTTGACCAGATCCTGACAATCATCAAACGTGCCTTCAACGGCCAGATTGGTGATATTGGCGTCCAGAACGGTGGTCATCTGGCGGCGCTGTACCTCGGAGGTACGACCCTTGGGGTGCAGAATGACCACGGAAAGCCGTTTGCGTCCGCGGCAGGCTTCAATAGCAGCCGATCCGGTATCCCCTGATGTTGCGCCCACAATGGTGACGTGGCTGTCACGCTGGGTCAGCACATGTTCAAACAACTGGCCCAGCACCTGCATGGCCATGTCTTTGAAGGCCAGCGTGGGGCCGTGGAACAATTCCTGCACAAACAGGCCATCTTCCACCTGTGTCAGTGGCACAATGGCGGGATGGTCAAACCCGGCATAAGCCTGTGCGCACAGGCGGCGCAGGGTGGCTTCATCAATATCGTCCCCCACAAACGGCGCCAGAACACGGGCTGCCAGTTCAGGGTAGGGCAGCCCACGCATGGCCTGCCATTCTGACAGGGAGAATGAGGGCCAGGTTTCCGGTAGATACAGGCCGCCATCTTCGGCCAGACCTGCCAGCAGGACATCGGAAAACGAAAGAGCGGGAGCCTTCCCCCGGGTCGAAATATAGCGCATGCGCGGGTTATACCCTGAATAAAGAGTGGCGCGAAGTAGGCTTCTGCACTGTTTGCGTCACCCTTTTGCGGGCTGGCATGACGCCACACTCTTCCCGACCTCAGAGCAAGGTCGGAACAGAGAGAAGCGCGAGACGGCAGGAGGCGTGAAACCTGCTGCGCTTACGTGGGTGGCGAGGTGGTGGGCAGCGTCAGTTTGTAAACGGTTACCGGCCATTCGACTGAGGATTTTCCGTTCTGGAAGGCTGCCGTGTGGTTCAGCTGGGCGGCAGGAACATACAGATGGCCGGTTGTGTCCAGACCAGGTGTGGCGGGCCATTTCAGGCGTGGGTCGGTTATCAAACGCCGTGGAATACGGCCTATTGTATAGCTGAGAATGCTGCCGGTGCTGATATCTGACCAGTATAGTGTGCCGTCCGGCCCGATGGTCATGCCACCCAGAGACGGCGTTTTATACCACTGCGTCACGCTTTCTTCCATGGCGGCAGGGGTGACATCCGGGTCTGTGAAAATGGTTGTTTCCACTCGGGAGAGGTAGCCACCGGGGGGCTGCACCACAATCCATTTTCCGTCCGGGCTGACGGCGATCATGCTGGAGTCAATGGCCAGCAGATTTCCGTTTGCCGTGGTAACCGGGCCACTGGGCGTCATGATGGGGCGTGTCGCGCTGATGGCGGGATGCCGGTCCAGAAAACGGTGGGCGGAGGCGGAGGGAAGGTCAATCACCAGCACACCCGCAACGCCAGAATCGGCCACATAGGCCGTGTTTTCGTGCACGGCCACGCCCGAGAGAACGCTGTCCTTGTGCAGGGCCGAGGCTTCAATGGGCACAACACGCACCACGGTATTCTGTCTGGTATCAATCTGGATCAGTTTGGCCGGGGCAACAGCAGCGGCTTTATGATTGGGCATGCCACTATCCAGCACCCATAAGGTGCCATCTGCCAGAAGGGTCATGCCCGCAATGGAGACAATGCGTTTGCTGGCATCGCCGTCTTCCGCGTTCCATGCGGCATCAGGATAAGGCGCAAAACTGCCATCTGCAGAGCGCACGGACAACTGTGGTCCGGTATTGCCTACCCAGATTGGGGCTTCCAGCAGCGCACGGCCATCCGGCAGCATGACCACCGCATCCCAAACCTGTTTGTCAGATTGCGTGAACGGTTCCAGCGCGGAGGCAGGAAGCTCCGCCACTTTGGGCATATGCACAGCAAGAGCCGGACGTGCCGGCTGCAACAGCGTGAGGCTGACGGTGGCGAGGGCAGCCAGAACGACACGGCCTGCCGTGCGGGATGAGGGCTGAACGGAGCAGAGATCAGGGAGCGCCTTATGGCGTGTCGGCAGAAGCATGGGTGTAGTCTCAGCCTGTTTTGATGTCTCCCACAACCGCATTCTTCGCATGGCGCACGGGAGCACAGCGAAGAAGCGGCTGGAGACGCAGAGACTCAGGCGTCTGGTGCATGATCCAGATAGCGGCGGCGCACGTGTGCCAGATAGGCATCTGCGCTGAGAGGGGTACCCGTTGCTGCCCGGATGATCTCCGGCATGGACGCACTGCTGGCGCGGCTGTGCACATTGGTACGCAGCCATTGCATCAGCGGCGCAAAATTGCCCTGTGCGATGGCAGGAGCCAGGCTGGCATCCTGCTGATACGCGGCCGTGCGCAACTGTGCGGATGCCAGAGCACCAAGAGCATAACAGGGGAAGTAACCAAACAGCCCCTCGGGCCAGTGGATGTCCTGCAAACAACCTCGCCGGTCATCGGGCACACTCAGGCCCAGGAGACTGTGGATTCCGTCATTGAAAGCGGCAGGCAGATCATGCAGCGCAAGATCTCCCTTTATCATCGCTTTTTCGAGGTCATAGCGGATGAGAATATGGGCCGGGTAAGTCACTTCATCCGCGTCTACCCGGATCAGGCCCGGCTGAACGTGGGTCAGCAGACGGTGCAGATTGTCTGGCTGCCATGATGGGGTGGTTTCTGCTACATCAAAAGTCTGACGCAATAGAGGGGCGACCCACTCAACAAACGCGCGGGATCGGCAGACCTGCATTTCAATCATCAGGGACTGGCTTTCATGCACGGTCATACCTGCGGCCTGTCCTACAGGTTGCGAGAGCCAGTTCTGCGGCAAGCCCTGTTCATACATGGCGTGCCCGGTTTCATGCAGCACACCCATCATGGCCGGAATGAAGTCTTCTTCTTCATACCGGGTAGTCAGGCGTACATCGTGGGTGGCCCCTCCGCAGAAGGGGTGAGCACTCACGTCCAGCCGCCCACGGGTCATGTCAAACCCAAGTTGCTGCATCAGCCTGCGCCCGAGAGCCTCCTGCCGTGCAATGGGGAACGGACCTTCAAGGGGAATGCTGGCAGGCAAGGAAGTCTGTTTTTCCAGCACCGCGGCAATCAGGCCGGGCAGTTCCGTGCGCAGGCGGGCAAAAATGGGGTCAATATCTGTCTGCCGCGTGCCGGGATCAAACGAATCCAGCAAGGCATCGTAGGGGGAAAGGCCCAGAGCAGCCCCCTTGGCCTCTCCTACTTGTCGGGTGAGGTTGAGCACTTCGGTCAGATGCGGCAGAAAACCGGCAAAGTCACTGTTCTGCCGGGCTTCGCGCCACGCCATCTCACTCCGCGTTGTGGCTTGGGTGCAGGCTTCCACCAGATCGCCCGGCAGGGCCGTGGCGTGGGTATGAACGCGGCGCATTTCGGCCAGATTGGCGCGTCGCCATAGGTCCTCACCAGCGTCGGCCTCGGCCAGAAGGTCGGCCATTTCCGGTGCTGTCAGGATTTCATGACGCAATCCTTCCAGAATGGCCAGATTATCCGCACGGCGGTCTGCCGTGCCGTGGGGCATCATCACTTCCTTGTCCCAGCACAGGATGCCAAGGGCATCGCTCAGGGAGGAAAGACGGGCAAAGTGGCGCTCAAGGCTCTGATAGGCTTTATTCATGGGACCGGATCATAAATCAGGAACCTGTCGGACGGAATGACCTGAGCATGACAAACAGGTTCTGCTGGCAGCAAACGTGGCTCAGACAAAAGGGGGCCGTTCGTTGTGTATGATCCACACTCTGTTTTATCCAAGGTGCTACCATTTTTCATGCCTCAAAGCTCAGAGACCACTACAGCCCCTTCTGTTTCTGTCGCTCTGGCTTTGTTGGCTGGGGGCAATGCCGAAAGGGCTGCAGAGATGCTGCGGAGCCTCCTGCGTGCGAACAGTCAGGATGCCGAAGCCTGGCATGCCATGGCCTGCGTTGCGCGGGCAGGGGGTGATGCTCAGTCTGCTGTAGGGTTGGCAGGGCGGGCCATTCACATCACGCCAGAACCGCATTTTCACATTACACTGGGGTTGGCGCTGTTGGCCTTGGGGCATGTGGAACCTGCCCGAGCGGCTGTGCATGTTGCTGTGCTTGGGACACCGCGAGACCCTCGCGCGCATCAGGCCATGGCAGAGATTCTGGAAGCGCAGGGCAGGCTGGTGGATGCAGGGCAGGCTTTACGTAATGCCCTGCGGCTTCGGCCGCTGGAGGCTGCACGACATCTGGAGCTTGCGGCTTTTCTGGCGCGACATGGGCAGACAGCGGAGGCTTTGCAGATTTCTGAAAACGCTGTGGCGCTCGCGCCGCAGGATATCTTCACGCAAAACCAGCATGCTCTGCTGCTGGAGCGGGCAGGTCGCACGGCGCAGGCGGAGCCTTACTTTGCGGCGGTTGCCACGGCCTTGCCGCATGATGCCGCAGCACTTGCAAACTATGGGGCGGCTTTGTTCGCCACAGGCGCGTTTGATCAGGCACGCTCTGTTTTGCTGGAGTCGGCAGCCCGCAATCCCAACGCGGCAGAAACGCGCAGCAATCTGGGGTTGGTGCTCATGGCATTGGGAGCTTTGCCTCAAGCGGAGCAAGAACTGGGTGCCGCTTGCAGGTTAAGGCCGGTGGATGCGCGATTGGCCGTAAACTACGGCACCGTTCTGGCCGATTTGGGACGACGTGAGGAAGCTGAGACCATGTTCCGGCACAGCATGACTTCTGCGGCATCTGAACAGGACAAGGCGCGGGCTACGTTCAATCTTGGCACACTCCTACTGGCGGAAGGGCACTTTCAGGAAGGATGGAAACGGTTTGAGGCGCGCAAGCAGATCTTGCCAGCAGGCCGGACTGAAAACCTGCCGTCATGGGACGGTCAACCTCAGCAGGCTCCGGTGCTGCTCTACGCCGAGCAAGGGCTGGGGGATACGGTGCAGTTCCTTCGGTATGTCCTCCCGGCTGCCTCACGGGCTCCTGTGATTCTGGCGGTACCAGAAAGTTTGCAGGCATTGGTGAGCGCAACAGCTTATGCCCGGCAGACAGGTGTCACAGTGCTGCCTGCAGGAGCGAAAGCGCGGGAGTATGGGGCGGTGGCCGCATGCTCCCTGCTGAGCCTCCCGCATGTGCTGGGGCTGGCTATGCCCTTGTCGTGGCAGACTGTTTGTGACCCCGCTTCTCTGGCTGGCGCGGAACAAAAAACGGATGATGCCGCTCTGAAGGTTGGTCTGTGCTGGTCTGGTAACCCTGATTACCGATTTGATCGCCGTCGCTCTCTTGCGCCTGATGGGCTGATGCCATTGGCTGAGGTGGAGGGTGTCACTTTTCAGTCCCTCCAGAAGCAGGGGGAGGCACCCTCTTTTCCAATCCTGCCGTTGCCGGAGGGGGATATGTTGGTAACCGCCCGTGTTATGGCGGGGCTGGATGTGGTGATTACGGTGGATACGGTTATTGTCCATCTGGCAGGCATGATGGGAAAGCCCGTCTGGTTGCTCAACCGTTTTGGTGGAGACTGGCGATGGGAAAAAGGATCGACCGCGATAGGCGCAGACGGTCAGCCTCATAATCTCTGGTACCCGAGTCTGCGTGTATTCGGGCAATCCGAGCCAAGGGAAGGAGCCTCTCCGTGGCAGCAGCCAGTCGAGGCCGTAACGCAGGCCTTGCGCGCTCTTGTGCGCGAGAGTGCAGGAAGGCGGTTGCTCCGCCAGAAGACGCCCTTATGATAATGGGATGAAACGTTATTCTCCTGAGGGCGCCACCCCCGCCATGGCGCAATGGTTTGCGCTGAAGGCGGAAAATCCTGAAGCCCTGCTGTTTTTTCGCATGGGCGATTTTTACGAACTGTTTTTTGACGATGCGACAGCCGCAGCCGCAGCGCTGGATATCGCGCTGACAGCACGCGGCACCCATGCTGGTGAGCCAATCTCCATGTGCGGTGTGCCGGTTGCAGCGGCTCCCGCCTATCTGGCGCGCCTGATTCGCCGGGGCTTCCGTGTGGCTGTGGCCGAACAGACGGAGGCGCCGCGCAAGGGGAAAGGCGCGGCCAAAGGCCCATTGGCGCGTGCTGTGGTGCGGGTTGTCACCCCCGGCACGTTGACGGAAGATGAACTGCTGGAACCCGGCCGTTCCAATCTGCTGCTGGCGCTGGTGGAAGGTCCGGCCTCCACAGGCCGAGGCCGCAAAGGCAAGGGCGCGGAAAAAGCTCAGAAAGTGCAGGCGGATACGCCGCTTGGGGCTGCGTGGATTGATGTGTCCACAGGTTTGTTTGAAACGGCAAGTGTAACGCAGGCTTCCCTTGCAGGTCTGCTCGGGCGGTTGGACCCGGCAGAAATTCTGGCCCCAGCCGATCTGGCGCTGGGAGATTTTGACGCCTGTCGTGCGCCGGAGGTTCTGGTGCCGGGGGTAGAAGCCGCCCGCCAACGGCTGGCGTCCGCATTTGATGTCGCCAGCGTAGATGCGTTCGGCACATTTTCGGATGAGGAAGCCATGGCCGCCGCCGTGGCCGTGGATTACGTGCAGCGCAGTCAGGCCGGAAAGCTGCCCCGGTTGACGCACCCTACACCGCAGACGGATGGTGGTATTCTGGGTATAGATCCGGCCACCCGCGCCAGCCTTGATCTGCTGCGCGCGCGTGATGGCGGGATGGAACACACGCTGTTCTCCGCAGTGAACCAGACCGTAACCGCCGCAGGTGCGCGGCTGATGGCGGAATGGCTTTCGGCTCCTCTCACCGATGTTGGTCGTATTGCAGCCCGTCAGGACGGTTGGTGCTGGCTGCGGGACTCCGCCAGTTGTCGCACGGCGTTGCGGGATGCCCTGAAAAAAGCGCCGGATGTTGCGCGCGCCTTAGGGCGGCTGTCTCTGGGGCGCGGGCAACCGCGTGATCTTTCTGCCATTCGGGATGCCCTGCACGCGGCGCGGGCAGCCGCAGCAGCTTTGGGTGATGTCTCTCGCCTGCCGCCCTATCTGTCGAAAGCAGCGGCAAGCCTTGGCGGGGCACAGGAACTGGAGGCTGAACTTGTTCGGGCGCTGGCGGAAGATCTCCCGGCCCGATTGGATGATGGTGGCGTGATTGCAGCAGGCTATGATGGAGAGCTGGATGGCTACCGTGGTCTGCGTGACAATTCCCGCCGTGTTGTGGCCGGGTTACAGACCGAATATGCCAGCCGCTACGGCGTGGCGAGTCTGAAAATCAAACATCATGCCCAGCTTGGCTATGTGATTGAGGTCCCCGTAGGGGCAAGCAGCCGCATGAAAGACCGGGATGATCTGATGTTCCGGCAAGGCACGGCCAGCAATGCCCGTTTCTCCACGGAAGAACTGGCTGGGCTGGATGCCCGTATTGCCGAAGCTGCCGAGCGGGCTGCGGCACGTGAAAAGGCGGTTTTCAATGCGTTGGTAGAGGCCATTCTGGCGGAGCAGACCCTACCGGTTCTGGCTAAGGCACTGGCTGTTCTGGATGTGATGCAGTCCTGCGCCATGCTGGCGGCTGGCGGAAGCTGGTGCCGCCCCGATGTGACAGATGATACCGCGTTTGATCTTCAGGCCTGCCGCCATCCGGTCGTGGAATCTGCTCTACCCAAAGGCACGCGCTTTACGCCCAACGGCTGTGATCTTTCTCCCAATCGGCGCGTGATGTTGCTGACCGGGCCGAACATGGCCGGTAAATCCACTTTTTTGCGGCAGACAGCCCTTGCGGTGATTCTGGCACAGGGCGGTTTTCCTGTGGCGGCGGAAAAAGCCACCATTGGCGTGGTAGACCAGCTTTTCTCTCGTGTTGGGGCATCGGATGATCTGGCGCGGGGCCGCTCCACCTTCATGGTGGAAATGACGGAAACAGCCGCCATTCTCAATCAGGCTGGGCCACGGTCTCTTGTGGTGGTGGATGAGATCGGGCGTGGTACTGCCACGCTGGATGGACTGGCCATTGCGTGGTCCGTGCTGGAGGCTCTGCATTCAACAGTGCGCTGCCGTGCAATTTTTGCAACGCATTTCCACGAACTGGCCGATCTTGTGGATACTCTGCCACGATTGGCTCCGCACACCATGGCGGTGCGGGAATGGCGCGGGCAGATCGTTTTTCTGCACGAAGTCCTTGTGGGATCAGCAAAAAAAAGCTGGGGTGTACATGTGGCGCGCTTGGCGGGTGTGCCTGCATCCGTTGTGGACAGGGCCGGGCGGCTATTGAAGGAACTGGAACGCGAGCATGCGACAGGTCCCAAGCCGTTACCCTTGTTCGACACGCAGAAGATATTACCGCATGAAGAAGAAAATACGTTAAGAAAGCGTTTGTCAGAGGTTGATCCAGATACCCTTACACCACGTGCGGCGCTGGATATTCTGTACGAGCTTCATAAGCAGGCCGTTCAGGAAGAAAGCAGTCCCGTTAACGGGTAATGTGGATCTCCACTAAATAAAGACCGTCCTCAGGAGCAGAATCCGACCCCAATGTCGACTTCCCCCGCACCAGCTGCCTCCGGGCAGCCCGATGTCACCGCACTGGCTCTCCTTACTCCGGAGGGGCTGGCGGCTTGCCTTGCCCGGGAATTGAGGGACGCCACACCAGAAGACGCGGCTATTCCACCGCGTGATGAAGCCGTTGCCATTTTTCGTCGGCATCTGGGGCGCTATCAGGCGGATGTCCGCAGCCGGTTTGAGCAGCATGTGCTCAAGGGCACAGGGGCGGCCAAGCTGATTGCCGCGTTTACGGATGTGATGCTCCGCAGCATTGTCGATCTGGCTTTGCGGGCCACAGGGCAAGCGAATGGGGCTGAAGAAAAAGAAGCGGATCATCGTCCAGCGGGCCGTCTGGTTGTAGCGGCCACCGGGGGGTATGGACGCGGACTTCTTGCCCCGTTCAGCGACATTGATCTTCTGTTTCTGACAGAAGAAGATAATGTGGAAGCTGCCCATCGGCTGGTGGAATATGTGCTCTATTTCCTGTGGGATCTGGGCTTAAAGGTCGGGCATGCTACGCGCACCATAAGCGAGTGTATTGAAGAAGCGCGTAAGGACAGCACGGTGCGTACGGCTCTGCTGGATGCGCGCTTGTTGACGGGTGATGCCGCGCTCTTCGCCATGTTTGAAGCGCGTTACATTGTGGCGTGTGTGGAAGCAGGGCCTGCTGGCTTTATTCAGGACAAACGGCGTGAGCGGCTGGAACGGCACCGCCGGTTTGGAGACAGCCCTTATCTGGTCGAGCCCAATATCAAGGAAGGGCGCGGCGGGCTGCGTGATCTGCAAACGCTCTACTGGATGTGCCGCAACACGTTTGGCACCCGCCATGTGACAGACCTGCTGGCTCCAGACTTTATCTGGATGGGGATTCTGACCGAGCAGGAAGCCGCCCGTGCGCGCCGCTCGTGGGATTTCCTGTGGACGGTGCGGTTGCACCTTCACTACGTGGCCGGGCGAGCCGAAGAACGCCTGACCTTTGATATGCAGCCCGTTATTGGCGCGCGTATGGGCTATACCCGTCACGGTCGCCAGAACGGTGTTGAGCGCTTCATGCGCCATTACTTCCTGACTGCGCGTGAAGTTATGCGGCTGACCCATGTGCTTGAACCAGCCGTGCTGCGGCAGGCACAAGGACCGGTTGCCACGGCTGCCAAGCCGGATGAGGCCATGCGGGAAGCAGGCTTTACGTTGCTGGATGGGCAAATTCTGCCCGAACGGGGTATCTCGTTCGATCAGGAACCCATCAGAATGATGCAGTTGCTGGACTGGGCGCGCCTGCGGCGCAGACCGCTGCATCCTCTGGCCCGGCATCAGTTGATCCGCTGGGAGCGTCGGGCTGTTGCGTTGCGTGATGACCCGGAAGCGGCGCGTATTTTTCTGGATTTGCTGTGCGGGGAAACAACTTCTCTCGAACCCCCACGTCGCCGGAAGGAAGCTGCCGTGCCGGAGGGAGAGGTGGCTGCCACGGCTGTTCCCTCTTATGAGCAACCCACACCACCCGGTCACGCCCATTGGCTGCATATCCTTAATGAAACCGGTATTTTTGGTCGTCTTATCCCAGATTGGGCCCGTATTGTGGGCCAGATGCAGTTTGATACCTATCATGTGTTTACCGTGGATGAGCACACGATAGAGGCCGTCCGCATCATGGATGAAGTGGCCTCTGGCCGCATGGCGGATGAAATTCCGGTTGCGTATGAGTTGGTAAAGGGGCTGCATTCCCGCCGGGCGCTCTATATGGCCGTGCTGCTGCATGACATTGCCAAGGGCCGGGGTGGCGATCATTCGGAGATTGGTTCGGAAATAGCCGCCGATCTCTGCCCTCGGCTGGGGATGTCTGGCGAGGAAACGGAAACGGTTTCCTGGCTTGTGCTGCATCATCTGCTGCTGAGCCATACTGCGTTCCAGCGCGATATTGATGACCCCAAAACCATTCTGGACGTTGCGGATATCGTGCAGTCACCGGAACGGCTGCGCCTGCTGTTGCTGCTGACCATTGTGGATATGCGCGCCGTCAGTTCCCGCGTGTGGAACGCGTGGAAAGCCACGCTACTGCGGGAGCTTTATGTGCGCGTGGCAGAAGTGCTGGCGGGCGGGCTGGCCACAACCGAGCGCGATGTGCGCGTACGCCATGCCAAGGAAATAACGGCTGAAATTCTGGCCGAAGACGGGGTGCCGGAAAGTGACATCAACCGCTTTCTTGATCTGGGCTATGCCGGTTACTGGCTCTCCTTCGATCATGAGACACACAAACGCCATGCCCGTCTGATCCGCGAGGCTGATGCCAAGGATGCGCCGCTGACGGTTGAGGTGCTGCCTCTGCCTGCGCGCGGGGTGACGGAAGTGACCGTCTATACCATCGACGTTCCCGGCCTGTTTTCCAAAATTGCCGGGGCATTGGCGTTGGCCGGCGCATCCATTGTGGATGCGCGTATTCATACCATGATGCACGGCATGGCACTGGATACCTTCTGGATTCAGGATACGGCAGGCAGCGCGTATGAAGAAACGCATCGGCTTGCGCGTCTGTCTTCCCTTATTGAACAGGCCTTGAGCGGTCAGCTTGATATCGGGACGGAAATTGCCCGGGCCGGGTTTGGCCATATGCCGCTGCGGATGCGGGCCATCCATGTGCCGCCGCGTGTGGTGATCGATAACGGGGCATCCAACACGTACACCGTGATCGAGATTAACGGGCGGGACCGCCCCGGCCTGCTGCATGACGTTACAGCGGCCATGAGCGAGGAAAACCTTCAGATCGCCTCTGCCCATATTACCACTTATGGCGTGCGGGCTGTTGACGTTTTCTATGTGAAAGATCTGTTCGGGCTTAAAATTACAGACAAGAAGCGGCTGGACGAAATCCGTGACCGTTTGCTGTCCTGCATGAAAGCGGCCGAAGCAGAAGCCAAGGCGCTGCTGGACGCGCGCCTGTCCGCCTGAGTGGTAGCATAAGACTGTATAAAAAAGGGCAGTAGCACCCGGATGAGTGCACTGCCCTTTTTCATGAGGTTTGGCTGCCGTTTCAGGCGGGTACTGTGACATGCTCCTTGCCCGGACTCGCCGGGGAGAGGCCACGCGCCAGCCCGTCCTGCAAGGCACGGCCCTCGGCGGAGTGCAGGTCAATCAGTCCATGGCGTAGGAAGAGATCAATCAGCACGAGGTTCACGTTGAATTTGAACTCGTCGGTGTCCCGCACCAGTGCGAACACATCTTCCAGCTTCATCAGGCTGAAGGATTCCACTTCTCCGTCAGCCGCAACGGGCTCAAAGCTTTCCGGCAGAAACAGATCATAGCAATACAGGATATCGCGCCGCAGCCCTTCAGGACGGTTGAGAGCGTAGAGAATCCGCCCCACTTCCTTGGCGTGTGCGGCCAGTTCCGGGCCAATGCTCGCTTCTTCAGCCGCTTCTTTCAGCAAAGCCTCAGCAGGGGAATGGCCCGCTGGCACCCCGCCTGCCACCAGATGGTCCAGCTTGCCGGGGTCCAAGCGCTTGTTGCGGGCGCGGCGGCCTGTCCACAGATAAAGTCCGTCCGATTTGCGGACCAGCCCGTTCATATGCACACCGATTGCCACCAAACCGAACAGTGGCAGGGCCCCCCGGTCAATACGGGCAATCACAGGCTGGTCCAGATCAGTCATCACATCAAACAGTTCATGATGTGATCGGTAAAACCCTTCCTGAGCCAGTTTTTCCCCCAGCGCTTCCAGTTCCGCCGGGTTGGCAAGGGCAAATCCCTTGGTGCGGGAGCCGAGACCTTCCTGCTCAAGCCGATCGGCGATGGCCGGATCAATCCAGCCAGCCGGTTTGCCGCCAAGCGAGAAAGGAAAACGGTCTCCGGGCACGACGGCGGTGTTGCACAGCCTGAGATGACGAAGAAAAGGCATATCGTCGGACGGCATTCAGAATCCTGTCGTGCTGGTGAAGAAAAAAGAGGATTACGCAACTTTATATCTGGTCTGCGCGCGGCAGTGGCAAGGTGCAGCGGGGTTGCAAAATACGGAAGGCATGTCACATCCGGCTTATGTCACCTCGTCAACGTCGTATTTCCGGGCCGCCAGAACAGTCGGCTTCCGTCACGCTCTCTCGTCTCTTGCCGTATCTCTGGCCCCGTGAAAACCGGAGCCTGCGGTGGCGCGTCATTCTGGTCCTGCTGGTCATGGTGGGGGGAGAACTGGCGACCCTTGCCGTGCCTCTGGCCTACAGCAAGGTGGTGGACCGGCTTTCCCATCACCAGAGTCTGGCCTTGGCGCCTGTTGCCCTGATTATCGGATACGGGTTGGTCAGGCTGGTTTCGGCCGCCCTGACCAACCTGCGCGATTCCCTTTTTGCCCCTGTGCGCTTCCGCGTGGCACGGCAGACCGCCTTCCGCAGCTTTGAGCATATGCACAAGCTTTCCCTGCGCTTCCATCTTGACCGCCGCACCGGTGGCGTGACCCGTGCCATTGAACGCGGCACGGAAGGGGTGGAAACCCTGTTGCGCATGGGCATGTCTCTTTCCCCCACCATCTTGCAGGCCCTGTTGGTGGCTGTGGTGATCTGGCGGGTGTTTGACTGGCGCTATGTGGTGCTGATCGGGGTGATGATCGCCGCTTATATTGGCTTTACGGTGAAGTTCACCGCATGGCGTCTGGGCATCCGCCGCGAGATGAACGAAACGAATAGTGAAGCAACCGGCAAGGCGCTGGATAGCCTGCTGAATTATGAAACCGTCAAGTATTTTGGCAACGAGGCCCATGAGGCAAAACGGTATGATAACGCACAGGCCCGTTATGAGCAGGCGGCCCGCAAGACCCAGTATTCCCTTGGCCTGCTGAACTTTGGGCAGGCCGCCATTATTGCGGTTGCTCTCACGCTTATCATGCTGCTGGCCGGACGGGATGTGGAAGCCGGGCGAATCAGCGTGGGGCAGTTCGTGATGGTGAACACCTATCTGCTGCAGCTTTATGGGCCACTGAATTTTCTGGGGTCTGTCTATTCAGCCATACGCACCGCCATGGTTGATCTGGAGCACATGTTTGGGCTGGTGGAAGAAGATGTGGAGGTCGCTGATTCTCTTCATCCGCTGCCCATTGCCGCGCACCTTCAGGATTCGGACGCCGCAGAAGTGGAATTCCGGGATGTGCGTTTTGGATACGGCCCAGAACGCGAGATTTTGCATGGGGTCAGCTTTGTTGCCCAACCTGGCAAGAAACTGGCGATTGTGGGTTCCACAGGGGCTGGCAAATCAACCATCAGCCGCTTGCTGTTCCGGTTTTATGATGTCTGGTCCGGCGCGGTGATGGTGGACGGTCATGATGTCCGGGCCTATCGGCAGGCAGATCTGCGCGCGGCCATTGGTGTGGTGCCGCAGGATACCGTCCTGTTTAACGAGACCATAGGCTACAACATTGCCTATGGTCGCCTTGATGCAAGCCCGAGCGCGGTGGAGCAGGCAGCACGGCTGGCCCAGATTCACGATTTCATCATGTCCCTGCCTGAGGGGTATAATACGCAGGTGGGCGAGCGTGGGTTGAAGCTTTCTGGCGGTGAAAAGCAGCGCGTGGCCATTGCCCGAACGATTTTGAAAGACCCACGCGTTCTTGTGCTTGACGAGGCCACAAGCGCGTTGGACACACATACCGAACAGGAGATTCAGGTTGCTCTGAAAACCGTCTCCGCACGGCGCACCACACTTGTGATTGCTCACCGACTGTCCACCATTGTGGACGCGGATGAGATTCTGGTGATGGGGCAGGGGCGTGTGCTTGAACGTGGCACGCATGAGGCCCTGCTTGCCGCAGGAGGGCACTATGCAGCCATGTGGGCTGCTCAGGGTGCGGAAGGTGTTACAGAGCGTCTGGCAGAGGCTGTGTCCCGCTAGGGAGACGGCCCGCATGGAGACGAATCGCAAGGCGGCGGGAAGGCTCGGCGTATCCTTGCTAGGAAAGAAAAGGATGAAGATTTCATGACGGATACGGCAGGAAATACACCCGCGTCTGGCACTACTCCCGAAGTGCCAGATGATCTGGCCCGGTGCGCTGTGGTCATTGAAAGTGCGGTTGAGCACCTGATCAAGGAAAAGCAGCCCCCGCTGGCTATTGCCTCAGCCTTGCTGGGTGGTTCGCTGGGTTTGCTTGCGCGCAGCATGGACAAGGATACCATTCTGCGCATTCTTGATTCAGCCGCTCAGAGTGTGCGCTCAGGGGATGTTCATGCTTCCATGGCCGGAGAAAACGGCCCTGAAAGCGAGAAAGCCTGAGGTCAACCCTTGACGGAAGGCCGTGGCTCAGCCATAAGCCGCGCCAATCCTGAATGTGGTCGCCGGGCAAAATCTGTCTCGGCCCTCTGTTTCTATTAGACAAGGATGAGACAATGTCCCGTCGCTGCCAGATTACCGGCAAAGGCGTGCTGACCGGCAATAACGTCAGCCATGCCAACAACAAATCCCGTCGTCGTTTCCTGCCTAACCTGCAGGAAGCGTCCCTGACCTCTGAAACGCTGGGCACTGCTGTGCGTATGCGTGTCAGCACCCGCGGCCTGCGCACCATTGAGCACAATGGTGGCCTTGACGCCTTCCTGACCAGCACGCCTAACCGCAAGCTGCCGGAAGAAGCACAGGTGATCAAACGCCGTGTGCTGCGCGTTCAGGCCAAAAAGCAGGCTGCTGCTGGCGCCTGATTCAGGGGTTCTGCCTAATTCTGCAGTTTCCGGACCTGTCATGATCTGACCGGCCCGGTTTCTGTGGTTCAGGCGTCTGGCAGGGTGTCAGCGCCTTACGTCTATCGGCCGGTTTCCGGCAGCCGGGCTATCTGGGTTTCTCAGGTGCCAGCACGGTGTTCGGCGGCCACAGGCGCGAAGGAAATTCCATCGCGCCTGACCTGTTTTCTGGAGGTTTTCGTGTCCGCCAAATCCGAACTGTCAAAGATCCGCAATATCGGGATCACCGCGCATATTGACGCGGGCAAGACAACCACGACTGAACGTATCCTTTACTACACCGGCGTGTCTCACAAAATTGGTGAAGTGCACGAAGGCAACACCACCACTGACTACATGGCCCAGGAACGTGAACGCGGTATCACGATTACCTCCGCTGCCGTGACCTGTGTGTGGAACGACCACCGCATCAACATCATCGATACCCCCGGACACATCGACTTCAACATCGAAGTGAACCGTTCGCTGCGCGTGCTCGATGGTGCCGTGTTCATCATTGAAGGTGTGGCCGGTGTTCAGCCGCAGTCTGAAACCAACTGGCGTCTGGCTGACCGCTATAAGGTGCCGCGCATCATCTTCATCAACAAGCTGGACCGTACCGGTGCAGACTTCTACCGTGCATTCGACACGCTGAAAGAAAAGCTGGATATCGTTGCTATCCCGCTGCAACTGCCGATTGGTGCGGAAGACCAGTTCCTCGGCGTTGTGGACCTTGTTGAAATGAAGGCCATCGTCTGGGAAGGCGGTGAACTGGGCGCGAAGTTCCATGATGAGGAAATTCCGGCTGATCTGAAGGAAAAGGCTGCTGAAGCCCGCCAGAACCTGCTCGACACCGCTCTGGCTGTCGATGACAAGGCTATGGAAGAGTACTTCGAAAACGGCGATGTTTCTGTTGAAACCCTGAAGCGCTGCATCAAGAAGGGTGCCATCTCCGGCGAATTCCGTCCGGTTCTGTGTGGCACGGCCTTCAAGAACAAAGGCGTTCAGCCGCTTCTTGACGCCATTATCGATTACCTGCCGGCTCCTGATGACGTTGAAGGCATTCGTTGCGCTCCGCCGGAAGGTGAAGAAGAAAACGAAAACGCCCAGCCCATCATCCCGGTCGACCCCGATGGCAAGTTTGCTGGTCTTGCGTTCAAGATCATCAACGACAAATACGGCACGCTGACCTTTGTGCGCGTCTATCGTGGCGTTCTGAAAACGGGTGATACCGTGCTGAACACCACCAAAGGCCACAAGGAACGTATTGGCCGTATCTATCAGATGCATGCTGACAAGCGTGAAGAACTGACTGAAGTTCACGCTGGTGATATTGCTGCGTTTGTTGGCCTGAAAGACAGCCAGACGGGTGATACGCTGGCAGATCCGGCTGATCCGGTTATCCTTGAACGCATGACCTTCCCGGTTCCGGTTATCGACATCTCTGTTGAACCGAAAACGAAGGACGCCGTGGAAAAGATGACACTGGCCCTACAGAAGCTGGCTGGTGAAGATCCTTCCCTGCAGTTGAAGACCGATCAGGAAACCGGTCAGACCATTCTGTCCGGTATGGGTGAACTGCACCTCGACATCATCATCGACCGTCTGCGTCGTGAATATGGCGTGGATGCAAACGTTGGTGCGCCGCAGGTGGCGTATCGTGAAACCATCACCAAGCCGCATACTGAAACCTACACCCACAAGAAGCAGTCTGGTGGTTCCGGTCAGTTCGCTGAAGTGAAGATTGCTTTCGAACCGCTTGAACGGAACGAAGACATCCAGTTTGAAAATAAGGTTGTCGGCGGCACCGTGCCGAAGGAATACATTCCTGCGGTTGAAAAAGGTATTCGCGTTCAGTCTTCCACGGGTGTTCTGGCAGGCTTCCAGACGGTGGACTTCAAGTTCACGCTGCTTGACGGTAAGTACCATGACGTTGACTCGTCCGCTCTGGCGTTCGAAATCGCGGCAAAGGCATGTTTCCGTGAAGGCATGAAGCATGCTGGTCCGGTTATTCTTGAACCGATCATGGATGTGGAAGTAACCACCCCGAACGATCACGTTGGTGACGTGGTGGGTGATATCAACCGCCGTCGTGGCATGATCCAGAGCCAGGAAACGTCTGGTTCCACGGTTATGGTGCGTGCTCATGTGCCGCTGAAAGAAATGTTCGGTTACATTTCTCACCTGCGTTCCATGACGAAGGGTCGTGCATCCTTCACCATGCAGTTCCATCACTACGATCCGGTGCCGCGCAACGTGGCAGAAGAAATCATGGCTCAGTCCAAGTAATCTTCTTTCTGGTGACAGAGTTTCAGAAAAGCCGCTCCATTTGGAGCGGCTTTTTTTGTATCTGCATTACCTGCTGTTTCTTTTCCATTGTCAGAACAGGATGTTCCTGGTTGTGAGAGTCTTCGCTTCCCAAAAAATCCTTTTCCTATTTGCATGGCTTAGCGTCCTGTTGGTGTTGGCGCTTTATGCTGGACTGACACCTCTGGCCCGCTGGCAGGGGGATGAATACGGTCTTGGAGTAATGCTGCGTGAGCAGGGGTTGGCCGGGGTGCTTGGGCGGATCACATCCTGGAGCCCCAGGCCGATAGGGGAGATGGTAAGCGCCAGTTACCTCTGGCTGGCAGACTGGCATGGCACCCCTCTTGTCGCTCCGTTTCTGCTGGCTGTGTGGGGTGGGGCAGTGGCTCTTCTCTGGTGGGCGGGAAGAGTGAGCCATCAGGCAAAAGCCGGACTTCTGGCCTGTGTTCTACTCGCTGTTTCTTTGCTGCTCTGCGGGCAGGCAGAAATGTTTTACTGGCCCATGGGAGCCGCCAGCTATGTGCCATGCTGGGCCACATTGGCGGCGGCAAGTATCCTGCACAGAGGCGATGCCACCAGACACCGTTGGGTCATGGTGTTTGTGTTGGTAGCTGCCGCATGGAGTCAGGAGGCCGGGGCCTTGACCGTGCTGATTTATACCATGGCTTGCATGGTGCTGTACGGAGTGCGCACGTCCCGTTATGGACGGGCCATGTGTTTCCCATTTCTGGCGGCTGCGTTTGTCGTTTTGGTGAATGCAACGCATCGGCTGGGCACCAAAAGCGAAGTGTTTGATCCAGCCAGTGGCCTGGGGGGGCACTGGATGCCCAGCATGCTGAAAGCAACGCGCAGTTTCCTGTTCGAAATCCTGCACATTCCCGGCTTGTCTTTGTGGGTGTCTCTTGCAGTGATCGTTTTTCTGCTGATTTTTATGCTGGGCCAAAACCGGGAGGTTCCTCGGAATCGCGCCTGCTGGTTGTGGATCGGTGCCTTGTTGGGCGGAGCCTATAGCACCATTGTGCTCGGCTATTATGAGTTCGGTACATTATGCTGCACTCGCCACAACAACCTGCGTGAGGCCGCCTATTTTCTGGCTCTTGTAACATTGGGCGGTGTAACGGTTTCCAGCCGTATGCGTGCCGTTACGTATGGAGCGTTGATTGCTGCTCTTGCCTGCCTGCTGGCTTACAGGCTGCCTGACATCAGGGCGGATTGGCAGATGCGGCAGCAGGTCATCGCAGATCGGGCAGATACATGGCAGTCCGGACATGGGGCAGGTCAGGCAATGACCCTCTACATGCCGCCAACAGGCCATGTGACCAATTCAGATTCCCTTATGACAGGGGAGTTTGATCTGGCCACAGCGCCTTGGTGGGTGGAGGGAATCCTGCATTATTTCCATAAACAGCATCTGACTTTAGTGTGGCGCTAAGACACCAGTTTGAGATGTGCTTCTTGATGATCTGATAGAGGATCTAAAAATCCTTCTTTTTTCGATCACATTACACTCGTAACCCGTTGATAATTGCAAAAGGCAGAAAGTCTGGAGAGAGGTTTTTCAAAACCTTCATTTGATGCTTCGTTGTTGTTTTTATTAGTGGTTAAGGAAGCCCTCGCACTTTCTGGGTCACCCCCTGTTCAGCAGAAGGAATGACCCAGCATACAAAGTGGTTTGTCTATTTCTTGAGCTTTGCCTCCCATGCGGCCCGTACTTCCGCAGGTGTCATGTGTTTCTGCCCTGTTTTCTTGTTCTGGCTGGAGACTGCTTTCTTGCCGTCAACCGTGCGGGTTTTGGTGGAAGAAGGTACCTTTTGTTTCCCCGCCGAACCACGGGCATGGGAAAGGGCTCCGGGAGCAATGCCGGCAGCGGGATTAGTATTTACTTCCTGAACAGCGCGGCTGCACAGAGATTTGTCGCCTACGCCAATCTGAATGGTTGGAAGCAAGGCAAGCGGGGGAAAGACAAATCCAAGTCCGGTCGCTGCGGCGGCGCGGCCAAGAATTTCAGCGCCGGGAAGAACAGTGGGGGATTTAATGGGGCCGGTAATATGAAATGCGCCGGGTAGTGACGCGATTGTCGGCTTCTGTGAACGCGTGGTCAGGGCGTAATCCAGCTTGTTCGTGCGGAAATTGATGGTGCCTTTGCCAAGTGTGCGGGCTTCTCCGGTTTCAAGCAGCAGGGTATTGGTTGAAACAATGCCGTTCCTGAGCGGCATATCCGCAATAAAGCAGCGGATATCTGTATGGGACGGCAAGCCCAGTGCGCTGAGAACGGCGTTCGCTAGCTGCAGGCCCAGCACATTGGGCAGGATGGCGGTAATATCTCCCCCCTGATCCAGAACCAGCGTAAGGCCGCCATTGCCGGCCGCCATCAGCGAGGCAATGGAATTGCCCTTTGCCTTGAGGGTCATATGGCCGCCAATAATACCCTGTGCTTTTGAATCGGCGGTGGCCTGCATGATGCGCGAAAGGTCAATGCGGGCAAAATCAATCCGCGCCGTGGTATCAAACAGCTTGCCGTCTGGTTTCAGCGTAGCGGAACTGGCCAGAGTGCCCTGTCCAACCGCAAAATTCAGGCGTTTCAGATCAATGGCGCCATCAGTAACAAAAAATTCGGCGTCAATATTATCAAGCGGCACTTTCTGATTTTCGATATGCGCCCCACGATAGGTGACGTGTGCGTTCACGGCATTCAGTTTAGGAATATTGATGGGGGTATCAGGCAGCACCGTATTGCTTTTGGCTTCCGCTTTTTCTTCGGCCTTTGTCTTGTTTGGCTTCGCGCCAATAAAGCCACCCAGATCAACAAGGTTCACTTGTTTGGAATGGAGGTTTGCCTGCACAGACATGGGCTTTTCATGAGGGTTGACCTCAATGGTGCCTCCAATGTCACTGGTGCCCATCTTGCCTTCAAAATCCTTGAAAACAATATGATCGCGGGCATAGTTCAGGGTGCCAGCAATGCTGTAGGCGGGGGTGCGGGGAATGGGCACGCCGGTCAGCGGATACAGTAAGGACATATCTGGCCCGGCAAAATGCAGTTTAAGCCGAGCCCCGCCGAGTGTGAGTGGGTGAACAACGTCCCCTTTCAGGGTAGCCGTCGTGGGGCCATTTTGTACAAACAGATCAACCGGATAAGGCTCTTTATCCGCAACAAAGGAAAGAACGGTTCCGCCTACAAAACGCGCCGTAATAGGCTGCTGAGCGTAACGTCCTTTGGCGGTGAGGCGCAGTGAGCCGCGGTTATTGCCCTCTGGCCGCGTGGTTTCCACTCCCATCTGCATGTCAGCCTGTAAGGGATCATGCCGAACATGCAACGCACCATTGGTAATGCGTAACTCCCCGATATCAGGGAGGCTACTGGCTTGATCCGTCTTCTTCTCGTTTGCCGGCGCGGGTTTGCCATCTTCAGTGAAGGTATAATTGTTTTCGCCGTTCTTGCGGGCGAGAATGTCTGCCTTGGGGTCTGTAAGGGCTATGAGGGGGATATGAAGTGCGCGATGCCACAGGTAGGACCAGACATCAACTGAAACGGCAAGTTCCTTGGACTCAGCAAACAGATTTTTTTCCTGAGCAAAGGTCTTTGGTTGCTCAATCTTGAGGTTTTCCACCCGAATGGTCGTGACGCGCCCGAGCGCAACATGCAGATGCTCAATGGTGGTCTTGCGATGAAGCATTGCACTGGCACGGGAATTGACCAATGGGACAAACCAGTCCCAAGACCAGAATATAATCAGTAGAATAATGGCCAGCAGGAAGGAGCCTAACCCTATCAGCACTGGATGCGATTTTGCGCGTGTCTGAGGGGGTGTTTCAGTCATAGTGGAGGCTCCTTGCAGGCGTGAAGCGAGAAAAAGATAAAAAATCAAAATATTCGAGGGATAAGGAGGTTTATCCCGGCGTTGCATCTATATGACAAGGCAAACGCTACGTTTGGCTGAGGGGTTCCGGTTGCTGACTCGTGTGGCGCGTTATGGATGCCAGAGAACGGTGGCAGGTAAGGTGTCTTTATAAAAAAGACACTGGCCCTGATTGTGGAAGGTCGCTTAATCTTGAGCAGGAGAGCCTGTCGGCAGGAGAGGTAGAAAGTGGCGGAAAAAACAGAGCGGCCTGCATCCCAGTCAGGAGAAAACCAGCACGGGCAATCCCTTGCAGTCGTGGGCGGAGAAGCGGAAAGAAAGGGCGATTTCCGCCTTTTAGACCGCAGACAGGCATTGCGGCGGCTTTTGACGACAAGCCTGGGTGCGGCGGGAGTAATGGCAGCGCAGCGCGCGTATGCGCAGCAAATGTCTCTTCCATTGGCATCGTCTTCTCCAGATAGATTGCCTCCCATTAATGGCGTGTATGATTGGCATGCGCTGCCTCCCACGCCCACCCCACTGGAGAACGAGGCTGGTGGGCAGCAGGTGGATACAGGGTTTGTGCCCGGGCAGGGGCGTGCCCAGATCTATTTTGTCTCTGCCGGGCAAGGTGTTCCGGTGATCCTGTTGCATGATGGTCTGGCCCATTCTGACTACATGAGTGATCTTGCCCGCTCTCTGTTGCGGGCGCGGTGCCGCGTGGTGGTGATGGATGCACGGGGCCACGGCCGTAGTACCATGGGAACACTGCCATTAAGTTATGATCTTCTGGCCGATGATGTGGTCACGTTGATGGCCTATCTCCGGCTTCGGAACGCCGCCTTTGTGGGGTGGGGAGATGGAGCCGTACAAGCCATGAATGTAGCTATGAGACATCCGGGCACGGTTTCACGGGTTTTCGCATTTGCGCCCCGCATGACACCTGATGGACTGCTGGCCTCAGGCGAGAATGCACAGGCGATCAAGTCTTTCATGGGCCGTGCAAAAGCAGACTATAAACGTTTGTCACGGTCGGGCAGTTTTTCAGATCTTCGAGATGATTTGCGGGCTTTGCATCGGCAGGCTCCGCAGTGGACCAATGCGGATCTTGTGCGCATTACAGCACCATTATGGGCTGTTGCGGCGGATCATGATGAAGTGGTGGACCGCACACAGGTGGAGCAGATTGCCGCTGCAATTGAAAATGCCGGTCTCGCTATACTGCCTTCTACCAGTCATTTTGCGTTGCTGCAGAATCCTCTTTTGTTTTCTCTGTCCGTGGAAAGTTTTCTGGGTGGTCGTTAGGCATGTAGGAAGATGGTTGAATGAAAAAAGCCCCCGGATTTTCCGGGGGCTTTTTTCTTTGTAAGAAAACGGTGTGAGAGGCGGGCTGTTCAGCCAAAGGCTCCAATATCGTGCATGACTGCGACACTGATTTCACGAACAAGTTCAAAAATCTCGCGCATGGGAATAAAAATTTCCCGATGTTCACGAATATAGATGCTTTCTTCCCGTGGGCCGCGGGGTTCATAAAAATCAAGGTCTGACGCGGCAGTGCCGGAAGGAAAAATATGATCCATTTCTTTCAAAACAGCCGGAATTTCCAGACACAGGATCTGCTGCATCATGGCCTCCCGGTTAAAGCCGCTGCGCGGCATGAAGAAAGGAATCCGGCACGCCAGAAGCCAGATACGTTCAATAAGCGCGATACGCACCGCATGAAGCACCCGGAGGCGGTCTGATCCATGAGGTGCATCTTCCCATGCTTCACGTAGGGCAAGATGATCAGCCTGAATCCGGCGGAACATGGCTTGCAGATCGGCGGAGAAATTCAGCTTTTCCAGATCTTTCATAAGGGAAAGGAAAGCCGCACGCCGCGCTTTGGATGGCTCTGCTGTGGCGCGGTCCAGCCAGAAGCCTGGGTCCAAAAGCTGAATGACACATTTCAGAACGCGATCATCAGAACTGGCGAGTGCGTGCTGTGCAAAATCAAGCGCTCTATGAAAACGTGGGCTGGAGGTATTGAACGTTTCAAATGTATCCGGATGCCTGCGGGCAGCGGAACCCAGCCCCTGCAAAGTGTTTGCACACCAGCCTAGCTGTTGCAGAATGGCGTTGTTGGGTATGGCGCGTAGCTGGCTGGGATGGCTCAGGCGGGACCCTGTGGCAGATTCCGCACTTTGCCGGGCTGGAGGACGAGACCCAGTGCGATCTATAAGAGCCGGGCCAAAAGCCCCCAGTAGGGCAGCATATCCGGGGTCCGCCACCAGAGCCGTCATGCCTTCAGAAATACTGGAAAAGAAATCGGCGGAGAAGTCGGGCTGTTCATAAACCGGGTCGCTTGCTGAACTCAGCGGTGTGAAAAGATTTTCCGCAATGGACGCAATGGTTGCTCCGGCCAGTTCCGGGGTTCCAAACAGAAGGTAGCCATCGCCTCCCTGAAAAGCCGTTTCTTCCCGACAGATAATGCCAGTTTCGGAAAATTTCTCCCGCACATATGGGGGTGAGAGATAATGCAATCTGTCCGCCATCCGGAAAGGATGGGCGCCACGGCCAATGCTCTCGCCGTGAGTATCAAAGAAAATAACTGTAACATCTTGCAGGTTCCACAAAACAAGCTGTTCGTGGATTTTCAGGCGAAGTCGCTCGATCAGGTTTGTTGCGGCAAGTTGGCCGATATAACGGCCAGAATCAGAATAGCCGAACTGGAAGCTTATGCGGCCCGTGCGGCGTATATAGTCTCGCCAGGAGGGGGAGCGCAGTGCTTCTTCTACAATACGCTCACCATTTGCCAGAGCGTCTTCAGTTTCAAATAGAGGGGAAATTTCGATCTTGTCTGCAATGCCAAAATGCGTTGCAGCCCAAAGGGCAGCAAGCAGGGTGTAACCCGTTTCCGTTTCCGCAATCAGGAAGCGTACTGGCGTATCAGCATCAATATGCTTGATGATCTGGGCAATGGTCATCATCAGGCGCCCGGCTGTGGCTGGGTCGGACAGGAGTGCACCGAAATCCACCGCCACCGGCGTAACCTGTGTCAGCGCTTCATTGACACGGTTTAACAGCGCCCTGCGATGTGCCGGGTTGCCGGGATCATCACGAAGATTCAGTTTCTGGCGCACAAAATTATGAATTTGCGTGGCGTTCAGGCGCACGTGTGTGTGCGCCAGTGCCAGACCATGCGCCAGAAAACCCGCGCGGGCGACGGCCAGAGGCAATTGAGCCTGTGGTTCTGCGGCAGCAATGGCGTCCTGTAGGTCCGTTGCTAGTTCTGAAGCGCTTTGCAGGGCTGTTGCGTGGTGGTTGACCAACAGATCTGCAAACCGGGCAACTGCCTGCGGGTCCGGGCTGGCGGGCGTTGCTTCAATCTGTTCGTTCACAATGCTGATGGCCCGGCTCAGACGGGCCTGAAGGGCAGGCGCAGAGGCACCGCTTACCGTGAGCTGCTGTGCCAGCCGTTCAAGCTGAAATAGCTTCATGCTTAGGCGCAGGCGCAGCGTATCCCACCAACCAATATCCGTACGACCGTCAGTATCATACCCCACCCAACTGGTGACAATAATGGGTTGCGGGGCAAGTGTGTGCCAGCTTTCGGGCCAGCGCTTTCTGGCGGCAGACAGCAACTGGGCCGTGAACAGATCAATGGCGTCCCGTGCACGGGCAATGGCCTGCGTGGCCAGATCAAATTCTTCATTAAGAGTAGGCGGCGCACTTCGCCGATGCGTTTCAAAGTAAGGGGCTTTGTCCGGCAGCACGGGTTGAGAAGCGCACTCTGCCAGCGCGGCATAGACATCATTATTAACAGCAAAGGTGGGGTGAGCCGTAAAAACCGCCGCAAACCGGGTTGGGGAGACTGCTTGGGTAAAGGCTTCTGGGGTATTGGCAGGCAGATTTGCCAGAAGGGTTTCCACACACATCTTTAGTCTCTGGTGTGTGGCGTCCTGTCCTGCGCCACCTACATAGCGGTGTAGTCGCCCCGCCCGCCGTAAAAAAGCGGCATCCCGCAAGGTGCGTACCAGCTCGGCAATGTCCTCATGGCCTAATCTGCCATCGTCCAGCGCCATTCCAACCATGTGCGCCATGGCCATAACAGGGTTGGAGGCATCATCGGCATCCCTCCGTATGGTTGTCAGGAGGGAGGCAAGAGCAGGCGGAAAAGAACTATAGTCCATGAGGCGTCGTCCACTGTTTGGCAATTATTTATGAGGTAACCGACCAGCTTACAGTTTCATGTCTGCTCATTGCCCGCAACTGCTTCACACACTCTTGGGGTGAGGGATGGAGAGTGCTATCCAAGATGTCATGACGTCATACCCTCAGAATGATAGCGATCTTGCTGCCCGAAAAACCCTGAAACGCTACCAGCGTGCCGCAACAGGCCTGCTGGTTTTCATGGGTGGGCTTACGGTTGTCGGTTATGCTGCACCTGCTGCCGGATGGGTGAAGGATGGAGTCTGGCTGGAAATGCTGCGTGCCGGGGCGCGGGCAGGCGTGGTTGGTGGTCTGGCGGACTGGTTTGCCGTTGTGGCGCTGTTTCGGCACCCCATGGGGCTGCCTATTCCGCATACCGCGATTCTGCCGGCCCAGAAGGAGCGGCTTGGCCGGGCGTTGGGGCGCTTTGTCTCCGGGCAGGTCTTTACAGAAAAAGAAGTCTCCAACGTGCTGGGGCAGGTGGACGTGCCCAGCTTTCTGGCGAACATGCTGGATGATCCGGCGGTAAGGGAGACTATAACGCGGTCACTGCTTTCTTCCATGCCGCAGATGCTGGACCGGCTGGAAGATGGCCGTGCCAGCGGGGCCATTGGCAAGGTGTTTCCCCGTCTGCTGGGCGGAAGCAATCTGGCTCCCATTGTGGCCAAGGCTCTGCGCAGTCTGGTGGATGATGATCGGCATCAGGAAGTGCTGTCTTATCTGCTGGGGCAGATCAAGGATGGTTTGCAGGCAAAGGAAGGCGCTTTGCGCACCATGATTGAAGACAGGGTGCGGGAGCAGGGAGGACGTATTCTCGGGTGGGCCATTGGCGGCTCCATTGCGACCCGTGTGCTGATGGCGGCCAGCAAGGAACTGGAACGGGTAGACCCCCAGAACTCTACGCTGCGTGAGGGCTTTACTACCTGGGTGCGTGGGCAGATTGACCGTATTGAAACAGATCCGGAACGCGGGAAGGAAATTTCTCAGGCTGTTCTGGGGGTTCTGTCGCACGAGAGTGTGGTGGTCTGGTGGGCTGATATATGGCAGCGCTTCCGCAGACTGGTGGAAGCCGATGTGGAAGACCCCAATGGCCGCATTGCCTCTATTGTTGAGGAGGCTCTTTCCCGCATGGCCACGCAGGCACGGCATGATCCGGTGCTGCGCAAACGCATTATGGATGGCGTTACCAAAGCCACCTTCAAGACGCTCCCTTTTGTAAGGGAGCGTATGGCAGACTTCATCGCGCGTGTGGTGGCTGGCTGGGACGCCGTGCAGATTGCGGAAAAGCTGGAGCTGCGCGTGGGCAAGGACCTTCAATACGTGCGCTTCAATGGAACGTTGGTCGGATTCGGGGTGGGAGCGCTGCTGTTTGCCGTTCTGCGCCTGTTGTTCGGGCTGAATGCACAATAGAGGCATGGATGGCTCATCACGTTCGCGCGCCTTGGATATATGCGTTCGTTTTGGGTTGACGTTTGGTGTCCTTGGCTCCATGTGTCTGAAACAGGACCTGACAGGTCTCCAATCAGGTGATGCAGGATAATGCTGAAACTTTCCCGGCTGGCTGACTATGCGGTCGTTATACTTGTGAACCTTGGTGAGCAGGATGGCGTTGTAACCTCTCCTGCGCTGGCGGCTGAAACCGGCGTGCCGGAACCAACTGTGGCCAAGGTGCTCAAGGTTTTATCGGCCCACAAATTTGTTTTGTCCCAGCGGGGGGCAAAAGGCGGTTATCGGCTGGCGCGTCCGCTGTCCGAGATTTCCGTGGCCAGTGTCATTGCCGCAGTGGATGGCAAGATTGCGCTCACCGCGTGTGTGGATGGTGGAGAATGTGATACCGGCGTGTCCTGCGGGATGTGCGGGACATGGGACACCATCAACCAGGCCATTCGGGACACTCTGGAGGCCATTTCGTTGGAAACGATGCGTCAGAAAAGCGGGTGCGGTTCTACGTTCCTGAAACCGAATGTGCAGACCTGCGCCAATGCAGAACGTGAGGGGGCTTGAGTTATGCCAGCAGTAACCGAAACGCGTGAAGCAGTCGAAAAACTGGGGCAGTCCTCCTATAAATGGGGGTTCGAGACCGACATTGACATGGATCTCGCCCCCAAGGGCCTGAATGAAGACACCATCCGCCTGATCTCAGCCCGCAAGGAAGAACCGGAATGGTTGCTAGAATGGCGGCTTGCGGCCTTTAGCGCGTGGCAGCAGATGGAAGAGCCCAAATGGGCCAAGGTCGCGTATCCTCCCATTGATTACCAGGATGCGCATTACTACGCCGCACCCCGGAAGAAGCCCGGCCCCAAATCGTTAGAAGAAGTTGATCCGGAACTGCTGCGGACCTACGAGAAGCTGGGTATTCCGTTGCATGAACAGGCACTTCTGGCCGGTGTGGAATTGCCGGAAGGTGAAACGGCCCGCCCGCCTGTGGCGGTGGACGCGGTGTTTGACAGTGTTTCTGTGGTCACCACCTTCCGCAAGACGCTTGAAGAAGCCGGTGTGATTTTCTGCCCCATTTCCGAGGCCGTGAAAGAGCACCCGGATCTTGTGCGTAAATACCTGGGCACCGTGGTTCCTGCCGGGGACAATTTCTATGCGGCCCTGAACTCCGCCGTGTTTACG
The DNA here is from genome assembly GCF_001580915.1 of Acetobacter tropicalis. Lineage (GTDB taxonomy): Bacteria > Pseudomonadota > Alphaproteobacteria > Acetobacterales > Acetobacteraceae > Acetobacter > Acetobacter tropicalis. The sequence continues at coordinate 8,344 of NZ_LHZQ01000215.1, read as the reverse complement.
GATGGCTCCTTTGTATACGTGCCCAAAGGGGTGCGGTGCCCGATGGAGCTTTCCACCTACTTCCGGATCAATGCCCGTAACACCGGGCAGTTTGAACGCACGCTGATTGTGGTGGAAGATGGGGCATCCGTCTCTTACCTGGAAGGCTGTACAGCCCCCATGCGGGACGAGAACCAGCTTCACGCAGCAGTGGTGGAACTGGTGGCCATGGAAGATGCCTCCATCAAATATTCCACGGTGCAGAACTGGTATCCGGGCGATGAAAATGGCCGGGGCGGCATTTATAACTTTGTGACCAAACGTGGAGCATGCCGTGGTGCGCGCTCCAAGATTTCCTGGACACAGGTTGAAACAGGTTCCGCTATCACATGGAAATACCCGTCCTGTATTCTGCAGGGCGAAGGGTCTGTGGGTGAGTTCTATTCAGTTGCGGTTACAAACAACCATCAGCAGGCTGATACGGGCACCAAGATGATCCATATCGGGCGCAACACGCGCTCGACCATCATCGCCAAGACCATCAGTGCCGGGCAGTCTGACAGCACATATCGCGGATTGGTGCGGGTATTGCCCAAGGCGTATGGTGCGCGCAATTTCACGCAGTGTGACAGCCTTCTGATTGGTGACCGCTGTGGTGCGCACACCGTGCCTTATATTGAAAACCGCAACATGGGCGCGCGTATCGAACACGAAGCAACAACCTCCAAGATCTCGGAAGATCAGCTTTTCTACTGCCGTCAGCGCGGCTTGTCGGAAGAAGATGCAGTCGGGCTGATTGTGAACGGGTTCTGCCGGGATGTGCTGAAAGAGCTGCCCATGGAATTTGCGGTTGAAGCTCAGAAATTGTTGCAGATCAGCCTTGAAGGCAGCGTAGGGTAAGGAGGGGCAAGACATGACCCAGTTTTTGGATATTTCCGGTCTGTGTGCCCGGATTGATGCTGACGGGCAGGAAAAGGAAATTCTGCGGGGTGTGGATCTGAGCATCCCGCCGGGTGAGGTCCATGCCATCATGGGGCCGAATGGCTCCGGCAAGTCCACGCTCTCCTACGTGCTTGCTGGCCGTGAAGATTATGAGGTGACTGCGGGCAGCGTGACTTTCCAAGGCAAGGATCTGCTGGAAATGGAGCCCGAAGAGCGGGCTGCAGCCGGTCTGTTCCTGGCGTTTCAGTCTCCCATCGAACTGCCGGGCGTAAACAACGCCAACTTCCTTCGGACTGCGGTTAACGCCGTGCGTCGTGCTCGCGGGCAGGAAGAGCTGGATGCTGTCGCTTTCCTGAAAACGGCACGTGAGGCGGCAAAGGCCCTTTCCATGGCGCCGGACATGTTGAAGCGGAACGTGAATGTCGGCTTCTCCGGTGGTGAAAAGAAGCGCAATGAAGTCTTGCAGATGACTCTTCTGCAGCCATCTTTCGCCATTCTGGATGAAACAGATAGCGGGCTGGACGTGGACGCCCTGCGTATCGTGGCAGAAGGTGTGAACCGCCTGCGTTCCCCGGACTTTTCTGCACTGGTTATTACCCACCATCAGCGCTTGCTGGATTATCTGGTGCCAGACCGCATTCACGTGATGGCCAAAGGGCGGATCATCCATTCTGGTGGTCCTGAACTGGCCAAGCAGATTGATAGTGAAGGCTATACCCGGTTTCTTGCGGAGGCGGCGTGAACGCAATTATCAAACAGCCCTCAGCAACCCTTGTGCCGTTCAAGGCGCGTCTTGACGCGATAACAGATCCGGCACGGAAAGCTGCTTTGGGCGCTCTGCACAGGAGCGGTCTGCCTGATCGCCGTGTAGAGGCATGGAAATACACCAGCCTGCGTTTTCTGAATGAAACCCCGCTTGTTGCTCCGTCAGAAGAGTTTGATGCGGCACAGGCCCGTGCCGAACTTGATCGGCTGGGACTGACAGCGGGAGAAGGTGCTGATCTTCCGCGGCTGGTCTTTGTGAATGGGCGTTACGCGCCTGATCTGTCCGTTCCGCCCCAGAATGTGGGTCTGTCTTTCTTCGGCAAGACGGAAGCGTTTGGAACCTTATCCAGCCCGGATCGTGATGCACTGACAGCCCTGAATGCGGCCTTGGCGACGGATGGTGCTGAAATCACGGTCGCGGCGGGGGTGGATGCGGGCCGGGTGCTGCTGGTTTCTCTCGGATTGGCTGATGAGCCCGTTTCTTTCCACCCGCGCCATAGCGTGACGGTTGAAGAAGGTGCGCGCCTGTCCCTTATCTGTGTTCAGGGTGGGCAGGGGCGTTATCTGCACAATCCGGTCATGGAACTTTCGGTTGCGGCAAACGCCACGCTGAATCATGTCACAGTCCAGACCGAAAGTGACGACGCCGCCTGTCTGGCGACGTTGTATGCCCAGATTGAAGAACGAGGCTCATACGACAGTTTTGTTCTGGGGCTGGGTGCCGCTCTTTCCCGGCACGAAGTCCATGCCCGGCTGAACGCCCCCCATGCGGAAGTGCATGTGAATGGCGCGCAGCGCTTGCTGGGGCGTCAGGTGGGGGATGTGACGAGTGTCATTACCCATGCTGCACCCGATTGCCGCTCCCGTCAGACGGTGCGGAATGTGCTGGATGGGCAGTCTCGCGGTGTGTTTCAGGGGAAAGTGCTGGTTGAGCGTATTGCCCAGAAGACCGATGGCTATCAGATGAATCAGGCGCTTCTGCTTTCCGAGCAGGCCGAGATTGATGCCAAGCCGGAGCTGGAAATTTACGCTGATGATGTCAAATGCAGCCATGGGGCCACCGTTGGCGCGCTGGATGACGAACAGATGTTCTATCTGCGCAGCCGCGGCGTGCCCGAAGCAGAAGCTCGGCAGATCCTGATTCACGCTTTTCTGGCGGAAGCTCTGGCTCTGATTCCGGATGCTATGGCACAGACCTTGGCAGCGCACATTATGGAAATTCGCTTTCCGGTAACGGGAGAGGAATAACAATGTCTGCGATTTTGGAAAAAGGGCCGGTGCATCAGTTTGATAGTGCTGCCATCCGCCAGCAGTTCCCCATCCTTGCGCAGAAAGTGCATGATCGGCCGCTGGTGTTTCTTGATAGTGCTGCCTCGGCCCAGAAGCCAAACGCTGTTATTGACTGCATGGCTGACACCATGCGGACCCAGTATGCCAACATCCATCGCGGTCTGCATTGGATGAGCGAACGCACGACCGAAGCGTATGAAGGCGTGCGGGATCAGGTGGCGGCTTTTCTGAACGCGCCGTCTCGTGAAGAAATTGTTTTTACGCGCAACAGCACGGAAGCCATCAATCTGGTGGCGTATTCCTTCGGTGCGCTGCTCAAGCCTGGTCAGGCTGTTGTGATTTCCGAAATGGAACATCACGCCAATCTGGTGCCATGGCAGATGCTGCGGGACCGCGCTGGCATAGAACTCCGCATTGCCCCCATTACGGATGAGGGCGATCTGGATCTTGATGCGTTGCAGGACATTCTGTCCGATGGGCAGGTTGCTCTTGTGGCCATTACCCATATGTCCAACGTGCTGGGCAGCGTGACACCAGCGCGTCAGATTGCCGATATGGCGCATGCCGCCGGGGCGCAGGTCCTTTTTGATGGCAGCCAGTTTGTGGTCCATCGCAAAACGGACGTTCAGGCTCTGGGCGCTGATTTCTATACCTTCACCGGCCATAAACTCTATGGGCCCACGGGTATTGGCATTTTGTGGGCACGCAAGGCCCTGCTGGATGCCATGCCGCCGTTCATGGGCGGGGGAGACATGATCTCCACTGTCACGTTCGAGCGCTCCACCTGGGCGCATGTGCCGCACAAGTTTGAGGCGGGTACGCCTGCCATTATCGAGGCCATTGGCCTTGGGGCGGCTATTTCCTGGGTTGAAAAAGTCGGCATGGAAGCCATTACGGCTCACGAGGCCGCGTTGACCTCCTATGCCCTGACCCGACTGGCTGATGTGCCGGGTCTGAACGTAATTGGCGCACCAAAGGACCGTGGCGGCGTTATCTCTTTCACCATGGATGATGTCCACCCGCATGATATCGCCACCCTGCTCGACAGGAACGGTGTTGCAGTGCGTGCAGGGCACCATTGTGCGGAGCCGTTAATGCGCCGCCTTGGTTTGACCGCCACCGCGCGGGCCAGTTTTGGCATCTATACCGTGCAGGAAGAAATTGACGTGCTGGCGGATACGCTGGTGCGGATCAGGAACTTTTTTGTGTGACCATGCCGGTGGATAGCGGCGCGCTCTATGATCGCCTGATTGTTGAGCGCGCTCGCAAACCTCTTTTTGCCGGACGGCTGGAAAACCCCGAAAAGATCGGGGAAGGCAAAAATCCGCTCTGCGGAGATAAAACGCGGGTGGAACTTCAGCTTGATCAGGACCATATCAGTCTGGTTCGGCATCACACCCGCGGCTGCGCCATCTGTCTGGCGGCAGCGGATCTGATGGCCGAGCGGATAACGGGCCTGAACATTGCTCAGGCTGAAGGGGTGGGGCGTCAGTTTTCCGCCATGCTGGTGGAGAAGGATGGTCAGCCTGCAACAAGTGCAACCGCAGGAACGCCCGCTCTGGAGCAGCTTGAAGCCTTTGCTCCGCTGCGAGCGCATCGGGCTCGTATCCGGTGTGCGGAACTACCGTGGGTCGCTTTAAAGGAGGCGCTTTCTCATGTCGACGTCTGAAAAGCTGCATGCTCCTGACGTGCTGGAAACAAATCATGCCGTGGATTCAGTTTCTCAGGAGGTGCTGGATGAAGACCGGCAGCCGGATGAGGCTGAAAAGCCGCGTGTAGAAAGCTGGACCCCGGATGGCGTGGCCCCTGAAGCTGCCAGCTCTCCGGAGGGCGCAGCATCTGAAGACGCCGTTATCGAAGCAATCGCCACGGTGCATGATCCGGAAATTCCGGTGAACATTTATGAACTTGGGCTGATTTACGCCATTGATCTGTATGACGATGGCCGCGTGAAAATTGAAATGACACTCACCGCTCCAAACTGCCCCAGCGCGCAGGAACTGCCTGTGCAGGTAAAGGAAGCGGTGGAGAAGGTTCCCGGCGTGACCTCAGCCGATGTTGAAGTGGTGTGGGACCCACCATGGGATATGTCACGCATGAGTGATGAAGCCCGTCTCGCCTTGAATATGTTCTGAACAGGAAAGGACGGAACGATGTCTCAGACCACAGTTGCGTCACCTGCCAAAAGGGCTCTGCCTCCGCTCATGCGTCTGAGCGATGCAGCGGCACGGCAACTTACCCACCTGTACAAAACAGCCCATGCGGGCCAGTTGCTTCGCATTTCCGTCAGCACCAAAGGGTGCTCAGGCAAAGCCTACGATATGGAATTTGTGGATGCGCCAACTGCTGGGGATGAAGTGATCAAGGACAAGGACGTCACCTTGCTGGTGGATCGCAAGGCGACACTATTCCTGATCGGGTCGGAAATGGACTTTCAGCAGTCGGACTTTGAAGAAGGGTTTGTGTTTATCAACCCGAACGAGAAAGGCCGCTGCGGCTGCGGCGAGAGCTTTCATGTGTGAAGCCGCATACGGCTTCCACCTCGGCTGACCATAAAAACTGGTCAATCACACTAATGCTGCTCAAGCTGTAGCCAGCAGAAAATAGCACTGTTGCATCTTTTGCCAGTGCGGCCGGGTTACAGCTTACATAGACAACGGATTTGGGCTTGCCTGCGGCAATTTGCGTCATTTGCAATTTGGCGCCAGCGTGGGGTGGGTCCAGCACAACGGCGGTGGCCGTGTTGAGCGTCTTCCCCATGATGGGCCGTCGGTTCAGATCCCGACATTCCGCAGTCACGCGTGTGCCGCCTGTAGCCGCTTGCAGGCATGAGGCTGCGGCTGCATGCCCTTCATAGGCGAGGACGCGTGCACGGCTGGCTAAGGGAAAGCTGAGCGTTCCACACCCTGCATACAGCTCAATAAGAGTATCGCGTTTACCCAATTTTTTGGGGAGAGCCGCTATGACGCTCTCCTGAATCCATGCCTCACTCTCTGCGGTGGCCTGTAGAAAGGCACCGGTAGGAGGAGCAACCGTTGCTGAGCCAAAGCTGTGGCGTACGCTACCGCGTTGGGCCACGTTTTCAGGTTCCGCATTGCTTGATACGGACCGCCAACTGATGCGGGGGATGGAAAGCGAATCGGCAAATGCCGCCAGCCTGGTTCGATCGCCGGTAGAAAGCGGCCCATCAGTGGCGAGAAGCACGTCCATCCCCGATTCCAGAAGATTGATGTGCAGATCTCCGGCCTGCCGCAAGCCTTCTAGGCTACGCAGCACCTGACGGAAAGCGGGGAGGGCGTTCACCACTGTTGGATGCAGCACGGAGCACTCGGTCAAATCCACCACGGCGTGGCTACTGCGCGCATGAAGGCCCAGAAGAATATCCTTCCCATTCCGGCGGATGGCCAGATCAGCCCGCCGTCGGGAATGGGATTTCACCTGATGCTGTTCTGCTGTGGGAAGCGTTTGGAAGCCGGCTTTTTTTAACGCGGCGTGAACACGCTCACTCTTCCATGCCAGCAAGGCAGGAAGTGCCATATGCTGAAGTGTACACCCCCCACAATTGCCAAAAAGAGGGCAAGGTGGGTCAACACGGTCAGGAGACTGCGTCAGGATTTCTTTGAGTGTCCAGCGACCACCCTTATCCTGCGTCAGACGAACCAGTTCTCCTGGCAGGGTATAGGGTACATGCACCGCGCTGCCATCGGACAGAGAGGCAACTCCATCCCCCTGAGCCCCCAGAGACCGAATGGAGACATCAAGGGTTGTAGACTCATCATGAGCCGCTGTTGATTGGGTCACGAGTTAATGCAGCTTTACAGCTTCTTCCTCGGTGACAGAGACATCACCCGTCGGTGCTGGCAGATCAGCCAGCACGGTGGTGCGACGTGGTAGAAGCATGAAAGACGGCACATCCTTGCCAAAGCCGACCACTTCACCGGCAGGCATGGGGGGCGCTTCATCACGCACACGGCGTTCCCGCTGTGGTTTGGGAGCATTGGCGCGCGGAGTCTGTTCTGCGGGAGGAGTAGGCCGGTTGCTGGCCCGTTCCTGTTCCGGAGCGGCGTCACGCGCAGCTGGAGCCCGATTGCGGTTCCGGTTGCCAGACTGGCTTTCTGCCCGACCTTCACGGCCCTGCCGGTCTTTGTCCCGCCGGTTGTTATTGCGGGGAGGACGTTTTTCCTCAGACCATTCCAACTGTTCAATTCCGTCCAGTTCAAGGCGCGGAATCGGTTTGCCAGTCAGGGTTTCAATGGCTTCAGCCAGAGCTTTGTCATAGGGCGTGGCCAAGCTGTAGGCGTGGCCTTCGCGCCCGGCGCGTCCGGTGCGGCCTATACGGTGCACGTAATCTTCCGCATGGAACGGCAGATCAAAGTTGAACACGTGGGACAGGCCACCAATGTCAATGCCGCGTGCCGCAACATCGGAGCAGACCAGAACCTTCAGTTCGCCACTTTTGAATTTTTCCAGCGTTGCAAAGCGCACGGACTGGAGCAGATCTCCATGCAGAGCGCCCACGGCAAAACCATGTTTGGTGAGCGACCGCGTCAGAACATCCACATCCCGTTTACGGTTACAGAACACAATAGCGTTCTGCATTCCCGGGTCACGCAGCAGGCGGCGCAGGGTTTCACGCTTGTTGTATTCATCCACAATCACCAGACCTGCTTCAATGGTCGTGGCAACAGAAGAGGCGCGGGAAACCGTTATCTCTTTTGGCGTATGCAGGAAGGCATCAGCCAGTTGCCGAATGGCCGGTGCCATGGTGGCGGAGAAGAACAGCGTCTGCCTATTGGCAGGCAGCAGCCCTACAATTTTCTCAATGTCGGGGATGAAACCCATGTCCAGCATGCGGTCGGCTTCATCAATCACCAGAATCCGTGTCTGGTTCAGCAGAAGCCCACCACGCTCAAACAGGTCAAGCAGGCGGCCCGGCGTTGCAATCAGAACATCCACGCCACGGTTCAGCACTTCCTTCTGATCCGCCATGCTTTCACCGCCAATCAGCAGTGCATGGGTCAGCTTCAGATATTTGCCATACTGAACAAAGTTCTCTGCAACCTGCAGGGCCAGTTCGCGGGTGGGCTCCAGAATCAGGGAGCGCGGCATGCGGGCACGGGCTCTCGAGTCGGAGAGGATTTCAAGCATCGGCAGCGTGAAGGATGCCGTTTTCCCGGTGCCCGTCTGCGCTACCCCCAGTACGTCCCGCGCCATCAGAATGGCCGGGATCGCCTGTTCCTGAATGGGGGTGGGATGCGTGTATCCCATATCTGCAATGGCCTGCAGGATAGGCTGGGAGAGTTCCAGATCAGCAAAAGTCGTTTTTTTGTCAGCCTCAGCCTCAGCCTCAGCCTCAGCCTCAGCCTCA
>NZ_LHZQ01000160.1 GCF_001580915.1 Acetobacter tropicalis | reverse complement strand
GCGGGGCTGCCCGTCACCATCCGTCTGCTTGACCCGCCGCTGCACGAGTTCCTGCCGCATGGGGAAGCAGAACTGAAAGACGTGGCCGCTGCCCTTGGGCAGAGCGTGGACGCCCTGCGCGCCCGCCGGTCTGCCTTGTCCGAAGCCAACCCCATGCTCGGCCACCGTGGCTGCCGTCTGGGCATCAGCTATCCGGAAATCTACGCCATGCAGGTGCGGGCCATTACAGAAGCAGCACTTGCCGTTTCCAAGGAAACTGGCAAGGCCGTTATTCCGGAAATCATGATCCCGCTGGTGGGCACCAAAGCAGAACTCGATCTGGTGCGCAAAGCCTGTGAAAGCGTGATTGCGGATGTGCTGAAAGAACAGAACGCCGAGCTAACCTACACTATTGGCACCATGATTGAGCTGCCCCGTGCAGCCATCACGGCAGACCAGATTGCGGAAAGCGCGGACTTCTTCTCCTTCGGCACGAACGATCTGACGCAGACCACCCTTGGTCTGTCCCGTGACGATGCAGGCTCCTTCCTGCCTGCCTATGTGGAGAAGGGCCTGCTGCCGCAAGACCCCTTCATCTCCATTGACCGGGAAGGCGTTGGCGCGCTGGTGCGCATGGGTGTTGAAAAAGGCCGTGCAACCAAGCCCGACCTCAAGCTGGGTATCTGCGGGGAACATGGGGGCGATCCGCTCTCCATTTCCTTCTTTGAGGAAGTGGGGCTGGATTATGTCTCCTGCTCCCCCTTCCGCGTGCCCGTTGCGCGGCTTGCCAGCGCACAGGCCGCCCTTGCCGCCCGCCGCAATGCGGTAAAAGCCTGAAGAAACAGGGCCGCCCCCAAAAAGGGCGGCCTTTTTCTCAGCCAAAACGATTATGAACCAGAAAACACTGACTCTTCATCTCGTGTCTGAAGCCACAGGCCAGACCCTTGATTCTGTTGCCCGCGCCTGCATTGCGCAGTTCCCAAACACGGAAATCCGGCTCCGCCACTGGAACCTGATCCGCTCCCGCCTCCAGCTGCGGCGCGTTCTGCGTCACATCGCGCTGGACCGTGGGCCCGTTATGTCCTCGCTGACAGATCCTGCCTTGCAAGCGGATATGGAAGCAGGCTGCGCCAGCATGCAGGTACGGCTGCTGGATGTGCTGGACAGCGCTGTGACCTTCCTTTCAGAAGAAACGGGGGAAGAAGCCACGCGGCATCCTGGTGGCCAGTACATCATGGATGAAAACTATTACCAGCGTATTGAAGCCATGCATTATGTGCTGGCGCATGATGATGGGCAGGAAACAAACGAACTGAATGAAGCCGATGTGGTGTTGGTGGGGGTTTCCCGTGTTTCCAAAACGCCCACATGCTTTTATCTGGCCAACCGAGGCATCAAGGCCGCCAACGTGCCACTGGTGATGGGCATTGAGCCACCCAAGGCGTTGTTCACCATCAAACGCCCAGTGATCGGCCTGACCATTGATCCGGAAACACTGATCGAAATTCGCCGTACGCGCCTTTCCCAGATGATCCCATCCGGTCGCCTGCGTGACCCTGCTGCTGATTATGCCTACATTGATCTGGAAAAAGTGCAGGAAGAACTCCGCTGGGCCCGCCGCCTGTGCCGCCACCACAACTGGCCGGTTATTGACGTAACCCGTCGCTCCATTGAGGAAACATCAGCCTCCATTCTGGATCTGATTGAAACCCCCGGCTACGTGGGCACGGCCTGAAAAAGGCAGTGCCGGTTGGGTTGGTCTGAAGGTGTTCCTCATAAGGGACGACCATCCAACCTCGTACCATCATACGAGGTTGATGGCTCTCTGAAAAACTCTGTCGGTGCAAAGTGAAGTAAATTCCTGGGGCAGAAAAAACCGACCTGACGGCGGAATGCAAAGATGCACCCGCCCAATCAAACAGTGTTCAGCCACAAACAGCCCTGAAAAACTTGGAGACTCTTTTAAACAGGCTCTTAATCGTCAGTCAGTTCATTGGGTTCCAGATGCTGAACCCGCGTGGCCTGCCCTTGTGCATTGTAATAGATAATGCTGCTGCCGCGGCGCTGTGCATAGCCATCCGGCTTGCCATCAGGCGTCCAGAACAGAAGGCGGTTGGCGTCGGCCTGTTCCTGCACTTTGTCCCCAGCGGGCCGGTAGCGGAATTTGCTGAAATCCTTGTGGGCGCGGGGCAAAGGCGGCTTGGCAGCCAGCTTGTGCATGTCCGGCCCTTTGTGGCCTTCTTCATCACCGCCGTCATCATCATCCGCCAAAACCGGAGACGCAGTTATCACAGGAAGGGAAACGGCCAGCAATCCTGCGGCCAGAAGACATCCTTTACGAAACCACTGCGTCATGACGTGTCGCACTCCCCACTCTCACACGGCTACATGCCAGAGATATGTGCCTGTTTTTTGCGGCAAGCGCAATTGTGCACGCTGCGCCCCTGCTCTTTGGGCAAGGCAGACGCGCTCGCGAGCGATACTCAGGACAAGCAACGCAATTACTTAGGCTGCCCCGGTTCAAGCTTCTGGCAGATTTCCGCCAGCTTTACGCGGGCAAACTTGGCCACCTCTCCTAGCGCGGTTGCCGTTTCAACCTCAGGTTCATATCGCAGCCGTTGCTCCAGTGCTTTCATTACTTCCGCGCGTGTCAGATCCTGAGCATAGATCACAAACGGCATATCAAACCGTTCCTGATACGCCTTGTTCAGTGCGCGAAACTGAGCAAACTCCTCAGAAGAAAGCCGGTTGAGATCCGCTGGCACATCGGAAACAGGCTGTGTCAGCGCCTCGGCTGAGGCCACGGCCAGAAATGTTTCCAACCCCGGATAAGCCCGGACCACCCGCCGGCGTGCCTCATCGGGTGCGGCACGCACCATGGCTGTCAGGGTCGTAAAAAGGGATTTGACATCAGCAAACGGCCGACACTCGTAAGCCTCTTCCGCGGCCCAGGTCGCATGATCGAAAACAGAACCGAAAGTCGAGACAAATCGATCCCGGCTCATGTCGTTAATGCTTTGCATCAATGGGTTGCTCATACAGATGCCGCCTCTCTTGCCGGCAGCCTGTGTGACAGACTGCGCCTGTGTTCAGAAAACTTGCCATGAGGAAGAAACGTGTCTCTCCCCTTATTCAGATGGTGCGTTTCTTCTCCTCCCGCAACGCAGCAACCCCTCACTTTGTTGCCACATATTTGACACGTCATCTGAACAAAACGCCGTTGGTCGATCGCACCCACAAACTTAACAGGAGGCATCTGCCACCCCGTCCATACATAGCGTGTGGGAACCTCCCTTTCGCCTTTCAGACGCGCCCCTTATCATACGCGCCATGACTGAAACGCTGATCGGCCCGTTCTCATTGGAAAAAGACATCCGCAAAAGCCGTTTTCTGGCACGGGCCACCCCTGCGCGCAGTGTGGAAGAGGCCGATGCCTTTATCAGCCAGATTGCCGCCGCCGAGCCTGATGCCACACACCATTGCTGGGCCTGGCAGATTGGCCCCATCTGCCGTTGCCATGATGCAGGGGAACCCTCCGGCACCGCAGGGCGACCCATTTTACAGGTGATTACGGCACAGAAGCTGGATTTTGTGGCGGTTGTGGTCAGCCGCTGGTTTGGCGGCATCAAGCTGGGTGCGGGCGGCTTGATCCGCGCCTATGCTGGCACAGCAGCAGAATGCCTGCGCGAAGCCCCCAAGGAAGCCATTATCGAACGTGTCACCCTCACGTTCCACATCCCGTTTTCCCTGCTGGCCATTCTTCAAGCCCGCTTGCAGGAGTGGGGGCTGGATGCAGCCACACCGGAATACGATGCCACGGGCGCGCAGTTTGTGCTCACCCTGCCTGCCGCACAGCAGGAAGACATCACACACCGCCTGCTAGACCTGACCAGCGGCCAAACAAGCGTTTCAATTGTGGAAAAATGAGAAATGCCTCCACCAAGGGAGGCAAAGCACACCCCACAGCCTCAACAACGCTGCAGGGCACGCCATATAGGCTGGCGGATTTAGCGGGGCGTTACCCAGCCATTCCCCGTGGAGTCGCCAAGTTGGCCAGAGCCGTACGGGCCACTGCTTTGATAGGCGGACCCATAACGGGAAAGATCAGAGCCTGTAATGGAGTCACGGTGCACCTTGGCCAGATGATCAGGATCATCCCCATGGTTGAACTCCATGGACGGCGCGTCCTGATAACCCGGAGGCAGATTACGGTGGCCATGCACGGTTCTTTTTTCCGCAGAACCACTCTTTGAGGAGGAGCCGGAAGCTGCCCCTTCCCCAAAGGAAATGTTGTTATCCGGCGTCAGGGATGGGTCACCAGGAGCGGCTGATGCACCAGAAGCCAGACACACACCAAGGCTGAGACCCGCCAGCAGCAGGAAAGATGATTTACGCAGCTGCGCCATTGCGCGTCACCCCGTGAAAAAAAATGATCCTAACCTGCACCCTCACTGTGTGATGCAGGCGGCATGGCGTTAGTATCGCACCAACTCACGAAAAAATCCAATCCACGTTACTTTGCGTCTGGCCGAGCCACTAAATGCTCTATGGTGCTGATCTTGTTGGGGTTTCAGGATGACCTCCTGCGTGTTTCCCCAGCGGGCAGACGCCGTGCCGTGTGAACAGCCCGCTCATTCTCTTTACGCATTTCCTGCTCAGTCGTTGCGCGTACGGGCGGATTACCGGAAGAAAATTTGCGTATTGGCCGCGTTTTGGACATAAAGACAGCCCCATGCGGCCTTTATGGCAACGGGGACTGTTTTCTTTACACCTAACCCCACATCTTCAAGACAGATAGAACTGACAGGATCAAGTCCATGAGTGCCTCGCTCGCCCAGCCCCGCCCGACGTCTGCTACCTGGATGCCGGATAGCTGGCGTTCGTTTCCTGTCAAGCAGATGCCAACCTATCCGGATCAAGCCGCGCTGAAAGCGGTGGAAGACCGGCTGCATGTGTATCCGCCGCTGGTATTTGCCGGTGAGGTGCGCCGCCTGCGTGCCCAGTTGGCCCAGGCCGCCAAAGGGCAGGCTTTTGTATTGCAGGGCGGCGCATGCGCCGAGAGCTTCGGCGAATTCAAGGCCGATGTGGTGCGCGATACGTTCCGCGTGCTGCTACAGATGGCGGTTGTGCTGACCTTTGGCGCAAAAGTGCCGGTAGTGAAGCTGGGCCGCATGGCGGGCCAGTTCGCCAAGCCGCGCTCTTCCGATACGGAAACCAAGGGCGATGTCACGCTGCCGTCCTACCGTGGGGATATCATCAACGGGCCGGACTTCACGGCAGAAGCCCGTATTCCCGACCCCGTGCGCATGGAAACCGGTTATTTCCAGTCCGCCGGTATCCAGAACCTGCTGCGCGCCTTCTCTCGCGGGGGCTATGCCAACCTGCATGAAGTGCACCGCTGGAATCTGGGGTTTGTGGAACGTTCTCCGCTGGCCAACCGCTACCGTGTGATGGCGGAACGGATTGGGGAGACTCTGTCCTTCATGCAGGCCTGCGGTATTGACGCTGCCTCCGCCCCGCAGGTGGATGAAACCGAATTCTATACGTCTCATGAAGCGCTGCTGCTGCCTTATGAGCAGGCGCTCACCCGTGTCGATTCCACATCAGGCGAGTGGTATGACTGCTCCGCCCATTTCATCTGGATTGGGGACCGCACCCGCCAGCCGGACGGCGCGCATGTCGAATTCCTGCGGGGGGTGCGTAACCCCATCGGCATCAAGGTTGGTCCGACCTCCACGGTGGAAGATCTGGAAAAGCTGCTGGAAATCCTGAACCCGACTGATGAAGCCGGGCGCATTACGCTCATCTCCCGCATGGGCGCGGACAAGATTGACAAGCACCTGCCGCCGCTGATGCGGGCCGTAAAAGCCACCGGCCGTACCGTGACCTGGCTGACTGACCCGATGCACGGCAACACCATCTCCACCACGCAGAAGGTCAAAACACGGTCATTTGATGCCATCATGACGGAAGTGAAAGGCTTCTTTGATGCCTGTGCGGCTGAAGGTGTGCATGCCGGTGGCGTGCATATTGAAATGACCGGCCAGAACGTAACGGAATGCGTGGGCGGCGCACACTGCCTGACGGAATCTGATCTGGCTGACCGTTATGAAACTTTCTGTGACCCGCGCCTGAATGCCGAGCAGTCTCTGGAACTGGCGTTCCTGATGGCTGAGGAACTGACCGGCAAACGCTGAACGCGTCCACCAACCCACGATCACAGAACCGGGGGGTGCCTTTACCGCACCGCCCGGAACCCCCATCATCCAGGCAGCCTGAACCGGAATGGAGATGAGACAAGGATGGTGCAGCCTTCTAACGGCGTTGAAACGCCCGGCCTGAACACGGCCAGTTCGTCCGCACCGCTTCCCGACCCGGTCATTACGGCCAGAACGGATTCCTACTTCAACCGCACCAAGCGGATTGTCTCTCACTTTGGAGACTGTGAGGTTACATACGCCTTCTTCATTCGTCGTCCCGTCATCTCCGCGCCGGGGCTGATGCTGGAATGGCTGAAGAACGTGATGGCGGAGCGGAACAGCCCCTACACAATTGATCTGGTCCACCCGGAAGGCGAATGGGTGGGTGCTGGGGAGCCATTAGTCTATATCACCGGCTCCTTCACCCATCTGGCCGATCTGGAAACGCTTCTGCTGCAAAAGCTGGGCAGCCCCTGTGTGGCCGCGCACCGCGCGTATCAGATTGCTGTCTCCCTGCCCCACACCAAGTTTCTGGCCATGGATGCCCGCCACTGCGCTGGCTATGGAATGCAGGAACTGATGGCCTATGCGGCTTCCGTAGGGGGACGTGCCGCCAAACGCGATGGCGCCATCGGTTTTATCGGCACGGCGAATGATGCCGTAGCACCGTTTTTCAACAGCACGCATGGCTATGGCACCATGCCTCATGCCCTTATTGGCTATGCGGGTTCCACCGTGCGCGCTGCGGAAATGTTCCACGAGCTTTATCCGGAAACGGATCTGGTGGTGCTGGTGGATTACTTCGGCAAGGAAGTGACGGATGCGCTGGCCGTATGCCGCCGCTTTCCTGATCTTGCCGCACAGGGCCGCCTTGGCGTGCGCCTTGACACCCATGGCGGGCGGTTTCTGGAAGGGCTGAACCCGCAGGAATCCTACGCGGTGGTTGACCGCCACGCACCGGAAGCCCTGCGCCGGTACCGTTCTGATTCAGAACTGCGTTACCTGATTGGCACCGGCGTTTCCGCCGCTGCTGTCTGGCGCATGCGTGACGCGCTGGATGAGGCTGGCTTCCCGCATGTGAAGATCATTGCTTCCTCCGGCTTTGGCGTTACCAAATGCGCCTGCATGGCCGATGCCCACGCCCCCATTGATGTGGTCGGCACCGGCTCCTTTATTCCTGATCGCTGGAACGAAACGTACGCCACGGCGGATATTGTGTCCTACAACGGCACGGAACGCGTGAAGATCGGGCGGGAATTCCTCCTCCCCTCCCAGCGCAAAGCACAGAAAGGCTCCTCTGCATGACAGAAACCCCCACACCGGAAGATAAAACCTGGCGTGTGCGTATTCTTGATCTCTCAGGCGGCGCAGAAGACAACATTGTTGAAGAAGTTGGCGGTTTTCATGATCTGGCGCACGCCAACGCGTTTGCCCGTTCTTATGTAAGAGACAGCGTGGAACGGTGCCGCGTGCCGGGCGCTTCCACCAAGGATGTGCTGACAGCCTGGTTCAGCTTTGGGGAAGATGCCGTGGTGCTGGAAGCCGAAGAGGATGGCTGGCGTTCCGCCAATGAACTGGATGATTTTGCCGCTACCCGCGCCACCCCCATGGAGCGGGACTGGCGCGCGCTGGACCCCCGCCGGCTGGTGGATGAAGAGGATGACGCTCCGTTTACGGACGACGACGAACCACCCACCACCCACTGAAAAACCGGCTGCCTGACAGGCAGGAGAGGGCTGGTATTTCCGCGCCAGTCAC
Source organism: Acetobacter tropicalis (assembly GCF_001580915.1). Classification (GTDB taxonomy): domain Bacteria; phylum Pseudomonadota; class Alphaproteobacteria; order Acetobacterales; family Acetobacteraceae; genus Acetobacter; species Acetobacter tropicalis. The sequence goes on along the minus strand of NZ_LHZQ01000160.1, from coordinate 6,905 downwards.
GGCATAGAGACGTCATGAAGCTTCGTTTTGCGCCCAGCCCCACCGGTATGTTGCATGTTGGCAATGCTCGCCTTGCCATTGCCAACGCCCTCTTTGCCCGCCGCCATGGCGGGGCGTTCCAACTCCGTATTGATGATACGGATATCGAGCGCTCCAAGGAAAGCCATGTTGAAGCCATTCAGACAGACCTGACATGGCTGGGCATTACGTGGGATGAAACCTTCCGCCAGACCGAGCGGCTGGACCGTTACGCCAAAGCCATTGAAAAACTGAAGGCCACGGGCCGCCTGTATCCGTGCTTTGAAAGCGAACAGGAACTGGCCGCCAAGCGCGAAACACAGATCCGCCAGCGCCGCGCGCCGGTATATGACCGCGCCATGCTGAAAATGACGCCAGAACAGCGCGCGCAGGCCGAAGCCAATGGCAAGGTGCCTTACTGGCGCTTCCGTCTTTCTGACCGCATCATTCAGTGGCGGGATCTTGTGATGGGAGCGTGTCAGGTCAAACTGCCTTCCGTGTCTGACCCCGTTCTGGTGCGGACCGATGGCACCGTGCTCTACACGCTCGCCTCCGTTGTGGATGATCTGGAAACAGACATTACCCACATCATTCGTGGCGAAGATCACGTCACCAATACCGGCGTGCAGATTGATATTGCGGAGGCTTTGGGCGCACGCCCCGACCATTTCCGCTTTGCGCACCTGCCGCTGCTGCTGGATGAAAATGGGGGCAAACTCTCCAAGCGGTTTGACGCCATGTCCCTGCGCACCTTGCGTCAGGACGGGGTGGAAGCCGAAGCATTGGTGGCCTATCTGGCTCGGCTTGGCAGTTCGGATGACCCAATTCTGGTGCCGTTTGCGGAGCAGGCCAAGGTGTATGACCTCTCCCACATTTCAAAATCCGCCGCGCGGTTTGATACCCGGCAGCTTCTGGCCCTGAACCACAAGCTGCTGGCCCAGACACCTTTCTCTACCGTGGCGGAACGCCTCCCCCACGGCGCGACGGAAGCCTTCTGGCTGGCCATTCGCGGCAATATCGAAATGCTTTCCGAAGCGAAGCTGTGGGCCAGTGTGGTCTATGGAGACATTGTGCCGCCACCGCAGGAAGCGGAAACATCCGCCTTCCTGAAAGACGCCGCCGCGCTGCTGCCAGAAGAACCGTGGGACACCGCAACCTGGAAGCTCTGGACCACAGCCCTGAAGGAAAAAACAGGCCGCTCCGGCAAAGCCCTGTTCCTGCCCCTGCGCCTTGCCCTGACAGGCGAAGAACACGGCCCCGAACTGCGTGACCTGCTACCGCTCATCGGCCGCAAACGCGCACTCGAACGGCTACTAATGGGACAGGAAGGCTAAGCCTCCCTTCGTAAAAACCTCTGCACCACGCACGTCTCTTTGCATGCGCGGTGCAGAGGCATACTTTTCTGGTTCCATACTGAACCTAGCCTCTCTTGAAGGCACCCAGTGTCGGCCGTTCCGAAACAGGCTCTTGCAGTTTCAGTTTCTCTCGATGTGCGTTTGCACCGTTTAGCGGATGGATCGGCAGTTTTTTGCGATTAAACTGACAAAGTTTCCATCCCAACCGCCGATGTCAAACCTTCTCATGAACTTTGTCCGCTTCAAAAAACTCTCTGCCGCCCATACCGTGTTGAGCTCTCAAACACGCCCTCTGCGTTATGCGCAGCAAATGCCCGAAACAGCACGACTGCTATCGATCAACTCTTTTTTCGTTGAAGAAATAGGCCGTTTTGGTGGAGAGAGTGAACTATCCGCTCTCGCATAATAAGGGGTGGAAACAAATACTCTGATACCCTTGAGATAAATACCAGGTTACAGCATTAAGTAGAAACAACGCACACTGGCAATATTTCCCTAAGTAGAGTATCCTTTTTTCAGGAAAAACAAGACAGAGAATAGGCAGATGGCTCGTCGGAATATCTCATTACGAGTAATTGTTGCCGCATTGATGCCTCTGCTTGGCGCTGCGGCTGCGCCTCCATCACTTGCACCTTTTATAACCAAAGATAATTTCGATGCGGGTAATTATGAGTTCGCGCGCGGCGCATTTCCCGATGCCACGCCTGAGCAGGTTGCGAGTTGGAACGCTATCAAATCTTATGTCCATGCCTGCGAGCAGGACGCAGGATTAGCTGAAGACGCGCAGTTGAAAGACATAGGCGTCAAGGCTGTCGTTCCCAGAAATCGCGGCTACCAAGACCATCTATGTGGACAAGTGTCATTGGCGTTACCGTCCGCCAAGGCGTTTAAGAATTGGGATAGCTTTCAAAAAGCATTGAAACGAAGCCTGTCTTATTATCAGACTTACGAAGCTGCATTGACTGCAGCCAGTAATGCCATTGAGGTGGATTCTGACAGCCAAAACCTTACTGAGCAGATTACGGCTCGAATCATTCCTGATCAGGGCTGGCGTTATCCGATGATGGGAACACTGGATACTCTCTCCGGTGTCGATACGGAAACCTCTACTGTTCTCCAGCAGCGCATCCTTATGGCAATGTTTAATACCGATTGGGATAATAGCCAGTGGGTCCGAGGCATCCTGAAAACGCACGGATGGACGCGTATTGTGAAGGCTGACAAAAAATCATCTAGGATGATGTGGCTTTTGATCCAGCACGCCGATAATGACCCTGCCTTACAAGTCATGGCATTACGCCAGATTGAACCCCTGATGAAAACGGGTCAGTTCGACAAGGCAGACTATGCTTTACTAACAGATCGTGTGAACCTCGCTACAGTTGGGACACAGTATTATGGTTCCCAGTTATCCTGTCAGCACAATCATTATGCCCCCTTCTCACTCGATGCAAAAGGCAGCGACCCTAAAGTGCTAGATGCACGCCGCGCTTCTATGGGCCTAATGTCCGAAGCGAAGTATCTGACTTATCTCCCTCCGCACTGCTAGTTTCAACGTGGCTTCATTTTTATTGGTAATCACGAATCAATTACGAAAATCCGCAACACAATAGCCCCTGTCGTTCCCTGCGCATTAGGCCATGTGTCCGCTTTGAAAAAACAGATCATGCGCCCTCATGACTGGAATAAAGCCTGCGGACGACCCGCTCCATCGTCAGCCCCTGCACGATAATGGTGAACCCCACCACGCCGTAACAGACAGGCAGCAGCAGATCGCGCAGGTCTCCGGGCGGCAGTCCAAGCGCCAGAGAAACCGAGATCCCACCACGCAGGCCACCCCACGTTAGAATACCAAGGACACGACCCCGCTCCCACTGCCGGAGATGAACAGGAAGAGTGGACAACAGCACACTCAATGCCCGTACGGCAATGGACAGAGGGATCACGGCAAGCGTGGCCAGCACCGTAAACAGACGTGGGGTGATCTCCAGTATTTCAAAGCCTATGAGCATGAACAGCAGAACGTTGAGCACCTCATCAATCAACGTCCAGGCGATGTCGAGTTCCTTGCGGGACGCTTCATCGAAAATGGCATGGCTATAGCTTGTCCCAAAACACAGTCCGGCCACGACGACGGCAATCGCACCAGACATGCCAAGCTGGTTGGCGATGCTGAATGTTCCGGTGGCCAGAGCCAGAGATGTCAGCAGATCAATATGTGGATCCCGCTGCCCCTTGAGCACACGGAGCGCGATCCCTCCGGTCAGTGCGCCCAGAAGACCACCACCCAGTGCCTCGCGGCAGAAACTCAGGGCAATTTCAGAAGCCGTTACCCCATGGCTATCCCCGGTCGCCAGTCCGATCGTGACACCAAAAATAACAACCCCCACGCCATCATTGAACAGGCTCTCACCAGCAAAAACTGCCTGAAGCGGTCCTGGCAAGCCGAGACGTTTCAGCATTCCGACAACCGAAACCGGATCTGTTGGCGCAAGAATGGCACCAAGCACAATGCACCATGTAAAAGGGACGGCGTGGCCCAGCAGAGGAAAAACACACCATGCCGCACCTGCCAGTAACGCTACGGCCAGAACGGTTCCTATAATAGAAAGGGCCGTTACCGAAGCCAGCTTTGTTCGCAGATGCCCGACATCCACCTGCATGGCCCCAGCGAACAGAAGCAGCGACAGCGCACCATTTAAAAGAGCCGCAGGCAGATTGATGGCTCCCAGCACAGACCGGGGGAGCGCCTGAAGGTCATAGGCCGGTATCAACGGATTCAGGATCATGATCAGCAGAGAAATCAGCATCGAGAAGATCAGCACGCCGATCGTCACTGGAGCGCGCAAGGTGTGGTAATTGAGAATGCTGAAGCCTGCTGAGAAGGTCAGCAACAGAGCAAGAAGGCTGATGGTATCCATGCCCTCATGGCTGACCGCTCCAGTTCCTTACGTCAAGGAAAACTGGAAAGAGTCCGCTATTGGAGAAGTATAACGCTTGTTTGACTAACAGATGTGAGGCGAGAACCGCCTGCCTTCGTCCAATACACCGTCCCCAATATAACGGCACACCTCCTAGCCTCCCCTAACTATGAGAGACCGCCTGAAAGCCCTCCCCCATCAGTCTTGCGCTCCTTTCCTGCCAGAGTGCTGTTGCCTTTTTGCCCTATCCCTTCCGCCTTGCCTTTATTTGCGTCCCCTTCTCCCCGTGACAGAACGTGAAAGATTAGGCACTCTGCTGCCCGACGTATGTTTTCGTTCAGCCGCGCCTTCGCGCTGGATTTTTTGCAACAGCCATTCTGGACCTCGCATGCCGTCTTCTTTGACCCGCCGTTCTTTCAGTTTCGGGCTGACCGGCCTGCTGGCTGCCCCTGCTTTTGCCCGGGCAAGTTCCTTCACCCCGGCGGAAACCCCGCCCATGCTGGAAACCCTGAAATGGGCCCCCAAAACACGCACCCGCGTGCAGGCCGTGATCACCGAATATGGGCAGTATTCGGAAAAATATGATCAGACCCACCGCCCCTATGCCGTGTTTGACTGGGATGAAACCGCCATTGTTGGCAATGTGCAGGAAACATTGTTCCATTACATGCTGGCGCATTTCAGTTTCCTGTTGCCTGCGCATGAATTCCGGCACCTGATCCACACCCATATGCCAGAAAAGGCGTTACCTGCGCCGTTTACAACCCTTGATGGAAAACCTGTCTCCCAGCCCCTACTGGTTGAGGACATTCTGGAAGATTACCGGGCGCTAGCAGCACGCTACGGACACCTGCCCCACCCTCTCTCCCTTGAAGATCTGGATAAAGACCCGGCTTATCAGGCCTTCCGCGCCCGCATGATCTTTTATTATCACAGCCTGCGGACCGTGCATGGCGGTGAAGAAGCCCAGCGCTGGATGATCCGCCTCCTGGCTGGCCAGACCATTACCGATGTTCTGGCCCTGACACGCGCCGCAAATGAATGGGGGCTGGGCCAATCCATTACGCCCATTACATGGCGCTGCCCGCCAGACCGGGCCGGAAAAGGCGGTGCGGTAGAAGCCACATTTGTACAGGCCCTGCGCCTTACGCCAGAAATGGCCGATCTGTTCCAGATCTTGCAGGAACACGGCATAGACCCGGTTATCTGCACATCCTCCCTGGAAGACTGTACAGCCTTTTTTGCAACATCTGCTGAATATGGCTACAATATTCCCAGAGAGCACGTTTATGGTGCAAGGCTGGATGAACACAAGAAAGTTCTTCTTTCTACCGAAACTGCAAAATATCCGTTCCCATACGGAAGCGGTAAAACGGCCATTATCCACAAATACATTATCGCCAAACGGAAACGCCCTCCGCTGATGATTTTTGCGGGAGAAGAAAGCTCAGCCCACCTGCTTTCCGCTTTTCCGGAAACCGCACTGTGCTGCCTTATCAACCGCAAACAGTCTGATAGCATGACCCCCTTTCTGAAAGAGGCCAGCAGCCAGCGCAGTTCCGCCACACCTCGGCTGGTCCTGCAAGGGCGGGATGAAAATACAGGGGAATGGATTCCAGAAGAAGCCAGTATTTTTCTAGGAGAAACCGAACCACGCCTGCCGTGAGCGCAGCGCGTTACCCCGGCATGGAACAGGTGAAGGTGAACGTCACCTTTTTACACTAAACGACGCAGCACGAACCGCACTGAGCAGACTTCTGCATCCAATACCCAGTGTGGTTCGCGCTGTGCCCGCGCCGTAGCGCCTTATGAAACAATCTTACTTGATGACCGCACAGGCAACACGGTCCCCTGCCCCACCAATCGGCTGGGTGGTGTAATCATCCGGGTTTGCGTGAATAACCACGGATGATCCATCAGCATCCAGAAGGGCTGGATGCTTGCCGCCCGCGTTCAGAGAGACGAGGCTGGAGTAGAGTTCGACCGTTGCCGTGCCATCTGCGGCGACATAAAGGTTGGGCAGATCACCCGCATCATTCGCGCCCTCATGCAGCAGGCCGTGCACAACAGGCTTTGCGGTGTGAATATGCCCACCAGCACTGGTGAACTTTGGGGGCTCGCAGCTTCCCTTTTCATGAAAATGCAGACCGTGCCATCCGGGCGTCAGCCCTTTGGCTTCCACACGAAGCAGGACACCATTGGGGGCCTCGGTCACTTTGATGGTGCCATGGGCGGCACCATCTGCCCCCTGCAGGTCACCCGTGGCGGTGCTCGCCGCCACCGCAAGGGAGGGAGCCAGCGCCATCCCGCAGGCAAGAGCAGCAACAAATTTCAGACGTGAAGCAAACATTGCTTTCTCCTTTTCCGCTTCCGACAGTCGGATACGGTATCGCTATTCAGTCTCACTTGCATAGTCTGGCATACGCTCAGAGAGTTGTGAGCAGCAGAGTGCCCTCTGCACCTTAAATTGACCGAACGATGTCAAACGCATGATGCCGGAGCAAGGTTGCCGCATCTGGCCTCCCCCTGCCCCACCGAGAGCATCGTACCCCGGTTTCCACATCGTCCCGCGCCTGCTCTGCTCTGCTCTGCTCTGCTCTGCTCTGCTCTG
>NZ_LHZQ01000147.1 GCF_001580915.1 Acetobacter tropicalis | reverse complement strand
TGTGTCCATTCGCTACACGCAAAGACTGGCTGAAGCGGGGCTCGTTGCTTCTGTCGGCAGTGTTGGGGATTCCTATGATAACGCCTTGGCAGAGACCATTAACGGACTTTACAAAACCGAACTCATCTATCGGCAGGGGCCATGGAAAAACAGGGAAGCGGTTGAACTGGCAACACTTAAATGGGTCGACTGGTTCAATAATCGGCGGCTCCTGTCCTCCATTGGAAACATCCCGCCAGCAGAAGCTGAGGCTCGCTTTTATGCACAACAGAAATCACATGCTTTAGCCGCTTAAATCAGATAAAAAACGTCTCCACAAAACCCGAGGCAATTCAGTCCGTGTCACGTCAATCGAGCCTGGAGCTGTCGAAAGCGATTTGAAGTTCACGACGTCTGGCACGGCTGCCGAGACGGTGCTCGACTTCTACAAGCAGGCCATCCCGGCGGCATCGGTGGCGCGTGCTATCGCGTTCGCTGTAGAACAACCTGATGACGTCGACGTCAACGCGATCGTCATCCGGCCGACCGCACAGCAGTTCTGATTTCGACGAGGAGGCAGGGCCGCGTGTGCTCCGCCTCCTAGGAACGTTCCGGCCCGCTTGACCGTTACTTTGCCAAATGATATCTGTCCGTTTAACTTGAGGAGTCGATGATGCCCAAACTTGCGCTGTATGTGCCACTGAAGGCCAAGCCCGGAAAAGAGCGCGATGTCGCCAATTTCCTGACCTCGGCATTGCCGCTCGTTCAAGCCGAGCTGGGCACTCTGACCTGGTATGCGATCGAGGAGGGTCCCGGTGCGTACGCGATCTTCGATACGTTCGACACAGAGGAGGATCGGCAGGCCCATCTTGACGGCAAGGTTGCCGCCGCGCTGATGGAGAGGGCGGAAGAACTGTTCTCGGAACCGCCGCAGATTCACAAGTTCACCCTGCTGGCCGCGAAATAGCGGAGTGGTCGGCACCCCAAGCTGCCGTACGACTGCACGGTTAGGGTCGCCTGCCCTCGGGAATGGACGGCCCGGCCGGCTCTGGAACTAAATAGAAGAATACGACAGGCCATCCGCGATAGTGGATGGCCTTTTCTTTTGCGCTTATCCGGCCTTTTGATGCTGCTGCTGATAAGTCGGCGTTGATGTGTTGCGTTATCATGGCGCCGTTGGTTTCGCAGGAACTTCTTTAGGTCATCAATCTGCCGCTTTTTAGATCGTCCTGGCCCTGGCAATCGAAAAGCCGCCGTAAATCGATCCGAGAACTGCCGAACGGGAAGGAACCGTTCAGGCGTCAGGCGGTTTAGGAGACAGACATTGGTTGGAAAGGTGCCATGCTATGCGCCTTTGCGCTGGTTTGGATCATCAGCAAGCTCTCGATTTGATGACGCCCAGATCAGATCTACAAAAGGAGAAGATCCGTGAAAGCTGTCGTGTACAACGGGCCCAAAGACGTTTCCGTCGATACCATCGATGATCCCAAGATCGAAAAGCCGACCGATGTTATCATCCGGCTGACGACGACCAACATCTGCGGGTCGGACCTTCACATGTACGAGGGCCGCACCAGCTTCGAGAAGGGCAGGGTCTTTGGCCACGAAAACCTTGGCGAAGTCATCGAAGTCGGCGCTGCCGTAGATCGGATTAACAAGGGCGATCGCGTCTGCATGCCGTTCAACGTCGGTTGCGGGTTCTGCGAAAATTGCGAACGCGGTCTGACGGGTTTTTGCCTCACGACCAATCCTGGGACCGCCGGCGCAGCGTATGGCTTTGCCGAGATGGGTCCGTGGCAAGGCGGTCAGGCCGAGATGATGCGCGTACCTTATGCCGACTTCAATTGCCTGAAGCTGCCCGAGGACGCTGAGGAGAAGGAGGATGACTATGTCATGCTCTCCGACATCTTCCCGACGGGTTGGCATGGCGTCGAGGTGTCAGGTTTCTTGCCTGGTGAGAGTATCGCGATCTACGGGGCTGGTCCGGTCGGTTTGATGGCCGCGCACTCGGCCGAAATCCGCGGTGCCGCTCAGATCTTCGTGGTCGATTCCCACGATGACCGTCTGAAGCTGGCCGAAGCGAGGGGCGCGATCCCGATCGACATGCGCAAGGGCGATCCCGCCCAGCAGATCCTTGACGCGACCGGCGGCCTTGGAACCGACCGGGGGGTCGAGGCGGTAGGTTACCAGTGTTGCGATCGCCACGGCAAGGAGCGCAGTAATTACACGATGAACTGCCTCGTCAAAAGCACGAAGGCCACCGGCGGCATCGGCGTCGTCGGCGTGTTTATCCCGGAAGATCCGAATGCGACCGACGATCTCCAGAAGGAAGGCAAGATGGCGTTCGACTTCGGCAACTTCTGGTTCAAGGGGCAGAAGATCGGCACCGGCCAGTGTAATGTAAAGCACTACAACCGGCGGCTGATGAAGCTTATCGAGCAAGGCCGGGCCAATCCTGGTCAAATCATCTCGCACCGACTGCCGCTCGATCAGGCACCAGACGCTTACAAGCATTTCGATGCGCGCGATAATGGTTGGACAAAGGTCGTGCTCAAACCGGGTGCCTGACCTTAGTCTTCTACGGAATAGGGATAAATTATGACATTAGAGGGCAAATCAGTTGCCGTTCTGATCGCGCCCCGCGGGACGGAAGAGCCAGAATTCTCGAAGCCCAAGCAAGCTATCGAGGAGGCTGGCGGCAAAGTGACCGTGGTCAGTTTTGAAGCGGGCGTGGCTCGCACAGTCAATAGCGATCTCGACGAGGGCGGCAGCTATACTATCGACAAGACGTTTTCCGAGGTGAAAGCCGACGATTTCGACGGACTTGTTGTGCCCGGAGGAACTGTCGGTGCCGACAAGCTGCGCGGCAGCGGCGAGGCAATTGGTTTCATCCGGGCTTTCTTCGATCAGAAAAAACCGGTTGCGGCTATATGCCATGCACCCTGGACAATGATTGAGGCGGGCGTGCTTAAGGGTCGCACCCTGACGTCCTACCCAACGCTGAAGGTCGATGTCGAGAACGCCGGCGGTATATGGATCAATGAAGAAGTCGTGGTCGACAACGGCCTTGTCACAAGCCGCGACCCTAATGATTTACCCGCCTTCTGCGCCACACTCGTGGACGAAATCGCGGAAGGTGTGGGCGCTGGGCTCGCAGCCGGGAATTAAGACGGGGCGGTTTCGACGAACCATGTGAGGGCCCGCTCCCTGGAGAAGTTCCGCACAAAACAGGCGTAGCGGATGGCCGGCGATTGGCTGTCCGCTACGCCGCATATCAGACTAACACGGCGCACCTGACGGGCACTCGAACCCTAAACCGCGTCAACCGCGTTGACACATCTTCGGCTCCCGCTTCCAGATTCGACCCATTCCAGCGTCCGGTTGACATACACCTGATCGAACGCCCGTTCGGTCAGGTTTACGACCTACAGCGCCGCTTTGAGATAGGGGGCGGTGAGACTGCCTTCTGCTTCCGCAACGACGCCAGGGACGCCGCTGGCAACGATACGGCCGCCATCTTCCCCAGCCCCCGGTCCCAGATCGATGACCCAGTCCATCTGCGTGATGGCGCGCATGTCATGTTCGACGACGACGACGGTATTGCCAGCGTCGACGAGGCCCTGCAGGTGTTGCATCAGCCGGTCGGCATCGGAGGGGTGAAGCCCCGAAGTGGGCTCGTCGAGGATGTAGATCGTGTTGCCACGCTGGGCGCGTTGCAGTTCAGTCGCCAGCTTGATGCGCTGCGCCTCCCCGCCAGACAGCTCGGTCGCAGGCTGTCCGAGCCTCAGATAGCCAAGACCGATCTCCCGCAGCACGTCGAGGGAGCGCATCACAGATGCCTCGCCAGCGAAGAAATCGCACGCATCGTCGACCGTCAGTTCGAGCACCTGGGCGATATTGCGCCCGTTCCATTCGACTTCGAGCGTTTGCGGGTTGTAGCGAGAGCCATGACAGGTCGAGCACGGCGCAAAAACGCTCGGCAGGAACAGCAGCTCCACCATGACGTATCCCTCGCCCTCGCACACCGGGCAGCGACCTTGCGCGACGTTGAACGAGAACCTGCCCGGGCTATAGTGTCGCCGGCGGGCGAGCGGCGTATCAGCGAAGATCCGTCGCACATGGTCGAACATGCCGCTGTAGGTGGATAGGTTCGAGCGCGGCGTGCGGCCGATCGGTTTCTGATCGACCCGCACCAGCCTGCGAACATGCTCCATACCCGCGACAATGCGTCCTTCAGTATCGTTCTGAGCAACGTCGAGCAGAGGATCGATATCCTCCTCCTCGGCCACCGGAGAGCCGCCGAGGTGTTCCGTGACGAGCTCGGGCAGCGCCTGACTGACAAGACTGGATTTGCCCGATCCCGAAACGCCGGTGACAGCGGTGAAGCAGCCGATGGGAAACTCAACGTCGAGACCTTGAAGATTGTTACGCCTGATCCCTTCCAAGCGTAGCCATGCCTTGGGATCGCGCGGTGTGCGCTCACTGCGGAGCGGCTCTGCGAACAGGTAGCGGCGGGTGATTGAAGTCTCGACGTGGGCAAGCCCCTCTATCGGCCCGCTGTAGAGGACTTCACCGCCCTTATCCCCGGCTCCTGGCCCGACATCGACGAGCCATTCAGCGTGGCGGATCACGTCGAGATCATGTTCGACGACGAACAGGGAGTTGCCCGCCGCCTTGAGACGCTCGAGGATAGTGAGCAAGGCTTCGCCATCTGCCGGATGTAACCCTGCGGAAGGCTCGTCAAGCACATAGACCACGCCGAAAAGCTGTGACGACAATTGGGTGGCAAGCCGCAAGCGCTGCAACTCTCCGGAGGAGAGCGTCGGCGTGCTGCGGTCGAGCGAAATGTAGCCCAGGCCAAGATCGATCAGCGCCTCGAGCCGCTCGATCAATTCGCAGGCAAGGCGTTGGGCGGCGATCCGCTTCTCGTCGGAGAGATTGGGCGTGCGGCGCACGTCGGGCGCGCTCTTGTGCGCAGAGCCGCCCGCGGCAACCCGTTGTTCGACCGCTGCTTCGCGGGCCGCTTTTTCCAGAATATGGCCCTTTGAGGTGCCGGAGACTGCCCCATACTCGCCATGCGCGACGGGCATCAGCAAGTCCTTCAGCTTGAGCACTGTCAGGTCGCCGAACTCGGCAATATCGAGCCCGGCGAATTTGACCGACAGGGCTTCGCGCTTCAGGCGCTTGCCGTTGCAGGTCGGGCAATTGCGGCCGATGATATATTGCGAGACGCGCTTCTTCATCAGCGCGCTTTTAGTGTTGGCAAAGGTTTCCAGCACATAGCGGCGCGCGCCGGTGAAGGTGCCCTGGTAGCTCGGCTCCATGCGGCGCTTGAGCGCCGTCCGGGTCTGTTCGGGCGTCAGGCCCGCATAGACCGGCACCGTCGGCGCCTCGTCAGTGAAGAGGATCCAGTCGCGATCCTTTTTCGGCAAGTCGCGCCACGGCGTATCGACGTCATAGCCGAGCGAAACGAGGATATCGCGCAGGTTCTGGCCATGCCAGGCGGCGATCGCCCGATCGCGAATGGTGAGGCTGTCGTCGGGAACCATCGTCTCTTCGGTCGCGTCATATACGCGGCCGATGCCGTGGCAGGTCGCGCACGCCCCCGCGACCGTGTTGGGGGAGAAATCCTCCGCATAGAGCATGGGCTGATGGCGCGGATATTCGCCGACGCGGGAATAGAGCATCCGCACCAGGCTGGAGAGCGTCGTCACGCTGCCGACCGTGGATCGCGCGTTGGCCGAGCCGCGCTGCTGCTGCAACGCGACCGCAGGCGGCAATCCGTCGATCGTGTCGACCTCCGGCACGCCGGCCTGGTCGATCAGGCGACGGGCATAGGGCGCAACCGATTCCAGATAACGCCGCTGGGCTTCGGCATAAAGGGTGCCGAACGCGAGCGATGACTTGCCCGAGCCCGATATGCCGGTGAACACCACGAAGGCGTCGCGCGGTACATCGACGTCAATATTTTTGAGGTTATTCTGGCGCGCGCCGCGAACCTGCACGCAAGCGGGCGGCCCCGCATGTCCATGGTCGGAGGCCTGCGTCGTCGAGTGTATATCCTTGTTTTTCAACTTAGTTTTCCTGCCGTATCCGCCCGTGCGGCCCGTGTTTCATCACAATCAGGGTAACAGATGAATGCATTTCCGACTCAATGCATCCAACGGCCACGATGGCCCGAGCTTCGAAACCTTTGGAATATTTTCCAGCACTAAACTAAGGTACGACAAAGCCTTTTTCCGTCGGGTCGCGCGACGAGGCCACACACCCCGCAGGTAAGCGCACGGGTTAGGCGGCCGTGGTCCGTGCCGCTATCGGCGTGTAACGACTGCACTTCGGTGGTTGTACCGCATCGCTCAGTTGCCAGGGAGCCTTCATCATGGCCGGGGTCGGGCCATGATGAAGGCTGGCTTGTCGATCCGAGCGCCTGGCGCCGCTTCGGATCGGCGGGTCAGTAGTGAATGACCGTGCGGATCGACTTGCCTTCGTGCATCAGTTCGAACGCCTCGTTGATCTCCTCCAAACCCATGGTGTGGGTAACGAACGGGGCCAGATCGATATCGCCTCTCATCGCGTCCTCGACCATGCCGGGGAGCTGTGTCCGTCCCTTGACGCCACCGAAAGCGGACCCCTTCCATACGCGGCCCGTGACGAGCTGGAATGGGCGGGTGGAGATTTCCTCGCCCGCGCCCGCAACGCCAATCACGATCGACTGACCCCAGCCACGGTGCGCTGATTCAAGCGCGGCGCGCATGACATTGACGTTGCCGATGCACTCGAAGGTATGATCGATGCCCCATCCCGTCATCTCGATCAGCACTTGCTGGATGGGCTTGTCATGGTCCTTGGGGTTGATACACTCGGTCGCACCGAACTGGCGTGCCAGCTCGAACTTGGACGGATTGGTGTCGATGGCGATGATGCGACCCGCCTTCGCCTGGCGCGCACCCTGAATCGCCGCGAGGCCGATGCCGCCCAGGCCGAACACGGCGACCGAGTCTCCGGGCTGGACCTTGGCGGTATTGTGGACTGCGCCGATGCCGGTCGTGACGCCGCAGCCCAGCAGACAGACCTGTTCGGGGTTAGCCTCGGGATTGATCTTGGCGAGCGAAACTTCCGCGACGACAGTATATTCACTGAAGGTTGAACAGCCCATGTAATGATAAAGGGGCTGGCCATTGTACGAAAAGCGGGTGGTGCCATCGGGCATCAAACCCTTGCCCTGCGTTTCGCGGACAGCGACGCACAGGTTGGTCTTGCCCGACACGCAGAAATCGCACTTGCCGCACTCGGCGGTGTAGAGCGGGATCACGTGATCGCCCGGCCCGACGCTGGTGACGCCTTCACCGACCTCGACAACGATGCCCGCCCCCTCGTGGCCCAGAACCACCGGGAAAACACCCTCCGGATCACTGCCCGCCAGCGTGTACGCATCGGTGTGGCACACGCCGGTGTGGGTTACCCGGATGAGCACTTCGCCCTTCCGGGGTGGGGCGACATCAATCTCGACGATTTGGAGTGGCTTGCCCGCCTCGAAGGCTACAGCGGCGCGAGATTTCATGTTGGGATACCCTAGTTGATTGAAACTGATTGCCGGTGCGAGGCCGTTGCGCCATCGCAAATTCGTCGACGTTCTCATACTGTCAGGGAGTATCTTTGCCATACTCCCTGTCAGTATACAAGAGGTGTCCTACCGAGGATCTCAAACCAGAGAAGGCAGCAGGGGCTGGCTTCTAAGTGCGAGAGAACACGGGCAAGAAAATGAGCCTGAAATCGTCATTTAAGATAAGTACGCAGAATCTTCATTACGCCCTCCACGCCGTCATCGTGATCGCCACCCTCGCTTTTGAGGGCCGGATCTGCGCCGGAACCGAATGTTTCCCTGAGGTGACTCTCCATCACTTCCGCCATCAGTCCGTTTGTCGCGCCACGCATGGCGACAATTTGCTGCAGCAGGGGAGCGCAATCGGCCCCGGCTTCGATCGCGCGTTCCAGAGCGTCCGCCTGGCCCTTGATACGCCGCAAGCGTGTGATGGCTCGCTTTTTGTCCTCTGATGAATGTGGCATCGCGTTTTCCCGAGAAATCGCTTCAGCATACCATACAGGGGGGGAGTTTCAATCCTGCACTGAGACGGGCGTTTCTCTCATCGGGCGAGGTTCCGGTCATGCTCTCAAGCCTGCGCCGCAAGCAACCACGGCATGGGCTGAGGGTCCGATCATGTGTCGGGGAAGGGGGGGGAGCCATCGCTCGCTCCCCCAGGTTTACCGGTCAGACCGTAACGACGACCTTGCCGATCTGGTCATTCGATTCGAGGAAGCGGTGTGCGTCTTGGATGGCGTCGAGCGAGAAGGTGCGCGCGATCCGCGGCTTGAGCGCGCCCGATTCCAGTCCCGCCACAATGAACGCCTTGGCGCGATCAAGGGCGGCGGCGTCCGAGACGATCTCGCTGTAGAGATAACCCTTGAGCGTGAGGCTCTTGCCCAGCACGGAGAACAACGGGAACGGCGTCGGCTCGCCGCTGAGCGCGCCATATTCAAGCAGAATGCCGCCGCGCGCCATGCTCGCGGTCAGCGGCTCGAACGACGGGCCTCCGACCGGGTCGAGCACCACGCGCGCACCTGCACCATCGGTTATCTCCATCACCTTTGCTACCAGATCCTCTTCCCCGGTCGCGACGACATGATGTGCACCGGCATCAAGCAGGGCTTGGCGCTTGGTGCCGGTACGCGTCGTCGCGATCACCGTCGCGCCGACCATCCGCGCAATCTGGAAGGCAGCAAGACCGACGCTGCTGGAAGCAGCGGTGACGATGACGAAATCGCCCTCGCCGAGCTTCGCCTGCTCCACCAGCGCACCCCAAGCGGTGACATACTGCATCCACACGGCCGCCGCTTCCTCGAACGAAAGCGCCGCCGGATGCTTGACGACGAGGCGGGCAGGCACGTTGGCGACCTCGCCATAGGTGCCCCAGCGCGCGATATCGAGCGGGGGGATGAGGCTGACGGCTTCGCCTTCCGCAAACCCGGTCACGTCCGCCCCGACCGTAACGACAGTGCCGGCAGCCTCGTAGCCGAGGCGGCTCGGGAACTCGGCTTCCTGAAGGTAGGCATGGTTGCGGAACATCACTTCGGCGCGGTTTATGCCTATCGCCTTGACAGCGATCTGCACCTCGTCGGCCGCGGGCGCGGGCACTGCCACATCTTCAATCTTGAGGACGCTTGCGTCGCCATATTCGTGGATTCGGACGATGCGGCTCATGGGACACTCCTTGATTATAGAATGATTATTCTGTATCGGTGTGGGTCACCAGTTTCAAGATATTATTTATCGATCATTCCATATCGGGCGCCAGACATGACAGAGACGAAAGCACGTCGCGGCGCAGGTCGCCCTCGCGTGTTCGACACTAACGCAGCGCTCGACAAGGCGGTACGGCTGTTCTGGCAGCGCGGCTACGAGGCGACTTCGATGGCCGATCTGGTGGCGGAGACTGGCGTCGCCGCCGCCAGTCTCTATGCGGCGTTTGGCAACAAGGCGGGGCTGTTCGCAGCGGTGATCGAGCGCTATGCCGCGACGTTCAGCGTCCACCTCTATGCCCCCATCAACGACCCAGCGTTGTCCACTTTCGAGGCCGTCAAAGGCCTGCTGGAGCGAGCGGCGTCATCGTTCTCGGAGCCTGGAACGCCGGCCGGCTGCTTCATGTATTCGGCAGCGGCAGCCGTGTCGCCGGCGTCCGCCTCCATCGAATGCCTGCTGCGCGACAAGCGTATTGCGGCGGAGGCCCTCCTGATCGAGCGTTTACATCGGGGCGCCGCGCAGGGCGAGCTTGCGGCCGATACTGATCCGGCCGTCCTAGGCAAATTCATCAATACGGTCATGGAAGGCATGTCCGTTCAAGCGCGCGACGGCGCTACGATCAACGAACTTCTCTCCATCGCCGAAATGGCACTCGATCGATGGCCGGCTGCGGTTTGATCGTCCAGGCGAGATCCCAGCAGCCTGTTTTTCAACAGCCACGGACGGTTGGGACACTGAATTGCCCCGGGTTTTGTGGAGAGAGAACGACCCGAGAGGTAAGAAGGATTCATGAGCACCAAATCGAAGCGTTTTCCGCCTGAGTTTCGTGAACGTGCAGCCCGCATGGTTCTGGAGGAAGAGAAGAACCATCCTTCGCGGTGGTCCGCGGTGATGATGATAGCGCCAAAGCTGGATATTCATCCTGACACGCTGTCAAAATGGACCCGTCTGCATGAACGTGCCAATGCGCCTGCGGTAAGTGACCTGCCTGATCGGGAGAAGATCAGGCAACTGGAACGAGAGAACCGCGAATTGCGGCAGGCCAATGAAATCCTGCGCAAGGCGTCGGCATATTTTGCCCAGGCGGAACTCGACCGCCTATGTGGACGGCCGTTTAAGCGCAATACCTCACATTGTT
>NZ_LHZQ01000024.1 GCF_001580915.1 Acetobacter tropicalis | reverse complement strand
GTCCTAAAATTACATGATCTGTGAGAAATGGGCGTCGAAGCCCAAGCAAGCTATCGAGGAGGCTGGCGGCAAAGTGACCGTGGTCAGTTTTGAAGCGGGCGTGGCTCGCACAGTCAATAGCGATCTCGACGAGGGCGGCAGCTATACGATCGACAAGACGTTTTCCGAGGTGAAAGCCGACGATTTCGACGGACTTGTTGTGCCCGGAGGAACTGTCGGTGCCGACAAGCTGCGCGGCAGCGGCGAGGCAATTGGTTTCATCCGGGCTTTCTTCGATCAGAAAAAACCGGTTGCGGCTATATGCCATGCACCCTGGACATTGATTGAGGCGGGCGTGCTTAAGGGTCGCACCCTGACGTCCTACCCAACGCTGAAGGTCGATATCGAGAACGCCGGCGGTACATGGATCAATGAAGAAGTCGTGGTCGACAACGGCCTTGTCACAAGCCGCGACCCCAATGATTTACCCGCCTTCTGTGCCAAACTCGTAGAGGAAGTCGCAGCAGGTGTGGGCGCTGGGCTCGCAGCCGGGAATTAAAGACGGGGCGGTCTCGACAAACCATTTGAGGGCCCGCTAACGGAAGAAGGTCCACGCGAGACAGGCGTAGCGGATGGCCGGTGATAATGGCCATCCGCTACGCCGCGTATCAGACGAACACGGCGCGCCGGACGAGCAGTCAAACGTTAAGTCGCGTCAACCGCGGTGAACTCCTCGGGTGCTGTCACATTAACTTTGGTTTGTTGAGCTTCTCT
>NZ_LHZQ01000131.1 GCF_001580915.1 Acetobacter tropicalis | reverse complement strand
CTCGTCCGACAGTCTATCGAACTCTCAGCAGAACAGCCTCAATGTTCTTGTCGGATTCACTCTAAACGTACGCAAAGTACACTTTCGTGTCGTGACCCCTATATACAGGGAGGGGCTTTCGAAGAAGATACGTCCAATCTGATCGGTGCCAGCGGATGGGACTGGAGTACGTCAAAAGCAACAGGCGTCCTGTTCCCATTTGAGATCGGATTTACGCCCTGGTCGGGCCCACATGGACTGCCTGGTCATTACAAAATTGGTGGTATGTTCGATACGGCATCCCATCCCGATTACCTTTACCAGAGCCAGATAGCCGCTGGTGCCACGCCGACAGTAGGTAAAACCAAGCGGGGTATTACGCAGATCTATGCTCTCGCGGACCAGATGATCTATCGCACGGGCCCGGGTGCCACCAGCGGAATTGTACTTTTAGGCGGCTTCGTATGGTCAGACCGCGCAACGGCAATGATCGATCGGTTTGGTTTCGGAGGCGTTTCTACAACCGGTCTCATTCCAGGACGGAAAATGGACCAGATCAATTTTCTTGCACTTTATGGCAAAATCAATTCAAGGATTGGTGGATCAGAAGCAATAGCCGCTGCAAAAACCGGAAAGGCAACCCCGGGTATCCAGTCAAACGAAGTCGACCTTGAATTTGATTACGCAGCGACTCTGGCAAAGGGTCTGATCATGATGCCAAACATACAATATATTATCCGGCCAAATGCAGTCTCTTCTTACCCGAATGCCCTCGTGTTCGGATTACGGACCAATGTAACTTTTTAGTCTTTCTTGTTTAATAACAGAGTTATCACGTTAAGGTTGGAGCTGAGTTGCTGGATACCGGACGATGGCAGCTTAGTGGAACAGATCTATCCCCAGACTGACAGGTCTTTTTCCAACACGACCCAAGCAATAAATTCTGTCGCCGTGCACTGTGATTTTGCTATCTCAGCGCATCCT
Source organism: Acetobacter tropicalis (assembly GCF_001580915.1). Taxonomy (GTDB): domain Bacteria; phylum Pseudomonadota; class Alphaproteobacteria; order Acetobacterales; family Acetobacteraceae; genus Acetobacter; species Acetobacter tropicalis. Next base: position 5,437 of record NZ_LHZQ01000131.1, on the reverse strand, counting down.
CAAGCAAGTCCTCAAGAGACAGGCCCTCGCCCTGACTGCTCAGCAATACATCGAGAAACCCATCAATCGCCAGAACAGCCAGCCCATGAACCTTTCCCCACAGGGCAGCGCGCGTTCCAGCCTGCGTCCGTTGCGGCTGCTGCCCGCCAAGACTGTCGATCAACCGGGTCAGCATCCCCGATGTCCGCGCCCGGGCCGCAGCCAGTGCGGGTTCGTTCCGGTCGATCACGTCACTGCGGAACATCAGCGTGAACAGGCCGGGATTGAGAATGGCAAACCGCACATAAACCAGCCCCGCAGCATGCGCACCCTCTTCCAGAACGGGCTCCAGAGCCACAGCCAGCTCCTCGTAACCCACCGTCGCAAGCGCACTCAGCAACCCCATCAGGTTCCCGAAATGCGGCGTCGCAGCTGCTGAAGACACACCGGCATGTCGCGTGATGGCCCTTAGGCCGAGCGCCGAAATCCCCTGCTCCTCAAGAAGCATTCGCGCGGAGGATAGAAGCCCCGCCCGCAGATCCCCGTGATGATACGTCTTCTTCGCCTTGTGCAGCATCATGCCTTGTCCTCTCCCGGTCACCCGGCCTGTCATCGTCCTTGACAACCCCGCCGTAAAAGAATCTTATCACTGATAAGTTTACGCTTGTAGGGCGGTCAAGCAGAGACTACCCCAAAAAGGATGCACTATGACCTTCCGCTATTCTTCCCCTGCCATTGCAGGCCTGACCGCAGCACTTTGCATCGCCACTGCGCCCTTCAGCGCACATGCGGGAACACCGTCAGCACAACCCCAGCCGGGTAGCATCACCTCGGTCGAAGCGCTCAATCCCGCTTTCAGCTTGCCTGATGCCGGACGTGCCCTGAAAATCACATATCTGTCCACAAACGGCGTTACGGACAAAGGTTTGGTTCCCGTCACTGCGGAAGTCATCCTGCCCGCCGGCACACCACCGGCCGGTGGCTGGCCCATCGTCGCCTGGGCCCATGGCACCGTAGGCGTTGCGGATCACTGTGCGCCCTCGAACAACCCTTGGACCGACCGCAACCGCCGTTACCTGTCGGAATGGATGAAGCGTGGCTTTGCCGTGGTGGGGACCGATTATCAGGGGCTGGGCACGCCCGGCACGCATGCCTATCTCGACACGCGCGTCGAGGCCTACAGCCTTCTGGATGCCGTGAGGGCTGCGCTCGGCAATGTTCCGGGGCTTCAGAACAAAATCATGATCGTCGGGCAGTCACAGGGCGGTGGCGCGGCCTTCGCTTCGGCCGCGTTTTCGTCGACCTATGCTCCTGAACTCGGCATCCGGGGAACTGTCGCCACAGGCGCACCCTACATCACGCCGGAACTCATGCAGCAGATGATCGCCGCTCCCGCATCCGGCCATACCGAAGCCGCCTATAATCCCGTGATGGTCTACACGCTCTATCTCGCCCGGGGACAAGCTGTATACGATCCTACCTTCCGACCGGAAGATGCTTTTACGCCAAAAGCCATGTCCGCCTATCAGGCCGGCGCCAATCTCTGCGTCTATGAGCTTACGGACAAGGTGAAACAGGATGGCCTCAACTTCGGCAATTCGCTGAAGCCCGGTTATTCCAAGGCGCTGGCACCTGCATTGGCCGCCATGAAATACCCGACCCTGAAACTCTCGCAGCCGCTATTCATGGGCACCGGCGAACTGGACCGCGACGTTCCACCTGCCCTTCAGCACGGTCTGGTCAAGGCCGCCTGTGCTGCCGGAACAACCGTTCAGGCCCATGTCTACAAGGGTCTGAACCACGATCAGACAGTCAATACTTCTCTGGCAGACTCGACAGCTTTCACAAAAGCCGTTATGGACGGGCAGCCCGTCACACCGGAATGTAACCCCACTCCGGAATGATACCCAGGACCATATGAGGTCCGGCCCGGCAGGACAGCGTCACACACCATCCTGCATTCCACAGAAAGGAAAACAGGATGTTCCCCCGACGTTCAGCCCCGATAAAACTCCTGATCCTGCTGCTCCCCGCAGCAGAACAGGCACAGGCCGCGCCTCCCACAAACAATTATGCTGCCTCGGCACGAAGTATGGCTTCGGTCTCTCCGACCCTCGTCAGCGTAGTCGGCAGCCGCCCTTCCCGCATCTCCCAGCAACTGGAAGCCTCTTCCCGGACGTTCCGGATCGAACCGGGTGGCATTGTCCGTTCCGATGATGGGCAGGCCATCCCAGCCGGATGCCCGGCACGCCCGGAGCCTCTGGCTCATCAGTACGTGGCAGGAGGCGTGCCAGCGGAGCCGCAGCTGAAGGGCCATGCCGGGAACAGGGGTTCCAACCCGCGCAATGAGACGGTTCGTATTGGCGTCAGTCGAACAGGACCGCCCTCTGCGTCTTCTTCGGACGTGCTGGTGGATGCCTCATTTGGGCCCAAAGGCGTGTATGTCTCACCACGCCCCTGCGAAAATGGAAAACTTTCAGATAAAGCGCGGATTCTGGACACAGCAGCATCACTTGCGACAGCCAGTGGGAACCCGTTTGCCCTTGCAGGAAATCGTTCGGACCTCGCAGCAGCTGACAAAGCCCATGCCGAGGGATTGGATATCGTGCTGGAAGCAGGGCCGGTATCACAATGACATTGCGCCCTTATCTTGCACTGGGAACGATCGGACTTCTGGTTTCAGCGTCTTCGGGCAATGCACAGACTTTTCCCGGACGACAGAATGCCGCGACATCCCGACCCGTCTCACAGCAGCTTTTTGGTCTTCCCGGCCTGAGCGACACGACATCCCCCCAGGAACCGAGACGAAATGCCGGCAGTTTTCCCACAACGCAGACCGATGATCCGGCAGTCCGGGAGCGTCTCTCCGACCAGCCTCTGCTTCCATCCCTGAATGGTCTCGTCATTGAGGAAAGGGACAGGAGAACCGAGCCTGATCCGGGAAGCGCCGTGACAACCCGATCCGTTCCGCTGCTGGACGAGAACGACTTTCGCAGGAGCCTGATTCCCTATCTCCACAAGCCAGCGAGCGCCCGGACGTTTTACGATATCGGTCAGCTCATCACGGCGCGTTTTCGCAAGGAAGGCCGTCCTTTCGTGACGGCGGTCGTGCTGCCACAGCGTGTGCAGAATGGCATCCTGCATGTAACGGTTGTCGAATACCGCCTTGGCCGGATTGACGTCAGGGGTAACCGCTGGTTCTCCGACCGGGTCATCCGCGAAGCCAGCAACCTGGTTTCCGGGCAGACACTCTCTCTGCGGGGATTGCAGACCGACCTGTCCTGGATGAATGGCAATCCGTTCCTCACGGTAGACATGATCTACCATCCGGGTGCGACGTCCGGTGTGACAGATGTGACACTTCAGGTTGCGGACCGCTTTCCCGTCTATGTGTTCGGATCATTCAACAATCAGGCCGATCCGACACTGGGGCGGGTAAACTGGAGCACTGGCGCCACCTGGGGCAATGTTTTCGGGCTGAACCATACCCTGTCCTACCAGTTCACCCGAAGTCTGAGTGCGCGCTACAACATGCATCTGGGCAGTTGGGAAATCCCCCTGCCCTGGCGTGACAAGATCATCGTATTTGGAACCTATAGTGAGTCTGCACCAGAAGCCGCCTGGCCACTACGCAACTCAGGCTATTCCGCCCAGACCTCGATCCGTTATCTCCATCAGCTCCCCCATCTTGCCGTCACCTCGGGGATCGGCCTCGATACGCTTCTGCATGCGGGATTTGACTGGAAACTGACCAATAGTGACCAGTTCTACGTCAGTTCTCCTGTCATGCTCGGCAAGTCGGATACCGATCAGTTTGTTTTGGGGACGGATACGACGGAGACAGACACCTACGGCCAGATGCATCTGATCAACGAGACGTTTTATGGCCCCGGCGGGCTGACAGGACATGACAACCTGAAAAGCTACGCCACCATCTTTCCGTCTGCGCGCACAAACTACGTCTATGACCGTTTTCAGATTTCCCGAACAACCAATCTTCCATATGGGTTTTCATCACTGACCGTCGCCACGGCTCAGGCCACCACACATAATCTGCTGTACAGCGAACAACTGGAGGCCGGCGGTATGGGAAGTGTCCGAGGCTACTACGTCAATACGGCGCTTGGGAGCCGGGGCATACAGGCCAGCGAGGAACTCAAACTGCCATCGTTTTCGGTCAGCCAGAAGCTCGGGCTGGGAGACGACTTTTCAGATAACGAGACCATCGGTGGATTTTACGACTGGGGTGAGACCTGGAATGACCGTACCCAGTACACGACGTCGCACAAGACGGCCCTTGCCAGTCTTGGCGTGGATCTGAATGCCAAAATCAATCGTATCGCCAACGTGACCTTCGACACGGGCTGGCGCCTGCGCCCTGCTCCGACATCGCGCAAGAAAGGCGCGTTTTTGGACTTCAATGTCGTCTTCGGCTTCTGACATGCATTCGGGCGTTCCAGGAGAACCCAGCTAAGTCGAAACACCTTCAATATTTTGCATTCGCTGCAGATCTGGCTCAGGCCAATCTGAAAGCAGCGTCAGGGAAACATCAGGCATGACGATCTACCTTTGGGTTCTGCTAAAAGTCATTATCGGAATGACCGTCATCATCGGTTACCTTAATGCCACTGGCAGAAACCAGATTTCCATGATGACATCCGTTGATCTGGTAGGAAACTTTGTACTGGGCGGCGTGGTGGGCGGCATTATTTACAATGATACACTCCCCATCACGCATTACATCGCGCTGCTTTTCATCTGTGTGGGTGTAATGGTCTTTTATAATTACGTCTCACGAAAGATCGGATTTTTGAGAAAAGCGACCATTGGCCAACCCATACCCATTATTCGTGACGGGATTTTCATCATGGAGAACCTGAAACAGAATGCCAATCGGATCGATTTCAACGACGTTGCCACAGCGTTGCGTATGCAGAACATATTCAGTTTTGAAGGTATCCGCTACGCCCAAATCGAAACCACAGGCCATGTCAGCGTAATCTGTGATGATGACGTATTTCCATCAGTTTTTCTGGTTTTGAAAGGTGACATTGTCAAAGACGCACTGGATAATATGGACCGTTCCGAAGACTGGCTTCACCGGCAGCTTGCACATCTCGGCTTTGACAGGATGGAGAAAGTCTTTCTGGCCCAATGGATCCATGACCATATCCTCGTTGTCGGAATGGATGGTCGTACTGTCACCAGCAAGAAACCAGTTCGGCAGTTCTCTTCGTCAGGCATTGCATCACATGACTGTTGATTTTCACTGAGAACTGACCCTGGGAGTGGGGAAATTTTCATTGAGAATTGACCCATGCCTGACACTGCCCCCGACGCATGAGCGCGGGAGGCGAAGGAGTGATCAGCATGGACTTATTGAGTGTCATTCGGCGTTGGCATTACCGGGATCGTCTGCCGATCCCCTTCCGGACACATGAAGGAGACATCCGATCAT
>NZ_LHZQ01000115.1 GCF_001580915.1 Acetobacter tropicalis | reverse complement strand
CCTTAGCGTATATCTGTGCCCGTTTTATGTAATGACCCCTGTATTGCTGCTCGCACGGCGTGCGTGCTCGTGGCGCTGCCATGACGTATCTGTCCCATAATGCTTCCTTCCACTCGCGTGAAAATACCACACCATCAAATCCCGGGACTAAACATCTAGCGTATAGGGTTGCGTTTATATCGGTTGCGGCAGAATCCGACAAATGCGGCACTGGGGTTTTGCAATTCTGGTTGTCCGCTATCATTCCACCATGACACCCATTCGTCATAGAGTGCGTAGACATCATATCCTGGAGCAACCCCTCTAGCGTCGTGGAAACCCTCGGGATCGATAAATGGTTTCTGGAGCTTCGGCTCTATTATCTTGACGGTGTCCATCGTTTCCCGATTGCGGAAAGTAACCATGTTGCTGTTTATTTCGACAGCATAATCAGGCAAGTGGTTATTGATTGCCAAGTCACGGAGCATTGAGCGAAACACGCGAATATGGCTACTAGCCCCTGTTTTTTTCTGTAAAATTTCTATAGAAACGCTCCATTTTTCCTGAGCGCCGCAATGCTTGCGGGCAAGTTCGTATATTCTCCGTTCAAGTGGTTTGCGTAAACGGAAATAATCGCGATGTAATGTCAGTACACTACGGCCCTCGATCATTTTGAATAGCCACTCGGATAGCGTTACCTTAATTTCAGACATTTGTCCGGAATTGGTCTTACGGACAATTCGCCATTCATTGATAAGACCAAAACCTTCGGTGATTTCTTCTCCATCAGCTTTGATGTTGGTGGTGATCCGTGTGCCTGCTAAGCGCTCAAATGCGCTTCGAAGCCGCTTATAGCCATCACCATCGGTTTGACGGTTGGTCCACACCAACAAATCGCGTGCGGTAAGGTGGATAGTTCGATTTGGCTGCTCACCTTGATTCATTTTCGCGATAAGCTGCGAAATGCAATAGATAAGGATATCCTTGTCATGGATCGTCGCGAGCCCTTTGACGCTCGGAACGATCTCAACTGTATTGCCATTGTGCTCGTATCGGAAAATGCGTCGATCAGGTTTAGTGGCAAGCGAGAAAATTGGATGCTCCATCGAGGCCATATCATCTTTGGGGATGGCATCAAGGACATCACAAATAAAAAGATCTGGTGTCGGATATCGTTCCGGAAGTAGAACTGACCGTCCATCAACATTCGGGGTTTCACTGACGGTTAGTGCCAGTTCGGGGTTTCGTTGACGGGCTGATTTGATACGGGGTTTCATTGACGGGTAGTTTAGATTCGGGGTTTCGTTGACGCAAGGGGTAGATTCGGGGTTTCGTTGACGCTGATTCGGGGTTCTGGAGTCACTAGATTCGGGGTTTCGTTGACGCTAATGGTCCCCAAAAGTAAAATTTACTTTTTATTTTCAGAAGGTTACGTCCCTGTGGAAAACCCGTAACACTACTATTAACACATAAATTAACACTCTAAAGCTGTGGATAATTTGTCATTTCCTGAAAATTTCAGCCAAATGAACCCAAGCACCGCCTCTTGGGGGCTTAGCCCCCGCCGGCTCGCGGCCTACGGCCGCCTCAATCGCACTTCGCGCGATCTCCCACCCGGCATCCCCCTGCTCGCCCTTTTAGGGCTGCGCTTAAGCGGACACGCCAACGGCGTGATCTGCTTTGTAACGATGCGTTTCCCGCATCGTCCCTACTTTGAAATCCCCTTACTCAAGCGTCGACGCCTCTGGCGCCCTACGGGGCTCCCGCTCCGCGCTCGCCCGACGCCTGCAACAGCAGAAGAACCAGGTAGAACCGCAATTTGCTCAAGACGCATCGGAGTTCCGGCGATCATTCACGGCTCACGTGTCGCAGCATGCCCTTCAGACGCCACAGGATGTCCTTACAGGCGTTATCGTTACGCCAACTACGGTGGATAGGCCGTAACGGGAATTACGCTTTGTACAGCCTCTCAGGATGCTCTGCTCGGCTTGTCAAGAGTGATGACGAAACGATACACGGTTGCCCGGAAAGATCACAGCCGATGAAATGATCACCCAGATCCGGCAGGCAGGTTCCTGAGCATCCGCACCAACGGTGCAATGGTGTATGAGAGCCTATATCAGGCCGGGGCCAACGCAGTCCCGAATGTGGTGTCAGTCAGGTGCCAGAATGGAGCCGAGACAGTGTCAAGAGGGGCTTATCGCATCCTAACCATATGGTGCCCGCATTTCATGTGATAATATCAGGGCGAGATCTGCTTGAATTATAGGTTCAATGAACCTATAATTCAGCATGAGGCCACGGTGGACAGTCAAAGACCTGTCGTTCGAAATGGATGATGACCAGAGTAGTGATCCAATCGCAACCTTGGTTATTCAGGCTCATGGTGTCGTTCTGATGGTCATGGCTGAATTCAGTGTCGATCGATCCCAAGGATTCATGAAGCTGGCCAAGACTCACATCCACGGTGCAACAGCCAATGGGGTCGGGTTCGCCAATCTGAAAACGATCGCACAGGCCGTTCTGGAAGGAATGGATCTCGATGAAATCATCATTGAAGGCGGAATTCGCACGACTGGGGCCTGTCCGGGCCATATCCCGCGTCCGTTCCGGTTCACGCGCCAGATTCGCCCTGACCCTGACGCGTGAGGGATGGCCGGCTCTCAATTCCATTGCCGCCACGATGGCGTTGTCCAGGCGTGGCCTGACGATGCTGGCCGCCAAGAAGACAGTGGAAGACCTCATCAGGCAATCCTCGGAACAGGCAGAAGGGCATGCAATCGTTCTGCTGCCCATGACTGACACGATCGAGGCGGTTATCTTCGACCTTGCAAAAGCCGGGATCAGGGCGATCCATGTCGATCACAAGGCCGATGTGGATGTGGCCCTGATCCGTCGGCGTCTGAAGCTCAGTCGCCGACAGTTCGCGCTCTGGTATGGTCTGGAAGAGGAAACCATCAAGGGGTGGGAAAGCGGGGAACGTACGCCAGATACCGCTGCAAAAAGTTATCTGCGGGCCATTTCCAATCGGCCGGAAGCCGTGCGTGAAGCTTACGCCCATACGAAGTAGATTCCGACAGGTCCGGTCTGTCCCGAATGCTCATGCCTGTTTTGGTCTACGTCCGCGTTTTTTCTCGGGTATGTGCGTGACGGGCATCCGATCTTCAGCGGGTTTGGCAACGTCCGGTGCGGTCCTGACGGCCTGCCCCAGTCCAATTTTCTGCGCCAGAGCGGAGTGCTGTGTCGAGTAGGATGGAGCGACCATCGGATAGTTCGCCGGTAATCCCCATTTCTCCCGATACTGCTGGGGTGTCATGCCATAGGCGGACTGAAGGTGGCGCTTGAGCATCTTCAGCTTTTTCCCGTCTTCCAGGGGTCACCGCACGATCTGTTAGAAATTGCACGCTAAGCTTGATCAGCGAGGTGAGCTGCGACGATACGCGAGACGGTTGGCTGGCTGACACCATAAAGTCGGGCCATGTCGGCTCCCGATTTGCGGCCGGAGATGACGCTCTCGGCGATTTCTCGGCGCTTGACGGCGTCGAGCTTTTTGCGCCTGCCACCGATCCGGCCCTCAGCCCTGGCAGCGGCAAGGCCTGCCGAGGTGCGTTCGCGGATCATCGCCCGCTCGAATTCAGCGAAAGCCCCAACCATCTGCATCATCATCCGACCGGCAGGAGTAGTCGTATCGATGTTCTCCGTGATGGATCGGAAGCCTGCGCCGGCGTTGCCGATCCGCTCCATGATGTGCAGCATGTCTTTCAGGGATCGGGAGAGACGATCGAGCTTCCAGACGACAAGGGTATCGCCCTCGCGTAGCTGGTCGAGCAGGCGCTGGAGTTCCGGCCGGTCCCATCGGCCACCAGAGGCGGTTTCCTCAAACAGCCGCCTGCAACCAGCGACCTTGAGAGCCTTGATCTGCATAGTGTTGTTTTGATCGTCACCCTTCGAGACGCGGGCGTAGCCGAGGAGCAGGCCAGTCGAAGCCGACTCAATAGATTTCACAAATGACCGTTTTTGAAAGGATTGGGTGGGCACGACAATTCCTTGCGACTTTTCTTTCAATATCCTCTTTCAGAATTGCTTTTAAAGGCAAGTAGTTTATGAACTCCCGCATCCACGAGATCGGACTTCGTCATGGCTACTCGTAACCTGCTGTCCTCAGAGCAGAGAACCCGCTTGTTCTCGATCCCGGCAGATCTTCCGGAGATGGCACGTCATTACACCCTCAGCCTGAACGATCTCGACTTCATTAAGGGGTCACGACACGAAAGTGTATTTTACGTACGCTTAG
>NZ_LHZQ01000082.1 GCF_001580915.1 Acetobacter tropicalis | reverse complement strand
AGTGCGCCTCGCCCCGGATGGTCTGGGGGAGCGTATGACTGGAATGCAAAGGAGAAAGGAGGAACAGAACTACTGCCTTGTTCCCTGCTGTGGGGGAACATGAGCCCAAGCGGCGGTGACCTGCTGTCAACTGGCAGGGTGACGTAGCCCGCAGGTAAAGGGGATTGAGGCGAAACCGTTAAGCCGAGATGGTTCCCGAGGCTGAAGCGTTGGAAGGTTGAGGAACACGAACCGGTTAACCCGCATCCGAGGGCTGAAATGTCGCCTCTGCCTACACGGTTTAACAGGCGGAATACTGATGACGCCGCTGGAGATGTAAGTCAGCGGGGTCCGAATGCAGGCACACACGTATGGTGTCTGCTGGGAGCCGTGGGGAGAACACAGCCAGACCACGGCATCGGTATCGACTTGCGGAACGCAAGGAAAAGGACTGCGACCGGCAGCCTCCCCAACGCGCTGATGTCCAGCATACGAACGAGGGAAGGCTTGGTGGAATGCCAAGGGAGTTGACCCTGATGTCCATCAAGCTGGCGGAGTTCCCGTAGTAGTCTGCGGCAGGGAAAGCCTGCCACATGGCGAAGGGGAACAGTTCAGACTGCTTGAAGTGCAAACTAACTGACCTAATGAGGTGAAGACCTTTGATAATCAGGGAAATGCAGCACAAGCTTGCAACATGGGCTGCAGCGGACCCGAACCGGCGGTTCGACCGCCTGTTGCGGCTCATGGTCAGCCGGGAGTGGCTTGCCGAAGCGGCCCGGATCGTATTGGCGTCGAGCGGCGCCCATACACCGGGCATAGACGGAATAGACAAGCGTCACATGCAGAACACGCTGGATCAACATCTGGCAAACCTGCGTGTGGACCTGCTGAACGGCACGTATTGCCCGAAGCCGGTTAGGCGCATCTATATCCCGAAAGCGAACGGCAAGCAGCGCCCGCTGGGTATTCCGACCTTGACAGACCGCATTGTCCAACGCGCTATGCTGATGGTCATGGACCCAATATGGGAAAGCGAATTCCATCGTCTCTCCTACGGGTTCAGACCGGAACGCAGCGTGCATCATGCTGTCCGGACGGTGAAATTGCAGCTTCAGGATGGCAGTGACACGAGAGGACGCTGGGTCATCGAAGGTGATCTTGCGAGCTACTTCGACACTGTCCATCACAGGCTGCTTCTTCGCAGCATCCGGCGGCGGATAATGGACGATCGGTTCATTGATCTGCTCTGGCGTATCCTTAAGGCAGGCCACATCGAGCGTGGTCTGTTCGTGGCGGCCAGCGAGGGTGTTCCGCAAGGTGGCGTTCTGTCACCGCTTCTGTCCAATATCATGCTCCATGAGTTTGATACATGGCTGGAGACGAAATACCTGAGCCACAAAGCGCGAAAGGACCGTTGGGCATGGAATTTTGGCATACAGCAGCAACGGCCCATCACGGTTCGTGAGAACCGGCAGTGGAAACCCGCTGTTGCCTATTGTCGCTATGCCGATGATTTTGTCGTCATCGTCAAAGGGACAAAGGCACATGCCGAAACCATCCGTGAGGAATGCCGGGATTTCCTGGAAAACCGTCTGAAACTGAAGATGAATATGGAGAAATCCCATATCACCCATGTTGACGACGGTTTTGTCTTTCTGGGAAATCGGATCATTCGGAAACGGGGATCACGCGGGCGTATGTCCGTGGTCACGACAATACCCAAGGAGAAAGCCAAGGCCTTTGTTCACGGACTGTCCGAGGCGCTCACTGGACATCACGATATCAATGCGGTTGACATGATTGCCTCCCTGAACCGTCGCTTGGCAGGATGGGCGGCATTCTACCGGTTCACGGACTTCACAGCGCGCACATTCCGGCGTATCGACACTGTCGTGTTCTGGAAACTGGCGCACTGGCTGGCGCAGAAATATCGTTCTCGTATCAGGCCTCTGATGCGAAAATGCTATCGAGTGCCGGAGACGGGCCAGTCCAAGACTTGGCTGGTCTATGGACGAAGCGAACAAGGCAATCTTGTCGGAAAGGCGCTGCGACGGCTCGTCACGAGCCCAAAAGCGCAATTCCGGTGGCGGAACCCCGAGCAAAACCCCTATATCTTCAGGGACGAAGCACGGAGCACGGTCACCTCCCGTTATCATGATGTGGCAATGGCTCTAAGCCGAGCCTGAACGGAGAGCCGTATGCGCTGAAAGGTGCACGTACGGTTCGGAGAGGGGAAGCGCATATGCGCTTCCTACTCTACT
>NZ_LHZQ01000088.1 GCF_001580915.1 Acetobacter tropicalis | reverse complement strand
CGCTCCCGGTACAAGATCACGTCTCCATCGACCGGAAGTATCGGTTCATCCGGAAATGGAAGACAACAGATGCCGCCGCCAGCGATGGCGCGCGATTGAGAGAGGGGCTGCTGGATAAAACCAATTTGGCATCAACAGTCTGGGCTGATACAGCCTACCGCTCAAAAGCCAATGAGGACTTCATGGAAAAGCAGGGCTTTGTCTCGAAGGTTCATAGGAAGAAGCCGCATCTCAAACCGATGCCCCGGCATATCCAGAGATCCAATGCAGGAAAGTCTGTGATCCGATCCCGCGTCGAGCATGTCTTTGCTGACCAGAAATAGCAAATGGGTCTGTTCGTCCGAACTGTCGGTATCACCCGGGCCACAATGAGGATCGGCCTGGCCAATATCGTCTATAATATGCGCCGCTTCCTCTTCCTCGAAAGATTGAGCGCGAATGCATAGCAATCCAGCGGGGGGGCAGCACGCGATCTGCTCAAAACGCAGATCGAAAACGAACCCAAAAGTAGTCAATCAAATCAACAAAAACCTGAAATCACCAGCCAAGCACATCAATCAAGGGTTTTTCGAACCCTCCAGATGCTAAATGACGACACGCCCTAGCGGGAAGACTACAATACGGTACGTCCCCATTCCCAACTGGATGGCAGGACACCGGATCAGATCGCCAGACAAGGGTCTCGGGGGCATGCTCCCGAGACCCTTGTCATCCCATCAACCCCAAGCCATAAAAAACGGGAACTCTCCTTTTGAGTGGATACAAAAAAGGGGGCACGTCACATCATGGCCGTGTTCCCCATATGGAAGATCCGCATTTCGTGCACGCGGCTCCAGAGCATTATGAGGAATATAAACAGCATCTTGAGGCTGTGCAGAAGATACAGAAAGAGACCGGAGGCGGCAGCAAGAAGGTTGCCGAGGCTGGCATCAATCAGTGACTACATGGCGGACAGCGCCATGCACTCACTGAAAACCGGTCTTCAGCTAAACGTATTCCGGATGATGATTTCAGACTCAGGCAGGATCCCTCCCGTAGGATAAGGATCTTTCGCAGGCTTGCCGAGGGCCACGAACATGACGATCTCATGGTCTTCAGGCAGATGGATCAGCTTGCCAACGGCCTCAAAGTCGAACCCATCCATGGGGCAGGTGGCGTAACCCATGCTCTCTGCCAGAAGCATGATCGCGCCCGCCGCCATGCCACAGGAGCGCATGCCTTCATCGCGCTGCACCTGCTCACGTCCGCGATAATACTGATCGATGGCGCCCACCATGATTTCCTGTGTCTCTGGTCCCGCATTTTCCCAGTAGCGTGCGGGAGATTTCTTCCACGCCTTGATGTCGGCGCACAGGATCAGCAACGCGGACGCATCGGTCACCTGCGGCTGGTCCCAGGCAACCTTGCGGATTTCACGGCGCAGTTCCGTATCCTCCACCACCACGAAGCGCCAGTTCTGGATATTGAACGCCGTCGGCATTCGACGGGCCAGCCCGAGGATCGTTTCAAGATCCTCTTCCGGTATGCGATGTTCGGCATCGAACACCTTGGTCGCACGACGTGCAAGAATGGCGCTGGCAACATCGAGTGTCATAGAGAATTTTCTCCTGATTCTTTCAGTAACTGCGGGAGGGTTTGAGGTGCGCGTCAACGGCGTAGATGCTGACAGGCAGTTTCACACGTGAAACACCGTCATGCTGGAACGTCGCGGTGCGGTTGAGCTGGATGGCGGGAATCCACAGAGCACCTTTGTTGGTGATCCACAGTGCGTCTCCCCATACCAGACGTGGATCATCAATGAAGGTCGAGCCCTGTCCTTCCGGCGTGATTTTCAGAATACGCAGATGATCCACATCCGACACGTAGAGATTGCCATCCCCGTCAATGGCGGTCCCACCAGTGGTCGGCGTGTCATAGAATGGCTTTACGCGCGCATTGAGCTGCGCATCCGTCAGCGTCTTATTCTCTAGGTCTGCTGTTGCTATTTTCGACATCGGACCCGAACTGGGCTGGAAATACAGCGTCTCACCGTCTGGCGAGATTTCCAGTTGATCGGCATGAATCCGGGCTTCACGGTTGCCTGTCATCAGGATCTGCCCCTCGGCGCGCATCGGCCGTTCGTCCGTCACACAGGGCTGATGCGCCAGAACGCGTCGCTGCTGTCCATCACGCAGATCAACAAGAATTAGACTCGGATCACCGGCATCCGTGAGAATTAGCGTGTTGTTATGAAAACGCAGATCATCAACGTAGCTGAAACGCGTGATCCCCTGACGGAGCACGATCAGATGCACGGGACGTCCGGTGGCGGGATCGAAGGCGACCAGTTTCGGGGCAGCGCCGTTTGCCGGGTTGGGGTTGCCTCCGACATTTGCTTCACCGGAATCCACCACCCAGAGCAGCCCGTCTGGACCGATGCGGATGGCGTTGACCCGGACAAAGCTGTTCAGTGCATCATGCGCATGTTCCCAGTCGTTCCATGACGCATCCGGAAAAGGCCGCATTGAACCATCCGGCTGGAGTTCGCCCACGGTGGGACCAGAGCCGCCACCACCCCAGTAGGGGAAGGACATGAACACACGGCCTGTGTCTGTGGTCGTCACGGCGTTCATGATGCGATCGGACGAATAGACCGTCTGGAGCGCTGAACCTGGATAGGACTGCGCCCGTGCAGG
>NZ_LHZQ01000106.1 GCF_001580915.1 Acetobacter tropicalis | reverse complement strand
CTCATTCAAAAGTCACTCTTTTTATGGGGGGATTACCTGACCAGCAAACGTCTTTCGGCCATTTCTCTGGCCCTTGCGATGACCACAGCACCGGCTCTGGCCTCAGCGGCCTCCATGAGTCCAGCCGACATGTCATCGCCGCTTCTGGCGCTCAACGATCCGGCCGGCAACGGTGACTGGAAACAGGCGGCGCAGGGGAATTTCCCCAACAGCAGCGCCAATGACCACCAGAACGGCGTGCCACCCTATGACCTTATCCGGAAACTCCGCAGTGCCGGGATAAAGGGCGCGCTGGGGAGTTTTGACTACACTCCGATGCTTTATCAGGTTTTCAGGACATCGGACGCCCGCACCGTCGTCGCGTTCGTGCCTTACAACAGCGCGTGCGATCAGGCTGCGAATGACGTGAACTCCGGAAATGTGCCTCTGCGCTGCACCACCTATGCCCTGACGTTTGACAGCACAGGCGCGCCGGAAAGCCATCATTCCACAAAACACGGCTATTTTTACAGTAACAACGAGGAAAACCCGAAAGATCCGACGGCTCCGCAGGACGGCAACCGCGTGCTGTTCCGGATCAATGAAAAGGATCACACGATCTCAGAACAAACAGTCGCTGTGAACAAAACCGTCAGGGACTGTGACGCCGTCGTGAAATACTGAACTGCACGCAACGGACGGAATAAAAAGAACCCGCCATGAACAGGAATGACATCGATTTTGAAGGGATCAGGGCCCGGTTGGGTCTGTTCTGGAACACGCCGGATGAACTTGTCCTGGCTGCGATGGGCTGCACCGTTCTGGCGGGGTTTCTGTCCTGTGCTTACCGCCATGTCGAACGCGGCATGACGTCGGTTCAGCAAGCCGGTTTCAGCGGGTTTCATATTCTGGGCATCATACTCTGGCTGACCATCGCCTGTTTTGGCGCATCGTGGCTGAGCCGGAAACGCGCGTCCTTCAATATCCCCCGTCTTTACTGTGATCGTGCGTTATGGGGCATGACGCTGTTCTGTCTGGTCAAGATCTACGTTTTTCTGCAATCATCGCAGACAGAGACAAGCAGCTTCTTTTTTGCGTTCTCGACCTTCCATCTCTATTTTACGCCCGGTTCCGGCATTCTGTTTCTCCTTGCCGCGCCCGTCCTGTTGTGGCGTGCAACCCGGATCGAGAAGGCACTGGAGGCGGACAGACAGCAGGACGGGAGAGAGCCTGAACTGCTGCCGTCACTGGATGACAAAAACGACTGAACAGGACGGAGCCAGCCTTCCATGTGGAAAGCTGGCGCGGTTCATTCCGTCAGGCACACATTACTCACGCGCTCGCCAGCGTGAAACAGAAAGAGAACGTTGCTTCCCATATCGTGCACTATGATCCGGCACCGATGTGCGACGTTCCTCCCCATTGCAGACAAGCTGCGCGACAGCCGCTTCGATGGCTTCTGAGCAGATGGCCTCCAGCCAGTCCGGATGCGCCATCATGTCGAGCCAGATCACGCGGAGCAGCGGTCGGCCCGGCTGACTGAACCAGTCCTGCTTCTTCGCCAGACGGTCCAGAGAGGCTTCCTCGACATCCGCCCGGCAGATCCGGTCGGAGCCCAGCATGCCCATCACCTCAATGCAGACCAGAGGAGTCTCCTCATCAGGTGCGCAGAGACCGAAATCGCTGCGCAGATACCGCCCTTCTTCCAGCCAGGGATGGCAGCACAACTCCAGTTCATCGGGAACCATCTGCACAAGGGTCTCCCAGACAATCCGCTCGGGCGCGGAATCCAGTGTCGTGCCATCGGACGCCCGCTGTCCCGATCGTGGCAGATCCGGATAACGCCGGGCGAGCGCCTCCAGCATTCGCCGCCAGTCACCGAGGCTTTCACCCAGCTGGTCCAGATGCCGGGCCTCGGGGCCGCAATAACGCATCATGTTCGAGACCGGCGGTGCGCCCAGCCGTTCGGTGAGTGCTGCCATGAACTGGAGGTCCTCGTCTGTTGCATCCCACGGCGAGAGACGACGGGTGTGCCGAAGACGGCGGATGGCGCGGGATACGCAGTGTCGGCCTGTCTGGTAGCGTGTAATCTGAGAACGCATGGTGAAAATCCTGAGCAGAGCCATCGGACAGAACGGTTCCTGTCCGATGGCAGAGTGATGATTGGGGTTTGAGGAGGATGGTCTAACGACCAGAAAGATACAGAGCAGAGACCCGGCACTCACGCCGAAGCGGCGCTGTCCATTATACCAACCGTTGATTGCTATAACCCATGAGCCCAATTGCGCAGTCCGATTGACATGATGCGCCAAGGTTGATCGACGAGCTGGTTCCAGGCATGGCAGGCGATATCGATGATATCGTCATAGGTTCTGAATATCCTGTTTGACAGCCATGTATTGCGCATGAACTGCCAGAGATTTTCCACTGGGTTCAGTTCAGGAGCCCGGGGAGGCAGTGGGAGAATGGTGATATTTTCAGGCACATTCAGTTTCTGACTGGTGTGCCAGGCCGCCTGATCCACTATGAGGACGGCGTGAGCGCCCTGCGCGACCGTGCGTGAAATCTCCGCGAGATGGAGCTGCATGCCGTGCAGGTTGCAGACAGGGAGCACGAGGCCTGCTGCCGTTCCCTTTTCAGGACAGATAGCCCCGAAAATCCACGCGGATCTGGTGCGCAGGTCAGCTACAGCCCGGGGCCGGGTGCCCCGTTTCGCCCACCGCCGCGTCAGCTTCGTTTTCTGGCCGATCCGCGCCTCATCAGACCACCAGATTTCGATGTCTTTTCCCGGATGTCTGGCCCTGATTGCCGCCATGACACCGGGGAACTCTTTTTAAAAATGTCCTGCGCTTCTGTATCCTGGCGGTAGTGCCGTGGCCGGGCTGTCAGCAGACGAAACCCCTCACGACGTATGATCTGACCCAGACGGGTTTCCGACAGGGTGACGCCCCAGGTCTCATGTAGCCAGGCGCAGAGATCGCACAGTCTCCAGCGGACAACACCATGCACCGCAGGAATTGGCCCTTCTTCGAGCCGGGTTTTCAGGGCAGACAGCATCTGTGGTGTCAGGCGGGCTTTCTGTCCCCCGCCATGACGATCCACAAGGCCATCCGGGCCATCCGCATTGAAACGCAGCACCCAGTCACGGATACTCTGACGGTCTGTCCCGGCAAGAAGGGCCGCCTCGCCGCGCGAGGCGCCATCATAAATCGCCGCAAGCGCCAGCAGGCGACGCGACTGACCCGCATGCCGGCTTCTGCGCGCAAGGTGCCGCAACTCCGAACTATCATGATCGTCACGCAGGGACAGAGGGCTGCCCATACAGAATGCCTCCTTCTGAGAATACTCAGCATCCTGTGAATCACATTTTTGACCCGATGGGTACCCCGTGAGTCAGCCCAAACAATGGTTGGTATTACATCCTGAAGCGTCTCTCCAAAATCTTCGAGGAGATCACCGAGCAGCAGCACATGGCCTTCCAGCGAGCGGCCAAACGGCAGCGTGTCGTCGACGCGGATTTCTCACACTTGAGGCAATTTCGGGTC
>NZ_LHZQ01000183.1 GCF_001580915.1 Acetobacter tropicalis | reverse complement strand
ACTGGCATTGGGGCGGTGTTGTTTACCGCCAAGGTGGAACCGGGTTCAACCGTGGTGGTCTTCGGGCTTGGCGGTATTGGGCTGAATGTGATTCAGGGAGCCAAAATGGTGGGGGCCGACCGCATCATTGGTGTAGACATCAACCCGGACCGCGAAGCCATTGCCCGCAAGTTCGGCATGACAGACTTTGTAAACCCGAAAGATCTTGGCCCGAATGGTGATGTTGTGGGTCACCTGATTGAACTGACGGACGGCGGCGCGGACTACACGTTTGAATGCGTTGGCAACCCCACGTTGATGCGTCAGGCGTTGGAAAGTGCCCATCGTGGCTGGGGTGTTTCCACCATTATTGGGGTAGCGGCGGCCGGACAGGAAATCAGCACGCGGCCTTTCCAGCTTGTTACTGGTCGGCGGTGGATCGGGTCTGCCTTTGGTGGAGCGCGTGGCCGCACGGATGTGCCCAAAATTGTGGATTGGTACATGGAGCACAAGATCAATATTGATGATCTAATCACCCACAAATTGCCTCTGGAACGGATTAACGAGGGCTTCGATATGATGGCGAAGGGCGAAAGTATTCGTACCGTGGTGGAATACTGAGTCGTCTTTAAGAAAAGGGTTTTTCAGGAAAGGGCAGAATCCGGGTGGGGATTCTGCCCTTTTTTGTGCCGCATTTTTTAAAGCCAAGCGGAAGGGGAGCTTATGTGCGGGCCGATTATACGCTCGCACCTTCAGCGCACCTCCTTTGAACCAGACCTGACAACCAGAAAGTTGCTCTGAACATTTTTTGGATAACTGTTTCTAGAAGACTCGTTCAGGCTGTGGGCAGGACTTCAAATACCAGTTCTTTCGGGCGGCACAGACGCGCCCCAAGTGGGGTGACAACAATCGGCCGGTTGATCAGTTCAGGGTGGGCTGTCATGGCATCCAGAATGGCGTCATCTGATACATCCTCACGCGCCAGCCCAAGGTCTTCATACAAAGCGCCTTTCTGGCGGAGCAGACCGCGTGGCGTCAGACCCGTCTGCTTGACCAATTCTTTCAGCTTGTCCCGGCTGGGGGGCGTTTTCAGATAAAGCACAATCTCCGGTGTTATCCCGGCGTCCTGTATCATGCCCAATACAGTGCGGGAGGTGCTACAGGCCGGGTTATGGTAGAGGGTCACTGTCATAAGATATATCCTGTTCTATCAAGGTAAGTTTAAAAAGAGAGAAACACTTACAGGGGGAGGGGGCGGTTATCGGCAATAGCTTCCATAGCCATGTAGGATGTCACGGTATCAATATCTATTTTTTCAATGATCTTGCGGTAAATGGCGTCAAACGCATTCATGTCCCGGGCTGCAATTTTCAGCATGTAATCATATTCCCCGGCAATTCTGTAAAAATCGATAATATTGGGAATGGAGAGAACAATTTTCTTAAAATCTTCCAGCCAGCTTTGGGCGTGGTGGCGCGTTTTGATCAGCACAAACACAGTCAGCCCCAGTTCCGTAGCGGCCCGGTTGATGCGCGCAGTCTCGCCTTGCAGAACGCCCGTTACGCGTAGGTGCTGCAACCGCCGCCAGCAGGCGTTTTGAGACATTCCCACCCGCTCCGCCAGATCCCGTTGGGAAAGCGAGGCATCCTGCTGGAGCAGGCGCAACAGGGCGCGATCAAGATGATCTAGTTTCTGGTCCATATGCGATCATATGATCGGTTCTGCGCGGCATCAAGCATGAGAAAGGTGAATTTTTCTGATCCAGCACATTCTATTCTGATGCTGCTGTATCCCCGAGCAAAAAGCAGAGAAAGCATTATGATGGCTGGCCCAGAATCTCTTTTTACCCGTTTTGCCGAAAACCTGCGTGGGCGAGATGTGATGGCCCGTTTGGGAGAGGATGTGATTGGGGATGGCCTGCCGATCGCCGGCCCGTTTGGCGTCAAGTCTCTGGTCTATGCCGATTATGTGGCATCAGGTCGGGCACTGGGGTGCATTGAAAAAACCATCGCGACAGATGTTCTGCCCTACTACGCTAACAGCCATACAGAGGCCTCTTTCTGCGGGCAGGTGATGAACCGTCTGCGTCTGGCGGCCCGCCAGACCATTGCGCGGTTGTGTGGGGCCGAGCACGGATATGCCACCATCTTTGCGGGTAATGGTGCTACGGCCGGGTTGAACCGTCTTGTGCATCTGCTGGGGGTTGCTCAGGCGGTGCAGGCAGGAGAGAAGCCTCTGGTTCTGCTGGGCCCATATGAACACCATTCCAATATTCTGCCGTGGCGGGAAAGTGGTGCCGAACTGGTGGAAATTCAGGAAGCGCCCGAGGGCGGACCAGATTTACAACAGCTTGAGGTCTGTCTGGCCAAGGCAGACCCACAACGCCTGACAATAGGCGCGTTTTCAGCGGCATCCAATGTGACGGGTATTGTAACAGATGTTGACGTTGTTACGGAAATTCTGAAACGTTACGGTGCCAGAGCAGTATGGGATTATGCCGGGGCCGGCCCCTATATGCCCATAGACATGAAGGCAGGCACGCCGTGGGAGAAAGACGCCGTTGTGGTTTCGTGCCACAAATTTATTGGGGGGCCGAGTGCGTCCGGCGTACTGATTGTGCGCGAGGCCACAGTGGAGGCATCATGCCCCTCATTGCCCGGCGGGGGGACTGTGCGATTTGTCTCTCCTTGGGGTCACGAGTATTCAGGGAGCATTGTTGCGCGGGAAGAGGCGGGCACACCAGATAGTGTGGGGGATATTCGGGCCGCACTGTGCTTTTTGGTAAAAGAGGCCATTGGCGCCCAGTATATGGCGCACCGCAATGCGGCTTTGTATCAGCATGCATATGAAAGCTGGCAGGCCAACCCGCATTTGCAAATACTAGGGAACCCGCACGCAAGAGAGCATCTGCCTATTTTCTCGTTTTGTGTGAAAGATGATGCAGGACGGCGCGTGCATCATCAGTTGTTCACCCGCATGCTATCTGACGTGTACGGTATTCAGGCGCGCGGTGGGTGTGCGTGTGCTGGCCCATACGCTCACAGGGTTTTGGGTATTGATCAGGAACAGTCCCGCTTATTGCAACAGGCCATTCAGGCCGGGCAGGAGCTTGAAAAACCCGGCTGGGTGCGCCTGAACTTCAGTGTGCTGATGGATGATGCCAAGGTGGATTATATTATCAAAGCCGTAAATGAACTTTCCGTGCAGGCTGGGGCGTTGGCAAGCGCATATGGTTGTGAGGCTGCAACGGCTCGTTTTCGGTATCAGGGCGCAGCGGCTGCGGAATAGGCTTGTGGTGGCTGCCATGCAGCATTGGGACTGAACTTCATGCGCCGTGCAGTGTTGTGAAGCCAGTTAAGTCTCAGGCTGTGCGTTAGCACCGCAACAGAAGGATTGAGGCAACCTGTAAAGAGAACACCATTAGGGGAACGCTGGCATGCAGTTTGATCTGTCTGGCCTGAAGGCCATTGTTACCGGCTCCACAGGGGGAATTAGTTTTGCTACGGCACTCAGCCTTGCAGCGGCGGGGACAGGTTATTTTCATGTAAGAGATTTTCAGAATTATTCAGATAATGACACCATCTTCCGTATGTTACGGAAATTTTTTGATCTGGATTGATAAAAAACGATGCAACAGATGTGGATGCCGGTCGTTGGAAACACTGAACCACTATGAAACGGACCACCCGGCGGACATGCCGGGTTCTGCCCAAGCTCCTATCAGAGTGTCTGTTGGCAGACTGTCCGTCCACCTTTCAAGGAGGAACGATATGACCGCCTCAGCAACGGAACAGTTGAACTCAGTTTTCACCAAAGCCGCAGATACCCTTACTGCGGCAACCACGGATACATCGGGCCTGTTTTCGGCGCTGGTGCAGTATCTGGAGCATAACGGAAATAGTGGCGAGCACGAACTGCGCCAGAATGCGCAAATTCATGGTCTGAATGAGCAGCTTGCCCAGTGGGATCAGGAACGCCGCCCGGATGCAACTACGGAAGACGTGGTAACAAAGCTTCTGCCAGTTCACGTTATTGAAAAGCTGGCAGAGCAAAGTGGCCTATCGCGTGAGGCCGCAGTCAGAGCCCTCACTGGCGTGCTACCTGCCGCCTGCCATAAGGAACGCTCGGACAAATACACCACCCAAACCCGTTAAGTCGCTGATTTTAGAGAAAGGAGAAAGGGTTTTCTTTCTCCCTTCTGGTCGGAAACGGAGCTCTGAGGGGACGCACTCTATAGAGGTGCTTTCCGTCGGGCTCCGTTTTTTTGTGCGTGTCCACGGGAATAAGGCCTGAGACCAAACAAGGCTGCCTAACACAAAGAGCATGATGAACCTCATGGAAGGTGACGAACGCGCGGAATAAAGGCACAAGCATTCTGAAGGCTGTTTGGAAAGTCAGTTACGAAGAGAAGCATGAAAGCGATCTCTGGAAAAAATGACAGATTTTTCAAACAGCCTTTCATGTAACAGAAAAGCATGAGGATGCTGTGAGATGTGGTGGCCCGCACTAAAGCAATGGCGCAGTCGGTTTAAAACAGCAGATGGCCTGCGTGGGTGGGTGCGTGATGGGGTTGCGGGTCTTTCTCTGGCTTCCATGAACATTCCGCAAGTACTGGGATATGCTCGTATTGCGGGTATGCCGGCTGTTACGGGGCTTTATACGCTGCTGCTGCCACTTGTGGCCTTTGCGGCATTTGGTTCATCCCGCCATCTGGTCGTGGCGGCAGATTCCGCAACGGCGGCTATTCTTTCAAGCGCACTTTCTCAAATGGCTGAGCCAGGTTCTGTGCATTACAGGGCGCTTGTCAGTATGGTTGCGTTGCTATGCGCAGGCTTTTTGTTAGTGGCGCGCTTATTCCGGCTTGGGTTTCTGGCTGATTTTCTGTCCCGCACTGTGCTGGTGGGGTTCATGGCTGGGGTTGGTATTCAGGTAGGGCTTGTCATGCTTTTTGATATGCTGGGCCTGAGCGCACATACGCATCAACCACTCTATCAGGTATGGGAATTTTTGCAGGCGCTTCCTCATGCAGTGCCACAGGCTTTCCTGCTCTCTGCCCTGGTTAGTATGAGCCTGTTTCTGGGTAACCGTTTTCTCCCTCATAAGCCTTGGGCTTTGCTGGTGGTAGGCAGCAGTATTTGTGCAAGCTGGTTTTACCGTTTTCAGGTACATGGGCTTTCTGTCGTGGGCCCGGTTGAGGGGGGGCTGCCTGTTTTGAATATCCCTTGGGTGGGGTGGGATGACATGCTGGCCCTCCTACCCGTGGCTACATCCTGCGTGTTTGTGATGATTGCGCAAAGTGCTGCAACCTCACGTGCCATGGCTGATCAGTTTAATGAAACTGTTGATGAGAACGCAGATATTCTCGGCCTGAGTGCTGCCAACGCCGTTGCTGCCCTCAGTGGTGCTTTTGCCGTTAATGGTAGCCCGACACAAACCGCCATGGCTGTCAGGGTTGGTGCACGGAGCCAGAAGGCGCAGCTTGTGTTTGCCGCCATAACAGTGTGCGTCTTGCTGTTTCTTACAAAACCTTTGCAATTTCTGCCGCGCTGTGTGCTGGGTGCAATTGTCTTCAATGTTGCCATAAGCATGATACAGGTGCGCACGTTATGGCATATCCGCCGGGAAAGCCCCGGAGAGTTCGGTCTTGCCATGATCACGGCTTTAACGGTGGTCGGGTTGGGGGTGGAGCAGGGGATTTTCATCGCTATAGCGCTATCCCTTTTCCGGCATGTTCGGCACAGTTATCAGCCTCATACCATGATCCTGAAAGAAGATACGCAAACAGGCGCTATGGAGGCCCAGTCTGTTAAAGCCGGACTTCAGCCGGAGAGCGGAGTTGTGGTCTATCGCTTCTGCGCAGATCTGTTTTATGCAAACTGTCATCGCTTTGTTGAAGATTTACGGCTTATTGCAGAAACATCTCATCCACCCGTCCATTGTATCGTGATTGATGCCAGCGCCATAACGGATGTTGATTATTCAGCGGCTGTTGCTGTGCGAAATGTTTTGAGTCTGCTGCAACAGCAGCACATACGGGTGATATTCGGTCGGGTTTCGTCGTATCTCAGATCTGACATGAACCGGCATGCCCTTTCAGATGTTCTGGGAGCAGAAAACATTTTCCCCCAACTGCATACAGCGTTGGCAGAGGCCCGCCTGTACGCCCAGAAGCAGAGTAAATCCTAGAAGAGGTGCTTTGCTGTTTGGAGCGGAGTGCTCAGAAGCGCACCCCATCAGAGTTACTTCATAGGACCCAGCACCTATGGAGCACTGCATAATCAGTAAACAAAAAAGGAGCAGAAAAATCTGCGTCACAGGTCCGGTGTAGTGCCAATGGTCCTTTTTGTCAGGAACGATACTTATAAACTATAAGAATTTATAACTAAAGAGAGCGAAGGCTCTGCCAGATCATGTAAATGGCGACACAGAAAATAACGCCTGCAAAAAAAGTTGTCAGGCTGCCGGTAGAGCGGGCCATGGAGCGGGCGGTGCGGGTACCTGCCACGCTACCCACGGCCCCACCCACAATAAACAGGGCTGCAAGTTGCCAGTCTATATAACCGGACATCATGTAGCTGGCGGCTGTACTCAGGCCAAACGCAGCTACTGCAACAAGAGATGTGCCAACGGCATTGAGAATAGGCATACCTGTTGAGGCGATTAGGCCCGGCACAATCAAAAAGCCGCCGCCAATACCAAAAAATCCGGAAAGCACACCTGTGCCTAAACCAAAGCCCGCTACTTTTGCGGCATTATCACGATTACAGCTTGCGCCCGGGCAACCCTGATTGCGCCGTCCGCGGAGCATGAGAATACCTACCCCAATCATGAGAATGGCAAAGCATAGCAACAGGCGTTTGCCATCCACCGCTTTGCCAACGGCTGCCCCTACAAATGCGCCTGCTACGCCGCAGGAGGCAAAAATGGCGGCGCATCTCCATTTCACGGTATGGGCCCGGGCGTGTTGGGCTAGCCCCACCAGTGCATTGATAGCAACAGCCAGTGCACTGGTGCCTATGGCAACATGCGGGTTGGAAACACCAACCAGATACACCATGAGCGGCACAGCCAGAATGGAGCCGCCCCCGCCAATCAGGCCTAATGTAAACCCGACAAGCATGCCAGAGAAAATTTCCAGTCCGGTGTGGAGAAGCGGGTCTGACATACTGTA
This sequence comes from Acetobacter tropicalis, assembly GCF_001580915.1. Lineage (GTDB taxonomy): Bacteria > Pseudomonadota > Alphaproteobacteria > Acetobacterales > Acetobacteraceae > Acetobacter > Acetobacter tropicalis. The sequence goes on along the minus strand of NZ_LHZQ01000183.1, from coordinate 18,228 downwards.
AAATTCTTACCTGAAAAAACCATCTAAAAAACTGAGTATTTTTACATTTTATTGATGGGGATCTTGATATAGCTCACGCCGTTATCTTCTGGCTCAGGCATGTGGCCGCCCCGTATGTTCACCTGCACGGAAGGCATGATGAGGTTGGGAAGAGAGAGTTTGGCATCACGGGTGGTGCGCATCTGCACAAAATCGTCTTCTGTTACGCCATCATGCACATGCACGTTATGGGCGCGTTCAGCTCCCACCGTAGTTTCCCATGCAAAGGTATCACGGCCTGGTGCTTTGTAATCATGGCACAGGAAAAGGCGTGTCTGTTTGGGGAGCTTGAGAAGGCGATGAATGGAGTGGAACAGCATGCGGGCATCCCCGCCGGGAAAGTCTGCGCGGGCTGTGCCGTAATCCGGCATGAACAGGGTATCCCCAATAAAGGCGGCATCCCCGATAATGAAAGCCATGTCGGCCGGGGTGTGACCGGGTACGTGCAGCGCTATGGCGTCCAGCGTACCAATCTTGAAGAGCTCGCCGTCATGAAACAGCCTGTCAAACTGGGAGCCATCGCGGGCGAACTGACTTCCGGCATTGAAAATTTTGCCAAAGACTTTCTGCACCGTGACAATATCAGCCCCAATACCTAGTTTGCCGCCTACCTGTTCCTGTAGCCACGGCGCAGCAGAAAGGTGATCCGCGTGGGCGTGCGTTTCAAGCTGCCATTCTACGTGCAGGCCTTCTGCATGGATATAGGCCACAATCTTTTCGGCAGATGCATAGGAGGTGCGGCCGGAAGAGGCTTCATAATCCAGCACACTATCAATAATAGCCGCCGCCTTGGTATTGGGGTCATGCACCACGTGGCTGGCAGTAAAGGTGGCTTCATCAAAAAAGGTTCTGATAACCGGTTTGGGGCTAACACCACGCTCGGTCATCAGGATCTGGTGTGTTGCAGCGGCGAGGGGTGCGTCCGTCATCGGTAGCGTCCTTGGATTGTTTATAAGTTTATATAAACATGAATATTCATTTTCATTAAATGCGAAACCATCTTGCGTCAAGCAGAACAATCCGCTTAGAAACACATTATGAGCGACCAAACGTTGGACCCCTGCCCGAGCTCCCTTTCTCGGGCCATTCTTCAGATTGGTGATGCCGTGCCAGACTTTGTGGCGCGCACCACGCAGGGCGAATTGACCTTCAGTTCCTTGCGGGGGCACTGGGTCATGCTGTTTGCGCATCCGGCTGATTTCACGCCGGTTTGCACGAGCGAATTTATTGCCCTTGCGCGTGCTGCGCCGCAGTTTCAGGCATTGAACTGTGCGCTTGTCGGGCTCTCTGTCGATAGTCTTCCCTCTCATCTGGCATGGGTTGAGGCGATACGGGAGCGTTTTGGGGTGAGTATTCCTTTCCCCATTGTGGAAGATCCTTCCATGGCTATTGCTCGTGCCTATGGCATGCTGGACACAACGGCCCAGAGTAGTGTGACGGTGCGCGCTGTTTACGTGATTGATCCGGAAGGCATTGTGCAGGCCATAACGTGGTATCCGCCAACGGTAGGCCGCTCTGTAAAAGAATTGCTCCGGCTGCTTAAGGCGCTACAGCAGGTAGCGGAAGATGATGTGCTGACACCGGAAGGCTGGCAGCCGGGTGAGCCAGTCATGTGCCCGGCAGTGCAGACACAGGATGCCGTGGCGGCAGCGGGCCCCGCGTGGTTCATGTCTCTCAAGCAGGAGGGAAGGGGATGACCGCTCTTTCTCTGGAGGAGGCAAAACTGCTGGTTGAGCGGCTGAAACTCTTTGCTCAGCCGCAGCGGCTGCTTATTCTGGATGCGTTGCTGGCTGGCCCTTTGGGTGTGAGCGAACTGGAGATTCAAACAGGCATTGGCCAGCCGACCTTGAGCCAGCAACTGGGGACATTGCGCCGGGCGGATATTATTGTCCCGCGTCGGGAATCACGCACCATTTATTATAGTCTTGCCAATGAAGATGAAGTGCTGAGAGCGCGCGCTCTGATTGGCTTGTTACGTGGAGATCAGTCCACGCTGCCGCTGTTACAGAATATTGCCGCTGGCAAGAAAGCTGCGCCCAAAAAAAGAGGGTATGTCGAAGGGGTGGCCCGCTTTGCGTTTGTTCGTCCGGCTTCTTCAAACGCCAGTTAAAACGATGCATGGTATTGGGTACGTTTCCGCCTTTATAAAGTGGTCCCGGCAAACAGTATGGATGCCCGACTGATAAAAGGCCCCAGAAACCTTTATCCCGTTCAGATGTTTGACCTGTAACTCTTTTTTGAAGGAGATGCTGGATGCGTCGATTACTGGTTATGGTTCTTGCGTTGTCTGTTGTTGGCCTATCTGCCACAGCTTGCAAACCGCAGAAGCGGACATTTGGAGAAAAAGTGCAGGATACATTTGATCCTCCTAAAGGACCTGCCGAAAAAGCTGGTCGCACCCTTGATCGGGCCACAGACAGTAAATAGTTGATTGGTACAGCTTGAAAAAGTGGTCGTGCAAAGCTGAGGCTTACCACTGGCCTGCTGCATCCGTTAGAATATTGCTGCGTATTGAATCACTAGGAGACTTCGCCGGTCATGCAGCCATCCGGCACTGCCGGATGGCTGTTAGAACAGACCTGGCTAGAAATCAGGCCTATCCGCCTCATAGCTATCTTTGAGAGCAAACAGCGTATTATTGAAATACATTGCGATAAAACGTTCATCAAATTCTTGAGGAATTTTCCTGTTTTTCTGATTTGGTGAGTCATTTTCTGGGTAAAGACAATGGAAGCTGCGCATGAATTCCACCGTAAAGGCTGATGCTGCCTGGATCAGAGCAATCTCAATTTCTCGGGTAATTTTTTGCACCATGGTATCTGTCCCAAAAATATATTGATCTATCAAACCTTTTAAAAACAGGGTGACTTATCCTTCTTATAGTTACAATACATTTAACAGCAACGTTAAAATTTAGAACGTGAATGAAACTGGTTGTTCTTTGCGTGCGTTTAGGCACCATCTGTGATGGCGTGGAATCAAAAATATTCCACAAAAGACATGAAAATCTTAAAAACGGGTAGACAGCCATTCTGCCGGTAACAATATCAATGGGTTATGATCGTGATGTAACCGAGAGTGGCGGGCTTTTAGAACCCTCCACCTGTATAACCCACAAAAAAGCTGGTGAATGGTGTCCGCGGCGGGATTCGAACCCACGGCCCCAGGATTCTTCCCACTTCGGTTTTCACCGCCATCTGCCGGGCAGATGCCGTTGGCAGATGTTCGTGGTCTGGACTGTCCCTTTGCCTTAGGCCACCGAAGTGGCCCGTAGGCACCGCCCGTCCAGTCTCTACACCTTCCGGCCCTGCGTGGCAGGGCTGGCTTGGCTCGGGATCGGCACGGTCCGAGTGGACCAGAGCGTTCCCCGACTTTGAGCGGATACACCATGATGTTTCCTGTCATGGCGCCCAATTGCATTAGGAATCCTGTGCTCTATCCTACTGAGCTACGCGGACACACTCTTTCATCTATACTGAAAGCCGGAACGGGGGCAAGAGGCGGCGGTGCCGGATACTGCCCCACGGTTTAACGGCGTGCGGCGCGTGCGGCTTTTGCGGCCAGCGTAGCCACATAGCGTTTACATAAAAGCTGGTCGGGCGCGCCGGTCTGTTTGCAGGCCAGTTCCAGCGCCTGTGTGTCTTCCAGGGCCTGTGTCAGGGCCGCCAGAGGCCAAAGATCAAGAGACCGACCGAATCCATTTGTCCGTTTGAAAAACACTGGCGGCCTGAGGGCTTTCATGGCGTCTGACCGACTTTCCCCCTCGGCCATGGCCGCGCGCACCCGCCGCAGGCGGTTCAGGTGGCTTAGAAACGCACGGGCTATGGTAATGGGGCTGGTGCCCTCCGCCAGAGCCCGCTCAATGGCCAGATCAGCATCCGCGCGGCGACCTTCCGTGGCGGCAAAAGCGGCGTCCTCAATGGAAACGCTACCTGCATCTCCAATGCAGGCACGGGCGTCATCCAGCGTGAGTGTGCCGGTGTCTCCGGCATACAGGGCCAGTTTTTCCACTTCGCTGCGGGCGGCCCCCCGGTCTGCACCCAGTCGGCCCATCAGCCAGTGCAGGGCGTCCGGTTCAATGCGCACCGTGTGGGCTGCCAGCATCTGGGTAATGGTGGCTTCCAGCGTGCGGCCTTCCTCCGGATAGCAGCCAACGCTGGCGCAGTCCGGTCGTTTTTCCAGCAAGGCCCGCAGTTTGGAGCGCGAGGGTAGGCTGGGTGATTCCAGAATAACCACTGTATCGGTGGGCTGTTCCAGCACGTGGCTCACAGCTTTCAGCAGTGAGTCAGAGGCATCACGCACCCGCACCACGCGGCGGCCGCCCATCAGGGAAAGGGCAGTGGCTTCTTCTTCAAGCCGGTCATGGGTTTCCTTGTCCAGCACGGAAACCCGAAACGGATCATCGGTCGAGCCCGCAATCTTGCGTGTGGCATCCTGCGCGCGCTCACGGATCAGCCCGGTATCGTCTCCGTGCAACAGGATAACACGCCATGCGCCAGGGTTCTGGGTAACGCGGGGCAGGGAACGGGCATCAATCTTCATGGTTCGGCTTTCCTGCCGCGCCAGAAATTACAAAGAACCCGCGTTGGGGGCGTTGCGGCCTGTTGCCATATCGGGAATGGCGTCAGCCCCTTCCTGTTCCATGGGGGCCTGTTTTTCGGAATCCGGAATGGCGTTGGGGGTTGGGTAGTAGGCCGCGGGGCCTTGATCACGCCTGCGGGATGGTGCGGCGTGGGTCCGGAACCATGTGGCTACCTGCTGGGTCACCTGCTCGGCCAGAGTCTGTGCCACGCGCCCGATTGCTGTTTCACTGTTCAGGGTCTGGGCAAAATACTGTTCGTACGTGCTGGTGTATCCATCCATTGTGGAGGCATCACCCTGCGCCAGCAGTTTGGGGTATTGTTCAACAGTCAGAAGCTGCCAGTGGGCATGGGCATTCATGCGCACCCGGCCGGATGTGTTGTCCGAGTGGATATCAATAGATTCCTGCCCGAAGGAGGGATGCACAATCAGCGTATAACCATCCGGGTCTTCGGGGCCGTCGCCCGCCATGTTCTGCTGCAATGCCAGCCGTAACTGCTGGCCGGAGCGTTCAGGAATATTGGCAACATAAACCCGCTTCAGTTCCACTTCCGGCGTGGTCTCACCCTTCTGCTCGCCATACAGGGGTTGGAATCCGCAGCCGCTGAGGGCTGCGGGCAACACCAGCAGGGGGAGAGCCGTCAGGGGAAGAGCGAGCGCCTTCCGGAGGGAGCGGGTTTTTTGCATCAGCCTGCCGTTACAAAGTTTACAATGCGGTTGGGCACATGCACGCGTTTGACAATACGCTTGCCTTCAAGCAGCCGGGCCACATTGGGTTCGGCTTCTGCACGGGCCACCACGGCATCCTTGTCTTCATCCGGAGCCGCTTCAATGGTGCCGCGCAGCTTGCCCATGATCTGCACTGCAATGGTCACCTGCGTTGCAGCCAGCAGACTGGGGTCTGCTTCCGGCCACGGTTGTTCCACCACCATGGATGTGCCGGGTTCAAGCTGGGCGTACATTTCCTCGGCCAGATGCGGCATCATGGGGGCGCACAGCAGGCAAAGGGTGCGGGCCGCTTCACGCCGGGCAAACGCCATGCCGGGCAGGTCTGCCGTTTTTTCGGCTTCGGCCAGAGCAGATGTCAGTTCATGAATACGTGCTACCGCCACGTTGATGGTAAAGCCTTCCAGCGCTTCGGTTACCGCCGCAATGGTGCGGTGGTTGGCACGGCGGAGCGCATCGGCCTGCGGGGCGATCTCGGCCGGGCAGCTTTCCTGCGCGGGCACTGTCTGGGCAACTGTGCGGACAACGCGGAACAGACGTTGTGCAAAACGGGCAGCGCCGGAAACCCCGGCTTCCGTCCATTCCATATCGCGTTCGGGCGGGCTGTCAGACAGAACGAACCAGCGGGCGGTGTCAGCCCCAAAGCGCTCGATAATGGCCACCGGGGCCACTGTGTTGCGCTTGGATTTGGACATTTTCTCCACACGGCCAACGGTTACGGGTTCTTCCGTTCCGCGTTTGACCGCGCCATCGCCCTTGCGCTCCACTTCTTCCGGATACAGCCAGTTGCCAGCGGAATCCTTGTAGCTTTCATGGCTGACCATGCCCTGCGTAAACAGCCCGGCAAAGGGTTCGCTTACGTCCAGATGGCCGGTCTTCTTCATCGCGCGGGTGAAGAAGCGGGCATAGAGCAGATGCAGAATGGCGTGTTCAATGCCGCCAATATACTGGTCAACTGCCAGCCAGCCATCCGCCGCGGCGCGCACGGTAGGGGTATCAGCATGGGGTGCCGTAAAGCGGGCAAAATACCACGAGCTATCAACAAACGTATCAAACGTGTCTGTTTCACGGGTGGCGGGCTTGCCGCATTTGGGGCAGGCCACATGCTTCCATGTGGGGTGGTGATCCAGCGGGTTGCCCGGTTTGTCGAAGGTGACATCTTCCGGCAGTTTAACCGGAAGCTGGTCATCGGGAACCGGCACAGCCCCGCAGCTTTCACAGTGAATGACCGGAATGGGGCAGCCCCAGTACCGCTGGCGCGAAACGCCCCAGTCACGCAGGCGCCAGTTGACCACGCCATTGCCCACGCCCATGTCTTCCAGCCGTGCAATGGCTTCACGGCGGGCTTCTTCCGTTGAAAGACCGTCCAGAAAGCCGGAGTTGATCATGGTGCCATCACCGGTGAAGGCGGTTTTGGTGATGGCAAAGTCCGCCTGATCCTTGCCCGGTGGCAGAACAACAGGCGTTACTGGCAGATTGTATTTATGTGCGAAATCAAGGTCGCGCTGGTCACCGGACGGGCAGCCGAACAGCGCGCCCGTGCCGTAATCCATCAGCACAAAATTGGCGATCCAGACCGGGAAGCTCTGGTCAAGGAACGGGTGATTGACGCGCAGGTCCGTATCAAACCCACGCTTTTCTGCCGTTTCCACTGCTTCCACGGATGTGCCAAGACGACGACATTCGGCAATGAACGCAGCAGCTTCAGGGTTCTGCTTGCCTGCCCATTCCGCCAGCGGATGATCTGGGGCAATGGCCAGAAAGGACATGCCAAACAGCGTATCCGGCCGGGTGGTGAACACTTCAACAGCGTTCAGGTTTGTGTCCAGCCCATGCGGCGGTGCGTGTAAGGAGAAACGGACGCGAGCCCCTTCCGAGCGGCCAATCCAGCGTTCCTGCATGGTGCGCACACGGTCCGGCCAGCGATCCAGCGTTTTCAGGCCATCCAGCAGGTCTTCCGCAAAATCGGTGATCTTGAGGAACCACTGCGAAAGCTGCTTTTTCTCGATAGGCGCGCCGGAACGCCATCCCCGGCCGTCTACCACCTGCTCGTTGGCCAGAACGGTCTGATCCACCGGGTCCCAGTTCACCCAGCTTTCCCGCCGTTCCACCAGTCCGGCCTGCAAAAAGTCCAGAAACAGTTTCTGCTGCTTGCCGTAATAATCAGGCAGACAGGTAGCAATCTCGCGGTCCCAGTTCAGGGAGAAGCCAAGCCGCTGCAACGTGGTACGCATGGCGGCAATATTGTTCAGCGTCCATTCTTGCGGATGCACACCGCGTTCACGCGCTGCGTTTTCTGCTGGCAGGCCAAAGGCGTCCCAGCCCATGGGGTGCAGCACCGCGTAGCCCCGTGCCCGTTTGTAGCGGGCAATCACGTCACCCAGCGCGTAGTTGCGCACGTGGCCCATGTGCAACTGGCCAGATGGGTAGGGGAACATCTCCAGCACGTAATATTTCGGGCGGTCTGCCGGGGGCACATCCGGTACCGTGAAGATGCTCGCTTCATCCCATGCTTTCTGCCAGCGCGGTTCAACAGACTGGAAATCGTAGGAAACGGCGGCAGGAGCCGGTGCGGCAGGCGTGTTGGCGGGCTGTGTCATGGAACTCGTGCGGGTCACTGGGGAGAGAGGGAAACGGCAGGAAAAGCCGGGACGTCAGTCGTCCCGGTTGCCGTTGTCCGCGCGCAGCTTGCGGGCGCGGGAGAGAATACGGGCGGCAATGTCAGATGCAGTGTTGGCAGCGGGCGGAGAATCCACCCATTCATCGCCTTCCTTCACCTGCCGGAACACGGACAGACGCAGCGCGTCGGAGCGCAGGCGGCGGTCAAGAATGAACGCGGTAATCTTGAAGCGTTCATTATGCGCGGCGGGTGGTGTGTACCAGTCCGTCAGGATAATGCCGCCTTCAGCATCTGCCGTGGCAACGGGCATGAAGGAAATGGTATCCAGCGTGGCGCGCCACAGATAGGCGTTTACGCCGCCTTTCAGCTTGTCCTCTCCGCCAGATGCACCGCGATCTTCAGCCAGCAGATGGTTGCGCGGGGCTGTCAGATCCGTGGAGGAGCGTGGACCACTGGAGCAGGCAGGCAGAAGCACCACCCCCAGCAGGGCTGCAACGGAAAGGCAGGAAACGCCCGGTATGCGGCGTGCGGAAGAACCGGGAGTGGGACGGCAGGGCATGAGACGACGTGGCATAATGTCGATACGGCTCCTTCGGCGCGCGGGCGTCGATGTTCCCAGTCCTGTCTGCTTGCGGCAGGTCAGGTCCGGTTCATGGTCAATCAGGTCTATTGTGCCTTCATATCCTGTCGGGGCAATCCCGCCAAGCGTCTGCGTGCAATGGCGGCATGGTGTGTGGGAGTCTTTCCGACCTTAGGACAGCCGCAGCGATGGGCACGGTATCTCTCTACTGCACGAGGATACCGCCCGTTGCTTCAGTGTGGAGGCGGTTGGAGCACTCAGCCCTGTCGGTTCGGCAGGGCTTTTTGCGCCGGAATGCGCGGGATTTCCGGCTCAATGGCTCTGCATGAGGCTGTCAGATCCTTCATGATAGCCTCAAAAACGGCTCATAGCCCCCAACACGGACGTTTCAAATTACGTCTTATTGGGTGATCACCAGCACGCAGGACATCCCCTGCTGGCGCAGGCTGGTGCAGATATTGTCTGTCTGATCGGCGGGCAGGCCTGCAAGCCGGGTGCGCCATATGGGACGCCCCGAGCCGCCTGCGTTGACAGGTTCAATCCGGCTGACGGCATTTGCCAGCGCGGTGGAGGATTGTCTGGCCAGTGCCGCAGCGCGCTGTGCCCGTTCCTGCGTGGAGAATGCGCCAATCTGGATGATGGCGTTCCCCGTGCTGTAGGCGGCGTTCTGCCCCCATGCAGCCCGCACTGCTGCCGGGGAAGTTGGTGCGGCTGCATAAGAAACGGGACCAGCCGTTGCAGGCGTGGTTTGGGCTACCGTGGTGCTGGAGACAGGAATACCGTCATCTGCGCCAGCCCCAGACTCAGCTGAGGCACCCATGGGGGCTGGGGGCGCAAGATCATCCTGCAAGGGTGGTGCCGTTCCCACAGTCTGCTGGCTGAGGGACGCAGAAGCCGGAGCGGTAACTGCCGTGACGGTAACGGGCGGCGTAGGGGCCGGGGCGTAAGCAATCTGGGTAGGTTGCAACATGGCGGGGATGGGGTCGTTCAGATGCGGCTTGATGGCGGCCATGTAGGTTTTGGCATAACCGGGCAGCGCCGTGCCACGGGAGCGATGATTCTCCGCGCACTGGGGGCCACAATTATAGGCGGCCAGAAAATCCGGTGACCCGAAACGATCATACAGTTCACGAATATAGCCACTGCCCGCCATGATATTGTCATGCGGATTATAGGGATCGGAACCAAGATGATACCGGTGGGCCAGTTCCATATAGGTGCCCGGTTTAAGCTGCATCAGGCCCACAGCCCCATGCACAGACCGCACCAGATGCCCCCGGATATACTGGTGCCCTCCGGATTCCTGCTGCATGACCGCACGGATCCAGGATTGGGGAATGGAAAAGCGGGTGGAGGCTTCCTGAATATACGGTCCCCACTGGTCAACCGCAGGCCCCGGCGCGCGGTAGGACGTGGGGCGTGATGATGGCCCCGCACAGGCAGAAAGAACCGCCAGACCGCCAAGAAACAGGGTAGAAAGCGCCCGTTTGGGGGAAATGTCTGCTTTCTGAATGCCGTATGCCCTGTTCATGCCCGCATGGTGCCTTTGTTGCTCTGTGGATGCAATCCATAACGGAGGGGCAGAAAGGAGAGGCCGCTATACGGAATACGGGCGATGCGTGATCCGAGTATGGCGTCGGGTGATCCTGTTTCTTACCGAAGCGTCGTTCTGCGTGTTTTTCCGGGCATGGCAGTCGTGATGTCCTGCATCAGGTCCGGGTTGGTGCGTCTGATCTGCCCGGCGCGCAGAATGCTGGCGGCGTTGTTGTCCGGGCTGGTGGCCCATTGTTCCAGAAAATGCAGGTCAGACAGGCTGGTGCGGCCATGTCGGCGCAGGGCGCGGCGGGCGGCGGCAGTCAGAAAGGCGGGTTTAGGTGTCATGGTCTTCTTCAGAAGTTTGCGCCTTTCGCAGGCGTAGATTTTCTGGCCGACGTAACGCGCCATGAATGTGTCAATTTCAAGAGGGGATCAGGACAGATCTGTGAAAGACATACGCCGTCGCGCGGATGTTATCGCTTCTGCTTTTCCCGCAGAATCTGTGCGCCCAACGCCTCCAGAGCCTCCTTTAACGGGCTCTCCTGCATGTCGGGCACGCTGCATTTGGGGGCAGGGCGGAGGGAGGGGGACCGTCTGGCTGCGGCAGGGCGCATGCCTGCCTTGGGGTCCTGCACAAAGCGCAGGCGTGCTACTAGTGCCTGCCCGCACCAGGTATTGATACGGGCAATTAGCGCATCGCTCAGATGTTGCAGTTCCATGGCAACCGGGCCAGCGCATGCAATGGTCAGGGTGCCTGCCGCCAGCTTGCTGGGGGTTGTCACGGCGGCATGAGCCGGGCCGACAATATCGCTCCAGTCCGTAAAAAGCTGCACGCTGGCCGGGTTGCGGCGGCGAAAGGCCGGGGCGGTCACGGCAGGCAGAAGGGCGGCCAGACTCCGCGCCGTCATGGCGCGGCGCGGTGGCTCGGCTGGTCCGGTTTTGCTTGCGGCATGGTCGGTCGTCTTGCCCGCAGTCTGGGCTGATTGCTCAAGGGACGGCTTCCCCTCTCTCTGGGGTGCCGTGCCTGTTTTCGCACTGCTTCTGGCCGAAGGTGCGGAGCGGGTGGTTGCCCGTGTTTTCTTCGCTCCCGTCTTGCCGGAGAGACTCTCCTTCGTCATAACGTCCTCCGTGAAAACCCCGCCCGCCCGTTCCCTGCTTGACTGGTATGATCGTCATCGCCGTGTGCTGCCGTGGCGTTCTGGCCCCGGCCAGACGGCAGATCCTTACGCGGTCTGGTTGAGCGAGATCATGCTTCAGCAGACCACCGTCAAGGCGGTTGGGCCGTATTATCATCGTTTTCTGGAAAAATTTCCAACCGTGCAGGCTTTGGCTGCGGCGGATCGGGATGATGTGCTCTCCGCGTGGGCGGGCCTGGGTTATTATTCCCGCGCCCGAAACCTGCATGCCTGTGCGCAGAAGGTGGTGGAGCTTGGCGGCTTTCCCAACACAGTGGAAGGCTTGCTTACCCTGCCGGGAATAGGGGCCTATACCGCTGCCGCTGTGGCCGCCATTGCCTTCGGCGTGCCCGTGGTGCCGGTGGATGGCAATGTGGAGCGCATTACCTCGCGCCTGTTTGTCATAGAAGAGCCTCTTCCGGCATCGCGCAAAAAACTTGCGGCTCTCGCTTCTGGCCTGAACGCGGATAAAGAAGCGCAGAAACGTCCGTCCGATTTTGCGCAGGCGCTATTTGATCTGGGCGCGTCCCTATGTTCGCCGCGCTCCCCGGCTTGCGGGCTGTGCCCGTGGGTTACGGTCTGCGCGGCGCACAAGGCGGGCATAGCCGCAACCTTGCCGCGCCGCGCCCCCAAGGCGGTCAAGCCGGTGCGATACGGTGCGCATTTTCTGGTGATTGATGCTGCCGGGCAGGTGCTTTTACGCAAGCGGCCAGAAAAAGGGCTACTTGCCGCCATGACAGAATTGCCCGGCACCCCATGGCGCACCGAGCCGTGGAGCACGGAGGAAGCCCTGACCCACGCCCCTGTGCAGACCGAATGGCAGGACTGCGGCATGGTCAAGCATGTGTTCACGCACTTCACGCTGCAGGTCACGGTCTATGCTGCACGCATAAGCCGTTTTTCCAATCAGGCCGTACAGGAGGGGTTTCTGGCTCCCGCAACCGGGGTGGATGCGCTCTCGTTGCCCTCCCTTATGCTCAAGTGCATAAAACGGGGCATGAAAACTCTGGCCACGTAAATCCGTTGGCATGGCAGGCTGGCAAAAGGCCGTTTGTTTTAAAAGACGTTCGGCCAAGGGCTGTTCGGGTTCAGGAAAAAGATCATGGTTTTTCACCATATTCCCCCACGTAAACGCCCTGATGGCACAGCCGCGTTTGAAGGCCGCCCCGGTATTCTGCTCCTGAATCTCGGCACGCCTGATGATACCGGATACCGCTCCGTGCGGCGCTACCTGTCCGAATTTCTGTCTGACCGCCGGGTGATAGAAGGCTCTCCTGTGCTCTGGCAGCCCATTTTGCAGGGTGTTGTCCTGACGGTACGCCCCGGTAAAAGCGGCAAGGCGTATGAGCGTATCTGGGATAAAACCCGTAATGAAAGCCCCCTGCGCGGCTATACTCGTGCACAGGCGGAAAGCCTGGCCCAGCGCTTCATTCAGGATGACGTGCCCGTGGCGTGGGGCATGCGCTATGGCAAGCCATCCGTTGCGGCGGGTGTGCGGGAACTGCTGGAACATGGGTGTGACCGCATTCTGGCTATGCCGCTCTATCCGCAATACAGCGCCACCACGACTGCTACGGCGAATGATCAGCTTTTTCGTGCGCTGATGCGTCTGCGTAACCAGCCTGCTGTGCGCACATTGCCTCCGTTTCCTGATCATCCGGCCTATATCAAGGCACTGGCCGATTCCGTGCGGCACGGGCTGGCACCCCTTGCCTCCCCGCCGCAGATGGTGGTGGCGTCCTTTCATGGCTTGCCGCAGGAGTATGTGGACAAGGGAGATTCCTATCTGGCGGACTGCATCCGCACGGTGGAAGCCCTCCGCGCTGCCTTGGGGATGACTGCGGAAACACTGCCGCTTACGTTCCAGTCCCGCTTTGGGCCCACCAAATGGCTGGAGCCCTATACCGCGCCCTTTATTGAAGCCCTTCCCGAAAAAGGGGTGAAGAATATTGCGGTCATTACGCCCGGTTTCATGGCCGACTGCATTGAAACGCTGGATGAAATTGGCAACGAAGTGCGTGATGAGTTCATGGCCAAAGGCGGAGAAGCCTTCACGCTTTTGCCGTGCCTGAATGATAGCCCCGCCTGTGTGGATATGCTGGAACAACTCGCCCGGCAGGACCTTTCCGGCTGGCTGTAAAAGGCTGTTGCAAAACTCTGCCGGGTTCAGGGGTAACCGGTTTTGGCCATGGATCTGCGGGTGTTTCGTCCAGATGGGTTTGCCGCGTGCCCTCACACCTGTCTTTCAGGTTCAAAAACCTAGGCGGTTTCGACTGTTTACTTTTGACGTATCTCCAAAAGCCTGCGTCAGCCGAAGAAGCTGGTGAGTAGCTTACGGCTTGCCGAACAGAACTGATCGATTTTTTGGCACATGCATGACAGAGAGCATACGCTATCAGGTCGGGCAGGGCAGGGAGCGCGCATGCTCTGGCCAAACAGAAAACCGGCCTATGTGCTCTGACGCGGCGGTTTGCTGACGGGTCTGTCCGTCTTGGCTGGGAACAGGCACGGCGCACTGGCAGCGCAGCGCCAGCATTCCGGCTTACGCGCCTTACACACGTAACGGCCCTGCAAAATCATCCAATGGTGGGAATCACGGATCATTTCCGGTGGAATACGCTTCTCCAGTGCGGTTTCCACCGCCTCCACCGTTTTGCCCCGCCCCAGCCCGGTGCGGTTGGCCAGTCGGAACACATGCGTATCTACCGGCACTGTGGGCTGATTGAACGCAACATTCAGGACCACATTGGCTGTTTTGCGGCCGACCCCTGCCAACGCTTCCAGTTGGTCCCGCGTACCGGGAACCTGTCCATCATGCCGTTCCAGCAACTGGCGGGAGAGTTCCACCACATTTTTGGCCTTGTTGCGCCATAGCCCGATAGTGCGAATGTGTTCGCCCACGCCTTCTTCCCCCAACTGCACCATGGCGGCTGGCGTAGGGGCATCCGCAAACAGGCCCGGCGTAACACGATTGACGGATGCATCCGTCGCCTGTGCAGAGAGCACTACCGCCACCAGCAGCGTGAAAGGCGTGGTGTAATGCAGTTCTGTCACTGCATTGGGCCACGCGTGGGAAAGATCGGTCAGAAAAAGACGAATTTCCTCTTTGGTCATGTCACGTGGGGCCTGCGTGACAGTCTTTGCGTCCTCAACAGGTGCTGCTTTGTCTTTTGCCGCTGCCTTCGGTTTTTTCGGGCTGGCAGCAACCTTCCGTTTGGAGGTTGCGGGCTGCGTGGCACGGCGGGATGAGGGCGGGGGCTGTTTGACCATGGGGGCAGTTTATCCCGCTCCAGGCTGGTGCGTCCATTGGCAGAGTGTGGCCTGAGCACGGTTCTGGTTTGCTAAAAAGAATGGGGCACGATACATAAACGGACCAGATATGGCCTGTTTTCTCAGTTTTCCTGAGCTATTTTTCGGAATTTCCTTATGAATACCCCCTCTTCCGCTGCGCATTCCGCCGCACGGAGGCAAAATCTGTTTGTCGATGTCCTGAAATTTGTCATGCGCCGCTGGCTGGATTTTCCAGTTCCGCTGTGGGTGACTGTGGCCGGTGTCATGGTGGCCACAGTGCTGGATGTGCTCATGCCCGTTCTGGCCGGACGGCTGGTGTCGGATGTCGCGCAGCCCGCAACACAGTCTGCTTTGATGCGGGATGCCATCTGGATGCTGGTTGGCATGGCGGCGTGCGGCGTGGGGAATGTGCTGGGCAAGCGGGCCGCCTATCTGGGCATCACACATCTGACCACGCAGGTCATGCACAAGATTGGCGCGCAGGCTTTTGCGCGGGTGCAGCGTCTCTCCACAGACTGGCATGCCAATACCTTTGCAGGTTCTACCGTAAGAAGGCTGACACGCGGCATGTGGGCGGTGGACATGCTGGATGATACCCTGCTGCTTATGCTCATTCCTGAAGTCTGCCTGCTGGTGCTGACCACATTGGTTCTGGCATGGCACTGGCTTTTCATGGGGGTGCTGCTGGGCGTTCTGTCCGCGGTGTTCATCACCACCTCCTGCCTGCTGACCTTGCGCTATGTTGCGCCCACGGCACGGGAATCCAACCGGTGGGACAGCCGCATGGGGGCCGCGTTGGCGGATGCCATTACCTGCAATGCGGTGGTCAAGGCCTTTGGCGCGGAGAAGCGTGAAGAGCAGCGGCTGGAGGATGTTATTGGCCAGTGGCGCAAACACACCTGCCTGACATGGACACGCGGCACCAACAGCGCCGGAATCCAGAATCTTCTCGTGACCTTCATGCGGCTGACACTGGCGGGTGCGGCGGTCTGGCTATGGTTCAAGGGGCTCGCTGGGCCGGGTGATGTTGCTTACGTACTGACCATGACCTTTCTGGTTCAGGGCTACTTGCGGGATATCGGCCAGCAGGTGTCTGTTGTGCAGCGTTCCGTTAATGAGATGGAAGAGCTGCTTGAGCTGTGGCGTACGGAACCCACGGTGAAGGACGCGTTCAATGCTTTGCCTTTCAAGGCACGCGAGGGCGAAATCCGGTTCGAGCATGTCAGTTTTCAGTATCCGGGACAAAAAAAGCAGATTTTTTCTGATCTGAATATCACCATCACGGCAGGCAGTCGCGTGGGACTGGTTGGGCCGTCGGGTTCCGGTAAATCGACATTCACCAAGCTGTTGCAACGGCTTTATGAACTGGATGGTGGGCGTATCACCATTGACGGTGTGGATATTTCCACTGTCAGCCAATCTGCGTTGCGCGCGGAAATTGCCATTGTGCAGCAGGAACCCATCCTGTTTCATCGCAGTCTGGCGGACAATATTGCCTATGGCAGCCCGGATGCGACACAGGCAGATATTGAAGAAGCCGCCCGGCTGGCCAATGCGGCTGATTTCATTGACCGTCTGCCTGACGGCTATGACACGCTGGTGGGTGAGAGGGGCGTCAAACTTTCTGGCGGGGAACGTCAGCGTGTGGCCATTGCCCGCGCGTTTCTGGCCAATACCTCTATTCTGGTGATGGATGAGGCCACGGCCAGTTTGGATTCTCAGTCAGAAGCGCTGGTGCAGGAAGCCATGCAACGGCTGATGGAAGGGCGTACCGTAATCGTTATTGCGCATCGCCTTGCGACAGTAGTGGATCTGGACCGTATTCTGGTGTTTGAGCGCGGCCGTGTGGTGGAAGATGGCCCGCACGCAAAACTGGTTCAGAAACCCGACGGCCTTTACCATAAACTGTATGAATTGCAGTCTTTGGAACAGGAGTGATCTTCCTGCGTTGAGGAAGGCAGGCAGATGAGGCGGCGCTTTCCTCAGCGGTGCAAACTGTTGCGAAACCGTCACACAGTGTTGCCAATACAGCCTGTTTCCAGACTTTCCAGATGATACCACAAGAAAAGTTGTATAGATAATAACACGTTATTGTCTGTGTTTTTGTGTGTCAGGAGCATGCCTCGTGCATCAGCGTTTTTTGTCAGAGGGTAAAAGCGGCATGTGGGCTGGCAGGGGGGCAGTTCTGCGCCAGCGGGGCAGTTTTACCTCCGCGCTGTTGGCTGCAACTCTTTTTTCCGGGCCGGTTGCCGCTTATGCGCAAACAGCTCTGTCTTCTGGGGGCAAAAACTCTGGTGCTGTGTCTGCGGGCACTGTCGTGCCACATACTTCAAGAGGTGCTCCTGTTGCCGCGCCACAGCAAAATGCGGCCAGCACAGTACGCTCTGTCAGCAAAACAGCCGCACGTATTCCTGTTGAAAGCGGTGCCGAGGAAAGCGTTATTGTAACTGGCACGCGCGAGACAGGGCGCAAGGCCCGGCAAAGTCTTTCCCCTATTGATGTAGTCTCCGCCAAGCAGTTGAGCCAGACGGGGCAGCCCAACCTGCGTGAAGCTTTGGCTCAGCTTCTGCCGTCTCTCACCATGCCGACTGGTGGGTTTGATACAGGCGCCCTTACAGATTCCATCAGTCTGCGTGGCCTGAATCCCAACGAAACGCTGGTGCTGGTAGATGGCAAGCGCCGCCATACAACAGCCAACATGTATGCAGATCCCGGCCCGCAGCAGGGCTCTACCCCCGTTGATATCGACATGATCCCCATGGCGGCCATTGACCATGTGGAAGTGCTGCGTGATGGCGCATCCGCCCAGTATGGGTCAGATGCCGTGGCCGGTGTGGTGAACATCATCCTGAAAAAGCAGGATCATGGTTTTCATGCCCAATCCATTTCTGGCATCACGGCGGCTAAAGATGGTTTCCAGCAGGGCGTTTATCTGGATGGGGGAGCCAAACTGGGGCAGCGTGGCTTCATTCACGTTAGCGGCGATTTCTTTCATACCGATCACACCTATCGCAGCGCGCCTGATGCCCGCACTGGCACCAAAATCAACAATGTGCTGGGTCAGCCGGAACAGACGCGTGAAAGCGTGGCCATCAAGGCCGGATACGATATTACCGACAATATCCAGCTTTACGGCACGGCAACTTATGCGCACCGTCATGCGGAATCGTACCAGAACTATCGCCTGCCGTCCTCTTTGGCCAATTATCCCGGTTATGCCGCCCTTTATCCTTACGGTTATTCTCCCCTGCAAACCATGGAGGAGAATGATTATGAACTCACGGCAGGTATCAAAGGCGTTTTCAAAGGATGGAACTGGGATCTTTCAACCGTTTACGGGCGTGATTACAATGATATCGGGCTGAAGAACTCTGCCAATACGGCCATTGAACGTGATACGGGCCGCACGCCCACCCGCTTTGATGTGCAGGGCTTCAATAATTCGCAGTGGAGCAACACGTTTGATCTTTCACGCAAGTTTCGGTTTTCGGGCTGGCCGCATGAAATTAACGTAGCCGGTGGTGCCTCCTATCGGTACGAAAGCTATTCCATTGGCACGGGCTCACCTGACTCTCTTTATGGCAGCGGGTCTGATGCTCTGGCAGGCACCAACCCCGGCAATGCTGGCAACTTCAATCGGGATGTTGTGGCGGGGTATGTGGATGTTTCCACACATCTTA
>NZ_LHZQ01000040.1 GCF_001580915.1 Acetobacter tropicalis | reverse complement strand
GGTAAGCGCGGTAGCGTTGTTCCACTGGATGAAAGCCGTGATCCGATGAATGTGCCGGGAGAGGGCATTGTCGATCCTGTCACATTAACTTTGGTTTGTTGAGCTTCTCTCGGTGTTGACGCATTCAGGCGGTAAGCGCGGTAGCGTTGTTCCACTGGACGAAAGCCCTGATCCGATGAATGTGCCGGGAGAGGGCATTGTCGATGGAGTGGGGCGGGACGAAGAGGTTGCGGACGGCGGAGAAAACGAAGACGAAGCGCTGGCATCCCCCAGGTGAGCGGAATTTCTGCATGACCCGTTCGCGTTTTCGCAGTGGCAGATGGCTGTTCTCCGCCCTGTTGTTCAGGCCCTTGTGGGATAGATGCCGGACCGTGAGCCTCAGTTTACGTCTGGCCGCCCCGTAAGAGCCCAGCTTGTCGGTGACCAAGCGCGCGGGCCGGCTACCCTGCTTTTTCAGCAGCCGCGTCAGCAATCGCCTTGCGGCTTTGGTGTTCCTTCGGGTCTGCAGGATTTCGTCGAGAACGTAACCGTCCTGATCGACGGCGCGCCACAGCCAGTGTGGCCGGCCATGGATCACGACCCGGACCTCGTCGAGATGCCAGATATCCCCGGGTCTGGCGGCCTTGCGGCGCAGCGAGCGGGCAAAGGTCACTCCAAATTTTAGGCTCCACCGGCGGATCGTCTCATACGACACGACAATTCCGCGTTCGAGCAGCATCTCCTCAATCAGACGAAAGCTCAGGGGAAACCGGAAATACAGCCATACCGCATGCGCGATCAGCTCACTCGGAAAACGATGTCGTTTGTAGCTCATAGATCCAGCGCTCATCAGCGGAGACTATCACAGGTCAGAGTTAATGTGACAGCACCGAGCACTGCCTGTCTGCTGAATTGGTGAAGCCGACAGGCAGATTTGGGGGGGGGGAGAACGAACCCGCTGCGCGGG
>NZ_LHZQ01000222.1 GCF_001580915.1 Acetobacter tropicalis | reverse complement strand
GCCGCCGCCTTTGGGGCTGCCTGCCTTGTGGTGCAGGATCGTAACGCGCCGGAAGAAACCGCCGTGCTGACCATCCTGCTCTTTTCAAGCAGCACGCTCTATACCGGCCCCGTCGCAAAATGGCTAAATGGGGCCGATATTGGTTATTACGTTGGCTTTTTTGTTGCCGCGGGCTGGTATGTGCTGGGCATGCGCACGCGGGCCAATTCATAAAGCCCCACCGCCGCCGCAACGGAAACATTCAGGCTTTCCATATCACCGGGCATATACAGCCCAGCAATTTCATCACAGCTTTCACGCGTCAGGCGGCGCAGGCCCTTGCCTTCCGCCCCCAAGACCAGCGCCACACGGCGGCCTTCAAAAGAAGGACCATCCAGCAAGCCGCCGCCTGCATCCAGCCCCACGGTCCAGCACCCGCCTTTCTGCAAGGCTTCAATCGCACGGGACAGATTGACTTCCCGCACCATGGGCACGGTTTCCAGCGCGCCTGAAGCAGCTTTGGCCAGCACGGCGGTTTCTTCCGGCGCGTTACGATCCTGCACCACAAGGCAGGCAGCCCCAAAGGCGGCGGCAGAGCGTAGAATGGCCCCCACATTGCGCGGGTCTGTCACCTGATCCAGCACCAGCACTGGCCCCGGCCGTTCCAGCGCCTCATCAAGTGTAAGATTTGGCAGCAGCTTGACCAGCGCAGCCACGCCCTGATGCACGGCCTCTGCCCCCAGAAGCTCATCCAGTTTGGCGCGCTGCGCCAGTTCCGGCTCAATAGTCAGTCTGGCTCCGGCCTCACGCGCGGCAAGCAGAGCGGGGTGATCACCCTCCGTCACCAGCAGACGCTGAAAGACACGACGCGGATTAGCCAGCGCCGCCGCAACGGCATGCGTGCCGAACAACCAGCAGCTCCCGGCTGGTGCGCCGCCCCCTTCCCGTCCGCCAGAGGACTGGTTGCGCTGATGACGGGACGAACGACCGGAACGGGGATTACGCATAAGAACCTTTGATCTCTCTCACTCTTTCCCCTCCCCTACCGCATGTTCCGGTTGCGGGGCTATCCCTTTTGCCGCTGGTTTTGCAAACATGCCCGACGCTCGGCCAACGCACGCAAGGCCTGCTGCGTAGCCTCCGTCAACGGAGCAGGCAGAGCATCCAGCGCAAACCAGCCTACTGCTGCCAGTGCCTCCGGCTCCCGCACCGCGGGTTCACCGCGCCATTCTTCCACCAGATAGACAGGGGCAACCCAGTGCTGCCCCTGTGCCTGATCTATCTGGTCCACCACGCATAAAAGCGCCTGTGGCGTGATGCTCAACCCGATTTCTTCCTGAATTTCACGGGCTACGGCTGCGGGCACTGTTTCAAACGGATCAACCTTCCCACCCGGCAGTCCCCAATGATGCGCTTCCGGGTTCCGTCGCCGCTGGACCAAAAGCAGTTTGCCCTCCCGCAGGATGGCCGCACCGCACCCAACGCGTGGAACTGTCATTTGATCTCTCCCTCCAGCCACGGCTGGGCTTCCCGCTCAGATTTCCATTTTTCTTCTGCTCACCGCCCCCCTTCAGGGCAGAGGCGGCAAGGTGGCATCAACCGTAATCGGGTGATCGCCAGAAAGAATGGCTTTGACTTCCGCCTCTGTCGCCACGGCAGGCGGAGAGCCACGCAAAGGCATGCGTGCTGTCTCACGCACGGTCAACATGGTCAGGATGCCAATAACGGCTGCCCCCATCAGGTAATAGGCAGGCATCATCAAATCCCCGGTTGTACGCACCAGCCACGCTGTAACCAGTGGTGTTGTGCCCCCAAACAGCGAAACGGAGAGGTTGAAAGCAACAGAGAGCGCCGTGTAGCGCACGGGCGTATAAAACAGAGCTGGCAGCGTTGAGGGCATGGAACTGGTAAAACACACCAGAGAAAGCCCAAGAAGCATAAGACCAAGAAAAATAAGAATATTATTGTGGCTCTGCACCAATAGAAGCGAGGGAACAGCCAACAGCAGGATCGCCAGACAGGCCCCGATGATCATGGGCCTGCGCCCCAATCTGTCACTAAAGAGACCACCCACCACGTTCAGCGGCATCATGATCAGCATGACAATAATGATCAGCAACAGGCCTTTGCTTTCCGGGTAGCCAAGCGTGACGCTCAGATAACTGGGCATGTAGGTCAGCAGCATGTAATCCGTTACGTTGAAGACCAGCACCAGCCCCACGCATTTCAGCAGTTGTGGCCAATGTACACGCAGCAGTTCCGTCCAGCCGGGTTTGTCATGCTCGCGGCTTTCGGCCTGCTCCGCATACGCCTGAAAGGCCGGAGTTTCTTCCAGCTTCATGCGCATATACAGCCCCAGAAGCCCCAACGGCCCCGCCACCAGAAACGGAATACGCCAGCCCCACGCCAGCATCTGGCTTTCTTCAAGCCCCAATTGAAGGGCCGTCACCGTACCCGCTCCGGCCACGTATCCAGCCAAGGTGCCGAACTCCAGCCAGCTTCCCATCAGGCCCCGCCTGCGGTCCGTGGAATATTCGGCAATGAAGGTGGCAGCACCGCCATATTCGCCGCCTGTCGAAAACCCCTGCACAAGCCGCGCCAGAAGCAAGAGCGCCGGAGCCCCTAACCCGATGCTGTGATAGGAAGGAATAAGCCCGATGGAAAACGTGCCCAGCGCCATGAGAACCATGGTGAATGCCAGCACTTTCTGCCGCCCATACCGGTCCCCCAGCGGGCCGAACACCATGCCCCCCACGGGCCGCACCAGAAACGCGACCGTAAAAGTTGCAAATGTTGCCAGAAGCTGGGCGGTGGGATCATTGGACGGAAAAAACACACGCCCCAATGTGACGGCAATGTAGCCATAAACCCCAAAATCAAACCATTCCATGGCGTTGCCCAGAGCCGCTGCTCCTACGGCACGTTTCAGCATATCGCTATCCACCACGGTAATATCATCGGGCTTCATCTGCCTGCGGCGCTTGAACCATCCAAAATGGGCATGCGCCGTGCCAGAATCCTGCATAAGGTTTTCTTCCTCCAAAATTTATCGTGGGTGCGGCGCCTCCGGCTTGCGCAACACCCAACTCAACGCCAAGCGGCCTTTCCTGTTTGCAAGAAAAGCAACTTTTCGCTTCAACTTAATGATTAAAGATAGCGCGCTTATGTGACATAAGTTCAAAAATACGTAAAGGAAAAGAGAGTCATTTTATTTCATGAGCGTATATAAATGAATAACCCCACAGAACAATACAGACTACTTATTGGCTACCTCTTTATTTCATTGATTTCCGGTTAATTATTTTCATAATGTTTATAAATAAAAATGAATTACTATATGCTGATTTTTTCAGACTCTCCAACCAGCACGAAACGAAGCCTCTCCCAAAGAAATCATGACAGAGAGTATCCTGCGCTCACCATCAAATCGCCTGAAACAGGATGCAGAAGCGCCGGAATGGACAATCCCTTCCCTCGGCGGTATCGCTCTGGCCAGATTAACAGAAAGATATGGAGCGGGTCATGACCTCATCCCGGCCCCCGTCCGAAGGTGCCATTACATTACATCGGAACGATCTGCCGGATGACGTGACGTTCTCTGGCTCCGTGGCCGTTGATACGGAAACCATGGGCCTTAAGCCTTATCGTGACAGGCTCTGCCTTGTGCAGCTTTCCGCCGGAGATGGCACTGCTCATCTTGTGCAGCTTATCCCTCCTTCTCTGGGCGGAACGGGATATGACTGTCCCAACCTGAAAAAAATTCTGGCCGACCCGAGCGTGACCAAAATCATGCATTTCGCACGATTTGATGTCGCCATTCTCCAGCATGCGCTGGGCATTACGGTCAGTCCTGTGGTGTGCACCAAAATTGCCGCGCGCCTTGTTCGCACCTTTACGGATCGGCATGGCCTGGCCGCCCTGTGCCGGGAACTGCTGGGCGTGGACTTAAGCAAGCAACAGCAGACATCGGACTGGGGCGCGCCGGACCTGAAAGCCGAACAACTGGCGTATGCGGCCTCTGATGTTCTGTATCTCCATGCGTTATGGGAAAAGATGGATGCCCTTCTGAAGCGGGAAGGACGCAGAGAATTGGCACAGGCCTGTTACGATTTTCTTCCTGCCCGTGCCCAGCTTGATCTTCTGGGCTATGAAGACCCAGATATATTTTCTCACCGATCTTAACCCGTTTTCACCCGGACCCTTTTTCGTATGACAGAGCTTCTCGCCTCGGCGCACGTTTCCCGAACGGCAGCAAACCAGCAGGCCACGCTGACAGCCAACGCGGTAGCGGTTTTGCAAACAGAACGCGCGGGGCTGGATGCACTGGAACACGCCCTGCAAGACCCGAACGGGCTGGGGCAGGCATTTGCGCAGGCCGTGTCCCTCATCAGCACTCTACCGGGACGGCTGGTTGTAACGGGCATTGGTAAATCCGGGCATATTGCGCGCAAGGTGCAGGCCACACTGGCTTCTACCGGCACCCCAGCCCTGTTTGTGCATCCGGCAGAAGCCTCCCATGGGGATCTGGGAATGGTGCAGGACGGTGACGCCGTTCTGGCCTTTTCCAATTCAGGTGAAACCACGGAACTGGGTGATATTGCCGCCCACACCCGCCGCTGCAAACTGCCTTTGCTGGCCGTTACCAGCAGAGCAACCTCCACGCTGGCCACGGCGGCCGATATTGCGCTCACCCTCCCCTCCATGCCGGAAGCCTGCCCCATGGGACTGGCCCCAACCACCAGCACCATCATGCAGCTTGCCCTGGGCGATGCGCTGGCCGTTGCGCTGCTTCAGCAACGGGGCTTTACGGCGAACGATTTCGGGAATTTTCATCCTGGCGGGCGGCTGGGCATGCGGTTGCGCACCGTGCAGGATCTCATGCGGACCGGCAATTCCCTGCCAATCGGGCAGGAAAATACGCCCATGCGGGACGTGATTGTGGAAATGACATGCAAAGCCCTAGGCTGCATTGGTATTCTGGACCATAATGGCAAGCTGGCGGGGCTGATCACGGATGGCGACCTGCGCCGGGCGTTGGACCTTGATCTTACCATTACGCAGGCAAAGGATGTCATGAACCGCACTCCGCTCACCATCGGGCCTGATGTTTTTGCGGCGGACGCCCTGCGCCTGATGAACGAGCGTGACCGACCCATTACCTCCCTGTTTGTGCTGGGTGCCGAGGGCAAACCTCTGGGCGTGGTGCATGTGCATGACCTGCTAAGGGCAGGTGTGGGATGACAGAACCACCCAGAAAAACACCTCAACGGGATGACTTTGCCCGTTCAGAAGAAACAATCCGCCAGCAGCGTGAACGGCTGGCCCCGGCCCAACAGCGCCGCGTAGCCCCGGATGCAGGAACCCTCGCCCGTCGCCGCACCCTGCTGCGCTGGGCCAAGTGGGTTCTGCCCGCCACCGCCCTGCTGCTGCTGAGTTCCATTGCCGTGTGGCCCGAAGTAGACCGGCTGATCAACGCCAACAGCGCCGCCATTCGGGAAATTTCCAAGGTCAAGATTGAAAGCGGCAATCTGGTAGGCGCCACCTATCGGGGTGTGGATGAACATGATCGCCCCTTCATGGTGACATCAGACAGCGCACATCAAGCCAACCCGGAACGGATGGACCTGACAAACCCCGCCGCCGATATTCTGACACAGGGCGGAGACTGGATTCTGGTGCGCTCACAAAAAGGCGTTTACATGCAGCATGCGGATATTCTTGATCTGACAGGAGAAGTAACCCTGTATCGTGATGATGGCCTGATGATGCATAGTCCCGTGGCGGATATTGATATCAAACGCAGCATTATTGCGTCTGATTCCTGGGTGCGTGCGGAAGGTCCGTTTGGTGTGCTGGATGCAAAGGGCTACCTCCTCTCCCAGCATGAAGGCATTGCCCAGTTCCGTGGACCCGGCCGCCTTATTCTCAATGATGATCGCGGCAGTCATCCGGCTGATGGGAAAGCGTCCTGATCATGCTGTCTGTTGCTTTGGCGCGCCTGAAGGCGGCCCCTCTTCTGCTCACCCGCCCGCATGTGGCTATGGGGGCCGTCCTGCTGGCGTCCTGCCTGCCCGGACTGGCACAGGCCCAGTCCATTGATCTCTCGCATGGGGGGCAGATTACGGTAACAGCCGTAGGTGGGTTTGACTGGGATCAGAACCAGAAAAAAGTCACCGCCTATGATCAGGCAAAAGCCATCCGTGGGGATGTTACGGTAACGGCTGATAAACTGATTGCCTATTACCGCAAGAAAACCCAGCCCGATGGCGCGGCCCCGGCACCCGATACCGGAACGGACCAGAAACCACCTGCCCCAGCCAATACGGCCCCCGGCGCTTCACCCGCACCCTCCCAACCTGCGCAACCAGCCACAGCAGGAGGAGACCCCGATTCCTCCGGTGCAAACGAGATTTATCGGCTGGAAGCGATCGGGCATGTCCATATCTACACCCAGACCGATCAGGCATGGGGGGATAAAGCCGTATATGATATGGATCAGGCCGTACTGGTCATGAACGGGAAAGCCATGAAGCTGGTGACCCCGCAGGATCTGCTTACGGCTCGCGATTCCATGGAATATTATTCCCAGCAGCGGATTTCCATTGGACGCGGCAACGCAACCGTTACCACCAATGACGGACGGCAGATCCGCGCCGACGTACTGGTCGGATACAGTGCCCCGCCTGATAACACGACACAGCCGCAGAATGGGCAGCAGGATGCAGGTAAACAGGCATCCGGTGATCCACTGAGCAGCGGCTCCGGCAAGCTGGAAAAAGTGAACGCCTTTGGCCATGTGTGGGTCAGAACCCAGACAGAAATTGTTACCGGGGATCGGGGCGTTTACGTGCCGGATACCGGCATTGCACGGATTGTTGGGAACGTGCATATCACCCGCGGTGCCAACCAGATCCAGGGTGCGGCAGCCATTATTAATATGCATACAGGCCTAGCGACCATGACCGAACATCCCGGCAGCCGGGTGAGCGGTGTTGTGGTGCCCAATAACAGCGATGGGTCAGACAGGAAATAAGGATGACTCAGGAAATTACCTGGACCGCTGAAGAAACAGTGGAAGAACGCATTATCGGGCCGGAACCGGCCACCTTGAATGCCCTGCATAAGCCGGGGCATGGGCTCTTCGCGCACGGAATAGGCAAATCCTACAAGAAGCGCGAAGTGGTGAAGAATGTTTCCATTGAAGTGCATCGGGGGGAAGCCGTTGGTCTGCTGGGGCCAAACGGGGCCGGGAAAACCACCAGCTTCTACATGATTGTGGGCCTTGTGCAGCCAGATACAGGCTCCATCACGCTGGACGGAGCCGATATTACGCAGTTGCCCATGTACCGCCGCGCCCGGTTGGGAATTGGCTACCTGCCACAGGAAGCCAGCATTTTCCGCGGCCTGAATGTTGAACAGAACATTATGGCGGCTCTGGAAGTGGTGGAGCAGGACCCGGACAAACGGGAAGTGATGCTGGATGGCCTTCTGAGCGAATTCGGTATTTCTCACCTTCGTCGCTCTCCTTCTCTCGCACTCTCGGGCGGGGAACGTCGGCGTCTGGAAATTGCGCGTGCTCTGGCCAGCCAGCCGCATTACATCCTGCTGGACGAACCTCTGGCCGGGATTGACCCCATTGCCGTGGGCGAAATTCGTGATCTTGTGTCTCACCTGAAAGACCGTGGCATCGGCGTGCTGATTACAGACCACAACGTGCGTGAAACACTGGAAGTTATTGACCGCGCTTACATCATGCATAGCGGACAGGTACTGATGCAGGGCGTGCCGGAAGAAATTGTGGCTCATGAAGACGTGCGTCGCGTCTATCTGGGCGAAAGCTTCTCTCTGTAATTATTCAGGGAAACAGCTTACACGCTTTATCAGGATCATTCGGCCTCCAACAGCCCGTACCAAGAGCGTATCTCACCGTGCCGAAGTGCCGTTACCGATGAAGGAGACAGGCTCATTAGGGGGCGAAGACTCCATCTCCACGTCTTTCTGCCCGTAACAATATCAATGGGCTATAACTAGGATATAACCAAAAAAGAGGGTTTTCAGGACTCTCCTCCTCACGGGCAAGCATTGGCTTACAGGCACTCTCGCCCGATCGCCCTCTATCCCCTGTCACGCAATTACGCTTTTGTGGGGAAAGGGTTCAGCGCCGGATAACAGGCGGCGGAATATCCACATGCGGAGGCTGAATCAGAGGAATGGAAGGTGCTGGCGGCGCAGCCTGCTCTGTCCCGGTCTTGTTTTTGACCACTTCCACAGGAATAACCACGCGCTCCATGATAACCGGCGGCTTGCTATGCATCATGTGCCACATGAAGACGCCGTATCCTGCCGCCAGAACACCAAGCACCACAAGTTTGGCCCGCCAACTCCGACGCATTTTAGGCATATTGGCAGGTGGGCTTGAACGTAGAAGCATGATGTCCTGTCTGGTTTGCAACGCTGCTTCGTTTGTATGCGGTAGCCCGTGGAGGCAGCAACCCCACACGCGCAGTTTTTTGCGCCGCTTTCAAAAGAGGCCAAACTGCGAGGGAACCGTCAGTGTGGATGCTGCATTAAATATGTAACAAAAGAATGGACACACCCCACAGAGCATGCCCAAATGAGAATCAGATCATGCACAGCCTCTTAGACTGGCATGGTTGACGGTTAAAGCCGCCAGCGCCTGAGAGAACGGGCCGCAGCAAAGTGTGGCCCTTGGTTCAGGTGCGACGGTCCTGCTTGTAACAGACAAGAAAGGACATCCGAATGCATATCCATGTTTCCGGCAAACAGATTGATCTGTCCGATGCCCTCAAACACCGGGTCAATACCCATATGGGGAATCTGGCCGACCGATACTTTGATAAGGCACTGGAAGCCAAAGTCACGTTCAGCAAGGCGCGCTCCTTTTTCACATGCGATATAAACGTCCATGCCGGGCGCGGTCTGACCTTACGTGGTGAAGGTGAAGCGGCGGACGCCAATGCAGCGTTTGATGACGCGGCTGAACATATTGCCAAACGCCTGCGGCGCTACCACCGGCGGGTTACCTCTCACGCCCGCGCCACCAAAAGCGATGCCATTCCCGAAACCGGTCGCTCTTACGTGCTACAGCAGCCCGTTAGTGGCAAAAAAGCCAAAGCAAACGGTCACGCACACAAAACACAGGCAACTACGGACGAAGCCGAGGAACAGGAAACATACGCCGCTATTATTGCGGAACACACTACGGACATTCCTCACCTGAGCGTGAGTGAAGCTGTCATGCGGCTGGATTTGGCTGCAAGTAATATCCTGCTATTCCGAAACCGCAAAAACCAACAGATCAATCTGGTGTTCCGACGCGACGACGGAAATATCGGCTGGGTTGATACGGGGCCAGCGTAACGCTGGCCTTTCCAATTTTTTTAATGAATGGTACCAATAATATTATATCATTAACTCAAAATTACGACAGAATTTTACCTTAAAAAATGTGTATGAAAAAACTTGGCATAAACTGCGAACAAGAACCCATAGTATTATGACTCATCATTTTGTCCTTGTCTTACCTCCCATTTCACCGGTGGGTGCATCGGCTCATTACTTTTGGGTTCTTCAAAAATGGCTGCACGAATTTAAGAACGAAACCACAACTATTATTATGCCGACTTACTATAAAACGGCTTTTTACGATCAAAATCGGTGGGAATTTGGAGAATGGTCAAAAAAATTTCATCAATATGCTCCCACATACCTCCGCAATAATGATCACAAAAATATATACTATTACCCTTTTCTCTCAGAAATAGAAAATAAATCTTCGATAAGCGAGAGCTTCAAATTTTCCGTCAAGAACAATTGCTATGATTTGTTTTTATTTTATAAAAAAACCATAAATGAAATAAAGAAATCTTTTGGTGAATCTCTTGTTTTAGTATCCTGGGTTAATAACGCCTCATTAAGGGATGCAGCAAAAAAAGAAAATATACAACTTATTTTCAATGAAATTGGCCCTTTGCGAAAACCCTATTACAAACAAACAGCTTATTGGGATACTCATGGGGTAAATGGAGACACAAATGTTGCCACCTTATGGGCTTCCGAAAAAACTCCTTTTAAAGAGTGGTTTACACATAATGAATTACACATTCAGCCTGAAACAATACGATCGCTTATAGCCAATGTTTCTATTACTCACTCTACTCCCCACTATCCTTTAGGAATAGCACTACAGATTGAGACGGATTCTAACGCTTTGGTTTTCAACCGTGGCTGGAACAATTTATCTCTCATAGAGCACGCTCGCACACGCTTGAATTTAGATAAAATTCTAGTCAGATATCATCCCAATGGTAAAGCCTTATACAGTGGCCTTACTGATAGGGACCCTAACCCTTTGGTCTTTCTTTCTAACGTTAAAGAGTTATGGACCATAAACTCCAGTCTGGGAATTGAAGCCATATTTTGGAATATTCCTGTAGTTTTTTTTGGGAATAGCCCAGTAGAAACTTTTATTTCTTTAGAAGAAAACGAAAAAGATATTTTTTACACATGGTTTTTTACAAGATACTTAATACCTTACGATTTTCTTTTTTCTAAGGAATATTACATTTGGCGTTTGAATAAGCCAAGTTTTTCAGAAATAATTAACAAACACCTTTGCACATATAGAGAAAAACAATCAGAATATCCGGTTCTTGCCATCAACAATGAAAATCATGCCAGACCACTATTTATTCGTCCATTGCAAAACACTCTTAACCACTTAGAAAATGCCGACAGAAATATATTATCTCAAAAAGAATTATTGCAAAAACAGTTAAATTCCATAAACCTTTTGGAATGTCAGATAAGTGAAAGAGATAAGTGGGTAAACGATCGGAATACATGGATAAAGGATAGAGATCAGTGGATACAAGACAGAGATAATCTTATTAAAACGCTTCAGCAGCAAATTGTCGATAGAGATAGATGGATACAAGACAGAGATGAAATAATTGAAATGTACAAACAAAATATTGATAAAAAACCTTCTTTTTAAAAAACTACAAAAAGAACAAGCAGGAGAAATTATCTTTCTCCTGCTCCCACCGTCATAAATCCTGCGGTTCATAAAGTTTTTGAAAAGCATATTTCCAAAATGATTTCTCCTTAGCTTTTTCTACGTCTTCTGGGGTTTCCGAGGCGGGTGTCGATACAAGATGACTACGCTCAAGAGTTGCTCCAGGAGCATCCGAATGCGTAACTATACCAAAAGTACGTGCTTCCTCTAAGGTGGGTTGCTGCACAAAATTTATGAATGCTTCAGCCCATGAACGACTAAGGAAGATCTTTTTATCCATAGTTATAAGAAGATCCATCATAGAGGAAACAAAATCCCATGCACCTTCCTGTATGGAAGCACTTAGCGTTTGAACACGTTTATCATCATCACTCTGCTCTAACACAGGAAAAATTTGATTGTTTTTTTCTGTATAGCTTAAAGTTGTTCCATGAGGAGCTGTCGTAGCAAATTCTAAAAGTTCAACACCCCCATTTAATAAGACTTCATTTAAATTTTGAACAGAGCTTCCATTGACTAAATACCCATGAAAAACATCTCTCAATCCATTATTCATTTGACTCCAGGGAAAAATACCAAAATAAAAACCTTCCAAATCAACGGAAATCCCGCCA
Source organism: Acetobacter tropicalis (assembly GCF_001580915.1). GTDB lineage: Bacteria > Pseudomonadota > Alphaproteobacteria > Acetobacterales > Acetobacteraceae > Acetobacter > Acetobacter tropicalis. Next base: position 245,685 of record NZ_LHZQ01000222.1, on the reverse strand, counting down.
CTTCGCATTATACGTGATATACTACCTTGAATATTTCCTGCCCAACCAATATCACACAAAGCAATTTTTTCTCCTTCCGAAATATAATTCTCTAGATATTCTCTAGAAATCTTTCTTTTATTTTGAGCATCCTTAAGTAAATTTTTTCCCACCAAAACGAAAAATTTGTGTATACGAGCATCCCCACTTTCTATGCTCTCATTTATATCTGAAATACCTGACCTTTCAGCTTCTTCTAAATATAAATAAAGAGATATACCCAATTTTTTACATATGCCATTTAATGTTTTATTTCGCCTTCCTCCGAACTGAAACCACAGACGGTCCCAATTCAAATCTGATAAGCTAGGGTATAGTAAAGTGCCTCTTGAAACATAAATATATTCTGAAGGAATATTTACCCCTAAAGAAGTGCTCCATTTTGCAAACATTTTATTGAAAAAATATCCATCCCGAGCAAGAAAAAGAATTTTCGAAAATTCTCCTTTTTGGAGATTATCAAGTAACCAGAAAAAATACCCTAGGAAAAGAGGACCAAAAACGGTAACGCCGCTTTGATACCAAATGTCATGGGCTTTCTCTGGATCAGAAATTAAAATAAACCGGGCAAACCCGTGTGACAAACAGTTCGCGAAATCGTTCTCTTCTTTAGAAAAATGAGAGAAAAATATTTCGTCTATTTCATCTTTATAAGTAAAATGGAGACAATCAATCTCATTTTCTTGTGCCATGTTAATGTCTGCATGAATATTGTCTCCTATATGTACTATTTTTTCATCAATCGAAAAATTCTTTTTTAAAATATCAAACAAAAATCCATCATGTTTACTGCATCCGTTTTCACAAGATACAATTACAGGCAACCCTGCAGGGTAACCAGCATTAATCACTCGATCTGAAATTTCTGTAGAAGAAGAATACATATCAGAACAAAGTACAATCTTCTTCCCATCCCTTAACGCTTTTTTTACTATTTCTAGCATTATTGGATTAGCATAGGTAATACTATTCTCTACAAATATTTCTTTTTCACTTAAATAATTTTTTAGAGAATCCGTACAATTTGTGATTTTTTGAAAATTTACATATATCTCATCAAGCGATACTTCATGATGACCATATTGCGCAAATACATGCTCTCTTGCCTTATTTTCCGCATATACTCTCAAACTGGGAAATGAAAAAACTACCTCTACCTCATCCAGATATTTCTCTTCTTTTAGGATCTGCTCAGAGACTATTCTAAACACATCAATTGGTTTGCGAACCTTTCGATGAATTAGTGTATCAAAAACATCACAGGAAACAACATCAGCCCCCTCAACAAAACTTTCAACCTTCTTCCGCCACATTTTATTGAACAAAAGAAAATTCTGTTTTTTAGCATTCATGTTAGTGCTCACCTTTCAAAAATTTTCTTTTTATTTTCCCCAGACCATCAAATACCTTTCCCGCCTTAAGTAGAAAAGCATTATAAGATATAGATTGAGACACTCCCCTTATATCTTCCATCACTCCTTCTTGCTTTTTCAATAAAGCCGACATGGTATGTGAATTTATTTTTATAGAATTTAGTTCATTATCCAAACAGTCAATTCTCTTTTCATGCTGAATAAGGGTATCGTTTAAACAACTCATTTTCTCCGTAACATTGTGAACCAAATGATACACGTGGCCAAATCCTCGCTCAGTCGCCACACGATTATAAAAGGCTGATTCTGGCATTATTCCGTTTCGAAAAATGTGATTATGGAAAGCTGTCTCTGCATTTTTATCCACTTGTTGCAAAATATTATTTTGAGCCCAAGGAGGGGATGGCTCTTTATAGTCATAGTGTAAAAATGCGTGCTGTTGATTAGTAGCGTATATATTTCCTTGAAATATAAGTTGCAAAAAGAAATCCCAGTATGCATAGTGTCCCAGTTCTGGATTAAATTTTCCTTTTTTAACAAAACTTGTGCTGAATATAGCTTGATCTAATGAAAATTGATTTTTAAATATCATATCACTAATATTTACAAAGCCTTCTTCTAATGCTGGCTGAATATGATGGGTTTCTTCATTTCTAAAAATATTCTGAACATAGTAACCATAATTCTCTGTTCCACGACACACATATGCGGCAATAGAATTATATTTTTTTTGTATAGTTTTCAAGTCAACACAAGACATTCTAAAATAGTCAGGACTCCATTCTGTCCCCTCATTACAAATTATACAATAAGGCGTTACAACGTCAGCCAGAGCCATATTTAAGTCTGAAGCCCAACAGCCTTGAGTATTTACAATCTGTAAATACCCACAATCTTTAAGATTATTTTGCACATCATCAAGACTTTTCTGTGGAAGCCCATAGTTTATTATAAATATATTACATAATTTTACGTTTTGCTGCACGATACTTTTAATCGTTTTATTTAAAGCTGCATCGTGTTTAGCTCTAACCAAAATTGATATTTCTGTCATCTATCCAATCCAGCTAAGTATGAAATTTTTTCCTTCATAGCGGAACAATTTCGTAGGTGGAGTACCCTTTTTAGGCTTTTTACCAATATATTGATTTTTATATGTGATCCTGATGCTATTTCTTGATTTTCTCTCGCCTCAATTTTCCTATTGCCAGAAATGAAAAAAAATGGCGAATTCGAAAGGTTTTTTAATTTCATATAAAATCCATAGAGAAATTTTATTTAAATTCTGTATAATACTTTTTATCTATTGAATATAGGATTGCTATATGCGTTTTGTTTTTATTTTAGGCTCACCCTTTTGCGGTTCAACTGCGGTTGGCAATATGCTCAATAGCCACGAACATATTTTTCACGCTGGTGAAGTCGATCGTCTAGCCATTTTTTCCAGATATCGAAACCACGATGCTCATCTCACTGTGAATGGGTGCTCTTTATGTAGTTTACAAACCTCTATCAATAACTGTACTGTATGGAACAATTATCCCACCGAACCACTGGAATCAAAGGAAAAGATAGTTTCTGCATATTATAATCTAGCCAAAAATTCAAAGAAGGAAATTATTTTAGACAGTTCCAAAAATGCGGACTGGCTTACCCTGTTATGGGAGGGAGGATTGGATACATGCTCTTCTATTATTTTATCAAGAAACCCTTTTTCTTTTGCATATAGTCACTTTAAAGCAACAGGCTTTCCTTTTTGGCAAGGAATTGAAGTATGGCGCAATATCTACGATCATTGTTTACGAGTAGTCTTAAGTCGAGGAATCCCATTATTATCATTGAAACACTCTGACTTGCTTAATGATGCTGATAATTTTTTTTCAAAAATTCTTTATTTCCTTCAACTTTCAGGAAGCGTAGATTACAATCATTTCTACCAGTATCCCTGTCATGCTTTGGGAGGAAATGTTGGCTCTTTTCTTAAATATCCAAATTTTAATTTTACAGACTACTTAAATAAAGAACTGAAAGAAAATCGCAATTCGACAATCCAAGAATTATTTGAAAAGAATTTATCTCCAGCATCACCTACACAACGTTCTGATGATGCTTGGCTTCGCCATTTATCTACGGATGATATTGCTTCTGGTTTAAGTTTACCTGGAGTTGTAGATACAATGACTTTACTAGGCTATAATCCAGCAAAAATAGTATACGAAAAAATAGAATGGGATAACAATAATTCTAAATAAACAATATATAAACGACAGCGGCAAGAATGTTAGCTAGAGCATGTCCACTTTATTCAGGCTCACATTTTGCTCGGGTTGAAATCGGGACTATAGGGAGACAGGAACATCATCTGTCCCCCATTCGTTCGATCGCCTTTCGCGCCCCCGCAACCTTGTGGGCGGGCAGATTGTCCAGCGCGACGATATCCCCTAGGCTCAGCGTCGGCACGAGATCATGCTCTAACATAGGCCTGAAAAATATCGCTGTTCATAGCGTCATCCATGCCCCATGTCACCCACACGATTCATGGTTCAGTGTACGCACTCTAGATAGCTTATAGTTCAAAGGAATTGTTACTGTAGGCTGGCAGGGATCATGTCATGGTGAAGGATAATTCCCCATGCCGTTTCCATATCATCCACCACGGCCAAAGGTGAGCCATCGGCGGCGTGGATGGCACAGCCTTCCTCGCCATCTTCTGTTAGGGCGGGGCGAATGTAAGCAACATTTTCCAGCCCTAGAGACCGGAACTGATTTTCAGAAAGCTGGTGGACATCAACCGGTGTTTCCGGCTGATCTGGCACAAGCTCAACACGTCCATTCTGGGTCGTGACTCTCATAGTGCCCTCCTTGATCCTTGCCAAAATCAATACTGCAACCACCTTCCATCCCCTTTTCCTTTCAAAAAAAGGGGGAGCAAGGCCTTCAGTTGCCCTCTCTTTCATCCACCGTATGCAGCACACGGGCCGAACGCGGTTTCAGGGCGGCTGCGCCGTTAACAGGATGCGCCTTCTGGCCAGCCTGCATGATCTCAATCCGCTTTACACGCACTTCCGGTTGCGGACGGAACAGATCAATATGCAAAAGTCCGTTATCAAGCCATGCTCCGCCTATCTCTATGCCTTCAGCCAGCACGAACGCCTTTTGAAACTGGCGGGACGCTATCCCTCGGTGTAGAAAAACGCGTTCCTCCGCATCTTCAACCTGCCGCCCACGGATAACCAGTTGATTATCTTCCTGCGTAATTTGCAGGTCATCCATCCTGAACCCGGCAACTGCCAGCGTGATGCGCAACTTGTTAGGGGCCATCTGCTCAATATTGTAGGGCGGATAACCGTCACTTGCCCCTTTGCTGGCGCGCTCAAGCATCTGTTCAAGATGATCAAACCCCAGAAACATGGGCGAGCCAAATACTCTGCCTGACATAGAGCCTCCTCCTTTCTGAGCGAGACAGGACCGGACCCTTATGGCATCCGGTTTCTTCACGATATGGGAGACCTGCGCCGCAACGCAAGACGGCGCGCGCCTTACCACACGCTCTCAGGCTCTCCTTTTGGACCATTTGTGAACATTCCGTGCCACAGTGCGGCATATTTCACACGTTTTGTGCCGCCATGCTGTTGTTGCCTCTGGCATCCTGAAGCCGGGGGCGCTAAATCGAGCATATGACAAACGCAGCTCTGACAGACGCAGCCATTGCCGCTGCAGCGGCCGAGGCCGCGCCCATGCCGATCCTCGTTGCCCCGCATGCCGTGCTGCGGCGCAAAACGCGCGAGGTCAAACCCGAAGACATGGCAGAAATCCGCCGTATTCTGCCCAGCATGTTCTCTGCCATGTATGAAGCGCCCGGCATCGGCCTGGCTGCACCGCAGGTTGGCCTAAGCCTCCGCTTTGCCTTGGTGGATCTGGGTGAAAAAGATGCCCGCGAGCCCATTATCATGATCAACCCGGAAGTTGTGGCAGAGTCAGAAACATTGGCCGCACGGGAAGAAGGCTGTCTCTCCCTGCCTAACCAGTATGCAGAAGTCACTCGCCCTGAACAGGTCCGTGTACAATGGCGGAATGTTGACGGGGACCTCATGGAGCGTGAAGTGAACGGTCTGCTGGCCACCTGCATGCAACATGAAATCGACCATCTGGAAGGCGTGCTGTTTGTGGACCATCTGTCCACCTTGCGCCGAAACATGATTCTGCGGCGGCTGGCCAAGGAACAGAAAATGAAGCGTTCCTAAAGCCGGAGGCCAGGCCGATGCGCGTCATTTTTATGGGCACCCCGGATTTTGCCGTGCCGGCCCTACACGCCCTCCATGTTGCCGGTCACGATATTGTTGCTGTTTACACGCAGCCGCCTCGGCCCGCTGGTCGCGGCAAAGTCCTACGGGCCTCGCCCGTACATCAAGCCGCCGATAAACTCGGGTTGCCGGTAAGGCATCCTGTTTCCCTGCGCAAAAATACTGAGGAATGGGCCGTTTTTGATGGCTTTCAGGCAGATGTGGCCGTGGTTGCGGCCTACGGCCTCATCCTGCCCCAGAGCATGCTGGATACGCCTCGTCTTGGTTGCCTGAATATTCACGCAAGCCTTTTACCGCGTTGGCGGGGCGCTTCTCCTATCCAGAGCGCCATTCTGGCTGGCGATACGGAAAGTGGCGTGACCATCATGCAGATGGAAGCCGGGTTAGATACCGGCCCAATGTTGCTGCGCGGGGCCGTGCCCATTACCAGCCAGACAACCGCCACATCGTTGCATGACGCTCTGAGCGCTCTGGGTGGAACGCTGGTTGTGCGCACGCTGACGGAAACTCCGCTCCCTACCCCGCAGCCGGAAGATGGCGTGACCTATGCCCAGAAGCTGACACGCGAAGATGGACGTATCAACTGGCAGGAGAGCGCCAGTGCCATAGATCGCCGCATCCGAGCCCTTACCCCGTGGCCTGGCACATTCACTGTGCTGAACGATGGCATGATTATCAAGATCGGAGCGGCCACCCCTCTTCCGCAGTTTCATCACACCGCCAGGCCCGGCACTCTTCTGGACAACACTTTAACAGTGGCCTGTGGTGAAGGTGCTGTACGCCTCACTCGTCTGCAAAAGCCCGGTCGGGGCATGATGGAGGCTGAGGCCTTCCTACGGGGGCATTCGATCCCTGCTGGTACCGTTCTGCTTATTGCGCAGGATGATGATGCTCCATCTGCGCATTCCAAATGATTCCTTTTTTTCCGCGGTCCTGCCCTTATGTCTGATGTGCTGGTTGACGAACTTCAGGCCGAGCGCGACCGAGCCCCAGCTTATCAGAGATGGGCGGTCAAACTTGAATATGACGGCACGGGCCTTGTAGGCTGGCAACGTCAGACCAGCGGCCTTTCCGTGCAGGCGCTTCTGGAGGAAGCCGCCACACGCATGGCTGGCGGCCGGCGAGTCACTAGCATTACGGCCGGACGAACGGACTCCGGTGTGCACGCCACAGGACAAGTTGCGCATCTGGATTTTCCGGCTGACATGCCGCTTCTCCCTTACCGGGTAAGGGACGGATTAAGCTATCACCTAAAGCCCCATGCTGTAGCAGTCATTGAGGCCGCCCAAGTCGGGCTGGACTGGAGCGCACGCTTTTCCGCAACATGGCGTTCCTATCGCTACCGCATTCTCAACCGCCCCTCACGCCCGGCTCTGGGAGCTTCCCACGTGTGGCATCTTCGTTCACCATTGGATATTGATCTGATGCAGGAAGGAGCCAATTATCTGATTGGGTCACACGATTTCACGTCCTTCCGTGCTGTGGCCTGTCAGGCCAGAAGCCCCTTGCGTACTTTGGATATCCTGAGAGTAGAACGTCATGGCGAGGAAGTGTGGATCATCGCCAAAGCGCGCTCTTTCTTACACCATCAGGTACGCAACATGGTCGGCACACTCAGCCTGGTAGGACAGGGTCGCTGGAAACCTGAACGCATTGCGCACGCTCTTGAAGCGAAATCCCGCTGTGCGGCTGGCCCCACCGCTCCCCCTGAAGGCCTGTATCTTACCGGCGTAGGATACGAGCCAGATCCTTTCGGCTAATCACCACACATAGCATTGGCTAAGGGTTAACCGTGCCCTGTCTGCTACGGGCGGATGATTGGGATCTCACTTTGCCAGTCCGTCATACAGGCTTTCCTTATAGGTCAGATAACCTGTGCTACACTCGCAGCATGATTCGTATTTTTATTGACGCCGATGCCTGCCCTGTTCGGGACGAAACCTACCGCGTAGCCGCACGCTATGGGCTGCACACTTTTGTTGTCTCCAACAAAATGATCGCTATTCCAGCCTCTCCTCTGATTGAACGTATTGTTGTGACAGAGGGAATGGATGTGGCGGACAACTGGATTGCCGATCAGGTCATGGCTCATGATATTGTCATTTCTGCTGACATTCCGCTTGCTGCACGCTGTGTAGCAAAAGGTGCGTGCGTTCTTGACCCGCGCGGCCGTATTCTCGATGAAAATGCCATCGGCATGGCGCTGGCTATGCGGAACCTAATGGAAGATTTACGGAACACGGGGGCCATTACACAAGGTGGGCGCGGCTTTACCCGTTCAGACCGCTCCACCTTTCTTTCCGCACTGGACACAGCGGTCGTTAAAGCCAAAAAGCGGAAAGCTCTGGGTCGGCTCTAACCCCAAACCTCAGCTATTCTTCATGTTGATCATCGGCTGAAGCAGATCCTTCAGCACGATGTAATGCGGCGGCAAAAGAGCGGCAAAAACATAAAGCGCCAACGTTGCGGCAAGGATTGAAGCATACAGCAACAACGCCCGCCCACGGCTCAGGCCAAGCCCGACACGGGCCACATACCATTGCAGCCACATTTCATACACGGCCACACTCAGAACCAGAGCCCCCATGAAACCGGGCTGCGTAAGAATGGCCGGGAACAGCAACCCCGCCAGAATGGTGGCCCCAAGGGAAATAAGCAGCACAACCCAGTTGCACCATGTGGCTGCTGTTATATAGCGCAGCCACAGAACATCCCGCCCCCAGCGATGCGCATAGAACTGTGACACCACAGCAGGCAGCAAAACAACGCAGAGGGAAAGCAGGATTTTGGTCAGGCCCAGAAGCTTGTCAGGCACCACAAACACCTGCAGCACACCCACAATCAGCATAGCCAGTTGTGGCGCAAGAGCTGCCCCGAACGCATCCGGCGTACCCTCAAAGCAGGCTATACCTTCGCGCCGTCCACTGGCCAGAAGCAGCATGCCTTGCAGGATTTTCCGCCCACTTCCCATTTTTCCCGAATTAGAAATCACGCCATGACCCCTTCCAGAAAGGTCTCATATATTTGGGTAAGTGTTTCCAGGTCTGCCACCGAGGTGTGCTCATCCACCTTATGGATGCTGGCCCCCACCAACCCGAACTCGGATACCGGGCAGTATTGCGCAATAAAGCGGGCATCAGATGTGCCGCCACCCGTATCCAGCTTGGGTGTGCGCTGCGTTACGTGCTCAATGGCTTTCACCAGAGCATCTGTTGCAGCACCCGGAGCAGTAAGAAACGACTCCCCACTAATCTTGACGACCACACGCACGTTGGGAGCGTGCTGCTGGCAGACTGTACGTAACCAGCCAGTCAGTCCTTCCCCCGTATGCAGATCATTAAACCGAATATTCAGGCGCGCTTCGGCCTGAGCAGGAATTACATTGGTGGAAGAATTACCCACATCCACACTGGTCACCTGCAAACTGGAAGGTTCAAACCAGTCAGATCCGTTATCCAAGGGCTGGGCCTGCAAAGCAGCAAGAATGGTCAGAAGCCGATGCACCGGATTATCCGCCCGATGGGGATAAGCCACATGCCCCTGCACCCCCTCAACCACAATATGGGCATTCAGACTACCGCGACGGCCAATTTTGACCATATCGCCCATGGCTGCAGGATTGGTGGGCTCCCCCACCACGCAATAATCAGGAATCTGACCTTCCTGCGCCATCCATTCCAGCACCTTTTTGGTGCCGTAGGTGGCTGGCCCTTCTTCATCTCCGGTAATCAGAAAACTGATGGAGCCTGCCTGATGCCCATTGCCTGTGAACCGGGCAACAGCAGCCACAAAGGCAGCAATACCGCCCTTCATGTCACACGCACCACGGCCATACAGTATGCCGTCTTCAATCTCGGCCGCATAAGGCGGGTGAGCCCACGCGGCCTCCGCCCCCGGCGGCACAACATCGGTATGCCCGGCAAAGCAGATATGCGGGCCAGATTTACCCAATCGCGCGAAAAAATTGGGGGTCCGTTCCAGCCCTTCCCCATAAGAAAGGTGCCAGACCTCAAACCCCAGCTTTTCCAGCATAGCGGCAAGCATCTGCTGAGCTGGCCCGGGGTCTGGGCACACTGAAGGGTGGCGGATCAACGCCTGTGCAACGGCAATCGGGTCAGTTGGCGCAGGAAGAACCTGCGCATTGCCCTGATCGGCCTTTGCCGCCGTAGCGGGTATAGTCTGCTCAGCTTCTGATCCGCTCATGCTCTCTCCGTCCCGCTGCTTAGTCGCGCAGGAGATCGTTGATAGATGTTTTTGAACGGGTGCGTTCATCAACGCGCTTTACAATCACAGCACAGGCCAACTGCGGGTTGGGCTTGCCATCCGCGCCAATGGGGTTGGAAGACGGCAGCGTGCCCGGCACCACAACGGAATAGGCCGGAACGCGACCCATGAAAATTTCCCCCGTGGCGCGGTCCACAATTTTGGTGGAAGCCCCGAGGAATACCCCCATGGACAGAACGGACCCACGTTCAACAATCACGCCTTCCGCCACTTCTGAACGGGCACCAATGAAGCAGTTATCTTCAATAATGACCGGAGCAGCCTGAAGCGGTTCAAGCACACCCCCAATACCGGCACCACCACTGATATGACAGTTTTTGCCAATCTGTGCGCAGCTTCCCACCGTAGCCCAGGTATCCACCATGGTGCCGCTGCCAACGTTGGCACCCACATTCACAAAGCTGGGCATCAGCACCGCACCGGGAGCAATGTGGGCGGAATAACGCACCACAGCACCCGGCACCACGCGGAAACCGGCTTTTTCAAAACGGGCCTGGTCCCACCCCTGAAACTTGACGGGCACTTTGTCATAAGCCGGAGCACCAGCCGCAGCACCCGGAATGACAACACTGTCATTCAGCCGGAAGGACAGCAGAACCGCCTTTTTCAGCCATTCATGCACTACCCAGCCATCTTCACTGGGGGCAGCAACACGCAGACGACCGGAATCCAGAGCTTCCAGAGCGTCTTCAATTGCTTTGCGGTCTTCACCGACGGTAGCGGAAGACACACGATCACGTGCTTCCCACAGAGTTTCAATATGAGCGCGGAGAGTAGCTTCAGTCATAAGACACCGTCAGACATGATGGAACCAATCGGGGCAGGCCGACCCGATACGAAAAATACGGATGGACCATGCGGACAGGGCCGATGCCTGTCAACGCATCATGACACACGGACAGCCATCCGGCAGTGCCTCAGGCACTACCATTAGCCGCCGCGCATGGGGCTTAGTCCGCCCGGATGAGTGTGCCGGAGCCGGAAGCGGTGAACAGTTCCAGCAGGCATGCGTGCGGAATTCGGCCATTGATGATCACCGCAGCCCGCGCACCGGCCTGCACGGCCTGAATGCAGGTTTCAACCTTGGGAATCATGCCGCCGGTAATCACACCGTCTGCAATGGCCTGACGTGCCTGCTCGGCTGTCAGTTCAGGAATCAACTTCCCGTTTGCATCCAGCACACCGGGAACATCAGTCAGCATCAGCAGACGGGTAGCATGCACAGCCCCGGCAATAGCGCCAGCCGCCGTATCAGCATTGATATTGTAGGTTGCGCCGTCTTCCCCCAACCCAACAGGAGCAATAACCGGAATCAGGCCCGAGCCGGAAAGCGCATAGATGACACGAGGGTCCACCTTCACGGGCTCGCCCACAAAGCCCAGATCAAGCACCCGTTCAATCTGGCTGTCATTATCCCGCACGGTGCGTTGCAGCTTGCGGGCCGTAATCAGCTTGCCATCCTTGCCGGAGATACCAACAGCCAGCGCGCCAGCCTGGCTGATCAGTTCCGCCACTTCCTTGTTGACGGAACCGGCCAGCACCATTTCGATCACATCCACCATGTTGGCGTCTGTCACCCGCAGGCCATCCACAAAGGTGGATTTGATATCCAGCCGCTTGAGCATGCTGTTGATCTGGGGGCCGCCGCCATGCACCACCACGGGGTTGATGCCAACCAGCTTCAGCAAGGCGATGTCCCGCCCGAAGGTCTGCGCCAGTTCCGGGTCACCCATGGCATGACCGCCGTATTTCACCACAATGGTGTCACCGGCATAGCGGCGCAGATAGGGCAGCGCACCGGCCAGAATGGCCGCTTCCTGATGCGGCTCCATAATGGGAGGCTTGGCGATGGTCATGGTGTAATTTCCTGCTCTCAAACCTGCCGAAACTAGAAGGACTGCGACGGCAGCGCGAATTCCGCCAGTTCCGCTCTCAACTGTTCAATACCCTGCCCTGTCTCACTGCTGGAAAGGGAGAGAAACGGGCAGGCCGCGGCATGACGGCGTGCCACAGCCAGTATGGCTTCTTCCTTGCGGGCCAGAGGGGCTGGCTTCACGGCATCGCACTTGGTCAGAACGATCTGAAAACTGACCGCAGCGCGATCCAGCAGTTTCATGACCTCTTCATCATGCGGCTTGAGTTCAATGCGCGCATCCAGCAGCAACATCACCCGCTTCAGGCCGGGACGGCCCCGCAGGTAATCAAACATCATTTCCTGCCAGTCTTCCTTCACGGATTTCGCAGCCTTGGCGTATCCATACCCCGGCATATCCACCAGCATCAGCCGATCCGCCAGATTGAAGAAGTTCAACTGTTTGGTGCGGCCCGGTTCGGAAGAAGCGCGAGCCAGTGTCTTGCGGCCCGTCAACGCATTCACAAGGCTGGACTTGCCCACATTGGAACGCCCGGCAAACGCAATTTCCGGCAGAGTCTGCGGGGGAAGCTGCCCCAGCTTCTGTGCCCCGAAAATAAAGTCGCAGGAGCCTGCAAAAAGGAGCCGCCCTTCTTCAAGGGCGGCGTCAATCTGCGCCTGACTATCCAGTTCGCGGAAGGAGCGGGTTGTATCCCCCATCAGCTTTTGCTCGGCACGGATTTTTTATCCGCAGCTTTGAACCGCCCCAGAATAAGCACTTGCTGCAATGCCGTCAGCAGGTTGCTCCAGCAATAATAGATCACCAAACCCACGGGCTGATGCGCCATGAAGAAGGTGAACAGCAACGGAATGAACGCCATCACCTTCTGCTGGGCCGGGTCCATGTTGGTGGAACTGGCGCTGATCTTCTGCATCAGGAACATGGTGGCGCCATACAGGATCGGCCACGCGCCCAGCGCCAGCAACGGCAACACATGCGCCGGGTTGAACGGAATCAGACCAAACAGGTTGAAAATATTCGTGGGGTCTGGGGCAGAAAGGTCCTTGATCCAGCCAAAGAACGGCGCATGACGCATTTCAATGGTGACATACAGATCCTTATACAGACACCAGAACACGGGAGCCTGAATGAACAGGGGCAGGAAGCCACCAAACAGGTTCACGTTCTCTTCCCGATACAGCCCCATAATATGCTGCTGCATGGCCATGGGGTCGTCTTTGTAACGCGCGCGGATCTGGTCCACCTTCGGCTTCAGGCGGCTGGTTTTCCACGTCATGCGCATCTGCTTGATGGTCAGCGGTAGGAAGGCCAGCTTCACGATAACCGTAAAGGTCAGCAGAGCCAGACCAAAATTGCCCATCATGGAATACAGCCAATCCAGCACGAAGAAGACCGGACGTGTCAGGAAGGAAAGCCAGCCGAAATCCACAGCCTTCCAGAACATGGGAATATGCAGGTCGTGCTCGTACTGGTCGAGCAGACGCACTTCCTTGGCACCGGCAAAAACATGGGCTTCGGTGCTGGCTGTCTGGCCAGCTGCAATCTGAATGGGGGCCGTGCTGGTAAAGCCGACCTGATACATGTTTCTCTGCGGCAGGTACGTATAAGCGCCCACCACCTGCGCGGACTGATCAGGCACAACGGCCATCAGCCAGTATTTGTCCGTAATACCAGCCCAGCCACCGGTGCCCTGATGGCTCCAGGACACGTTATCCGGCGGAACCCCATCCTTGCGCAGGGATTTGTAAGACCCTTCGTTCAGACGACCATCAATGACGGAAATAGGACCTTCATGCACCAGCATGCCGCCGTTTGTTTCCGGCGTGTAGCCCCGGTTCACACGGTAGAAGGGATACAGGGCCACAGCCTGACCACTGGTGTTGTGCACACGCTGGGTCACCGTGAACATGAAGCTCTTGTCAACCGCCATGGCGATCTCAAACGTCAGCCCCTGACCGTTATCCCATGTAAGATTGACGGGATGGGTCACATCCAGATGCGTGTTGTCTGCTTTCCATAGCGTGTTGGCATCTGGCAGATGAACGGTTGCGTCAGACGCGGCACGCCAGCCAAAATCCACATAGTCAGGTTTGGCCTGCGTTGCGTGGCTAAGCACCCTTACATCCGGGCTGTTGGCATCCGTTGTTTCACGGTACGCCTTGAGCACCAGATCATCCAGCTTGCCACCGCGCAGGCTCAGGCTGCCCTGCACGGCCGGAGCATCAATCACCACACGCGTATCAGGCCCATCCGGCTGAGCCGCGGGCTCCGCTACGCTCGGCGCTGCGGGCGCATTTGCTGACGCAGCACCGCCAGAAGCCGGGGCAGAAACAGTTTGTTGAGTGGATGTGGGAACAGGGGCCTTTGGCGCCTGCGGGAAGAAATAATCAAACCCGATAAGAACCACAGCTGACAGCAGCGTTGCCAGTATCAGACGTCTTGTATCCATTGGCTGGCCCGCTGGCCCCCCTGCACGAAACGGAACATAAAATCAGACCGCAAAACCCGGAGTCTTCACGGCACTCTGGTTCCAGCGCAGGATGAGCAGGAATGCAAGCCGAGAAAGTTACACCCCCAAGCTGCCTCGTCACGAAGCAGCACTTATTTTCTAAGGGAGTGAGCCTTTCGGTCGGCCTCGGCAAGGCATATCGCAAGGGCCTTGCGGAAATCCGCCACCAGGTCCGTAAAAAGACGTTTCCCCGTAGCAGCACGACCTATCAGAACAAGATCAAGCCCGTTAAGCGGCGTATCAGCTTCAACCAATAGCACCACTTCCCGCAACCGGCGGCGAGCCCTGTTGCGTACTACGGCGTTCCCGACCTTTTTGGTAACAGTAAACCCAACACGCGCGACATCCGAATCCTGACGCCGGAAGAGCTGAAGGACAAGGCCCGGCACAGGCGCTTTACGCCCCCGCGCAGCCAGAAAGAGAAACTCTTTCCGATTCTTCAGACGCTGGGACCGGACAAACACCGTTCCCGCTTCTGCCTGACCTTCACGCCGGTCCATTCTGCCGGACTGCCGCTAAGACTTAAGCGGAAAGACGCTTACGGCCTTTTGCGCGACGGTTGCCAATAACACGGCGTCCACCAACTGTTGCCATACGGGCGCGGAAACCATGGCGGCGCTTGCGGACCAGCCGGGACGGTTGATAAGTGCGCTTCATTGCTGCACTCCCTTCATTAAAATGTCATACAGGCAGCACAGAACCACCTGCCCAGATCAGGGGCGGCTTATACTGTTCAGATGTGTGTCCGTCAATCACAACCACAGAGTCTTCCAGCCGGTTTTACGCCACAAACGCAAAGGTTGATCCCTAGTGAACCAGATTCGTCCTTCAACCAGTCCTCTAATTGCCCTGTTCTGCCTACCGATCCTGGGAGCTCTTGTTTCAGGCGTACTGGGTCTCTCCTTCCCAGCAGGCCTGCTACCAGTGATATTGGCCGCTGCCATCGGCGCGTGGCTGGGGTGCCGATTGCATGTTGCGGCGCTCGGCCATCAGACTTCTTCTGAGACCACTCTTGCGCGCCCCGAGCAGGCCGCTGCCACCACACAACCCGCCACGCCGCCTGCCCCCTTTTCCGCAACCGGGTCAGAGTTAACGCCCAAGCTGCGGCATGATATTCGCGGCATTATCTCTCCCGCCATGCTGGCGGCCGATCAGCTTGATGAAAATCCCGACCCGCTTGTGCAGAAAGCCGCCCAGACCATTACCGAGTCCCTTGAGCGACTACTGCTCCGCCTGAAACAGCAGCCTCCTGCCTGATATCCATTTTATTCCAATCATTCAGACATCACTCAGCTTTCAGCGCTCATAAAAAATGCCGCCATGAAAGTGGCGGCATTTCCCCATCAACGGTCCTCCGAAGACTGTGGCCTTATTGTCAGTCAGGCCGCTGGATCAGTTCAATCTTGTAGCCGTCCGGGTCTTCAACAAACGCGATAACACTCGTGCCGAATTTCACGGGCCCGGCCTCACGCGTCACCTTGCCGCCACCAGCCCGCACTTTTTCTACGGCATCGGCAACATCTGGCACGCCTACGGCAAAATGTCCGAATCCTGTGCCCACGTCGTAGCTGTCATCCTTGCCCCAGTTATAGGTCAGTTCAATTTCGGCTTCTCCCGCAGCGTTATCTGCGTATCCTATAAAAACCAGCGTATACTGGCCTTCCGGCACTTCCCGACGGCGCAGTTCATGCATCCCCAGCAATTTGTAGAAAGCGATGCTGGCATCCAGATTTTTTACGCGAACCATGGTGTGCAAATAACGGGGCATAGGTTGTCCTCTCTTCAGTGCTCTGCGGTCTAAAAGAATTCTACACAGTATGGTTCACACAAAAAGCCGTATGAACTTTTTGAAAACAGAGGCTCCAAAACCCCATGGATACGCTGACGGTCCGGGTTTCAGTCAGCAAATGTCTCTGGCGTAATGGCTATCAGGAACAAGCCGGCCTGATCAGCGGCGGCAATGCAGGCTTCACGATCTGTCATCAATGTGTGGCCCGCTTCAAAGGCAATCCCTTTCAAGCCGGCAGCATGAGCATTCCTGACGGTAGCTGGCCCTATGGTCGGCATATCGGCGCGCTTTTCCTGTCCAGGTTTCAACATTTTGACCAGCACGCCGCCGTCACCCGGCTGACGGCATTCACCTGCGCGCGCGAGCATGCGGTCCGTGCCCTCCATGGCCTCTACGGCCAATACAAGGCCATTCTGCACCACGCAGCCTTGCCCGATGTCCATGCGCCCCAAAGCCTGCACAACCTGTATACCGCGCTGGATATCAGCCTTCGCCTGTTCATCCGGAACGATACACCCCAGCACCCCGGGTCGCGCCACAGACTGCGCAAGAAATTCATGCGCACCACGAACGGTAAACCCTTCTTCCCCCAACAGACGCACAAGGGCCGCCAACAAGCCGTCATCCCCCGCGAACAAGGCGCGCCCCAACCTTGCGAGAATACGTGCGCCTTCTGCATCAGGGTACAAACTACGGAGAGAAGGACGACGGATTGGGCCTATCAGCACCAGATCCGTGCACCCATGAGCACGCAGAAGAGAGAGCATCCGTCCGGCTGCACCCAGCCGAACAGTTTCATGAGGCCAAGGCGCAATGACCTCTGACTCAGCAAACCCTTCAAAGCCTAGAATAAAAACTGGACGCCCCGCAGCCGCAGCCGCCTCGGCAACACGGGCTGGCAGAGGGCCTCCCCCTGCCAGAATACCGACAGCGCCGGTTTGTGCGCTCACGCGCCCTCGGTTTCTGCCGTGCTGAAGTCACCCCGCGCCACGCGCACCAATCCGCGTTTGCTGGGGCCATCTATGAAGTCGAGAATTTCACGCACGCGCACATCATCGCCAAATTCACGACGCACCACATCCAGGCGCGATGCGAATGTACCGTCCTCGTCCGTCTTTGGATAAAGCGTGAAAAACGCCTTGCGCATCCTATGAATTTCAGCCGACCGCACTCCATTCCGGCGCAACCAGATCCAATGCAGCCCCACCAAACGCGCCCGGTTACCAAGCACGCTGCCATAGGGAATCACATCAGCTTCCACACCGGCCACGCCGCCAACGAGGGCTGCATGGCCAATCCGTACAAACTGATGGATGGCGGCAGAACCCATCACGCGGGCATCATCTTCAATCGTGACGTGACCGCCCATAACCACATTGTTAACGATAATAACGCGATCGCCCAGCCAGCAATCATGTGCAACATGCGCATTAGCCATGATCAATACGTTATGACCCACATGCGTCAGGCCTGTGCCGGTTGCCGTGCCGCGATGAATGGTCACGTGCTCACGCACCACCGTTCCGGCGCCAACCTCACAGCGGGTTGGTTCACCTTTATATTTCAGATCCTGCGGCGCCATACCCACAGTACAGAAGGGAAAATAACGAGACCCCTCACCCAACCGGGTATGACCATCAATCACAACGTGGGAAATAAGTTCCACATTGTCTTCAATAACCACATTCGGGCCAACCGAACACCATGGCCCAATCACCACACCACGTCCAAGCCGGGCTTCCGGTGCAACAATGGCAGACGGATGAATAACCGCTACCCTGTCTTCTCCTACAGCGTGCACCACCTCAGCTCCTCTCCTGCTTGCGCCACGCCTGCGCCTGTTTACGCATGAACCGTGAGCAGCCTTGCCTCAGAAAGCGGGCGTTTTCCGGGCAAAAATCGTCTCTATCAAAAATTAAAGCGCTAAAACGCTTCATTCAGCCCATGATCATGGCGCTGAACGTAGCTTCCGCCACAATCACATCATCGACTTTGGCAACACCACGGAATTTCCACACATTGGAACGGTGACGCTCTTTTTTTACATGGATGCGCAACTGATCACCCGGTTCTACAGGGCGACGGAACTTGGCACCTTCAATGGTCATGAAATACACAAGCTTGCCTTCAAAGGCCTTTCCCAGCGTCAGAACCACAAGGGTAGCTGCCGTCTGGGCCATGGCCTCCACAATCAAGACACCCGGCATGACAGGCCGCTCGGGGAAATGTCCCTGAAAAAACGGCTCGTTGACGGAAACATTCTTGATACCTGTCGCCTCTTCTCCCAGGACGATTTCCACCATCCGGTCGATCAGAAGAAAAGGATATCTGTGTGGAATCGCCTGCATAATGCGGTTGACGTCAATCTTGTCGATTGTCTGAACGTCCTGCTGCGACTCTTGTTTCGTCTCCACGTCCCCTAGACCACCCTGCTCGGCCGGACAACGCCCGGCATGTGTTCACTCTTTACCCGAACCGCCTTCAGCCGATCCGGACGCTTTCTTGGCCAACTTGCGCAACACGGCAACATTCCGGAAAAACTCCCGGAAAGGCATGGCCGGACTGCCAATAACATCCGCACCACTTTCCACATCGGACATTACGCCACACTGCGCGCCAATACGTGCTTTGGCACCAATACGGATATGACCGATCAGGCCAGCCTGTGCAGCCACAGTCACAAAATCTTCCAGAACGGTAGAACCGGAAATTCCTGCCTGCGACACCACAATGCAGCACCGTCCAAGACGGGCGTTGTGGCCGATCTGAACAAGATTGTCGAGACGCGAGCCCGCACCAATAACCGTATCGTTCACAGATCCGCGGTCTATGGTGGTATTCGCCCCTATTTCCACATCATGCTCAAGAACCACGCGCCCCAGTTGTGGCACGCTTTCAAAGCCCTCTGGCCCAACTGCAAAGCCAAAACCGTCCTGCCCGATCCGTGCGCCGGGCAGAATTATCACACGTTCCCCAATAACGGCATGAGAAACGGTAACATGGTTGCCAATCCGGCAATCCTGCCCAATTTGCACACCCTGCCCCACCACGGCGTGGGAACCGATAATACAACCCGGGCCGATTTCCGCACCGGCTTCAACAACTACAAATGGCCCTATTTCACAGGATGGATCCACGCTTGCGCTGGTATCAATGCAGGCAGAAGGATGAACACCCGGCTGTGCAGGCTTTTTGGGGTGAAAAAGGCGCGCCACACGTGACCACGCCAGATAAGGCTTGCTTGAAACCAGCGCGGCACAGTGGGGCGGAACCTTATCCGCAAAAGCGGGAGCAACAATAACCAGTCCCGCTTTTGTATCTTCCAGCAACGGAGCATAACGCCGGTTGTCCAGAAAGCTGACCTCCTGCGGGCCAGCCACCTGAAGCGGCGCAATACCTGTATATCCTGAGACAGACAGTGCCCCCTCCCGCGGAGGAAGCAGAGTGGCCTCAGCCGCATCTGCCAGAACCTGAGCCTCAAACGGACCAGACCGATTGAAAAACCGGGGATCAGCTGGCCCGGAAGAAGATGTCTGCCGCCCTGTCATGCTTATTTTTTCGGAGCAGCGGCAGGAACGGGAGCAGGCTCAGATGAACCAGCCTGCTGCTGGTCTGCGTCTGCCGTTGTCGGCATCTTGCCAGACTTTGCCAGCTCTTCCGGGTCCACATTGGCTTCCGGAATAAACACGCCCGGCAGAATACCGTTCAGCTGCTTCGCGACTTCGTTGGTAATATCCTGGCCGTCCACATGCAGAGCAACCTGCTCGCTGTGCAGAACCAGATTCATACCGTGAGATGCCGCAACTTTCTGAATGACCTGTACCAGTTCACGCTCAATCTGGCCCAGAGAAACCTGAGCGGCTTCCTGAATGATCCGATTACGGTTACGGAAATCACGCTGCGCCTTCATGACTCGTGCCTGAAGACTGCGTTCCCGCGTCTGGATCTGGTCAGACGTCATGGTTTTTGCCTGTGCCTGCAGCTTCTGCTGCTCATCACGCCAACCAGCCTGTTCTTTCTGCAAATCCTGCGCCAAGGCATCACGACGGCTGCCCAGAACACGTTCTACCTGCATGGCAGCAGAAGACTGACGCATCACGCCGGAAACACTGATAACCCCGATAATGGTTGTTGGCGGAGCCACGCCTTTAGGGAGATCGGGTGCTGCAGGAATAGGGGGCAGCGGCAGGACCGGCGGAGTTTGATCCGCTTCTCCGCTATCCGCTGGCGGTGCAGGCAATTGAACCGGTGCAGGTGCCGCACGGCGAGGCGCATGAGCCGCAGGAGGAGGCGCAGGCTGCTGCGCGGCCTTCGGCACAAACCAACCACCACCGGAATTCTGCGCCATGGCCATAGGAGCCAGCGCAACAGAAAATGACAGGAGAGCCGCACCAAAAACGGCTTTTCTGCAGAAATAGGGCATCATTACCTCAGAATTGCTGGCCGAAGCCAAAGCGAAGAAGCTGCGTACGGTCATTATGGCTACGCATAACAGGAACACCCAGATCGATGTTCAGCAGGCCGAAGGGACTCTTCCAGGAGAACCCGGCACCGGCACTTACGCGCGGCCGCAGCGTATCACCACTTACACGCGTATAGTAGGGGGCATCCGTAACAGGATTTGTCAGATTCCGGCGCACACGCAGGCCGGCCACACTCCCGGAGTCCACAAAGGCGCGTCCCTTGACGCCCATATCAGACAGGAACGGAATGGGGAAATTCAACTGGGCAGAGGCGTTATACATAAACCGCCCACCCAAAAGATCTTCAGAGGAGTGACCTGGCTGCCCCACACTACGCGGACCGGCACCCCCATCAAGGAAGCCACGCAGATTGTTACCGCCAAGATAGAAGTTATCGATAATATCATGACGACCACCGCCCCAGTCCGTCATGTAGCCCATCCCGGCACGGAAGGACGCGGTCCATTCATGACTGTTGGTCAGGTCATCAAGCGGGATGTAATAGGCCCCGTTGATCTTGCCACGCACATAGCGTTCATCGCCACCCAGCCCGGCAAAATCACCACCGACGGAAACCATGTACCCGCTATGCGGTGCCATGTGATTATCGCGGGTATCATACACCAGATTGGTGCTGAGCTGGGAAAGAAGAGACTTACCGGACTGATCCAGAATGTACCAGGAGGACTCACTCCACGTATCACCCACGCTACGGCGAATAAGGCTGTAGTTCCAAGATTGAGACAGATAGCGGTTATAGGCATACCCCATACGGAGTGTGATCCCATACCGGCTTTCTGAATAGTTCTGGTAGGTCTGATACTTGTTCTGGATGCCAAAAATATCCACACCGGCAACCAGGTTACGCCCAAGGAAAGCCGGATTGGTCAGCGAGAAATCCGCCTGTTTTTCCCACAGAGACATGGTGCCAGACAAACCCGCGTCCACGCCTGTGCCGAGTAGGTTGTGCTGCTTGAGGCCAATATTACCAATCACGCCCACGTCTGTTGAGTAACCGCCGCCGAGTGAGAATTCACCCGTCGGCTTTTCCACAACACTGACAGCAACGTTTGTCCGGTCCTGTGATGCTCCGGGCGCTTCATCAATGGAAACACTCTTGAAGAAGCCTAGATCCTGCAACGCGGCCTTGGCATATTTTTTGTAGCTGGGGGTATACGGATCGCTTTCCGCAAACGGAAGCTGACGGCGGATAACATTATCCTGCGTGACCGTGTTCCCATTTACATCAATACGCTCAATATAACGGCGCGGCCCTTCGCTCACATCAAACAGCAGATTGACCACGCCCTTTTCAGGGTTTCGGGCAATTTCAGGATGCACCATGGCAAAGGGATGCCCCTGCGCCTGAAGGGTTTCTTCCATGTCGGTCGCGTTATCCTGAACCGCCTTGCCATCGTACCACTGGTGCGCAAACAGTTCGATGTATTTACGCAGGGACTTGGCAGGAACGTGGCGCAGACTGGAACGAATATCCACTTTACCCAAACGGTAACGCGGGCCTTCATCCATCGTGAACGTCACATAGAACGATTTTCTATCTGGTGAGAGTTCACCCGTGGCATTCTTGATCTGGAAGTCCACATACCCGTTACTGAGATAGAAACGACGCAATAGCTCCGCGTCATACTTCAGACGGTCAGGGTTATATTCATCCGAGGACGAGAAAAAGCGGTACCAGGCTGTTTCTTTTGAAGACACAACACCGGACAGACGCGCTTCCCCAAACGCCCTATTACCGACAAAAGCAATTTTCCGAATAAGCGTCTGCGGTCCTTCGTTGATCTGGAACACCACATCAACACGATTATGCGCCAGACGGATAACCTGAGGCGTCACTACAGCAGCGTATCGCGCTTTCTGGGCATAAACCTCAAGAATTTTCTGGCGATCATCAGCCGTATTTTCAGCCGAGAACACCGCACGTGGGCGCAGGGAGATAACCTTCCGCAGGTCCTCATCCTTGGCGGCGTGATTGCCCTCAAACACGATACGGTTGACGATGGGGTTTTCCACCAGACGGACGTGCAGGATATTCCCTTCACGCCGCAACGTCACATCGCGGAACAGACCTGTAGCGTAGAGTGTCTTCAGCGAACGATCCAGATCATCCTGACTAAAGGAATCTCCGGGCCGCACCACCATGTAAGACAGCACGGTATTGGTCTCGATCCGGGTATTACCCGTGACCTGAATATCTTCAATCACACCACCCGGGCGCACCGGAGTAGAGGTTGAAGCGGTAAACCGATTATGGCGCTCTGCCGTTACGGCGGCAGGTGGAGTCGCCTGGGCGGCCGATGCCCTACCGGCCGCTGATGCACTACTGCTTCCCTGAACAAGGAAAGGAAGAAGGCAGACAGAAACAAACAGGGCTGAACGCTTACCCGTCAAGATATGCCACCCTCCATCCGGGTCGTTCTGTAGTCAGGAGCCGATCTCCCACCGTTGTGCCGCCCGCAGGGGGACGTATCCGATATAACCCTTGTCACGCAAGTTCTTCCGATCCAACCCTGCTGTAATTCAGCCAACAAGAGACGCAATCCATTTGAATAATCCAAAGCTGGACAGATCATTAAACGTTGAAAACAAGAACAGACCCGCAAGAACGGCAAACCCGGCCTGAAAACTGATTTCCTGAATCCGTTTTGAAACCGGACGTCCCCTGACTGCTTCTATGGCATAAAAAACCAGTCTGCCACCATCAAGAAGCGGCACCGGGAATAAATTTATTAGACCGAGGTTTACAGAAAGCAAAGCCATGAAAGATAGCAGACTGGCAAAGCCATACTGTGCCACCTGCCCTGAAAGCTGAGCAATCTTGAGCGGACCGCCCAGATCCTTGGCCGTATGCTGGCCTGTCAGGATCTGCCATACCCCTTGCAAGGTCTGCACGGAAACCTTCCAGGTTTCTTCCACACCCGCCACCACTGCATGTGGCACGGACATAGGTTTACCAACCTCGGTTGCAAACATCACACCCAGCTGGCCATGCGGCTTGGCGCTTGCCGAATCCGTGACGCTTCCAATGGTGATTGGCAGGTCCACATCCTGCCCATTGCGGCGCACGGTCAGCGTGGTCTGTACGCCCGGCTCAGCCATAACCGTGCCCTGCACATCTTCCACACCCGTAACCTGATGAGTGCCGATTCTCCTGATAACATCTCCCGGCTGTACGCCTGCGGTTGCCGCAGCACCATTGGAGACAACAGAGGCGATCTCGTTCCGTACTGAGGGCTGCCCTGCCGTGGAAAACAGTAGGGTAAACAGCACAATAGCCAGCAGGAAGTTGAAAACCGGCCCTGCAAGAATAACGATAGCGCGTGACGCAACGGACTTATCATGAAATGTGCGGCCCGGAAGCCAGGCTGCTTTCTGTTCCAGCGTAGCGTCCTCCGGATCTTCAAACCCATGAGGCCGCACATACCCACCCAACGGAATAGGGCATATACGCCATTCTGTGCCGCTCCGATCATGCCAGCGGAAGAGTGCGGGGCCGAAACCCAGCGAGAATACCTCCACATGCACCCCCCGCCAGCGGGCTGCCAGATAGTGCCCAAGCTCGTGAATGGTTACGAGCACACCCAGGACAAAGGCGAAGGAAACAAGCGTACGCAGGTATTCGTGTATCATGATAATCCGAGTATCGGCTCAAACGTGCGTGAACTCAAGCCGCGCGGGCTGGAGTCAGAGCCAAGGCTTCGCGTCGGGCTTGTGCATCCCAGTGCAGAACGGCTTCCAAGGTATCGGCGGGAGGCGCTCCCAGCTTGGTCATGACACGCTCTACAACGCGCGCGATATCCAGGAAACCGATCTGTTCGTTCAGGAAGGCTTCCACGGCCACTTCATTAGCGGCAGACAGAATAGCCGATGCCGCCCCACCTGCCCGCAGCGCTTCACGCGCCAGCCGCAGCGCCGGGAAACGCTGTTCATCCGGCGCTGAAAACTCCAAGGCGGCATACGTGGCCAGATCAAGCCGTGGAGACGTGGTGGCCATCCGCTTGGGCCATGCCAGCGTATGCGCGATGGGAATCCGCATATCGGCAGATCCCATCTGAGCAATCAGGCTGCCATCCGTGTATTGCACCATGCCATGCACCACGGACTGAGGATGCACCAGCACGTCAATACGGTCTTCTGTCAGGCCAAAGATACGGGCCGCCTCAATCACTTCCAGCCCTTTGTTGAACATGGTGGCGGAATCGATGCTGATTTTTGCGCCCATGCTCCAGGTTGGATGTTTGAGGGCCTGTGCAGGGGTAGCCGCTTCCATGTCGGCCACGGAAGCCTTACGGAACGGCCCACCAGAGGCCGTGAGAATGATTTTTTCCACCTGATCAAGCTGACGATCCGCCATCGCCTGGAACACGGCATTATGTTCAGAATCCACGGGCAATAAGGTGGCGCCTGCCGCATCCACGGCACGGAGCATGACATCTCCGGCACAGACCAGCGCTTCCTTGTTAGCCAGCGCCACGGCATTTCCATTGCGCACGGAGGCGAGCGTAGGCTCAAGCCCCGCTGCGCCGGTAATGGCGGCCATGGTCCAATCTGCCGGAAGCGCTGCCGCATCAATTACGGCCTGACGCCCACAGGCCACTTTGGTGCTGCTGCCCTTCAACAGTGCTGAAAGCTGTTCGAATGCACCTTCATCCGCTACCACGGCCAGCTCCGCATTCAGGCTCAGCGCCTGCTCCGCCAGACGGGTTGCATTTTTTCCACCCACAAGCGCCCGCACCCGGTACTGATCTCGTGCCTGCTCAAGCAGATCAACAGTAGAGCAGCCAATACTGCCAGTACTTCCCAGAACGGTTACGGTTCTCATGGTCTTTATTTTCCAACCCACACAATGGCGGCACTGACCAGCACGGCTTCAGCCACCAGATCCACCCTTAACCCGGCAGTTTCCCCGCCAGAGCCGCGAATATAGCATGGAGACCTGCCTGCCAGAATGGCACGCCCACCTCCACACACAAGGACGCCACAGCCGCCAGGGGCGCAGCAGCCACTAGACCATCAAACCGGTCCAGCAGGCCACCGTGTCCCGGCAACAGGGTTCCTGAATCTTTCACACCCAGCGCACGCTTCATGGCACTCTCGGCCAGATCGCCAGACTGCGCGGCCACTCCCAACAGGGCCGCCCAGACAGCCGCCGTGGCAATCCCTCCCTGCCCGGATACCAAGGCAATCAGGCAGCCCACCAGAACAGCCCCCAGCAGACCACCGACAGCCCCAGAACGTGTTTTACCGGGGGAGATACTCGGGGCCAGCTTGGGGCCACCCACAAGCCGTCCGGTCAGATAGGCGCAGCTATCGCTTGCCACAACAACACAGACAACAAACAGAACGGGCATCAGGCCGCCCAACCGTAACCACTGCAACGCCGTACCAGAGAGCACAATAACGCACATGATGGCACATAAGGGCGCACCAAAAACCAGAGATGTAATGCAGAAAACCGGGAAGGCATCCCACCGCCCGGTTGCCGCAGCAAGCCCCGCACCCAGCGCCCAGAGCACGTAAACGATCCCCCGCCAGGATTTTACGGAAACACCCAGTAGCGTAGCGGCTTCCGCCGCCATACCCGCCATGACACCCAGAATGAGGATTTGATACAGCAGGCCGCCCACACCAATGGCCGTACCGGCCACCGCAACCAACACCACGGCGGAAATCAACCGGACGCGTAAATCACGCCAAGCATTGTTGTTCCCTGCGTCACTCATACTGAAGGCCGCGCGCCAAAACGGCGTTCTCGCCGGGCGTACGTATCCAGAACGGTCGCAAAATGGCCTTCATTGAAATCCGGCCAGAACACATCCAGAAACACCAGTTCCGCATAGGCGCTCTGCCAGAGCAGAAAATTTGAGAGCCGGAACTCGCCACTTGTGCGCACCACAACATCAGGATCGGGCACACCGGCTGTCCAGAGTTTACCCGCAAACAGGGATTCCGTAATTTGCTCCGGCTTCAGGTCGCCCTGCTGCACAGCCTGCGCCACTCTGCGCGCAGCCTGCACGATATCTCCCCGCCCACCGTACGAGAGGGCAAGCAGCAAGGTGATCCGATCATTATTGCGTGTGAGGGTCTCAGCACGCGCCAGCTCCTCGCGCAGGCTCACATCAAAACGCGCCAGATCTCCAATAAAGCAGATCCGCACACCTTCGCGGTGTAGTTCGGCAACCTTGTGACGGAGATAATAACGCAGCAGGCTTGTAAGATCGGCAACTTCCGTAGGTTCGCGCTGCCAGTTTTCTGAAGAAAAGGCATAAAGCGTCAGGTATTTCACACCCCGATGAATGGCCGCCCGCAAACACCGCGAAACAGCCTCAGCCCCAGCCTTATGCCCGGCAAGGCGCGGCAATCCGCGTTCGGAGGCCCAACGCCCGTTCCCATCCATGATTACGGCAACATGCGCAGGGATAACTGCCTTACTGTCCGTTTTCCCTGCTGACATTACCGGCACTGATCCACCAAGAGGAGTCTGAGAAAGAAAACCTGACGCCACAAACGTCAGACCTGCTTAATCTCACGATCTTTTTCGGCCAGCATGTCATCAACTTTTTTCACATACTGGTCAGTCAGTTTCTGAATGGCGTCAGACCACGTCTTGACGTCATCCTGGCTGATTTCGCTTTTCTTTTCCAAACCCTTGGTTTTGTCCATGCCATCGCGTCGCACGCCACGAACAGCCACCTTTGCACCTTCAGAATAACGGGCGGCAGCACGGGCCAATTCGTGACGACGTTCTTCAGTCAACTGCGGAATGGGCACGCGGATGATCTGGCCATCAGCAGCCGGGTTGAGGCCCAACCCGGAATCCCGAATAGCGCGCTCCACTGCCCCTACCAGGGCACGGTCCCACACCTGCACGGTCAGCATACGGGCTTCCGGCACAGCAATGGAGCCAACCTGCGTCAGCGGCACTTCACCACCATAGGCTTCCACACGCACAGGCTCCAGCAAAGCCGGACTGGCGCGGCCAGAGCGCAGACCAGCAAAATCACGACGAAGACTATCCAGAGCACCATCCATACGGCGCGTCAGGTCGTCCATCAGAGCATTCAGATCAGACACGGTTTGTTTCTCCCGTTTCCCGGGCGGCTCTTATGCCGCCCCTTAGACAAGCAAGCAGCACACATGCCGCCCGATTAGATATCAGGCAGCTTCAATAATCTGCGTAAAGGCCCCTTCTCCGCGCATTACGCGCCCGAAAGCCCCCGGCTCACCAATGTTGAAAACAATAATAGGCAGCTTATTTTCGCGCGCCAGACTGATGGCTGCGGCATCCATGACGTTCAACTGGTTGGCCAGCACATTCATGTAGGTCAACTGGTCATAACGGACAGCCGAAGGGTCTTTTTTGGGGTCAGCCGAATACACGCCATCAACCTGCGTGCCTTTCAACAGCACATCACATTCCATTTCCGCAGCCCGCAGGGCGGCCGCTGTATCGGTTGTGAAGAAAGGATTGCCCGTACCCGCAGCAAAGATAACCACACGTCCTTTTTCCATATGGCGCACGGCCCGCCGCCGGATATAGGGCTCCGCAATGGAAGACATGTGAATAGCGGACATCACACGGGTGGGAATCTGTTCCCGCTCAAGCGCATTCTGCAAAAGCAGGGCATTGATAACGGTTGCCAGCATACCGGCATAGTCACCCTGGGCCCGGTCCATTCCCTTGGCGGCTGCGGCCAGACCACGGAAAATGTTTCCGCCGCCAACAACAAGGCAGACTTCCACACCACCACGGACCACATCTGCCACATCATTGGCAATCCGTTCGACCGTCTTCTGATCGACCCCGAAGGCACCATCACCCATCAGAGCCTCACCAGACACCTTGAGCAACACCCGTTTGCGGCTTGGCGTTTCGCCTGTGGAAGCAGTCATTGGCCCTCGATCACGCAGTACTAGTCTGAAATTAGGCCCTGCTCAGCTAGGGGGCAGGGCAAGCTGCCCCTCTCTTATCCTTCATACGCCAAGGCCACAAGCGGGCAGCGCGGCCTTATGGCACATCATCCAGCCCGATAGCCCGCAAACGGGCGCGTTCTTCATCCCAACCAGACCGTTCCTTCACGTTCAGAAACAGATGGCAGGGCCGTTCCAGCAAAGCCGAAAGCTGCTTGCGGGCGCGCTCACCAATCTGGCGGATTTTCTGCCCACGTTCACCAATCAGGATTGCCTTGTGTCCTGCACGGGAGACATAGATGGTCGCGTCAATCCGCACTGAACCATCCGGTCGCTCCTTGTAACTTTCCGTCTCGACCGTTGCGCCGTAGGGCACTTCCTCATGCGTCTGCATGAAAATCTGCTCACGCACCAGTTCCGCTGCCAGCAGGCGGTCCGGCAGGTCTGTCAGATCATCTTCCGGGTAGAGATACGGCCCTTCCGGCAGGTTTGCCGCCAGACGATCAAGCAGATCATCCACCCCGCTGCCAGACCGCGCGCTGACCATGAACACATGTTCAACAGTCAGTTTTTCGGTAATGGCCGCTGTAAGCGGAAGCAGAACCTCCGGTGTGACCAGATCCGTCTTGTTCAGCACCAGCCAGATCTTGCGTCCGGCCTTGGCCAGCCGATCAATGATTTCTGCCACCGCCTCCGTCAGGCCGGATTTGGCGTCCACCAACAGCAACGTGATGTCTGCATCATCCGAACCAGTCCAGGCTGCCGCCACCATGGCGCGATCCAGCTTGCGGCGCGGACGGAAGATACCGGGGGTATCCACCAGCAGAATCTGCGTATGCTCGCGCATGAGAATACCCAGCACCCGAAAGCGCGTGGTCTGAGCTTTGGGGCTGACAATGGAGAGCTTTGCTCCGGTCATGCGGTTCAGCAAGGTGGATTTGCCCGCATTGGGGGCTCCCACCAACGCTGCAAACCCGCACCGTGTTGTTTCAGCCATGACGTGTGCCTTCCAATTTTTCCAGCAGACTGGCAGCCGCAGCGCTTTCCGCCGCACGTTTGCTGCCAGCACGCCCCTCCCCGCTGTGACCACCTGCGCGGACTTCCACCACAAACAGAGGCGCATGCGAGGGGCCATCTGCCCCTATTGTTTCATAAACCGGCAGAACCTGCCCTCGCGCCAGAACCCATTCCTGCAACGCGGTTTTAGGGTCCTTGGGCGGACGCGCCTGCGCATCCAGCATGGGTTTCCAAGCCTGACGAACAATTTCACGAGCCGGATCAAGACCGCCATCAAGGAACACAGCCCCAAGAACGGCTTCAAGTGCGTCTGCCACAACGCTAGCTGTAGCCTGCACACCAACACGCGCTTCATGCGCCGCAACCGTCAGATAATCCGCCAGTTCAAAACGCTCGGCTATGTCCGCCAGAGTATTTCTGGAGACCAGATGCGCCAGCCGGGACCCTAAGGCCCCCTCCTGCTCATCCGGATAACGCTCCAGAAGCCATTCCGCCATCAGGAGGCCCAGAACGCGGTCCCCCATGAATTCCAGCCGCTCGTTAGAGCCTGCGCCTTTGGTCTTTTGGGAACGTCGCCGTCCGCCTGCGTTCTGATACGCTGCGGAGCGATGTGTCAGAGCTTCATGCAAAAGGGCAGGCTTTACAAACTGATATCCCAACCGCTGCTGCAAAGCTTGGGCAGCAGGATGCAGGCCTACAGTGGTGCGTTCGCGGCTCACATTACGCTCCGGAACAGGCGCGCCCAGCGCACTTCAACCGGCCAGTACCAGAACTGCCATGCTGGATGCGCGGAATCGATAGAGAAGAACACGCGCTGCGCTTTTCCCACCAGATTTTCCATCGGCACAAAACCCAGATCTTTCGGACCATCCCCCATGAAGCGGCTATCCGCACTATCATCACGGTTGTCACCCATGGCGAAGAAATGGCCCGGTGGCACAACGTAATCAGGCGTATTGTTCTGGGCACCATCATCCATCAGCTTCAGCACCTGATGCTTGACTACACCCGAACCCTCGCTGTCCGGAAGCTGCTCTTCACAGGCCTCCCCTTCCATGGAGACCTGAGATTCATCCACGGCTGTGTAAGGATGGGCATCCACACAGGGCACGAGCTTGTCATTCAGATACAAATGCCCGGCCGTGACACGAATATGGTCACCGGGAAGACCCACAATCCGTTTGACGTAATCAACAGATGTATCTTTGGTGAAACGGAAGACAGCAACATCCCCCCGATGCGGCGTGCCGGACCAGACGCGCCCCTCAAACAGATCAGGAGAAAAAGGAAGCGAGTATTTTGAATACCCGTAGCTGTATTTTGAAACCCAGATGTAATCACCCACCTGAAGAGTGGGAATCATGGAGCCTGATGGAATCACAAAAGATTCCACCAGAAAAGTCCGCACCACGGTAACAACCAGCGCCACAACAATAATGGTACGCGCATATTCAAGAATAATCTGCCCAGTTGATGCGGGACGATCCACGCCTGCCTCTGAGGGAGGATGTTCCAGTTTGGTCATGTCCTGCATCGCCTGTTTTACATCAGTTCTAAAAAGAGAAATCGTGAGGGATGAAGCCGTGCCCCCTTCCCCATGTCAACCCGGAGTGACAGAGATAATCACCTCGGCAAAAGCATAAGGGGGTTCATCCGTCATACTCAATACCAGATGCGGGCTGCTTCCGGCCGGGATGAGCGCAGCAAGGCGGAGTTTGGCCGCCCCTGCCAACACCAGAGTAGGTTGCCCTGAAGGCAGATTTTCCACTCCGATCAAACTATGCGCCACACCCTGAGCAAACCCGGTTCCCAACGCCTTGGCGCAAGCTTCCTTGGCGGCCCAGCGTTTGGCATACGCCCCAATCCGGGCCTGCCCGGACCGACGCTCCGCCCGTGCCCGCTCCGTAGGCGTGAAAACACGCTCCAGAAAGCGGTCCCCAAACCGGTCTATCGCTTTTTCAATCCGGCGCATGTCACACAGGTCCACTCCTGCGGCAACAACCGTCATGCCACCACGCTCCGATTAAAGACCACCCGGCGCATCATGAGCGGGCCCTGTCGGCCTGCGCAATACCGGACGCAGCCCTCAATCCTGCAATAACAGAAGAAAGATGCCGCAGGTCACGCACTTCCACATCCACCAGAATTTCCATGAAATCCAACTGCCGATGCACAATCTTGAGGTTCACCATCGAGGCGTCACTCTTGGAGAGGGCGTTGGTAATGGTAGCCAGAACTGAAGGCTCGTTTTCCGCCACGATTGAAATACGCCCCACCCGCATTTCCGCCGCCCCAACACGGGCCATGGCGTCATAATCCCAATCCACATCCAGAAAGCGTTCCGGAGTAGCGGCAAAGCTTTCCAATGTCTGGCAGGTGCGGGTGTGAACCGTTACGCCTTTGCCCGTTGCAACCACCCCCACAATCCGGTCTCCTGGCAGAGGATGACAGCAGGCTGCAAAATGCACCGCCACACCGGGACCCAGCCCCAGCAGAGGAATACTACCACCCGAACGCCGACTACCGCCCCCGGATGAGGGTGTTGGCGAGCGCGGCCGAGGCCCTGCCGTGCCCAGAACACCAGGAAGACCCGGCACCATACGCGGCGCACGGGTGGCCCGGCGCAGTTCTGGATAGGCCGCATACACCACATCCCGCGCACTCAGATTGTTATTGCCAACGGCAACGTACAGATCCTGCAAGGAACTCTGCTTCAGCCCTTTCAGGATGGGTTCAATAACTTTTTCGGAACCATCCACCCCTTCCTGCCGGAAGGCCTTGGCCAGAGCCGCACGCCCGCCATCCAGATAGGTCTGGCGCTGCTGGGCCGCCACATACCGGCGGATACGCGCACGGGCCTTCCCCGTAACCACAAACCGTTCCCACGATGGGGACGGAGCCCCACCGCGCGCGGTCATGATTTCAACCTGATCTCCGTTCTGCAATTCGTGCCGCAGCGGCATCAGGCGACCATTGATCTTGGCGCCTACGCAGGAATCCCCAATCTGGCTATGCACGGCGTAAGCAAAATCAACGGGCGTCGCCCCACGCGGCAGCGAGATAAGCTGCCCCTTGGGGGAAAAGCAGAAAACCTGATCCTGATAGAGTTCGAGCCTGGTGTTTTCGAGAAATTCGTCTGGCGCGGAGGAGGCTTCCAGAATTTCGAGCAGATCCTGCACCCAGCGCGGACGCCGGAAGCTGGCGGGACCGCTTTCATCCTCTGCTGTGCCTTCCTTGTAAGCCCAGTGCGCG
Organism: Acetobacter tropicalis; assembly: GCF_001580915.1. Taxonomy (GTDB): domain Bacteria; phylum Pseudomonadota; class Alphaproteobacteria; order Acetobacterales; family Acetobacteraceae; genus Acetobacter; species Acetobacter tropicalis. Next base: position 212,849 of record NZ_LHZQ01000222.1, on the reverse strand, counting down.
GCCACCCCGTTTTCTGCCACATCATGCATGGCAGACGTACGAATCTGTACTTCTATCTTCTGGTTACGCGGAGACCGCAGCGTCACCCCCGTGTGAAGGCTCTGATATCCGTTGGCCTTGGGGGTTGAGATATAATCCTTGAAGCGGCCAGCAATAACGGGATAGGCGGCATGCACAGCACCCAGCGCCATGTAACAGTCTTCCCGTGTTTCCACGATCACGCGAAAAGCCATGATGTCTGAAAGCTGTTCAAACGCCACATTCCGACGCTGCATTTTCTCCCAGATGGAATAGGGAGATTTCTCCCGCCCTGAAACATGGACGTTTTTCAGGCCGGCTTCATGGCACAGGCGCAGCAATTCACGCCGCACTTCCTCAATAACATCAGCGCCCTGGCCACGCAGATAGTTCAGACGCGCCCGGATGGTGACATCTGCTTCCGGCTCAAGCTGGGCAAAGGACAGGTTCTGAAGTTCTGTCTTGACCCGATCCATACCGATACGTTCGGCAAGGGGGGCGTAGATATCCAGCGTTTCCCGCGCAATGCGTTGGCGACGGTCCACGCGCTCCACAAAATGCAGCGTACGCATGTTATGGAGACGATCCGCCAGCTTAACCAGCAGAACGCGGATATCCTTGGACATGGCGAGCACAAGCTTGCGGAAATTTTCCGCCTGCTTGGTACGGTCGGACTGAAGCTCCAACCGGGTCAGTTTGGTAACACCATCCACCAGATCGGCGACAGTATCCCCAAACTGCGCCCGCAATTCATCTTGCGTTACGCCGGTGTCTTCAATGGTATCGTGAAGCAACGCCGTCAGGATGGAGGGCACATCCAGACGAAAGCCGGCCAAAATCATGGCAACGGCCAGAGGGTGCGTTATGTAGGGATCACCATTGTCCCGAAGCTGCCCGTCATGGGCCTTCTTCGCAACAGAAAAGGCACGGCGAATCAAGTCAGCATCAGCCGCAGGAGCATAGTCCCGCACCACATTGACCAGCCGCTCACAATTTACATCACCGCGCCCTTTTTCTGGCGCAGTGGAAGTCGTCTCATCATTCTTGACCACGGCAGGCAGCGGAGCATCTGGCCTTCCGGCCTTTATAACAGGGACAACCGCCCCTGTTTGATTTTCGCGCCCTGCCTGCGTCACACGCGCTTACCGACGTGCACGGCCGCTCAGAGCTGCTTCAATAGCGCCAGCATCATCAGCGGCTTCTTCTTCAGGGGACACTTCCTGCAGACCAAAGATGTTCTGCTCAGTCGGCACCAGATCCTGCACTTCTTCATCCACAGGCTCAGGTTCGGGCTCACGGGCCTGAGAACGGATCAGATCATTGCGCAGATCAGGAAGCTTGACCGTTTCGTCAGCAATTTCACGCAGCGCCACAACCGGATTCTTGTCATTATCACGGTCAATGGTAAGCTCTTCACCACGAGAGATATTACGGGCGCGCTGGGCCGCGTACAGCACCAGCTCAAAACGGTTCGGGACTTTCTCTACGCAGTCTTCGACGGTGACGCGGGCCATTACGAAGAGCCTCCAGACAATTCAGCTACAAAATATAGAAAAACCATATTACCCCATCCCCCCGCCACAAGGAAGGGGCTATTCCTGAATTTGCCGGATTTCCTGCCCGCAAACCCTTTCCAGCAATGCCTCCAGCATCTGCCCCGTAGCAGGATGAACCCATTCCGGCATGACATCGCGCAGGGGAAGCAGCACAAACGCACGTTCATGCGCCCGTGGATGCGGCAGGATAAGATGAGACACATCCTGACACAGCCCCCCAAATGCAATGATATCCAGATCAAGTGTCCGTGCGGCGTTCCGCACGGAGCGCTCCCGCCCGAAATCCAGTTCAATCTGCTGCAAAGCAGCAAGCAGGGCATCCGGTGTAAGCGTGGTCGTGGCCCGCACCACCCCATTTACATAAGGCGGCTGCCCGGATGGCGGCACGGGCGCACTCTCATACCAATGAGATACCGCTACAACATGCAACCCAGGGAGGGCACGCAACGTTTCAACCACCTTACGGCATGTCTCTAACGCGGCTTGCCCACCAAGGGGCAGATTAGCCCCCACTGCAATCAGTACCATTTCAGCACCCTTCCAGAATTTCATGTTCGGTGATATATCTTTTTCCGCAATCAGCAGTATAGTTATGCAGCGCCAAGTGTTTTGTGTCCGAACCTGGCCCCAATTTTAACGAAATTTCACAATACCTTTGGGTTATATATTAAAGGACGACCACCAAATGAATCTGAAAAAAGATGAAAGAACCTGTCTTTTTATTGACGGTTCCAGCCTTTATTCTACCTCAAGAAGCTTGGGCTTTGATGTCGATTATAAAAAACTTTTAGATTTCTTTGCCTCAAAGACACACGTTATCCGCGCGTATTATTACGCTGCCATTCTTGATACCGAGGATTACTCCCCCCTTAAGCCCCTGACGGACTGGCTGTCTTATAATGGCTATTTTCTGGTCACAAAGCCCGCGCGCGAATTTACCGATGCAACCGGCAAGCGGCGCGTAAAAGGGAATATGGAAATAGAGATTGCCGTCGATATGATGGAAATGGCCCCTCATATTGATCACGCTATTCTTTTTACTGGTGATTCCGATTTCCGCCGCGTGGTTGAAGCCGTGCAGCGGCAGGGTACTCGCGTTTCCGTGGTTTCTTCCATGCGCTCTAGCCCACCGCTGATTGGAGATGATCTCCGCCGACAGGCCGATAACTTCCTTGAACTGGCAACACTGGGCGCAAACTTTACCCGCCGCCAGACGGAAGCCCCAATCCGCACCCGCACGGCGGCGCCTCCTGTTCGGCACCCGGCAGACCAACTGAGCGAGCCGGAAGAGGAAGACCCCCTGACCTAAACTTCATCTAGGCCCGAAATAGGTCTCTCACGGAGACATGCTCGCACATTTTTAAGGGGGCATGTCTCTGCTGAAGCTTGTTTTTCAACATGTCAGACTCTTCAAACCATTGATTTAACTATTTTTCTCTCCTTCTTTAAAAAAAAATTTCAGAAGCGGGGAAAATTATGGAGTGCCATGCGTTTAAAGCAACTCTAGTATGTTGCCATACGTAACGGTGATAGAGATTTCTCTGACTGCTTTAATTTGGAGCCGCTTATATGCCCACATGTTCTGAAGCCCGATCCAGCCTCGTTTCGCTTCTTCGTGGCGTTGAACATTTCAATACCGAGGTGTTCCCGGCAAAGGAGAAGCTTTTCGCCTCTCTGGCGAGCGGCCAATCTCCCGATGCCCTTTTCATTGCCTGTGCGGACAGCCGGATCAACCCAAACCTGATCACCCAGACCGAACCGGGAGATCTCTTCATTCTGCGCAATATTGGCAATATTGTTCCCGCCTATGGCGAGATGCTGGGTGGCGTTTCCTCCGCCATTGAGTATGCCGTTCTGGGCTTGGGCGTGTCCGCCATTATTGTGTGTGGCCATTCTGATTGCGGCGCGATGAAAGCCCTGCTTGCTCCCAAAAAGAGTGGGTTGGACGGTATGCCCACCGTTGCCACGTGGTTGCGCAACGCGGAAGCTGCTCGCGCCTCCATGGGGGAACTTCAGGCAGAAGATGCTGGCCCTGCCAATGTGCGCACTCTTTCTGAACGCAACGTGCTGCTTCAAATTGCACACCTGAAAACACACCCCGCTGTTGTGGCTGGGCTGGCGCGCGGGACACTCTTCCTGCAAGGCTGGTTCTATGACATCGGCTCAGGCGAAATCAGCATTCTGGATGAACAGACACGCACTACCGTTTCCATCCCTGAAACAATCAGCCGACTGGAAAGCGAAGTCGCCTGATAACAGGCTTCACCCCAACCGCTACACCAAGGCGGGGCTTCGGCTCCGCCACACTTGTTTCTATCCTGTTTATAAATTTTTACTGGCCGGGGCGCTGGGTATTTCCCTGATAAGCGGGACCTCTGCCTCCGCACACCCGCTAAAAATCGCCACGTGGAACATGGACTGGCTCGTGGACAACCTCCAGCCGCCCACACAGCCACTGCCTTCGGATATTCCTCATCGATCAGCCACCGATTTCACAGCATTAGCCGGTTATGCGGACGCGCTTGATGCTGATATTATTGGGGTGCAGGAAGTGGATGGCATCTCCTCCCTGAGCCGTGTTTTTCCAGCCTCACGCTATCAGCTTTTTCTCTCCAACGACCCCATTGCCCAGCATACGGGCGCAGCTATCCGCAAAGGCCTGACCGTTACCCGCAACCCGGATGTAACGGATATTGCTGTTTCCATACCCGGAACAGTCCATCCGCTGCGCAGTGGACTTGACCTGACAGTGCATGAGGGTTCCACTGTCTTGCGCCTACTGGTTCTGCACCTGAAAACGGGATGTTGGGATAACCCGCCTGAAGACAGAAAACATGCCTGCCCCACCCTCGTGCTGCAATTTAAGGCTCTTGGAAACTGGATTAGCGCCCGACAAAAAGCGAATGATGCCTTCTTGATTATGGGAGATTTCAACCGCCGCCTAACCGTTCACGACCCATTTTTTCTCAGCATTCTGCAAAGTGGGCCACTTCGTTTAAGCACTGCCGGGCAAGCCAACCCGTGCGAAGGCGGCACGTATTTTATTGACCACATTCTTCTGGGCGGCCCTGCCACGCACTGGGAAGTAAAAAATTCACTGCGCGTTCTAATGTATCAACCAGCAGACCCGGCTGCGCTCTCAGACCACTGCCCCGTCTCGCTCCGACTAGATCCGTCAGCAAAGTAGAAAGAGCCTTTTTCTAAAATAGAATACCCAGCATGAAAAAAGCCGCTCGGGTTTCCCTGAGCGGCTTCCTTACTACCGCAGCCTACAAGCCTGTGACGCTTTATTTAGTGAGCGCGACCTGCGGCAGCACGACCGCCACCTGAGCGACCACCTGCCCCACGCGGCGGAGCACCACGGCCACGGCCTGCACCGCCTCCACCGCGCGGTGGGCCACCACGACCACGGCCACCGCCACCTAGCACCGGCGGACGCATGGTGGAATTCTCAGCTTCCATAGAGTGCCACGGATGATCACGCACCACCGGAATGGACTTGCCGATCGTCTTTTCGATATCCCGCAGCCATGCCCGCTGTTCCGGATCACAGAAGGAAACGGCCCAGCCATCACGGCCCGCACGTGCCGTACGGCCAATACGGTGAACGTAGCTTTCCGGTACATTTGGTAGATCGTAGTTAAAGACGTGGCTGACATCATCCACGTCAATCCCGCGGGCAGCGATATCCGTTGCCACCAGCACTTTCACGCTGCCTGCCCGGAACCCCTTCATGGCGCGTTCACGTGCACCCTGGGATTTGTTGCCGTGAATAGCTTCCGCCACGATACTGTTTTTGTTGAGGAATTCCGCAACCTTGTTGGCTTCATGCTTCATGAGCGTGAACACCACGGCCCGAACCACTTTGGGAGATTCCACCAGTGTCAGCAGCGCATCGCGCTTGTTTGACCCATCCACAAACATCACAGCCTGCTGGATGCGATCCACCGTGCTGGAGGGCGGCGTGACTTCCACCTTTGCAGGATCATGCAGCAGCGAGCTGGCCAGATCGGCAATGCTGCGCGGCATGGTGGCAGAGAACAGCAGCGTCTGCCGTTTTGCCGGCAGGAAGGTCATGATACGGCGAATGTCGCGCACAAACCCCATATCCAGCATGCGGTCTGCTTCATCCAGCACCAGAACTTCAAGCGCGGAAAGATCGATATAACCTTGGCCGATCAGGTCCAGCAGACGGCCCGGAGCCGCCACCAGAACATCCACACCACGGCGCATGGCTTCAACCTGCCGCCCCTGCCCAACACCACCAAAAACCACGGCCTGCGTGAATTTCATGTGGCGCGCATAAGCCTTGAAGCTTTCACTGATCTGGGAAACCAGTTCACGCGTGGGGGCAAGAATAAGAACGCGTGCTTTTTTAGGGCCCGCAGGTTTGGGGTTCTTCAGCAGATGGTCCAGAATCGGCAGAGCAAAAGCCGCCGTCTTCCCGGTGCCGGTCTGGGCGAGACCAAGCAGATCACGCCCGGCCAGCAGATGAGGGATGGACTGAGCCTGAATGGGGGTGGGGTTTTCATACCCCTCCTCGGCCAGCGCCTTCAGCAGGGGCTCGGCAAGCTTCAGATCGGAAAACGTAGTCATCAGGGCGAAAACCTCTTCGTGCTGCCTGAAAAACGAGACGAAACCACCCCTTTTCAGTTGCGCACCTTGAATTTCAGCCTACACACCCGCCTATCTCTGAGCAGAAACAGCCGCACACGTGCACGCATGAACTTTTTGTAACAAATGGCGGCAGTGTCGTTCATTTTCTGGAAATCTTTTTGAAAACTCTGCCCTCGCCGTTCAGTATATAAGCGGACTTTTGTGGTCCTGCAAGCCTTCCGTACCAATTTGGTCCGAAAAGAAGCTTCTTAATGCTGTCCTCTCTTTTCTTTTTATGTGTTATTTATTTTAACATAAAAAATAGCTACTCTGCAAAATCTTTAGACATCTGAAACGAAGTTTCCAAAATAACGGGAAACAGGGTTGGAATAAAAAGCTCTCTTATTCCTGAAGAACCTAACAAATTTTTAAGAAGAAACTTGAGCAGGCAGAAACGTTACCCGTCTCTTTTTTACAAGACCGTAAGATTCCATGCAGAAATAAGTGGGGCCATTACCTCTGCAACACCACAGAAACCTGCCTCAAAAGCGATGAAATAAGGAGGCGAAATCACTCGCGATTCACCATAAATTTGGGGAGTCGGAACATCCCCATTCAGGATTTTCCGCCCATTGCGCTCTCGATAGCGCATGATCATCGCGATCAGGAAAAGGGGTTTTTAGTCCCCTCCAATCGCCGACTGATCAAGACGAAACCTTTATGAAGAAACGTTAGGCCAATGGCACGGGACACAGTTAATTGCTGAAAATCCGGCCATTTTATGTGACCGCCTGCGTTCTTCGGCTCTCAGCAAAAGCCACATTATTTCCTTCGGCGCGCTGGTTTTTCCGGCTCACAATCCTCTTTGCGCCCCAGCAGGAACAAGGCCTGCTCACCAAACAGATTGGCCAGTCGGATGGAGCGCCTCCATGGCGCGCGCTCCCCGTCCTCATCCACAGCCATCCATTGCTGAACACAATAGCCCTCTTCCTGGCACAGGGTCAGAAAGTCCCGAATGGTACAAGGGTGAATGTTCGGTGTCTCATACCAAGGCGTATGCCACACGCTTGTCATGGGCATACGCCCGCTGAACAAGAGCATCAGCCGCAGTTGCCAATGGCCAAAATTGGGAAAGGAGACAATAGCATGTCGGCCAATGCGCAACATCTGGCGCAGCACCTCACGCGGACGCTCCACAGCCTGCAACGTCCGCTGCAACACCACATAGTCAAACCCACCATCGGGATAATGCGCAAGATCGTGGTCGGCGTCGCCGTGCACCACGGGTAATCCATGCGCCACGGAACGCGTCACCTCACGCATGTCAATTTCAATGCCACGCGCATCACAGCCCCGAAGCCGGAACAGATGATCAATCAGCGTACCGTCTCCGCTGCCAATATCCAGCACACGGGTTCCCGGTTCAATCATTTCGGCAATCAGCCGTTGGTCAAGACGCATCAGCGCAGTCCCGCATGTTCGGCAACACCACACAGAAAACCGCGTACCGTGCGGTCAAAATCCGGTTCATCCAGCAGAAAGGAATCGTGCCCCTTGTCTGTGTCGATTTCCACAAAGGAAACGTTGGCGGCAGCCTGATTCAAAGCCCGCACCAGATAGCGGGCGCTTGAGGTCGGGAATAGCCAGTCAGACGTGAAGGACACCACACAGAACCGCACCGGGGTTCCTGCAAAAGCAGCGGGCAGTTCCCCATCATGTTCGGCGGCCAGATCAAACCAGTCCATGGCCCGCGTGATGGTGAGATAGGAATTGGCGTCAAACCGCCGCACAAAGGCAGACCCTTGATAGCGCAGGTAAGATTCCACCTCAAAGATATCACTGAACATGGAAAGGGAGGCCTCCGGCGCTTCCGCGTTGGAAGGGTCCTTGCGCACCCGCCGACCGAACTTGCGGGTCAACGCTTCCTCTGAAAGATAGGTAATGTGCGCCATCATGCGGGCCACGGCCAAGCCCCGTGCGGGCACCACGCCATGTTCCCAGTAGCGCCCGCCATACCAGTCCGGATCAGCAAAAATGGACTGCCGCCCCACTTCATTGAACGCAATATTCTGTGCGGAATGAAACGGAGACGTCGCAATAGGCATCGCGGCCAGCATCATGTGCGGATAGGTCACGGCCCATTCCAGCACCTGCATGCCGCCCATGGAGCCGCCCACCACAGCAAACAGACGTTCTATGCCCAGATGCCGCACCAGCATATATTGCGCGCGCACCATGTCCCGAATGGTGATGGGGGGAAAATCCGTGCCCCAGCGCTCAACGCCGTCGCCTTTTTCATCCGAACGCACTGACCGCGGCCCTGTGCTGCCCATGCAGCCACCCAGCACGTTGGTGCAAATAACAAAAAAGCGGTTGGTATCAATCGGCAGCCCCGGCCCCACCATGCGCGTCCACCAACCAGGCTTGCCTGTCAGCGGGTGGGTTTCCGCCACATACTGGTCCGCCGTAAAGGCATGACACACCATGATGGCGTTATCGCGCTTTTCTGAAAGGGTGCCGTACGTACGGTAAGCAACATCAATCGGAGCGAGATGCACCCCACATTCAAGATCCAGCCCTTGCGGGAAGGTGATGTGAGGATGATCGCCAACATCAAGAGGCGCTGTGCTGTTCATGGCTGGGTTAACAACTCCGGCAGAATGCCATCCGACATAAGCTCGGAAACAGGACGGATCAAGTACGCCTTATGCGGAAGAGGCTCTCCCCCTCTGCATAAGGCCTGACGAGAAAGGCAAAAGAGCGCCCTTAGCCATCCATCTTAAGTGCGGCAAGGAAAGCGCTTTGCGGGATTTCCACTTTACCAAACTGCCGCATGCGCTTTTTCCCTTCCTTCTGTTTTTCCAGCAGCTTGCGCTTACGGGAGATATCACCGCCATAACATTTGGCCGTCACATCCTTGGAAAGTGCGCCGATGGTTTCACGCGCAATCACCTTGCTGCCAATAGCCGCCTGAATGGCGATCTTGAACAACTGGCGGGGGATCAAGTCTTTCAGGCGGGCACAGATAGCGCGGCCACGGGTTTCTGCGGCAGACCGATGCGCAATGAAGGAAAGAGCATCAACGGGCTCCTGATTCACCAGAATGGAGATGCGCACCAGATCGCTCTCCTCATACCCATCCATCTGGTAATCAAAGCTGGCGTAACCGCGCGTCAGAGACTTCAGGCGGTCATAAAAATCGAACACCACTTCGTTCAGCGGCAGGCGATAAACCGCCATAGCCCGGTTGCCCACATACGTGAGGTCCACCTGCACACCACGGCGTTCTGTACACAATGTCAGCACCGCGCCCAGATATTCATCCGGCACCATGATGGTCGCCTTGATCCACGGTTCATCAATCCGCTCAATCAGGGACAGATCAGGCATATCCGCCGGGTTGTGCAGTTCTTCCTGCTGCCCGTTGGTAAGAGTGATGTGATACACGACGGACGGTGCCGTAGCGATCAGATCCAGATCGAACTCGCGAGAAAGCCGCTCCTGAATGATTTCCAGATGCAGCAGGCCAAGGAAGCCGCAGCGGAAGCCAAAACCCAGCGCCGCTGATGTCTCTGCCTCATAATGGAAGGAGGCATCATTCAGGCGCAGTTTGGAAAGGCTGTCCCGCAGCTTTTCAAAATCATCCGCCACAATGGGGAACAGACCACACCAGACCACCGGAATGGAGGGCTTGAAGCCTGTCAGAGCAGTTGCTGCCGGGCGACGATCATCCGTAATGGTGTCACCCACGTTACAGTCGGCCACGGTCTTGATGGCGGCGTTGATATAACCCATCTCGCCCGGACCAAGGCTTTCCACTGCCATCATGCGCGGGGCGAACACACCCACCTGATCAATCTGATGCACAGCCCCGCTGGACATCATGCGCATCTTCATGCCCTTCTGCAGGCGACCTTCCTTGACACGGACAAGCACGATCACGCCCAGATACGGGTCATACCAGCTATCCACCAGCATGGCCTGAAGCGGCTTTTCAGCATCGCCCGTGGGCGGCGGCAGGCGGGTGACAACGGCTTCCAGCACGCCTTCAATATTCAGGCCGGTCTTGGCTGAAATTTCCACAGCGTCATCAGCCGGAATGCCGATTACTTCTTCAATCTGCGCCTTCACCCGTTCCGGTTCTGCTGCAGGCAGATCCACCTTGTTCAGCACCGGCACAATTTCATGATTGGCGTCAATGGCCTGATACACGTTGGCCAGTGTCTGCGCCTCTACGCCCTGTGAGGCATCAACCACCAGCAGGGAGCCTTCACACGCGGCCAGAGACCGGCTGACTTCATACGCGAAGTCCACGTGTCCGGGCGTGTCCATCAGGTTCAGCACGTAGGTTTTCCCATCCTTGGCCGGATAGGTCAGCCTTACGGTCTGCGCCTTGATGGTGATCCCGCGCTCGCGCTCCAGATCCATGTTGTCGAGCACCTGATTGGTCATCTCGCGGGCGGTCAGCGCTCCACAAGCCTGAATCAGGCGGTCAGCCAGAGTCGATTTCCCATGATCAATATGAGCGATGATCGAGAAATTGCGGATGAGCGAAAGAGGTGTGTCGGTCATGATGCCCCCTTTAAGCGATACGGAGACAAAAGTCAGCCAGTTCCACGCGGCCCAGCCCCTGTTTTGCTGTAAATTTTTCAGCACACCAGCAGAGGCTCGTGCTTCCAGCGTCCACAAGTGGGGCTACGCTATACCGTCACCATGATAATACGCTGCACCCATACTCCCTCCGCATGGTCGGGCACCAGCACGCGGTTTGGGTTTTGAGCGTCCCCTGCCCCCACCTCTGAACCGCCCTCCGAGCCGAAAGACAAAGGCACATCATCTCTAACTCCCTCCTCGCCTGACCATCTGGAAGCCACCTCCTGAACAGCAATCGAGGAAGAAAACGGCCCATCCTCACCGAAGGGCGTAATACCGGGAGGGAACAGTCCATCCCATATACCGACCACCGGTTCCGCATCTGACCGAACCATCAGAACGCGATCAGACCATCGGGGTGGTAGGTCAGGCATCACGACAAGAGAACTGCCTTCGCGCAAAATGGGCTCCATGCGGTCTGTATCAATCCGCACCGCATACGCGCCCAAGGGAGCTGCACCCGGCAGAGTGATATCTTCCCACTCCAGCCCGGCAGGATGACCCGCTTCATTGAAAAGCCCGGCCCCTTTCAAGCGAGACAGGGGCAGACTCCGCATGCGATGAACCGTTTGGCGTTGATCCGCCGAACCTTCGCCCCGTTCCAGCTGCTGCCCGAATGTGCTGAGTGAAACACGCAGCACGGCAAGCGCCCTGAGCAGACTGTTCATCGCGGGCCAGCGCACTGCCCCATTGGCCCCAACCCGACGTGACGGATTAAAGGTTGTGGCATCCAATCCGGCGGCACGTGCAAGGCCGGAGGGCGTAAGCCCTTGTTCCAGCGCCAGAGAATCCAGCGCCTGCCACACATCTTCGGGGCGAATCATCGTTCTGAAGGCGTGGCTTTGCGGGTACCGTGGTGATGAGGAAGCGCCTGCGCAATTTTCAGCACTTCGCGGGTATGGCGGGCGGCACCTTCATCCGTCACAAAAAAGCGGCCTTCTGGAGTCTGGTGCACAAAGCCCATCTCCGTCATGCGCTTCAGGCACGGATCATCCCGCAGCCCTGTCGGGCGCCCCACTGATCCGGCCAGACACAGCCGATGCAGGGCAGAGCGGCAACAGGTTTCAAGATAGGGCTCGTTCCACATTGTGCTGAGGATCACCTTTCCCTGCTGCAGAAGCAAGAAAAGATATCACGCTCCCTCAGGCGTGCAGGCCGGGGGCTTCCTGCCCGGTGCGTGCCACATACTCCGTGTAGCCACCACCATACTGGTGAATACCCTCCGGCGTGATTTCCAGAACCCGATTGGAGAGGGCCGCCAGAAAATGCCGGTCATGGGAAACAAACAGCATGGTACCTTCATAATTACCAAGCGCGGTAATCAGCATTTCCTTGGTTGCCATGTCCAGATGGTTGGTGGGCTCATCCAGCACCAGAAAGTTTGGCGGATCATACAGCATCAGGGCCATGACCAGTCGGGCCTTTTCACCGCCTGACAGCACACGACAATATTTTTCAATCTCATCACCAGAGAAGCCGAAGCCTCCGGCCAGAGCACGCAACGAGCCCTGATTGGCCAGAGGAAAGGCCCGTTCCAGCGTTTCAAAAATTGTCAGATCTCCATCCAGAAGATCCATGGCGTGCTGGGCAAAATACCCCATTTTCACGTTACTGCCGATGGTTACCGCGCCTGCATCAGGCTCGGTGGTGCCCGCCACCAGCTTCAGCAGCGTGGATTTACCAGCCCCGTTCACCCCCAGAATACAGCAGCGCTCACCCCGGCGGATAAGCAGATCAAGCCCTTTATAAATAACCCGGCTGCCATAGCTTTTATCCACGCCCTGGAAATTGGCCACGATATCCCCTGAGCGTGGCGCAGGCGGAAACTCGAAGCTGAGGGTCTGACGCCGTTTTGGCGGCTCCACCCGGTCAATTTTTTCCAGCTTTTTCACGCGGCTCTGCACCTGCGCAGCGTGCGAGGCCCGCGCCTTGAAACGCTCAATAAAGCTGACTTCCTTGGCCAGCATGGCCTGCTGGCGCTCAAACTGCGCCTGCTGCTGCTTCTCGTTCAGGGCGCGTTGCTGTTCATAAAACTCGTAATCACCAGAGAAGCTGTTCAGGTTTCCGCCATCAATTTCAATCACCTTGTTGATGATACGGTTCATGAACGCACGGTCATGCGATGTCATGAGCAGCGCGCCATCGTAACCCGCCAGAAACTGCTCAAGCCAGATCAGGCTTTCAAGGTCCAGATGGTTGCTTGGTTCGTCCAGCAGCATCACGTCAGGGCGCATGAGCAGAATACGGCCCAGTGCTACGCGCATTTTCCACCCGCCGGAAAGAGCGCCCACATCGCCGTCCATCATTTCCTGACTGAAACCAAGGCCATGCAACACTTCACGCGCCTTGCCTTCCAGCGCGTAGCCGCCCAGATCTTCAAAGCGGGCCTGAACCTCACCAAAGCGTTCAATAATACTATCAAGCTGATCAAACTGCTCCGGGTCCGCCATGGCCGTTTCCAGTTCAGCCAGTTCTGCGGCAACCTCTGCTATGGGGCCTGCACCGGCCATCACTTCCGCAACAGCGGTGCGCCCGGCCATTTCCCCAACATCCTGACTGAAAAAGCCGATACTCACACCGCGATCAATCAGCACCTGCCCTTCATCGGGCTCATCCTGCTTGGTGATCATACGGAACAGCGTGGATTTCCCCGCCCCGTTTGGCCCGACCAGACCGACTTTCTCACCTTTCTGCAAGGCAGCCGAGGCTTCAATGAAAATCAGGCGCTGGCCGTTATGCTTGCTGATGGTGTCGAGACGGATCATCGGGTCCTCGTGGCTGGATCGTTCCGCGCACTTACCCCTAACCGGCGCGAAAGGTAAACCGCATCAGCCCGTAAATACGCTCCGAAAATAGGCTTCAAGGTCTGTTGGGCCCTTATGGAGCGGAGCAGAGTGGTCATACGGCTGCTCCAGAAACAGCTCCGTCATATGCGCGTATGATCTGGCTGCCTGTTGGGAAAATCCGTGCTGCTGATAGTACGCCAGCCAATCTGCCTTCGGGACGGAAGTAGCCTGTATCGCCCGGCCGAAAACCTGGGTGAACGCCGCAGCAACATCACGCGGCGAATAGGTATGCGGGCCTTCGCACGCATAAAGACCCGTTTCCTCAACAGGAGACATAAGCAGCTGCGCACCCAACACACCCACATCGTCAGGCGCAACCATTGGTACCTTCTGATCAACCGGCAACAGCGTGGAAAGCACCCCCGTTTCCTTCGCCTGTTTTGCCAGAGGAACCCAGTTGCTCATGTAATATGCGGCTCGCACACAGCATAAAGGTGCACCGAGGGCGAGGGCTCCTTCCTCAAACTCATGCAGCACCCCAAGGTCTCCGCAGTGCGGACCTGGCTGCGCGCCATAGGTGGACTGCAAGACGATTTTTTCAAGGGATACGCCCTCAAGCGCAGCAAGAATAGACTGCACAGAACGGCGTTCCTCCGTATCCGTATCACCCGCAACATTTGCTGGCGGATTCAGCAGAAAAACGCGCGTGACAGTCTTGAAAACAGCCGCCAGAGCGGGCGTGTCCAGAACATCCGCAACAGCAGCAGAGGCTCCCTTCTGCCGCCATGCCTGCGCTTTTTGCGGGTTGCGCGTCACAACTGTCACGGGCTGCCCCGCCGCAAGCAGGGTATTGGCAACAGCGCGGCCGACATGCCCTGTTGCACCAAGCACTCCATACATATTCTGCCCCTGTTTCCTGAACACATAATCAGATCCGGTTCTTCATGAGCGCCATGAAGGCTTGCATCCATCTGCAACCCGAAAGACGTCGATCTCTACCTGTGCGCTTTATCCTGCCTTGTGGGGGCTGTCTAAAAACTCGGTCCGGTCAATCTGGGGATGTTGAAGCACGCTGCCCTCCGAATAAAAAAGGGCGAACAGGTTGCCCTGCTCGCCCCTTTTGCGCCGTTACGTGACGTAATGCGGCTTACTGCTTGGCTGATGCATCCGGCAGTGCGTAGGCCACAATATAGTCGCCCAGCTTGGTGCCAAAGGAACCGTGGCCACCATCAGCCGTGACCACAAACTGGCGGCCATTGGCTTCATACGTCATGGGCGTAGACTGACCACCGGCGGGCAGACGGTCCTGCCAGAGCTGCTTGCCGGTCGTGACGTCATACGCGCGGATGTAATAATCCGCCGTGGATGTCAGGAACGCCACGCCACCCCCGGTTGTCAGCGGTCCACCAAGGGAGGGGATACCCACCTTGAAGGGCAGCGGCAGCGGAGAGCTGTCGCGCACGGTGCCGTTCCGGTGCATCCACATGATCTTGTTGGTCTTCAGATCAATCCCAGCCACGTAACCCCAACCCGGCTGTTTGCACGGAATGCCCAGCGGGGAGAGGAATGCGTGCAGGTCCACGCCATAAGGCGTGCCATATTGCGGCTGGAGCCCACTTTCTGAGCCGGAAGCCCCACCATGCGGATCAGGCTGCGCCGGGTTACCCGGTCCACGCGGAATCAGCTTGGATACAAACGGAATGGCGATGGGGTTGGCAAATGCCACCTGACGCACAGGGTCAACGGCCAGACCGCCCCATTCAAACATGCCGAGGTTGCCGGGGAACACCAACGTGCCCTGCAAAGATGGCGGGGTGAACGGCCCTTCATAACGCATCCGCTTGAACATGATACGGCAGACCATCTGGTCCAGCATCGTGCCGCCCCACATGTCTGCATCGGTCAGGTTCTTCTTGGGCCGGAACGTCAACTGAGAGAACGGCTGTGTGGCTGCCAGATGGTCGCCTGGTGCAGCTCCCTGCGGCACGGGTGTTTCCGGAGCCGGCACAATCAGGTTTCCGTTACGGCGGTCCAGCACAAAAATGTTGCCGGTTTTAGCCGGCGCGTACAGTGCAGGCACAACCGTTCCGTCTTTCTGACGGATATCCACCAGACTGGGCTGAGACGGGATATCCATATCCCACAGGTCATGATGCACAGTCTGATAGAACCAGACCTTCTCGCCCGTATCCCCATTCAGGGCCAGAATACCGGATGCATAACGTTCCTGATCTGCCGAGCGATGCCCACCCCAGATATCTGGGGTTGCAACACCTGTGGGGATGTAGATCAGGTTCAGTTTGGCATCATAAGCAGACGTGATCCAGGAATTGGGGGAGTTCGGTACGTAATGGTGCGTGTCAGAGGGCAGTTCGTTCGGGTTGGGGTTACCTGCATCAAAGGCCCACACCAGTCGCCCGCTATACAGATCATACGCCCGCGTTACGCCTGAGGGCTCATGCGTTGAGTAATTGTCCGTCACCGCACCGGAAACAATAACTACCTTGCTGGTGACAACCGGCGGAGATGTGGGTTCATAAAAGCCCAGTTCACGCATCGGCATGCCATCAGTCAGATCAACCGTACCCTCCGTGCCAAAGCCGTGGCAGGCTTCACCCGTTTCCGCATCCAGCGCAATCAGCCGACCATCATTGGTGGGCAGGAAGACGCGGCGGGAACATTCTGTTGGCACCGGAGAACCATCAGCCGTTACATCCCCTTCGTGCGCTTCGGCATAGGAAACACCACGGCAGGTCATGTGCTGGAAGCTGGGGTTGTATTTCAGCTTCGGGTCATATTTCCACTTTTCCTTGCCGGTTGCGGCGTCCAACGCAAACAGGATCTGATGTGGAGAGCACAGATAAAGCGTATCCCTGATTTTGATGGGCGTGACTTCATCCGTAATTTCGCCGGGGTCATTCGGGGTCTTGAGGTCATGCGTGCGGAACACCCACGCCACCTTCAGATCCTTCACGTTGGCCGGCGTAATCTGTGTGAGCGGGGAATAACGGTTGCCGAACTGGGTGCGGCCATAAGCGGGCCAATCCGCTGCCGGGGCTTCTGCCACATCGCCCGGGGTTACGGCGGGCCCCTGCTGTGCCACTGTTGGCAGAGTGCCTGCCAGATCCTGCGGGTCCTGCGTCAGTGCATAAACATAGACGGCCAGACCGGCCACAATGCCCACAGCCAGCGGCACGCGGTTTGCCGGGCTGGCTGGCAGCAGCTCACGCGAGACAAACGGCAATAGAAGCAGCAGGCCCAGCGGCAGAATAACGTCTCCACGCGGTGCCAGCGCCCAGAAATCAAATCCGGCTTCCGCCACAGACCAGATGAGGGTGGCAAACACCAGCGCCGCGTAAACCCACAGCGCCTCGCGCCAGCGCTTGAGCAGCATGATGGCTGTAATCAGCAGCACAATGCCGCTCAACAGATAAAACCAGGAGCCACCCAAAGCCGCCAGCCACGCTCCGCCGCCCGCCAGATACAGACCCAGCAGTACAAAGATCGTAATGGTTAAGTTCAGGAGCAACCCGGACCGGGAAGAGGATGATGGCATGCAAATCAACCATGAATGTTAGGAGGAATGTGGAATAGGAATAGCCCACTTCATAAAAGAACTGAATGATTGTTTCGGAAAATTCCGAAAAGAAACCTCCTTCTGCTGAAGCACACCATCACTGAAGTGCTCAAAACCTGTCTGTATTTCTTTTGGAATCCAAATAAATGGATGTCTGGTAACGTTCATGGAACCAAAAGGTTCTCACCACTGTTTCATTCTGTTTTAAGGCTCTGCCCGGCTTTTCGTGCTAGTGCTTTTGCTGTTGTTTCCTCCGCCGTGAAAGAGACTGATGCACACTCTTCTGCTGAAAAATGTCCTCCGTCTGGTAACCATGAATGACCAGAGAGAAGAACTGGAAGGAGGATGGTTACTGGTTAAGGGGCAGCAGATTGCGGCTATCGGATCTGCTACGGCCCCCCTGCCACAGGCTGATGACGTGCTGGATATGACGGGGCATATCGTCATGCCCGGCATGGTGAATACGCACCATCATATGTATCAGACCCTCACGCGCGCCATTCCCGCGGCACAAAACGCGTCCCTGTTCGGCTGGTTGCAGGCGCTTTACCCCTTATGGGCCGGGCTGACGCCTGAGATGATCCGGGTTTCCACCTGCACCGCCATGACAGAATTGCTGTGGTCTGGCTGCACCACCACCAGTGATCATCTTTATCTATTCCCCAACGGCAGCAGGCTGGATGACCAGATAGAAGCCGCCACCCAGATGGGCATGCGCTTCCACGCTGCCCGAGGGGCCATGAGCGTGGGAGAAAGCAAGGGCAGCCTGCCGCCAGATAGCGTGGTGGAGGAAGAAAGCGCCATTCTGGCCGATACCCAGCGCGTGATTGAAGCGTTTCATGACCCACAGCCTCTGGCCATGCAGCGTGTGGTTGTGGCCCCCTGCTCGCCTTTCTCCGTCAGTCGGGATCTGATGCGTGAAGCCGCGGCACTGGCGCGCGCCACAGGCACCATGTTGCATACACATCTGGCCGAAAACAGCAGTGACATTGCCTACAGCCGCCAGACCTTCAACATGACACCTGCGGAATACGCGGAGGATGTCGGCTGGGTTGGGCCGGATGTCTGGCACGCCCATTGCGTAAAACTGGATCAGCCGGGCATCAACCGTTTTGGCGCCACGCATACAGGCATGGCCCACTGTCCGTGCTCCAACATGCGCCTTGGTTCCGGCATTGCCCCGGTGCGGCACATGGTGGCTGCTGGCATGCGGGTTGGGCTGGGCGTTGATGGCTCGGCGTCAAACGACGGAAGCCACATGCTGGGAGAAGCGCGGCAGGCCATGCTCCTTGGCCGCCTTCTGGAAACCGAGGACAACCAGCCCATGATGCAGGCGCGTGAAGTGCTGGAACTTGCGACCCGTGGTGGGGCCGCTGTGCTGGGCCGGGATGACATCGGTCATTTGGCCCCCGGCATGGCGGCGGACATTGTGGCCTTTGATCTGCGCGGCATAGACCATGCGGGGGCGCAGTCTGATCCTGTCGCGGCCCTGTTGTTCTGCACGCCCCAGCGCGTAGCGTGCTCCATCGTCAATGGCCGCATTCTGGTGCGTGATGGCCATTTTATCAGCCATGACCCCATTCGTCTGGCTGAGCGCCATAATATCCTCGCCCGCCAGTTACTGGAAACGGCGTAAAGTAGGCAAAAACCAGCAGACCGGCTGTCTGTCTCCCCAAAATATAAAGGGAGGCGCAGCCGTGTTTTCCCGTCCCTCTGCTCGAAACGAGTGAACAAAAAACAGCGCAGCAGACGCAGCCTGTTCACAAAACAGCCAGAAAAGCCGTAAGCGTGCCATGCGGTATGAACATTTATACCCTTTGGCGCGTTTTATAGTGCGATATTATCCACTGAGGTACCCACTTCTATGATGTGTTGCTTTGCTGCTCTTTCCCCGAACCATAATTATACTCAGAAGAAGAAGGGCCGCAGCCTGTTTGAACACAGCATGATCGGACTGGGAGCACTGACCGCCTGCATGATGACATTTTCTCCAGATGCCAGCGCCGCCAGCACCTTTAAACGCGAGACCTTTGGCACGCTCTCCACCGGTCAGAAAGTCCAGCGCTACACCTTGCGCAATACGCACGGTATGAGCGTGCAGTTTCTCTCCTATGGCGGCATTATCACCGCCATTACGGTGCCAGACCGTAACGGCCAGCCCGCCAATGTGGTGCTGGGCTTCTCCAAGCTGGACGGATATGAGACCGACAGCGCCCACGCCAACCTTTATTTTGGCGCGCTGGTGGGCCGTTATGCCAACCGGCTGGCTAATGGCACTTTTCCGCTGGATGGCCAGACCATCCGTACAACCGTCAACAACCCGCCCAACACCCTGCACGGAGGGCTATGCGGATTTGATAAAAAAATCTGGCAGGTTCGCAAACTCTCCGGCCTCTCCCATGCTGTAGGGGCCGAGCTGACCATGACCAGCCCAGACGGGGAGGAAGGCTTCCCCGGCACCCTTCGCGTGACAGTAGATTATATACTGGATGACAGTAACCGCCTGAGCATCCGCTACCGTGCCACCACGGACCGCCCGACAGTGGTGAATCTGACCAACCACAGCTACTTCAATCTCTCCGGCGAAGGCGCAGGATCGATTGAGAACCAGACCCTCCAGATCAATGCCGATACCTTCACGCCGGTCGATCATGCAGCCATCCCGACTGGCCAGATTGCATCCGTCAGCACTACGCCGCTGGACTTCCGCTCCCCGCACCGCATAGGCGAACGCCTGCGGAGCAATCATCCGCAAATGCTGATTGGCCGGGGATATGATCATAACTGGATTATCAATGGATATGATGGCCACACCCAACGGTTAGCCGCCACAGTGACCGACCCCGCCTCTGGACGGACTCTTTCCGTCTTTACCACCCAACCGGGTATGCAGGTTTACACATCAAACTCGCTGGATGGCACCTACGCTGGCCCCTCCGGCCGAGCTTACCGCCAGACAGACGCCATTGCGCTGGAAACCCAGCATTATCCGGACTCCCCTAATCACCCGAATTTTCCAACTACCATCCTGCGCCCCGGCGAGCAGTTTGACCACACAACCAGCTTCCAGTTCGGTGTGGCGGCCTCTCCCGCTACGCCGTAAACCGCGCACGAGTTCGACAGCGCAAAAAGCAGGCATGTGAAACGACCGGAGGGGCGGACTTCTCTCCCCTTTACCTACAGAGAGAGACGCACCTAAACCCTCCCCTCTCTTGCTGATCAGAGGCTTACGGCAGCCCTTGCTTCCCTCCAAGCACAGCACAAAAAAACGGGGCCTCCCGAAGAAGGCCCCGTTCCTATTCGCCAAAAGGTCTGAAAAGACTGATCAGACGGAGTAGTACATTTCAAATTCAACCGGGTGCGGCGTGTGTTCGAAGCGATACACGTCTTCCCACTTGATGTTGATGTAGCTTTCAATCTGGTCCTTGGTGAACACACCGCCAGCCAGCAGGAACTCGTGATCAGCCTGCAGCGCTTCCAGCGCTTCACGCAGGGAGCCTGCGACTGTCGGGATCTGCTTCAGTTCTTCCGGCGGAAGATCATACAGATCCTTGTCCATGGCATCGCCCGGGTGGATCTTGTTCTTGATACCATCCAGACCAGCCATCAGCATGGCGGCGAAGGCCAGATAGGGGTTAGCTGTCGGGTCCGGGAAGCGGACTTCAACGCGCTTTGCCTTGGGGTTGGTTGCGTAAGGAATACGGCAGGATGCAGACCGGTTACGGGCAGAATAAGCCAGCAGCACAGGTGCTTCAAAGCCGGGAATCAGACGCTTGTAGGAGTTGGTGGAGGGGTTGGTGAACGCGTTCAGCGCCTTGGCGTGCTTGATGATGCCGCCGATGTAGTACAGCGCGGTATCAGACAGGTCAGCATAGCCATTGCCAGCAAAGGTCGGCTTGCCGTCTTTCCAGATGGACTGGTGAACATGCATGCCGGAGCCGTTATCCCCATAAATGGGCTTGGGCATGAACGTTGCGGTCTTGCCGTAGGACTGCGCGACGTTGTGGATGCAGTATTTGTAGATCTGCATGAAGTCAGCAGAACGCACCAGCGTATCGAACTTGGTGCCCAGTTCGTGCTGGGACTGCGCCACTTCATGGTGGTGCTTTTCGATCGGCAGGCCCATTTCACCCATGGTTGCCAGCATTTCCGCACGCAGGTCGGATTCGCTGTCCACCGGAGCAACGGGGAAATAGCCGCCCTTCACGCCCGGACGGTGGCCCATGTTGCCTTCCGGATATTCCTTCAGGGAAGCGCCAGGCCCTTCAATGCTGTCCAGCTGGAACTTGCCGAAGTTGGGGCCGGTGCCAAAGAGCACGTTATCAAAGATAAAGAATTCAGCTTCCGGACCAAAGAACGCTGTATCACCCAGCCCGGTGGACTTCAGATACTGTTCTGCCAGCTTGGCGGTGGAGCGCGGGTCACGGTTATAGGGCTGCCCGGTGGACGGCTCGATAATGTCACAGAACAGGATCAACTGCGGACGGGCAGAGAACGGGTCCATTACTGCGGTTTCAGGGTCCGGCAGCAGAACCATGTCGCTTTCGTTGATGGCTTTCCAGCCAGCAATGGAAGACCCATCAAACATGAAGCCTTCGGTAAAGGTATCGTCCTCAATCGTGGTGACGTACTGCGTGGTGTGGTGCCACTTGCCGCGCGGATCTGTAAAGCGCAGGTCAACCAGTTCAACCGAATTCTCCTGAATCAGGTCAAACACCTTGGCAATTGCTGCGGCTTTGGCATCACTCGCAGACGTTGTCTTTTTCACCATTCTCTCTTCACCTACAACCTGTTGCGCACCGGAACTCTTCCAGCACAGCTAGGATTATCAAACGCACGCCATGCCCTGCGGCATATCCTGAACCCGCACAAGGGCCGGACAGCCATCAGATGGCATCTTCTCCTCTTTCCCCCGTACGGATTCGCACCACGTCTTCCACCGGAAGGATAAAGATCTTGCCATCCCCGATTCGTCCCGTGCGGGCCGCGGCGGATATCGCCTCAACCGCCCGTTCCACCAGACTGGCGGGGCAGACAACCTCAATTTTCATCTTGGGCAGGAAATCAACAATATATTCCGCGCCACGATACAGTTCCGTGTGCCCTTTCTGCCGGCCAAAGCCCTTGGCTTCGATCACGGTAATACCCTGCAGGCCGAGTTCATGAAGGGCTTCCTTCACTTCATCCAGCTTGAACGGCTTTATGATGGCCTCGATCTTTCTCATGTCACGTCATCAATATATCACTGCTGTACCCTGTTTGAGGGGTCCGTCTTCGCTGCCGTCGCACCCCTTGGGGCATAGACGCTCAAGCCGAACGGCTCCAAACTTGCACGGGTTGGCCACAGGAGCAATCGGGCAGATAGGAAATAGTATCGATAAAGCACTGATCTTACCTCCGCCCCTTAGACGCAGCACCTGTTTTTCTCTCTCATTTCTCCCCTAGACCGCAACAAGGAACCCAGACATGACAAAACCGCTGAACAGACAGTTAGCGGCGCTGCCAACTACAATTTTCACCGTTATGTCTGAGCTGGCCCGTCAACACGGAGCCATTAATCTTGGTCAGGGCTTTCCTGATACGGAAGGCCCACACGATATTGTACAGGCTGCGGCGGACGCTTTACTTGATCAGAGAAACCAGTATGCGCCTCTCACAGGTCTGCCAGAATTACGCGCAGCCGTAGCCCATTCAAACGCCCGGTTTCAGAGAATCGAGGTTGATCCCGATTCTGAGGTGGTGGTGACCTCCGGCGCCACAGAGGCCCTCGCAGCTTCTCTCATGGCGCTGATTGAGCCGGGAGATGAAGTTGTCCTGATCGAACCCCTGTATGACACCTATCTGCCCATGGTACGCCAACTTGGCGGCGTGCCCCGCATTGTCCGACTGGAAGACCCTGAGTGGACCCTGCCCCGGCAGGCGCTGGCCGAGGCCTTCTCCGCCCGCACCAAGGCCATCCTGCTCAACACCCCCATGAACCCCACGGGCAAAGTGTTCTCCTGCGATGAGCTGACGTTCATCGCGGGGCTGCTGAAGCAGCACGATGCCTATGCCATCTGTGACGAAGTCTATGAGCATCTGACCTTCAATACCCCTCATCTCTCCCTTATGGCCCTGCCTGACATGCGGGAGCGCTGCCTGCGCATTGGCAGTGCAGGGAAAAGCTTCTCCCTGACCGGGTGGAAAGTGGGCTACGTTACCGCTCCTGCCCCGCTTGCGGCGGTGGTGGCCAAGGCTCATCAGAATCTCGTGTTCGCCACGCCCCCCAATCTTCAGCGCGCGGTGGCCTACGGCCTGAACAAGGACGAACGCTATTTTGCCGAACTCTCGGCCGATCTCGCCCATAAGCGCGATCTTCTCTCCGCCGGATTACGTGGGGTCGGGCTGGACGTCCTGCCCTGCCAAGGCAGCTACTTTGTCATGGCGGACATCACCCCGCTGGCGAATGGGCTGGATGACATGGCCTTCGCCCGCCTGCTGACAGAGCAGGCAGGTGTAACCACAATCCCGGCCTCAGCCTTTTATGAACCAGCTAACGGCGCTCCACCCTCCCATCTGCTACGCTTTGCGTTCTGCAAGCAGGAAAGCGTGCTGCGGGAAGCGGTAAGCCGCATTGAAGCCTGGCATAAACGCGCCTGAAAATTTTTTATGCCTGTCCGTCACTCTTTGCATTGACGGACAGGGCACATTTCTCTAAACGACCCCTAGCTGTGTGGCGGACGTAGCTCAGTTGGTAGAGCGCCGGTTTGTGGTACCGGTTGTCGCGGGTTCGATCCCCGTCGTTCGCCCCAGCTATATATTTCCCTTGAAAAAATAATCCTTTCTTTGCGGGCATTTCCGTTGCCCTTTACTCTGCTAATGCATCTTCATAAGGGCCGGTATCGCTTTGCGCTATGCTTCGGCCTCTGACTCCCCTTTTCTTCTTCTGGCTGATTGCTGAACAGCTTCCGTAACAGCAGGACAACGGCAAAGCCTGTTCCTCTGCATGAAGTGCGCAAAAATTCATTTCTCCTGAACTCTTGGCCTACGCTGACGTTGTAACAGCCAAACTGCGACCAGACGTCACGCCACCCCGTTTTAACAGGAGAAGAACCGTGCCTTTGCAGAAAAACTGCACACCAGACGCCCTCCAGAAAAAACGCAGACATGACCTCTGGTGCAACAGTTTCCTCTTTAAACGCCCACCCCAGCAGCCCTTGCCTCTTCTTACGCCTGAAAGCCGCCCCGCTAATGCAGGACCGTTACGCCTCTCTTCTCTCGAAACTGTAGCGCCTCCTAAGCCTGAAGGGTCTTAACTCTTTCCTCTCCCGCATTCTGAACAAGAGAGGGAAATGAACAAAGAATGAGCGTGTCACGACGTCTCACCCGGACACTGCCAGCGCTCTCTCAAAAATATCAGACACCATGAACTGGAGGCATTTCTGCGCGTCTTCACTGATGCCGTGAACAAACGGCGAAAGGATTGCATTCCGATGCTCATTACGGATTCAGACGCCCAGACCCATCAGCCTACTGCATTTCAGCCTCTCCCTTCATCCTATCTCCAAAGATCACGTATTGTCGCCATTCCGGCCTGTAATGAGGCCGACCATATTGTGCCCTGCCTTGTGGCGCTTGCCCGACAGGACGGTCTTCTGCCGCATAAAGTGATTGTCTGGATCAACAATACGCAAGATGACACCCGGCATCAGGTGCGCTCCTTGCAGGATACATTGCCTTTTGAGGTAGAAAGCGTTTGTGTTTCCTATTCCCCGGATCAGGCCCATGCAGGCCGCGCCAGGCATGATGCCATGGTCCATGCCGCTCATTACGCACCATCCGACGCCCTTCTTTTCACAACCGATGCAGATGCAGAAGTTGCGCCAGACTGGATGACACAGACCCTTGGGGCCTTTATCCGTTACAATGTTGCCGCTGTATTCGGGCGCGCGCTTCTGCTTCCGTCAGAATTCAAGAAAATCCCTTTACATCTACATAAAGATGACGAAAAAGAACAAGCCTACGCAGCCTTACTGGAGCACATAAAAGCCCTACTGGCACCCACGCCTTATGATCCATGGCCCCGCCATAGCGAACGGTCCGGCGCCAGTATTGCTGTAACGCGAGAAGCATGGCAGCAGGTGGGGGGCATTCCTCCTGAACCTTTGAGTGAAGATCGCGCTTTTTACGCTGCCTTGCATGAAGCAGGCCTTCCCGTGCGCCATGCACCAGAAGTCAAAGTCTATGTTTCTGCCCGCTTGGTTGGGCGTGCGCGGGGTGGCATGGCCGATACAATTTCCCGCCGCATTGTCCAGCAAGATGATTATCTGGATGACGCACTCGAACCTGTCTCCCGTTGCATGCTACGCCTCAGAAAAAAGAAAAAATACTCTGATAGAAATGATATTTCGTTAAAGTCGTCAGATTCATCTACGCGGGTCAACCGTGCGGATTTACACCTGCATCATCGTAGAGCCCAGCGCGTTATTGATTTTCTTCTTCAGAAAGACGCCTGCAAATTTTTTATGTCACCACAGAACGAAGGCAATCCAGCCGGTAAGTCTCACCGCGTTCCGCATGAACCGGCAGCCACTGATACGGATGACAGGCCTGAATAAAACAGTCTGCTGCGTCATCCCCGGTGCAAGGTGTATCTGTCTCTCCTGTCCAGTTAACCAGCACCACAGTAGCAGAAGGGGGCAGAGTCTCCATGATATAATCAACAAGTTTTTTGATATCGTTCTGCGCCATGAAATACAGGACTTCTGATATCACGATCACATCACAGCCAAGAACGGCAGATTTTGGATACCCCTCAGGTAAAAAGGCTTCCAGAAAAGAGACATTTTTTAAGTGGGAGCATCTGTCACGGGCCAGCGCCAAAGCTGTGGAGGAACCATCTACCGCCAGAACATGCGTGCAACGGGCCGCAAGCGCCTTTGTTCCCACCCCCACAGCACACCCAAGTTCAACCGCAAAGTTGATAGGCTCCTGTGGCAGGCAAGATAATAATCGGGCAAGTTTTTCCTGTTCATAGAGGCTTTTTTCAAAATCCCATGGGTCAGGATTTTTCTGGAATAACGAGTCAAAAATATCAGGAGACCATGTTTTTTTGCTCATGATAAAATATAGATCTCATATTTTTGGATGATTTTTTCCAACAACTCTTCCGGCATGATAAATCCGTCCGGATCATCCTCTATCACCAGCCCTCTCTGGCTTTCATGCGCCTTTACGGCCTCTCGCTTCGTGGGCAGATGCGGCTCTATGTTCAGGCGCCACCCTGCTGGAAAAGGCTGGTCCAGAATAACATCAGGCGGCAAGGTCAGGCCCCAT
This sequence comes from Acetobacter tropicalis, assembly GCF_001580915.1. Taxonomy (GTDB): domain Bacteria; phylum Pseudomonadota; class Alphaproteobacteria; order Acetobacterales; family Acetobacteraceae; genus Acetobacter; species Acetobacter tropicalis. Next base: position 186,348 of record NZ_LHZQ01000222.1, on the reverse strand, counting down.
ACGGGATAAGACAGCAGACGCACATGGGGCAAAAGAGCCTTTAAAACCTTACCCATCAGCCATACTGCTTCATGATCACAATGAGGATCGTGCCGCCATGGCACCACAAGCGTTGAGCAATCATAATCAAGAGCAAGATCAGCCACACGCTCTACAGCGGCGCTAAACGCCTCCCCTTCTGTGGGCACCGCTGTATCCCGCAGCCCCAGAAAATGCAGACGGTCAGGGGGAAGGCCCAAAATTCTTACTGCATTACGGGCTTCTTTCTCTCTTTGCTCCACAAGGCGCACGGCAGGCCATTCCTGTGAGGCTGGATGAGAACCTGATCCATCTGAAACAATCACCACCACGGGTGGCCGCCCCTGGGCGACGGCTTCGGCAATAAATCCACCGCACCCCAGGCTTTCATCATCGGGATGAGGTGCCAGAATCAACGTTGTGCCCGGTGCTATTTCGTCCAGAGTCCTTATAGGCAGGCGAAAAAATTCTGCAGTCAGATCACTGCTTTTCATAATGTCTCTTCCGGCCAGTCACGCTCCACAAACCAGGCTGCGGCTTCTGTCAGTGTTTCATCGGGGGCAGGTTGGCGCAGATAGGTGGCCAGATCACGCAGTGTCTGCTCAACCTGCTTGCCCCGAATAAAAGCCGAAAGCCCTAGCGCCTGCTGCACCAGAGTAAGGAGCTGCACTCCTGCCTGCTCAACCGCAATGCGGGCCAGATTGACTATGGCGGCGCATTCCTCGGGTGCCACATGCACACCGTAAACCGCTTTGGCAGCTCGATGCACCCACTGGCTTGCTGTCTCCCGCAGAATAAGGGCCTCGCCAATACGCCGCTGTTGATGCGGGTTTTCTGCCCGCCCGCGTGCCCGAAGCTCCTGACGCATCAGATCAACCAGCGCATCCATACCGCCCAACGCAACGGCAGAGCCACGCCACGCACCAGCAGAAAATTCCGGCTGCCTTAAATAATCACCAGCCTGACCGATTATTGAATCGGCTGAAATCTCCACTCCCGTAAAATCGTATGCGCCCGTGCCGCTGGCCGCCATACCGGTCAATCGGCCTGGGCCTTTGCCAATGCGTTCAGGTTCAGTGGTAGGCACCAGAACCATGACATCCTGATCCTGTGCCGTCCGTGCGGTTATCAACGCCACACCGACCTGACGCACCGCACTGCAAAACCCTTTTACGCCGTTCAGACAATACCCTGTTGCGGTTGGCTCCAGCGTGACCGGCTGGGCACCATCAGTCACCCAGATTCCCCCCAGCACGCCCCGCTTTACAAGAGCGGCCAGATCCTTCTGCTGCCTGTCCGATCCATACAGGGACACCAGCCGCACCACATTGATATGTCCTTCGATACACCGCCCCAGAGACAGACTCAGTCTCCCCGTGACACGCAACAGGTCAATCAATCCCTGCATACCCTCTGGGGACTCATACAGCCCCAGTCCTCCATTTTTGACAGGCAAAACAGCGGACAAAGCGCCCAGATGTGTCAGTTTTTCCAACAAGACCGATGGAAAGGCGTCTTCCTGGGTTGGTGCGTGTGTCTCAAAGCCATCCCCATACAACCGCTTGAGAGCAGATCGGAAAACGATCGTCTTGGGTATTTTTTCTGCTGGATGACACACGGACATACTTGGCACGCTCCCCACTGACAACGGGTGCCAGCACACGCACCAAACGCCACAGGAAGGCAGAGGTTCAGACCCCGGACACACCGGAACAGAAGCCGACACGCTGATATGGCGCCGACTGCCATCTGTCAGACTCAGATTGACAAAATTGGAGAAAACCATTCGAGAGACGCTTCGCCTCTCAGGCAAGAGCGCGCAGGGCAGTGTTAACTTGACATACACTCACCAAGGAAAGCAGCAGGCCAGAGAAGGACGAAAATATTTCCCCTCTGTCTGCCTGCTGCCACACTTGCGCAGAAATTACCCTGCGTGACGTGCCTCTTGTGCGGCACGATGCTGGGCATCCCACCGTCGGGTAAATGGCAGGCACACTACAAACAGCAGAGTGCACCCCACCGCCAGCAGGAAAAGGGTGCGGAACAATCCTGCATAGATCGGCAATGTTACAGAGGGATCGCCCCCACTTACGGCTGAGCCCATGGCGGCCAGATTGGCCATCATGCTGCCCAGATACATGGCCACCCCATTGGACACACAATAACTGCCCATCATGAAGCCACCCACATTGGCGGGCACATACCGCGCCACCACAGCCAGCCCCAGAGCACTGATCAACAACTCCCCGACAGACAACGCACCATACGCCCAGAACATCACCCACGGAGAAACAAGGGTTGTGCTTGTAGCGGCACTCCACCACCAGATCAGAAACGCCAAGGCTACCAGCGAGAAGCCGACAATAAATTTCTCGGCAATGGGAAAATTCCAGCCACGTTCTTCCATGACTTTATACAGCCATGACAAAACCGGACTAGCCGCCATGATCCACACCGGGTTAAGCGCCTGAAACTGGCCCGCTGACATGGAAAACAGCGGCACACCAAACAGTGTGAACTGGGACTGCACATCACGCAGCGCAAACAGCGTGAGGGACGTGACCATCTGCTGATAAAATACAAAATAAAGCATGGTCTGCACAATCAGCAGATAAGCCAACCGCAGGCCGGGCCTATGCGCTGGCGTTGCCCGCCGGTACAGCAGAACCCAGATAACCGCGATAGTCAGTGCAGCAATCCACACACAGGCCTTACCGGCTGCGGGCACACCCAGAATGCCAACCATGACGGCAAGAGCCACCACCACTCCTGCCAGCACACCGGCAAGATGCCGGGGCACAACAGGCCGGAAATCCGGCGCGGACCCAATATTTTGCAAACGGCTCCGGAAAACTGCATAGCAGGCAAGCCCAAACACCAACCCGGTCGAACACACCAGAAAGGGCGGGCCCCACCCATAATGCTGCTGCAACCACGGTGTTAACAGGAGCGAGAACGTGGAACCAACGTTGATGCTCATGTAATAAATGGTGAAAGCCACATCTATCCGGGCATCATCCCCTTCATAGATACGGCGCACCAGATTAGCGGCATTCGCCTTGAACAGGCCGTTCCCCAAGGCAATGACGGCCAGCGCCACGAACAGGGCAAACTGCCCACCCAGATCCAGCCCCAGCAGAGCATAGCCAATGGCCAGCACGGCGGCCCCCATTGTCATGGTGCGCCGGGACCCCAGCAGGGCGTCTCCAATCCAACCACCAATAGCCGGGGCGGCATAGGTCACGGCGGAAAACGTGCCCCACAGCAGATTGGCCTGAGCATCATCAAACCCAAGGCGCTGCACCATATACAGTAGCAGGATGCCCTGCATGCCGTAGAACCCGAACCGTTCCCACAGTTCAATAGCCAGCACGACTGAGAAAGACTGCGAACGTGTTGGCGAAGAAGACAAAGATGCCGTCATAAAGTCCTGACCATATTGTGATAACACTCCCTAGAACAGATATGCCTAGCCCGTGCAAGCTGCGGGAAACTGGCCTTTTATGAGCACACTCCGGCAAAGCAGGCACGCCTGCAACGGCTATGCTGTCAGGAATGTGAATAGCCGCTGGCTCTCAAGGCTTTTAATCCGTTCATCCGCCTCTTGCATGATGCCCATACGCATTGCGCAAATTTTTCGAGATTTTTTCTGGAACGGATTTAACCATGGCAAAAATCAAGGTCAAAAACCCCGTCGTAGAGATGGATGGTGATGAAATGACCCGTATTATCTGGCATTTCATCCGGGAACGGCTGATTCTGCCCTATCTCGATATTGACCTGAAATACTATGATCTGGGCATTGAGCATCGTGACGCTACGGACGACAAGGTGACGGTTGAGGCAGCCGAAGCCACAAAACGCTACGGCGTTGCCGTGAAATGCGCCACCATCACCCCGGATGAAGCCCGCGTGACGGAATTCGGGCTGAAGCGCATGTATCGTTCCCCCAATGGCACCATCCGCAACATTCTGGATGGCACCATCTTCCGTGAACCCATCATCTGCTCAAACGTGCCGCGTCTGGTTCCGCACTGGACCAAGCCGATTGTCATTGGTCGTCACGCGTATGGCGATATCTACCGCGCGGCGGAAACCAAGATCCCCGGCCCTGGCAAGGTTACTCTTTCCTATGTGCCGGAAGGCGGTGGTGAAACCGTGACGCTGGATGTGCATGACTTCAAGGGCCCCGGTGTGGCCCTTGGCATGCACAACACCCGCGCCTCCATTGAAGGCTTTGCCCGCGCTTCCCTCTCCTACGGGCGGGATCGTGGTCTGCCGGTATATCTGTCCACCAAGAACACCATTCTGAAAGCCTATGATGGCATGTTCAAGGATGTGTTTCAGGAAGTGTATGACAAAGAGTTCAAGGCAGACTTTGAAAAAGCCGGCCTGACCTACGAACACCGCCTGATTGATGACATGGTGGCCTGCGCCCTGAAGTGGAACGGTGGGTATGTCTGGGCCTGCAAGAACTACGATGGCGACGTGCAGAGCGACATTGTGGCACAGGGCTTTGGCAGCCTCGGGCTGATGACCTCCGTTCTGCTGAACCCCACGGGGGATGTGGTGGAAGCTGAAGCCGCCCACGGCACAGTTACCCGCCACTTCCGTGAACACCAGAAGGGCAAGCCCACCAGCACCAACCCCATTGCCTCCATTTTCGCATGGACACGCGGGCTGGCTTACCGTGGCAAGTTTGATGACACCCCGGACGTGGTGCATTTTGCTGAAACACTGGAAAAAGTGTGTATCGACACGGTGGAATCCGGCCAGATGACCAAGGATCTCGCCATTCTGGTTGGCAAGGATACAAAATGGCTGGACACGCAGCCTTTCCTTGATGTGCTGGATGCCGGGCTGAAAAAGGAACTCGCCAAATCCTGACCTGAAACATCTCTCAGGTGGCATGGCAGAGGGGGCGCTCCTGGGCGCTCCCTCTTTTTTATGGGTCATGTTGTAGCGCTACCCCATTGCGCCCGCCCGCGTGGTAGCGCAAAAAAACAGCTTTCATCAGCCGGACCAAAGGGGAGATCCGCCGCGCCATGACTGACATGCCGATTGAGACAGACGTCGCCATTATCGGCGCTGGCCCTGCCGGGCTTTTTGCCGCCTTTCAATGCGCCATGTTGCGCCTGCGGTGTTTGTTAATTGACGTTCTGCCGGAAGTAGGTGGCCAGTGCGTGGCGCTGTACCCAGAAAAACCCATCTATGATATTCCGGCCTGCCCGGCGGTAGAAGGGGCGCACCTTATCGCCAATCTTGAAAAACAGATTGAACCTTTTGCCATCCCTCGCCTGCTGAAACACCGCATTGAAAGCCTGACCGGCCACCGCGGCGCCTTTACGCTGGGCACGGACAAAGGGGCGCAGGTCAACAGTAAGGCTGTTATCATTGCTGCCGGGGCGGGTGCTTTCGGCCCCAATCGGCCGCCACTTGATGGGTTGGATGCCTTTGAAGGCACAGGAGCCGTGCAGTATTACGTGCGCCGGAAAGCTGATTTTGAAGGCCGACGCATTGTGATTGCAGGCGGCGGCGATTCCGCGCTGGACTGGGCTCTGGCGCTGAAAGACAAGGCGGAAAAACTGTATCTTGTACACCGTCGGGATCGCTTCCGTGGCGCGCCGGAAAGCCTGCGCCTGTTGGATGAAGCTGTTGCCGCAGGGCAGATTGAAAAAGTGGTGCCTTATCAGCTTCATGCCCTGCGTGGGCAGAACGGCGTGCTGGAAGCCGTGGAGGTTGCAGATCTGGATGGCGCAACCCGTGCGCTAGAGGCCGATACCCTTCTGCCCTTCTTCGGGCTGGCAACAGACCTTGGCCCCATTGCCCGTTGGGGCGTGGATACCGTGCGTTCCACCATCCCTGTTGTGCCCTCAAGTTGTGAAACCAACATGCCGGGCGTGTTCGCTATTGGCGATGTGGCCACCTACCCCGGCAAACTGAAACTCATTCTGCAGGGCTTCAGTGAAGGGGCCATGGCTGCGCATGCCATCTACCCCATTGTGAACCCGGATCAGGCGCTGCATTTTGAATATTCCACCAGCAAAGGGGTTCCCGCTGCCTGAGGCGGACCTTTGCGTCCGCTTCGCTCTTATGGATAAATAACACGAAGTAAACGGAAAGAAGGGAAAGCAGCCATGCACATACTCAGGCCAAACAGCCCCCTTCTCTCCCCCTACCTTCGGCCATTCTCCGACTTATGAGTGTTCTCCCTCATGATGGGTGGGAAGGTGGCCATCTACTGATTGATCTGGCCGCCATTGCAGCAAACTACACGCAGCTTCAAACCCTTGTGGGCCCCCGCACAGAAACGGGTGCCGCAGTCAAAGCCAACGCCTATGGGCTAGGTCTCTCGGAAGTTGCACCTGTTCTGTATGAAGCAGGCTGCCGGACTTTTTTTGTGGCACATCTGGCTGAAGGGGTCGCCTTACGTAGCCTGATTTCTCGTGACAGCCGCATTTTTGTACTCCATGGCCCTCCGCCGGGAACGGCTCCCGCTTTTCTGGCGCACAACCTGTTACCTGTACTGAACAGCCTGCCACAGGTGCAGGAATGGCAGGCGCTCGCCCGTGATCAGAACAACACTCTGCCGGCGGCTTTGCAGGTGGATAGCGGCATGTCCCGCTTCGGACTGTCAGAAGACGAAGTAACCGGACTGAGCAAGGGCTCGGGCTTGGAGGGGCTCAAAATTGTGCTGGTCATGAGCCATCTGGCCTGTGCAGACACCCCTGAGCATCCGCTAAACCGGCAGCAGCGAGACAGTTTTGAACGAACGCGGAAACGGCTGCCTGCTGCTCCCGCCAGCCTGTCTGCTTCCTCCGGTATTTTCCTTGGGCCGGAGTGGCGGTTTGACCTTATCCGGCCCGGAGCAGCACTTTACGGTATTAACCCCACACCGGGGCGCCCCAACCCCATGCAGGCCACTATTCGCCTGCAAGCCCGTGTCATTCAGACCCGCCATATCCCCGCCGGAGCCTGTGCTGGGTATGGTGCCGCTTTTGTTGCCCCTAGCCCGACAGATATTGCGCTTCTGGGTATCGGGTATGGAGATGGCTTTCCTCGTCGGCTGGGTGAGAGAGGTGTTGTTGTTCTGCCAGAACGGCCTGACATCAAACTGCCAATAATCGGGCGTATCTCCATGGATTCACTGGCCGTAGACATTACGGCTCTTGCAGGGCTGCCCCTCGCGCCAGGCGTGGCTTTTGATCTGATTGGCCCCCACAACCCTCTTGATGAAACAGCTTTTCTGGCAGACACCATCGGCTACGAATTGCTGACAGATCTCGGCTCACGCTACCACCGCACCCACCACGATCCCCGGAAAGGATGACACCGTGAAAATCATCATTCTCGGCGCCGGCGTCATTGGCACCACCTCTGCCTGGTACCTGTCCAAACTGGGCCATGAAGTAACCGTGGTGGACCGCCAGCCCGCACCCGGGCTTGAAACCTCTTTTGCCAATGCGGCTCAGGTCTCTCCCGGTTATTCAACACCCTGGGCAGGACCGTCCCTCCCCCTACAGGCCATGAAATGGCTTCTTCAACGGCACCATAGTCCGCTTGTTATCCGCAAGCGGTTTGATCTGGCCATGTTCCGTTGGATTGAGCAGTTTCTGAAAAACTGTAACGTCCATGCGTATGATATCAACAAATCCCGCATGCTGCGTGTTGCCGAGTATAGCCGGGACTGTCTGGACGCCCTGCGTGAGGAAACCGGGCTGACATATGATGACCGCCAGCGCGGCCTGATCCAGCTTTTCCGCACCAACAAACAAGTGGACAAGGTCCAGCGGGATATGCGCCTGCTTTCTGAAAGCCACATTCCCCACGCCCTGCTGACGGTAGATCAGATTCTGGAACATGAGCCCGGTCTGGCCCATGCAAAACACCTGTTGAAAGCAGGCTTGTATCTACCCGGCGATGAATCGGGCGATGCCCATATTTTCACGCAACGGCTGGCCAAGATGGCCGAGGCACAGGGTGTAACCTTCCTGTATAATACGACCATCAAGGGGATGGATGCAGCTGCGGATGAGATCATGTCTGTCCGCACCAGTGCTGGCCACCTGCGGGCCGATGCCTATGTGGTCGCCATGGGCAGCTACAGCCCTCTTCTTCTGAAGCCGCTTGGGATTCATCTGCCGGTCTATCCAGTGAAGGGCTATTCTCTCACCCTGCCCCTGACGGATGAGAGCCACGCCCCGACCTCCACCGTGAATGATGAAACCTACAAAGTTGCCATCACACGGTTGGGCAACCGCATTCGTGTGGGTGGTACGGCCGAACTGACAGGCTATAATCTGCGCCTGAGCCCGGACCGGCGGGAAACACTTGAGCTCTCGTTTTCTGAACTGTTCGGAGGGGGCGATCTGTCCGCAGCCACATACTGGACGGGCCTGCGCCCCAACACTCCTGACGGAACACCTGTAATCGGCCCAGTATCCGCATTCAGGAACCTGTGGCTCAATACTGGACACGGCACACTGGGCTGGACCATGGCCTGTGGGTCAGGCCGCCTTATTGCTGATCTGATCCATGGCAGAAAGACAGATATTCCCGCTCTGGATCTTTCCCTCAGCCGTTACGACTGAAAAATACCCATAAAAAACAGGACTGAGGAGAAACTCCCCAGCCCTGCCTTTGACTCTACCCTGTTCAGGCAGAAACGTGGGAGGCTGTTAAGCCTGCACCAGCTTCTGATTACTGAGCAGAAGAATCGGAACCAGAAGCATCGCTTTCAGCAGCCTTCTTGGCCTTCTTGTGGCCATGGTGGTGCTTCTTGCCGTGGTGCTTCTTGCTCTTCTTTTTGGTGCCTTCTTCCTTGCCGGTTTCCGCAGCGCCAGAAGCAGCAGGTGCAGCTTCAGGAGTGGTCGGAGCTTCAGCAGACGGAGCAGCAGGGGTAGAAGGAGCGGCCGGAACGGCTGGAGCAGCAGGTGCGGTAGCCGGAGCTTCCTGAGCGAAAGACGGAGCAGCAGCGCCCAGCAGAGCAACGGTGGACAGAGCTGCGAGAAGACGACGAGAAATCATGAAAATTGTCTCCAAGAATAATCAGGCCCATCAAGACCATGATTTAATAGTGCCAGAGCGGCGTATGAGGTCATGCACCCGGCTGGCTTGTCATGACTCATATCATGTCGGAAAACCCGCGTCTCGCACTATAATTCTAAAAAACAGGAGTGTGCCGTGAGTTTGACGCAAGGCCACCTAACTCCCGACACAATCCCGTAAAAGGAGAGAGCCTCAGGCAGAGGACAGTCCTTCTCTCTGCGGCACACTACCGCGCTTTCAAGCGGCGAATACTTTGGAAATGGCAGCCTGGGCTTCATCCTGAATCGCTTTCAGATGCGCTTCACTTTTGAAGCTTTCCGCATAGATTTTATAAACATCTTCCGTGCCAGACGGACGAGCCGCAAACCAGCCGTTTTCCGTTACCACCTTCAGGCCACCGATGGGAGCATCATTCCCCGGAGCCCGTGTCAGCTTGCTGATGATCTTGTCCCCTGCAAGGGTTTCCAGCGGAAACTGCTCGGGTGTCAGCTTGCTCAGCTTGGCTTTCTGTTCGGGGGAAGCCGGAGCATCAATGCGGGCGTAGTACGGTGTGCCAAGACGCGCGATGATCTCATGATAATGCACGCTCGGGTTCTTGCCTGTCTTGGCCGTGATTTCCGCCGCCAGCAGGCCGAGAATGATCCCGTCCTTATCCGTGGTCCAGACCGTGCCATCACGCCGCAGGAAGGTGGCGCCAGCACTTTCTTCCCCCCCGAAACCAAGGGAACCATCAAGCAGGCCGGGCACAAACCATTTCAACCCAACGGGTACTTCCACCAGTTTACGCCCGATATCCTTGGCAACACGGTCAATCAAGCCACTGCTGACCAGCGTTTTGCCAATGCCCAGATCCTTGCCCCATTCCGGACGATTCTGGAACAGATAGGAAATTGCTACAGCCAGATAATGGTTGGGGTTCATCAGGCCATCCGGCTGCGCCACAATACCGTGCCGGTCTGCATCCGTATCGTTAGCGAAAGCCACATCAAAACGGTCACCCATCTCGATCAGGCGCGCCATGGCGTAGGGAGAGGAGCAGTCCATGCGGATCTGTCCGTCCCAGTCGGCCGTCATGAAGGAAAATGTCGGGTCCACTTCCGTGCTAACAACCGTGGCGTTCAGGCCGTAGCGGTCAATAATCGGCTGCCAGTACCCCACGGCAGCGCCACCCAGCGGATCAATGCCAATCTTTACCCCGGCATCCCGAATGGCCTTCATATCAATGACAGCATCCAGATCTTCCACATACGGGGTCACGTAGTCATGACCCTTGATGCAGACGGCCTTTTTGGCCTCTTCATACGGCAGGCATTTTACATCTTTCATGCCATCAGCAAGAAAGCCGTTCGCCATATCCTGAATGGCCTTGGTAATGCTTGTATCCGCCGGGCCGCCATTGGGGGGATTATATTTAAACCCGCCATCAGAAGGCGGGTTGTGGGAAGGCGTGATCACCACGCCATCGGCCAGCCCCGAGGTGCGGCCTTTGTTGTAGGTCAGAATGGCATGGGAAATAACGGGCGTGGGCGTGTAACCGCCTTTTTCATCAATCCGCACATCCAGACCATGTGCTGCAAAAACCTCAATAGCGGATTTCTGGGCCGGGCCGGAAAGAGCATGGGAATCCATGCCGATAAACAGCGGTCCATCAATACCTTCCGCCTTCCGGTGGCGGCTGATGGCCTCGCAAATGGCCAGAATATGATTTTCGTTAAAGCTCGTATGGAATGAAGAGCCACGATGCCCGGATGTACCAAAGGACACACGCTGCGTTGGGATCGAAACATCAGGCTTGCGATCATAATAGGCAGCAATCAGTGCTGGAATATCCGTCAGTTGAGCAGAAGGAAGAGTCTTGCCGGCCATAGGGCTGATCTGAACCATTGCTGTAAAAATCCTTACATCTCTACGGGCTATCGGCTAACGCCCGAACTCCTGAATGGCATGCAGAAAACCATGGATTGTGCTGGATGCCCAGAGAGGAGTGGCCCGACAGCAGGAAAAAGCGGGCAGATTCGTGCCCCTTGCCATCACCTCATGCCTTGCGAATCACCGTCGCGGTAATGGTCTGGTGCGGTTCAAACCCAAGCGCAGCATACAGAGCGATAGCAGCCGTATTGCTGGAATAGGAGTGAAGGAATGGCTGCTCCCCCCTGGCCAGAATACGGCGTGCCACCACCCGCATGAGGAACCGGGCATAGCCACGCCCCCGATAGTCAGGATGCGTGCAGACCCCGCTGACTTCCGTAAAATTTCCGGGTTTCAGCCGCTCACCCGCCATGGCGACCAACCGCCCCTGATCGCGAATGCCCACAAATGCCCCCAGCCGATACGTCTGAGGCAAAAACGGACCGGGAGCCGTCAGTCTGGCAAGGGCCAGCATATCACCGGCATCCTCCTCCCCCAGATCACAGTATGAAAGAGCGCAGTCTTCAGCAGGCACATCCCGCGCCACCATCTGAAGGCATTCCGCCGAACGCACTTTTCTGATCTGGGGAGGAAAAGCCACTTGTTCCTTTTCCATCACCCAGAGTTCTGCGCCGTCCGCCAGCGCCACCAGCGCGTCCCAGTTTTGCGCACTTTCCTCCCTGACCGCGCCAAACGGACTGATAGCCGGGTCAAAACAGCCCACGACGTCATTGCCCCTTGAGAGCGCAGCCTGCCGCCCCGTGAGCGCGTTCCAGACAGGCCTGTCCAACACGTTCCGGGCCGCACGCGCTTCACCCGCGGGAGAAGAGGCTTCTGACAGCAGCCGTCTGGCTGTGGTGAGTGCTGATGCCAATTCCTGCTGCCCTGCTTGATCCAGACGGGTAAGAACGGCCGCAATTTCATCATGCTGGCGTTGATCAATATCCGCGAAAAGCGCCCGCCCCTCCGCCGTCAGACTGATGGGGCGGGAGCGTCCATCCTGACCGGAGCGATCGCGCGAAACCCAGCCGTGCTTTTCAAAACGACTGATCATCCGGCTGAGGTACCCCCGATCCAACCCAAGCATGGCCTGCAAGGCGCTGGCCTGCACCGGTTCATTTCCGGCTATTTCCAGCAGCAGGCGAGCTTCTGAAAGGCTGACCCTGCTTCCCAGAAAATGGGCATCCAGCGCGCCAATAAAACGCGTGTAAAACCGATTGAATGTCCGGATGGCGTCTATTGTCTGCTGCATTTTGGCAGGATGCAGGCAATTAGTTGCTAAAGTCAACTATATATCCCGTCATTTCCCTTTCGGCCTACGTGGCTGAACTGCCCACACACATCCCGCACAGGATGATGTCACTCTTCCTTTGACAAAACCTGCTCATCGGAGGGCTGATAAAGAGAGAATAAGGCAAGGAAAGGCACGCCATGAGGAGACGACATTTTTTATGGGGCAGTTCCGCCTTGCTCGCCGCACCCGCTATAGCTGGCACATCAGCGCCCATCGTGATCTCGCAGTATGAGAACGAGACTGGTGGTCACGTTGGTTTCTACGCAGAAAATACAAAAACCGGCGCAACTCTTGGGTGGCGGACAGACGAACGCTTTGTCATGTGCAGCACATTCAAGGCATCGCTTGCGGCCTGTGTGCTGGCCCGCGTTGACGGAGGACTGGATACTCTTGAACGCCCGCTCTCTTACACTGCGGCGGATATTGGGGACCTTTACGCGCCTGTCGCCAAGGCCAATCTGGCAAAAGGCCAGATGACCATCCGGGAACTCTGTGCTGGCGCGGTAGAGCAGAGCGATAACACCTGCGCCAACCTGCTACTGACCCACATTGGCGGGCCTTCTGTTCTAACAGCTTTCTGGCGACATCTTGGGGACAAAACAACACGCCTTGATGATGTCGAGCCCTATCTGAACCGCACTCCGCCGGGCGCCATACAGAACACTACCACCCCGCGCTCCATGGCTTTTATTCTGCAGCATCTGGTGTCGGGACCGGTTCTGTCCGCTCCCTCCCGCACTATCCTGACAGACTGGCTCATCAGATGCCGGACGGGCGAGCACCGGCTTCACGCAGGGTTTCCGAGCGCATGGAAGATTGGAGATAAAACAGGCAATAATGGCAAGGATGCCGCAGGAGATATTGCCGTTATCTGGCCGCACCCTGAAACCAGCATTGTTGTCTGCGCCTACACTCGGGGCGGCCACCCGACGGAACAGCAGCTTTCCTCTGTTTTTGCGGGGATAGGCAAACTGGTGGCAACACGGCTGACAGCCTGACACATCGCGGCAGGCCTCCCGATACAAAAAAACCTGCCTGCATTTTCATGCAGACAGGCTTCCTTCGGGCAATTACCCCGTCCCTTTTACAAGGCGGCTACGCCTTGCAATCAGACTGACGCTTAGGACGCATCACCCTTACGTTCACGCTTCTTGCGTTCGTTCGGGTCCAGATAGCGCTTGCGCAGACGGATGGCAGATGGCGTCACTTCCACCAGTTCATCGTCTTCGATGTAGGCAATCGCCTGTTCCAGAGACATACGGCGCGGCGGAACCAGCAGCAGAGCTTCATCCTTGCCTGCGGCACGAATGTTGGTCAGCTTCTTTTCACGGACTGCGTTCACTTCCAGATCATTTTCACGGGAATGCTCACCGATGATCATGCCCACGTAAACTTTTTCACCCGCATTCACAAACAGCGTACCACGGTCCTGCAGAGAGAACAGGGAATACTGGGTGGTTGAACCATCTTCCGCAGAGATCAGAGATCCGTTACGGCGACCTTCAATGGTGCCAGCATAAGGCTGATACCCATAGAACAGGCGGTTCATGATACCCGTGCCGCGCGTGTCGGTCAGGAATTCGCCATGATACCCAATCAGCCCGCGAGACGGGATGATGAAGGTCAGACGCACCTTGTCCCCACCAGACGGACGCATATCCTGCATCTGCCCCTTACGCTGAGACATCTTTTCCACAACCACGCCGGAATAGGGTTCATCCACGTCAATGGTGACTTCTTCGAACGGTTCTTCCCGCTCACCCGTTTCCTCGTTCGTGCTGAACAGCACGCGCGGACGGCCGATGGTCAGTTCAAACCCTTCACGACGCATGGTTTCAATCAGCACGCCAAGCTGAAGTTCACCACGGCCAGCCACTTCAAAAGCTTCGCTTTCCGGGCTGTCAGTCACGCGGATAGCAATGTTGCTTTCCGTTTCCTTGAACAGACGGTCACGAATCTGGCGAGACGTCACCTTCTTGCCTTCACGACCACCCAGAGGGCCGTCGTTCAGACGGAACGTCATGGACAGGGTCGGCGGATCAACCGGAATGGCTTCAAGCGGTGCAGCCACTTCGGGGGATGCAATGGTGTCAGGAATAGTGGCTTCAGACAGACCGGCCACGGCCACAATGTCCCCAGCTTCCACTTCATCAACCGCCACGCGGTCCAGCCCACGGAAGGACAGCAGTTTTGTCAGGCGGCCAGTTTCCACCACAGAGCCATCAGCCCGCAGCACCTTTACCGGCATGTTGACCTTGGCGCGGCCCTGTTCCACACGGCCCGTCAGCACACGACCGAGGAAGTTGTCGTTTTCAAGGATGGTGGCCGTCATGGCGAACGGCTTTTCCTTGTCCAGCTTGGGTGCGGGAACATGCTTCAGGATCAGCTCGAACATCGGGCTGAGGTCCTTGCGCGGTCCATCCAGCTCAACATCGGCCCAGCCCTGACGGCCAGAAGCGTACAGCATGGGGAAATCAAGCTGTTCATCATTGGCGCCAAGAGCCGCGAACAGATCAAAAATTTCGTTATGCACTTCGTCCGGGCGGGCGTCGCCACGGTCAATCTTGTTCACAACCACAATCGGCTTCAGGCCACGGGCCAGCGCCTTGCCCACCACAAACTTGGTCTGCGGCAATGCGCCTTCAGCGGAGTCGACCAGCACAATCGCGCCGTCCACCATGCTGAGAATACGTTCCACTTCCCCGCCGAAGTCGGCGTGTCCGGGGGTATCGATAATGTTGATCCGGGTGTTCTGCCACACAACGGAGGTGCACTTGGCCAGAATGGTGATGCCCCGCTCACGTTCCAGATCATTGCTGTCCATGGCGCGTTCAGCAACCTGCTGATGCTCATGGAATGAGCCAGACTGCTTCAGCAGTTCGTCAACGAGAGTGGTCTTGCCATGATCGACGTGTGCAATGATGGCGATATTGCGGATATCCATGAAAGGTGCCTGATTGTCCCTGCGCGTTCTGCCGCCACCAGTCATGCAAACGGGGCGGTTGAGTTGCGGTATAAAGAATGCTGGCCCCGTTGATAAGCGCCAGCGTGCAGAAATGCACGTAAAATCCTCACAAGGCGCCCAGAACCTGCCAGCAGGCCTTGCTGCTGCGGGCCCATAACTGCCCCCTACACCACACATTGGACACCTGGCCAGCTTGGAATTAAGGATCATTCTCAATATATACGTGACTCCTTAGTCCGTCTGAGCAGGATGACCAAGCCTTGCGCCTGAACCAGCTTTCCCTTCGCACCGCCGGTGTGATTGACCATATAGAAGCCCTCTCCACGCACGACGCCATTGCCCAGCGTCTGGGTGAGCTGGGCTTTGTGCCGGGAGAACCGGTGAAGGTCATTGCGTTCGGCCCGCTGGGGGGAGACCCGATGGCGGTGGAAATCGGCTTTACGCGTTTCGCCCTGCGGCGCTCGGAAGCACACCGTATTGTGTTGCGGGACAACACCGCAGCCACCGCCCCATCCTGCGCAGCCCAACCCCATGAGCAGGCAGACCCTGCTGCACCCTCCCCCGCTACCAGCACAGCAGACAGCTCCTCACGTCAGGCCCCCGTGGCTGGTCCCCCTGCATGACTGATCTCCCCCCTCTACGCGTCGCGCTGGTTGGCAACCCCAACTGCGGAAAAACGGCCATTTTCAACCAGTTGACGGGCAGTCGCCAGAAGGTTGCCAACTACGCAGGCGTGACGGTTGAACGTAAGGCAGGCCGCCTTGTCACTCCGGCGGGCCGCCGCGTGCAGGTGCTTGATCTGCCCGGCACGTACAGTCTGGCAGCCACCAGCCCAGATGAGGCCGTAACCCGCGATGTCTGCCGTGGCGTCTACAAAGGCGAACCCGCGCCAGATCTGCTGGTAAGTGTTGTTGCCGCCACCAACCTGCGCCTGCATCTGCGTTTCATGCTGGAATTACGGCAGCTTGGGCGCCCCATGATTGTGGTGCTCAACATGATTGACGCCATTAGCAAGCAGGGTCTCACCATTGATATCCCCCGCCTGCAGGCAGAACTGGGGGTGCCGGTTGTCACAGCGGTCGGGATCAAGCGGGGCGGTGGCCAGAATATTCTGGCAGCGCTGGATGCCCCACCTCCTCCCCCCCCAACTCCACTGCCTGAAGGCACCGATCTGCATGCGGAAGTGCGCCGCCTGCTAGCACTCTGTGTTGCCCGCACGTCCGAACGCAAACAGCTTTTTGAAGACAAGCTAGACCGCTGGGTGCTCCACCCCGTATGGGGCATGCTCATCCTGTTTGTGCTGCTATTTATCATGTTTCAGGCCGTGTTCTCCTGGGCACAACCTTTCATGGACATGCTCGATAACGGCATGAAATCGCTGGGTGACCATGTGGGAGCCCTGCTGCCAGACGGCGTTTTGCGCAGCCTTGTGGTGGACGGCATTATTGCAGGCGCAGGGACGGTTATTGTGTTCCTGCCGCAAATTCTGATTCTGTTTCTCTGGATTCTGGCACTGGAGGAATCCGGGTATCTGCCACGCGCCGCCTTCATGCTGGACAAGCTGATGGCCTCGGCAGGGCTGAGCGGACGCTCCTTCATTCCCCTGCTATCCAGCTTTGCCTGCGCCGTGCCCGGCATCATGTCCACCCGCACCATCCAGAACCCGCGAGACCGGATGGTGACCATTATGATCGCGCCGCTCATGACATGTTCGGCGCGGTTGCCGGTCTATGCGCTTCTGATTGGGGCGTTCATTCCCGCGCGGCATATTGCAGGTCTTTTCAACCTGCAGGGGCTTGTTCTTTTCGGGCTGTACGCCGCCGGAATCCTCAGCGCGCTGGTTGTGGCGCGTGTGTTGAAGCGGCGCGCCACAACAGATGAGCACCCGTTGCTGCTTGAACTGCCCAACTATCGTCTGCCCGGCCTGCAAAGCCTGTCTATTGAACTGTGGCAGCGCGCCCGCATTTTTCTATCCCGTGTAGGCACCATTATTGTCACGCTCAGCGTGCTGATGTGGGCGCTTTCCAGCTTCCCTGCTCCCCCAGCCGGTGCTACAGGGCCAGCCATTGACTATAGTCTGGCTGGCCGCATTGGCCATCTGATGCTGCCGTTCTTCCAGTTCATTGGCTTTAACTGGCAGATCTGCGTGGCGCTTATTCCGGGCCTTGCCGCGCGTGAGGTTGCTGTCAGCGCGCTTGCTACCGTGTATTCGGTCGGTGCATCGGAAGCCGATGCCGCATCCCAGCTTGCGCCCCTGCTTTCGGCCCAATGGAGCCTTGCAACAGCGTTCTCTTTGCTGGCATGGTATGTTTACGCGCCGCAATGCTTCTCCACTCTGGCCGTTATTCGCCGGGAAACCGGTTCCTGGCGACTGGTCTGGATCTCTACGGCCTATCTGTTCGGCATGGCTTACGCGGCCTCTTTTCTGGCCTATCACATCACCCGACTGATCAGCGGATAACAACAGGAGACGTCCTGTGACACAGATTCTACTTGTCGGCCTTGTTGTCCTTCTCTGTGCTGCCTACTGGCTCCAGAGGCTGGCACCTTCCGCCATGATCCCTCTCTGGCGTGCCCTCGCAGGGCTGCTGGTCGCCACACAGGCACTTCCCGGCCTCCGCACCAAAGCGGAGCGACTTGCCACACCCTCCGGCGCAAGCCCCGGCTGTGGCGGATGCAAAGGCTGTGATGATAAAAACGGCGGGTGCCACTAGAACAGCGCGTCTTCTAGCGTTGCAACGCCGTCGCCCCTGAAAACACATCCTACTGACAGATCAAAAACGGGCTTCAGAATAAAATCAAAGCAAACAGCCTTCATTGTAGCTCTGACACGCTGGTAGCCTGCTAAAAGCGCGCTACAAAGGGTCATGTCTTCTTCCTCACAGGGGCGCATAAAACCCCTCTCCGCCACGCCCGTTCTACCCATCGCGTGCTTGCTGGCGGTGGGTATGATTTTCGGTCTGACCTACGGGCTCAGCGCGCCCTTATTCACGCTTGAACTGTTTGACCGGGGTTACGGCGCACAGATCATTGCCGCCAACGCCATGATGCACGCCGTTGGGGTTCTGAGCGTTGCCCCTTTTCTGCCGCGCATTGCAGCCCATTTTGGGCCGCGCCGCCCTCTGGTTCTTGCCCTTGGGGTCATCGCTTCTGTGCTCGTGCTTCTGCCAGTGGTGCCCTCCATCTGGTTCTGGTTTCCCCTGCGGCTGGCTCTTGGCTGCGCCACGGAAATTCTGCTCATCCTGTCTGAAAGCTGGCTGAACCAGATCACAGCGGACCAGACCCGCACACGCACCATGGGCCTCTATAGCTCCATGCTCTCATTAGGATTCGCACTGGGGCCGCTCATTCTTGCTGTGGCCGGCCGACACGGATTCACGCCCTACGCCATAAGTGCGGGCTTTGTCCTGACAGCACTGGTGCTGGTCTGCATGCCCTGGATGCACGCTCCCGCGCTGAAGCGTGCAACCCATTCGGGGTTGTGGCGCTACATCAGCCTCGCGCCTATCGCCATCGGCATTACGTTGCTCATGGCCATGCTGGAGGCCGCAGGGTCCTCCTTCCTGACACTTTACGCCATTCGTAACGGCTGGACCGAACAGACCGCCACGCTGCTGCTGTCTGTCATGCTGCTTGGGGCCATTACACTCCAGTTTCCACTCGGCTGGCTGGGGGACCGTATGAACCGCAGGCACCTGATGATCGGCCTCGGCGTTGCCTCCTGCCTCGGCGCGTTGCTCTGGCCGCTGGGGATCACGCATCAACCATGGGCCTACGGGCTTCTGTTTGTGTGGGATGGTCTTTTTGCAGCTATTTATACGCTGGCCATGTCCGTCGTCGGCAGCCGTTTTTCCGGTGGAGACCTTGTCTCAATCTACGCGACAACCTCTGTTGCCTGGGGCCTGGGTGCCTTCATCGGCCCAGAAATGGCGGGCACGGCCATAGACATCAGCCGCCATGGCCTGCCTTACTTTGTCTCTCTGGCCTGCGGTCTGTTCACGCTCCTGCCCATTTTCCTCAGGAAAAGTGCCTAAGGCGCTCAGTAACGCACTGACTGCCGCCTGAGGATCTTCTTCCCTGCCAACGGAATGGAAGACAAGGACCTCGCGCCCTCTTCTTCCCCCATCCCTTAGTCGCAGGCAGCCACTCAGCACTTAGCACTTAGCACTTAGCACTTAGCACTTAGCACTCAGGCAGGGGCAACGCCCTGTGTGTTCACCTGCAAGCGGTAAAGGGATTCCCCGGCGCACATGAACAGCCAGTTCCGCTTGGGACCGCCAAATGTGAGGTTGGAGACTCCATGTGGCAGGCGAATGCGGCCTATCAGATGCCCTTCCGGGTTGAACACGAACACACCGCACAGACCCAGCGGTCCCCCGGCCCCGCACCACAGATTGCCGAAAATGTCGGCCTTCATGCCATCTGGCCCCATCTGCACGCCCTGAAACCGCATGTTGGTAAACAGGCGCGGATTGGCCAGTGTGTTATCCTTCTGGATATCAAACACATGAATGGCCTGATCGCCGTCATGCCCATTCCCTCCGGGCTGCCGACCTGAGGAGATGGCGTAAAGACTTTTATGATCGGGCGAAAAACACAGTCCGTTGGGGTTGGGCAGTTGGGCCTGTGTCAGCACCGCTTCAATCCGGCCTGAAGGATCCACACGGAAGGTATGATCAGCCTGCCGTTTGTTGCCGCCAATCTCGCCAATCAGTTCTTCACCCAGACGCCAGCGTATCTTGCCATCCGGGTTGGCTTCACCGCCCGGTTCATCCGCGTGGCCCTCGGTAAAGCCATCCCCATAACCCGGGTCTGTAAACCAGATGCCGCCATCCGGATGCACCACCACATCATTAGGCGAATTCAAGGGGCGACCTTCATAATGGTCTGCAATCACGCGCACGGACCCATCATGCTCCCATCGGATCACACGGCGCAGGAAGTGCTCGCAAGAGATCTGGCGCCCCTGATAGTCAAACGTATTGCCATTGGAGTGGTAGGATTCCGGGCGGAAAACCGTTACCTCTCCCGTTTCCCACAAATAGCGGTACTGGCGGCTGGTTACGGTATCACTGAACAGCAGATAACGCCCTTCAGAAGACCAGGCGGGCCCTTCCAGCCATGTTCCCTGATCCCACACCCGATGAATGGTGGCTGCACTGAACAGCAAATCCCGGAAAGAGCGATCAATAATCACCACATCCGGGTCTGGCGTATAAGACGGCGGCGCGCCCGACCCCCACTGGCGGGGAGGATTGGTCGTGACATCTGGCGGACGCACATTTTCCGTGACATCCGCCACCGGTGCAGCCCCGGTTGCAGCCAGCCCGGCAGAAAGGCACCCCAGCCCCTGTAATAATTTACGGCGCGGCAAGTGTCCGTTGGCTGGCTTCATCCGTTATCTCTCCTGCCTTGTATCATCATGCTGGCGGGGAAATACCGTGTCATACACCCCCTGTCATCCGGTGGTTCCGCACCGCTTCCCAGACCATAGAGCATGGAAAGCCATGCGTTTCCCATTATCAGGGAATTTTTGCCACCCGCAACAGATTGGTGGACCCTGCAACACCAAAGGGAACCCCTGCGGCAATGACAATAGAATTGCCAGAGCTTCCCACCTTGGCCTGTGCAACCACTTCCTGCGCGATCGTCACCATTTCTTCCACACTGGTGCCGTTGCGCCGGTCATCGCTCACAAAAGCACGCACACCCCATACCAGCGCCATGCGCCTGGCGGCTTCCTTGGTGGGGGTAATGCCCAGCACGAGGCAGAGCGGGCGTTCGCGCGCAATACGGAACGCCGTAGCCCCACGGTGTGTATACGCTACAATGGCGGAAGCCTTGAGCGTGTCCGCCACCTGCTGGGCAGCGCTGGCAATGGCGTCCACCACGTAATCTTCTGGCGCAAGGCGGGCAACGGCCATCATGGACTGCCATTCCGGGTCCTGCTCAATGCGCCAGATAATCCGGTTCATGATCCTTACCGCTTCCCGCGGATACTGCCCTGCTGCAGATTCAGCAGAGAGCATGACGGCATCCGCCCCATCAAACACCGCCGTCGCCACGTCCGATGCTTCGGCACGGGTGGGCGTGGGGGAAGAAATCATGCTTTCCAGCATCTGGGTGGCAACAACCACCGGCTTGCCCAATTTGCGGGCCAGACGAATAATCCGTTTCTGGGCCAGCGGTACGTTTTCTGGCGGAAGTTCCACGCCCAGATCTCCACGGGCCACCATAACGGCATCTGTCAGTTCCAGAATGGCTTCCAGATTATCCATGGCCTGCGGTTTTTCCAGCTTCACCAGCAGGTTGGCGCGATCCCCGATCAGGGCGCGCGCCTCGCTCACATCTTCCGGCCGCTGCACGAACGAAAGCGCGACGTAATCCACTCCAAGCCCCAGCGCGAACGCCAGATCACGCCGGTCCTTTTCTGTCAGGGCAGGAATAGGCAGCGTCACATCCGGCACATTGACGCCTTTGTGGTTGGAGAGAACACCCCCGACCTCAACCCGCGTATCCAGCCAGTCCGGCCCCACCTGCTCTACAATCACGGCCAGTTTGCCATCATCCATCAGCAAACGGCTGCCGGGCTTGGCGACAGCAATAATTTCCGGATGCGGCAGACGGACGCGCGTTTCATTCCCCGGTTCATCCGAGAGGTCAAAACGGAACGGGGCTCCCGACTTTAGCGTCACCTTGCCTTCAGCAAAATTTCCTACACGCAGCTTGGGGCCCTGCATGTCTGCCAGAATGCCAATGGGTTCCCCCAGTTCCGCTTCCACCCGCCTTACAATGGCATGGCGGGCGGCATGGTCCTCATGCGTGCCGTGGGAAAAGTTGAAGCGAAACACATCTGCCCCGGCCTGAGCCAGGTCACGGATTGTCTCATAATCGGAAGAAGCCGGGCCGAGCGTTGCCACAATCTTTGTACGGCAATGCAGCGCGTTTGTTGTAGGCATGATTTATCTTTTTCCTTATCCGCCCGCCACCGGTCTTCAGGAAGGTGAGATCGCTTCCTCTGCGTCCACACCCCAGATCGCACGACGGGATATCCAGCCGGTGTACTGCTTGACCGAAACCTTGCACCAGTCCGCACCAGCCGCACACTCTTTAACTGAGCCGACTGTACCCGGTTTCAGGATCGCCACAACCGGGGCATCAGTCCGGGCGCTGGCATAAAGCGGTACCGCCCCGGCAATAGACTTGGCATCATCAGCCGTCGCCACAGTGCCCAGCACGCGCGTATCCATATGACCGGAGGGCGGGATTTTCACGCCATTTTTATCTGTTTTTTCGGGAATAGGGCTTTCATCGCCGGGTGCCTCACCCGGAATCAGGAAGTCCCGGCCACCAGAGATGGTTGCCTGCTGAACCCAGCCTTTCTGCCCGGTAGGATCTTCAACCAAGCGCCACACGTCAAATTCGCGCTCAATACGCATGGGCATGCCACGGCGATGATACACCCATAGAATGGGGAACCGACGGCCCGGCCCGGCCCGCATATTCACTTCATCCGCCCGCAAGGAGGCATAACGGGGCAGAGGTAGCCCTGTTACAGAACCTTTCGGGGGTTCAGGCGGTGTTGCCTCGGGTGGTGGTGCGGCGTCCGCAGGTGTTGCCGCGGCATTGGTAGCAGCGGCTCCGGCTGCAACACCCGCTGCACCAGCAGCTACCGCCGCTTTGTGCTTGTCCGTTCCGTGATGAACAGCCGTATGGCCCGCAGTTGCGTGATGCCCCTTGGAGCCCCCGTGGGCCTTGTCCTCATGATGTGCAGCCGCACCATGCGCATGCTTGCCGGAAGCCGCCTTCTGGCCGGAGGCATCCTTTGCCTCTCCTGCCTTATGAGACGCGGCCTTTTTTTTGACTGCCGCATCATGTGCAGCAGAGGCTGCATGCGTATGGTGTTTATGGGGGGCTGGCTTCTTTTCAGCCGCCACGGCACCAGACACGGCAAATACGCAGCCTGCTACGCAGGACAGCAACTGAAACCGGAACATTGAAGACATTCTGAACATCATGGCTGCATCCCTGCCAAGAGAGGGCCATCGCGGCAAGAGGCTTGCACGTTTGAACCCTCGGGCACTCTCTCCCAAACCGTGTTGGTTCCTTAGAAAACAGCCAAACGGGCTGCCCCTGCCTGGTCCAGAAAAGTAGGAAGCCCCACCACAGCCACACCCGGAAGAAGCGCCTGCTCAGACACAGACATGGCTTTCAAACCGGAGTCGCACACCATCAGGCTCACCTCCTCCAGTTCAGTCAACGCAGTGCGCAGGGTTTCCACGCCTGCCACCCCGGCTTTCTGCCGCGCAGCATCCTGCTCGGGCTGTTCGAGCCCATCCCATTTCTCACAAAAGGCTGCCACGCCAGCCCCCATGCCAAACAACAAAACTGTTTGCCCCAGCGCACTGGCCGTAACAGCCAGCATCAGCGCGGCATGCACACGTTCGTACCGCGCTTCCACCACCATGATGGCCAGATCACACATACCCCCTTCCGCATAGGCGGCGGACAGGCCGGAAACGCCTGCAAGCGGCCCCACCGAGGCAGAAGCGTGAGACCGTGATGGCGTGCGGGAACCAGCGGAAGACGTGCTCATGCGGAAACATCCTGCTCGGCGCTGCAAACGGGGCATGTAGGGTCCCGTCGCAGGGCAATGGTGGTAAAGCGCGTGGCCAGAGCATCCCACATCAGAAGGCGTCCGGCCAGGGATGTGCCCAGCCCCAGCAATTCTTTCAGGGCTTCTGTCGCCTGCAATGTACCCATTACCCCGGTAACAGCCCCAAAAACGCCTGCTTCCCCACAGCTTAAACCCTCCGCCACACCATCTGTTTCCGGATAAAGACAATGGTAACAGGGGCCACCCTGCCAAGGGCGAAATGTGGAAAGCTGGCCCTCAAACCGCTGCACGGCGGCAGACACCAGCGGCTTACGCGCTTTTACGCACGCCGCGTTCACCAGATAGCGGGTAGAAAAATTATCACATCCATCACACACCAGATCATACCGCTGCACCAGATCATCCACGGTTTCAGCCGTCAGACGCATGGGCCATGTTTCAACAGTTGTTTCCGGATTAAGCGCCTCCAGCCGGGCACGGGCGGAGTCCACCTTTCGCACCCCCACAGCCTCCGTGACATGCACAATTTGTCGTTGCAGATTGGAAAGCTCGACCACGTCATCATCGACAAGCCCAATCCGTCCAACACCGGCGGCGGCCAGATACAGCGCCACGGGCGAGCCCAACCCACCTGCACCAATAATCAGCACGGAGGCAGCCCGTAGAACGGCCTGCCCCGTACCGCCCACCTCAGGCAGCAGAATATGGCGGGAATAGCGCTGAATTTCGGCTTCGGTAAATTCAAGCGCCATCAATCTGATCCTTTCCAGAACACCAAGCAGAGCATAGAGCCCGATTTTCCCCGCGTTGTAAGGATTTGGGGGAGTTGTGTCATATCTTGAAAGAAATATGACAAATTAGTCATGAAACTATGCATGGGTGGCATGCGTCTGCTATATGTGAATTACCAATTTAGCATACGAGGATTGCATAGCATGATTGCCCTCACCACACCCGGACGCTCTGCCCGGTCAGCCAGTCTGCCTTCGCGCCAGACCGCGCGAAAAGTGTGTGTTGGTGCCTCAGCGGCAGCCTTCGGGCTTTATCTTGCGTCTCCTTTTGTCACGCTATGGACTGTTGGAACGTCTCTCCAGACGCATGATATGGCCTCCTTGGGGCATGTCATCAACTGGGGTTCTCTGGATGCGTCCATCAAACATCAGGCGCTCTCCGGTCTTAATCTGCTTCAACCCGCATCGGATGATCTACCGGAGTTTGGCTCCTCCTTTGCTTCCACAGCCGTCTCCAACGCAGTTGATATCAATGTGACGCAGGCCAATCTGGGCACGCTGGTGGATGAAGCCATGCCTGCAGCCCTCCCTGCCAAGCAGCCAGCACCCTCTCTGGGGGCGCTGATCAGCAAAACTTCATTCCGTTTTGCACGGCTGGACCAGTTTGAGGCTTCCATTCCTCTGCCCGGCCATGAACGGGAAACTCCCTTGAAAATTGAGATGCGCATTCAGGGCTGGCATTGGAAGATCACAAAGGTGGATTTCCCCGTGGCACGGCAGCCGACCCTTACCGCCTCGGCAACGCCCTCCAACGCCTGAAGGCACGGTGGGAGAGCCAACAGTCAGAGGTTCGGGAAGGGTTTCCGAGGCTGAAAAGGCAGGTTTCATGGCCTGATGCGCGGCCATCGCCTCCGGGTAAAGAGTAACTCTTCTGCCACCAAGAAACCCGCTGGACCGCCGGCTTTTCAAACACTCTTTCAGAGGCTACCGTGCGGTCCGCACCCCACCAGCCGCCGGCTCGGCCATTAAAAAGGCTGCATGCTATAAAGCCATGCAGCCTTTTTTCGTCTCTGGTACCGGAAAGCCTCTGCAATCGCAGGAGAGAAACCTCACTTTTCGGCGGGAAGATCTTCTTCAAGCAGAACCATGTTGATGGCGTAAGACACTTCACCTTCATCATCATCACGATGAATGGTGCCAATGACTTCGCCATTTACGGCCAGCTCAACAGACATACCGGCACGCGGCGGCTTGTTGACCGTCAGCCCGGCAGACCCAAGCAGGCGGCGCAGGGCTGTTTGCAAACGGGCGATTTCAGAAGGTGATGGGGTGCTGCCGCTCATGGAGACTCAATCCTTGGGGTGGGGTTGCGGGTTCATAGCCAGATCACACAGGGCTTATAGCGGCAACCCGCGGCGCCGCCATGGTTCAGGTTCCCCTGATGTCTGACGAATTGGGCCTGCTATAGAATAGCCTGCCCTCTTGCCGCAACCTTTCCGTTTAAACGCCTTCTCCCCGCCATTTTCGGGCAGCTATTCTTTCATCAGTTTTATCCGGTTTTTTTACTGCCACCCTCAGCGCCCTTACTGTCAGGAAAGGAGACCGATTTCATGCGTCTTGCCCGTTTCTCGGCCCTCTTTCTGCTTGCCGCGGGAACAGTTGGGGCCTTTTCCCTTACCCTCACGGATCACCCTCTTCAGGCAGTTCCTCATCAGACGACTGATTCCTCTTCCTCTCACCTGTTACACATGATTGAAACGGATGGCGCGCGTCAGACGGCCGAAACCCTGAACAAGACACACAAATGGTCCGAGGTCAGGCAGGCCGTAAGCAGCGGACAACTGGACACCGCGCGCGTCATCCCCGCCCTCATGCCTTTGGCGGATGCCTCCACCGCCCGCTCGTTACGGCTGGCCATGCGGTATGCATTGCCGGCTCACCCTGCGGCGGTGCTGGCCTCTACAACTCAGGCCAGAGACCCCAATTTCAGCACACAGACCGTCTGCTCGCCGGAAGGTATGCCCCGCAGCTGGCGCGTGCGTGCCCGACAGGCCGTAATGGCGATGCATGATATTCACTTTTCCGTGCGTGCAGATACCTGCCTGAAGGCGCTGGATGGCTCCGCCGCACACTAAAAAATTGTCCTGCTGTGTTCCAGAGCCCTTTCGCAGTTTTGCACTCTATCCGCAGTAGAGTGCGCCCTCTGGCGTGGACTTTCGGTGATGGTTCCCCAAGAAACTGCTTTTTAAATTTTATTTTTCACACGCAAACGCGAGATGACAATCTGCTCATATAGTCATACCCATAATGCAGAGCAGAAAAAACCAAAGAGCATAGCCGGTGTTTTCACCTCACTATGCCACCCAATTTTAAGGTACTCGCGATGCACAGCATTCTTTTGAAGACTGAACCGGTCTTTCAGTCTACGTCTCTTTCTTTTTTCCCCCCGGCTGTGCCCTGTGCTGTTCTCCCGCATTCTGACGCGCGACCTACTCCCTTCAGGCGTAGAACGATGTCAACGCCCGTCTGACACCGTAACAGGTGTTCAGACCGTAGAGAGTCCGCTTCCCCAACCAACAATAAAAAATACGGATCGGCTCTCTTTCCAAAACATGTCAGTTCAAAGTTACGAACCATGGAAAACATTGGCTACGTTCTTCCAAAAAAAAATTTTTGGAGTTTGATGTCTTCTTCCCTCACGCCCGCACCGTTCACGTCTCTTGGCCTCCTCGTGGCCATGGCCTGTCTTCCGGTTGCGGCACATGCGGCACATACGCCAGAAACGGCACCCAACTCCGCCATTATGCAGCACCCGAATGTGCCTACATCCCACCCCTCCACCCAGACAAACACGCTGGCAGACCCTCACGGGCCAACCCCGGAGCATGAACACCCAGAACCCATGAAAAGACCTGGATTCTGGGACAATATGCTTCTGCCACCGCTGACCAGCCGACCGGAAGCCTACGGCCAGCCGCAGTCTCTGGAACTGAAACCTCTTCCGTCAGCGCTGCTGCATCAGGGGCCTTGGGGGGTATTCAACGCCAACACGGGGGCGGCTGCCGGTTTTGGCACCGTTGGCTATTACGCAGTCTCCCGCTGGGCGGAAGACTGGTCTTCCCTGCGGGACAAACGTAACCGCATTGATATGCTGGACCCCCTGAAATACATCCCGTTCAATGACAGCGGCTCCATCTATCTCAGCCTGAGCGGCAACTTCCGCCACCACGGATTTTATGATCAGAAGGCCGGGTTTGGCACCCTGCGCACCAGCCCCTCCTACCGGTCCAACCTGCGCTGGAACGCCGGTGCAGACCTGCATCTGGGCCAGCATGTACGCCTCTATGGTGAGTTGATGAGCGCGCAGGCAGGCGGGATGAACTATTTTGGCTACGCCGGTGGCCGCTGGCGCAGCAAGCTGGATGCCCAGCAGGCATTTGTTGAAGTGCGCGGTCATATGCTTGGGGCCACCATGGGCGCCATGGTGGGGCGCATGACCTTCCTGGATGCCCCGCCCTACGTGACCGCTGGCGCGGTGTATCCCACCCTGCCCTATTCCTGGAACGGGCTACGCGGTTACGCCTTCTGGAAGCGCTTCCGGTTTGACATCTTTGACCTCAGCCTGACCAATAACGCTCCGCCCGTAGCCTTTCATGATCAGGTGGGGTGGCGGTCGCGGCTATTTGGAGCTTACACATCCTATGCGCTGCCCAACTTCAAGCTAATGAACAGAAACAGCCAGATTTTTGTTGATACATTTTATCTGGGCTACTTGCTGGCCAGCAACCCAATTGCTGCAAGCCGTGGTACCATTCCCGGGTCCACGCACCGCGATACACCCGGCATGCGCGTATGGGGCAACGCTGGCCCCATTGAATTCTCGCTGGGCGGCATGTGGCAGGGTGGTGAGTTCCGTCCGGCCAATAATGGACGTACCCGCCCCGTATCTGCCTATTCCTTTAACGCCACCGTTTCATGGCGCTTTGCCAACTGGTGGGGGCGTCCGGCCATCGGCATTCAGGCTGACGATATTTCAGGCGGTGATACCCGCAAGAGCCAGACCAGCAGTTGGGGGAACTTCCTCTCCCCGTATGTGCCGAGCGCGTACTATCTGGATATCAGCACCTATATCGGCAACTCCAACCTTATTGATGTTGGGCCGATTGCCACAATCGCCACCAGCCGGAACACATCCCTGCTCATGAAAGTGCCCGTTATCTGGCGCAGCAGCGTGAATGACGCCATTTATTCCAACCCCACCGCGCCATATGCTTTCCGGCCCAGCGGAGCCTATACGGCCACCATGCCACAGGCCAGCTTTACGTGGCGCGCTACCAGACACGTAACATTCAGCATAGACGGAGAATATGCCTTTGCCTCCAAATCCCTGATCAAGGTAGGGGCGTCTTCTGGCGCATTTGTACAAACCAATCTGGAACTGACATTCTGATCGTATCGTCCTGATAACTATCAGTCGGGACACAAACGGTAACAACAGAATACAAGGGACAACTTCTAAGCTCTTCCCGAGCTTGCCTTCCCGGAAAAGATCTGCAGGCCCGGCCTCGCAGGTCTTTTTTATAGAACGAACGGCCCATCCGCACTCCATGAATTACGGGCTTGCTCCGCCCCGCTCACCTGCACCGTTGCTGTTCCGGTTCATTCAGGGGCAGACAAGCCCGCTCAGGCATCGTATCGAGAAGTTTATGAAAGACGGTCAGCAGGCTGCTTCCGCCTGCCCGGAGCACCGATCCTGCACCAGCCGTCCAGTCCATAACGACCACACGAGGCCTTGGCGTATGACGCATCCTTCCCCCCTGCGAGAACTTACCCTGCGCGGGCTTATTCTTGGGGCACTGATTACCGTCGTTTTTACGGCATCAAACGTGTATCTGGGCCTGCGTATAGGCCTTACTTTCGCATCCTCCATTCCAGCAGCCGTTATTTCCATGGCGGTGCTGAAGGCGTTGGGCAAAGGCACCATTCTTGAAAATAACATGGTGCAAAGTCAGGCTTCTGCCGCCGGTACGCTGTCCTGCGTATTCGCCACCTTTCCCGGTCTGATCATGACGGGAATATGGAGCAACTTTCCGTTCTGGCAGACGGCGGGTATTTCTCTTGCTGGAGGCATTGCCGGAGTGCTGTTTACCATTCCCCTTCGCCGCGCCCTAGTAACGGAAAGCGCATTGCCTTACCCGGAAGGCGTTGCCGCAGCCGAAATCCTACGTGCCGGAGCGGAAGACGGAAACAGCCGAAGCCTAAGCGCACTAATCAGCGGGAGCGTGGTTGCTGCCCTCTTCACGTTCGCCAGCAATGGCCTGAGGTTACTGGCGGATACCGTTACCCTCACCACCACTGTGGGAGCAGCCGTCTTTCAGGCGAGTGGCGGCCTTTCTCTGGCCTTGATCGGGGCTGGTTATCTGGTGGGGTTAGCCGGAGGGCTGGCCATGCTGGTAGGGTGCATACTGGCGTGGGGATTGGGGGTGCCATGGCTAACTGCGCATATGCCCAACCCGGACCATTTGAGTGCCGCCACCTTCGCGCAATCCATGTGGCTGCATAAGGTCCGCTTTATTGGAGCAGGCACCATCGCCATGGCCTCTGTGTGGACCCTTGTGGAACTGATGGGGCCAGTCGCCCGTGGTTTGCGCTCCATGGTGCTTGCCAGCCGCGACCCTCTGACAACCGATCGTGACCGAGATCTGTCTCCACGCATGCTGGGCCTTCTGCTTGCCGTGACCGTCGTGCTGCTGGGCAGTTTTTTTGCAGCGTTTCTGGCACCCGTCGCCCATGGTATCTGGCCTGCTGTTATTTCGGCCGTGCTGTTCTGTGTTGTGTTCGGGTTCATTATGGCTGCGGCATGCGGCTACATGGCCGGGATTGTTGGCTCCTCCTCCTCCCCTATTTCCGGCATTGTCATTATTGCCGCAGTGCTGTCCGCCCTGATGATTCTCGGACTTGAAACACTCGGACTGATGCCTGCCGAGTTGATGGCCAACAACCAGACACTTGCAACCGGCTTCACCATCCTGCTGCTCTCCGCCATTACGGCCATTGCCGCCATTTCCAATGATAACCTGCAGGATCTGAAAACCGGCCAGCTTGTAGGGGCTTCTCCCTGGAAGCAGCAAGTCGCACTTATTGCAGGATGCGTGGTGGGCGCTGCCGTTATTCCGCCCGTGCTGAACGTTCTCTATCAGGCCTACGGGTTTGCAGGCGCCATGCCCCGGCCGGGCATGGACCCCACCCACGCCCTTTCCGCCCCTCAACCAGCCCTGATTTCTCTCATTGCCAAAGGGATTTTCACCCACTCCCTTGACTGGAGCATGCTGTCTCTGGGCATCGGGCTTGGCGTCGTTCTGGTTATTCTTGATCTGCTGCTACGGCGTCGCAAACTTTCTCTTCCGCCGTTGGGCGTAGCTGTTGGTATCTATCTCCCTCCTTCCGTCAGTGTTACGCTCGCAGTAGGCGCTATTATGGGCTGGCTGCTGAAACGGCACATGATGCGCAGCCGAGCACATGCGGCCTCATCCCGACACACGACTTCCCCAACACCAGTGGCAGAGCATGATGCCAGCGTTGGCACCATGTTGGCCTCGGGCTTTATTGTAGGAGAAAGCCTGACTGGCGTAGCGCTCGCCATTCTGTCTGGCGCTTTGGGGAAGGACGATGCCCTGTCCCTCGCCGCATGGTTCCCCGCCTCCGTAACAACTGTGTTGGGTTTTATAATTTTCTGCGCAATCTGCCTCTGGTTTTCCCGCACAGTGCTGAAACCGGAACCAACACAATGATCTGAAAACTGCTTATGTTTTATTCCCTGAGGCAGGCCCAGAACCCTGCCCCAGGGGTAAAACAAGGCATCTCATAACGCGTTTCAGACAGTTTCCCTGCCCAGGTCGTATGAGACCGGACCTGCGTAAATACCAAAAAATGAACTTTCCCAAAAAGGCATTGAAATCTCAAAAAGACAGATCTGATCAGATTAGGATGGCCACAAAAGCCTTTAGAAGCTGAACACAAGGTCTCTCTTACAAAAATCCAGCCTTCGGATAAGCAGTGAAGCAAAAAAGCGCCAGACACTTTGTCCGGCGCTTTTTTTGGAAAAATGTGAGAGGAATTCTCTCTGGATGGGGAACGTAGCTCAATAATTAGCAGAAAGCTGGAACAGGAACGCACGCCCGATGGAGGGTGTCACGCGATTACTAAACAGATTGCCATAGTTCAAACGATTGGCGAGATTGTAACCATTCATGGCCACTCTCCAATGTGAGCCGAACTGATGAGAAACCACGGCGTCAAATTCCACGTTAGCCGGAACCCGGGCCGTATTGGCCGGATCAAGAAACACACCTTCTCGCCACGTCACGCCACCACCAAGAGTCAGGTTATAGGGTGTCTTGGGGGCAATTTCATAAGTGCTCCACACAGTCGCCTGATTTCGTGGAACATACTGAATCTGCTTGCCAATATCCGCCAGTGTCCCGCCGGTGGTCTTGCTGTCATACCGGGCATATGTGGCAATCATGTTCCAGTTTTTCAAAATCTGACCAGATACACTCAATTCAATACCCTGGTTGCGCTGCGTATCACCAGAATCCGTTACCTGCCCACTGCTCGGGTCAGTCAGGATCGAATTTC
The DNA here is from genome assembly GCF_001580915.1 of Acetobacter tropicalis. Classification (GTDB taxonomy): domain Bacteria; phylum Pseudomonadota; class Alphaproteobacteria; order Acetobacterales; family Acetobacteraceae; genus Acetobacter; species Acetobacter tropicalis. The sequence continues at coordinate 154,129 of NZ_LHZQ01000222.1, read as the reverse complement.
CTTTTTCCAGACGGAAAACGGAAGCCGTAAAGCCAATCCGATCATGAAAAGCCGAATATTTGGCACCGAGTTCATAAAGCCTGCTGCGTTCTGGCTCAAACTTGGAGTTTTTGGGAGAAAGCGGCTCCGAGCTGTTCGTGACATACAAGCCAAGCGGTGTGGTGGATTCCGCCCAGTTGAAGTACACCATGGTATGATCATTGGGAGTGTACATCAGGCTAACGTTGGGGTTAAACGTATCCTGCTTCTGGCCCAGATGCGTATCAGACGTGCTGGCAACACCTCCGGTCGCGCTATAATTACTGCTCCAATGGTCCCACCGGAACCCGGCCTTGATGGAGAACCATGGCGTCAACCATGCCTGTTCTGAAAAGAATGCTCCAACATCTGTTGCCGCACTTGTCTTCCATTCCTTACGGCCCACTCCGTTTGGAATATTCACAAGATTTCCGGGATTAAGTGACCCAACACCCACATCAAGCCCCGGAATATAAGCAACAGGATTCAGCAAATTGGCCCAGCGGCGAATGGCCGGATTATTATAAGCATAATTCTGGCGCCGATCATAAATATGCTCAATATCAAAGCCACCAATCATCTGGTGCTTGATGCTGCCCGTATTAAAGTTGGCCACGGCAGACGCCACGTTCTGTACTGACCAGTCATTTTGCTGGTAAGGGTTTGGTCCCCCTACGCCCCCAATGCGGGAGACCTGAGCCGCCTGCGGATTAGATGAGAAAAGTGCAGAATTACAGGCCGCATTGCAGGATTCCTGTGATGCGGAGAAGTAGCGACTATAAAGCCCCCCCCGCGTATCATTATAAACCGTGACATATTTATTGACCTCCCATTGCAGGCGGCCCGTCAACATATCAACGTTTGAATTGTCCTGATCAAACGTGGTGCCATACCAGTTGGTACGGCGCACGCCGTATTCCGTAACAGGCTTTCCGTAACTGCTACCCGGTTTTTTAACCACCGGCACCCCATAATCCGGAACGCGGTTGTCAGTCTGGTGCAGATACTCGATGGTATAATTTACCTTTTTACCCAGACCAAAAATAATGGATGGAGCAATACCCCAGCGGTGGGAATAAACGGCATCACGCCCCACCATATTGCTCTCATTACCCATACCCGTGATACGGAATGCAATGCTGTCTGTAATCTTGTGATTAAAATCCAGCGTGCCGCGATAATAGGCCCCGCTGCCACCAGAGAAGCTGGCGTTAACATGGTTTCCGGCTGTAGGCGTTTTAGTTGTAATGTTGATAGCACCCCCGGTTGTGCCATTACCAAACACTTGGGAAGAAGGACCCTTGATTACTGTTACATGGTCATAATCAAAGCTGTCACGGGTATAAACACCAAAATCACGCAAGCCATTTTCGTAAATGTCATTCTGCGCGGCAAAGCCACGGATGAGGAACTGATCCCCCGCCATGCCGCCTTCTCCCTCACCAACTGAGGCAGTGATTCCCGGCACGTTTTTCAAGGCTTCATCAAGAGATTTCACATTCTGCTGCTGCATGACAATCTGCGGCACAACATCAATGGTCTGCGGCGTATGCAAAACATCCTGCGGCATACGGCTCAAGCCGATAGGAGTCCGCAATGTGTTCATGGGAGAGGCTGTAACAGTCCATTCCTCAGCCTCTGCGCCGCCTTTGTCGGCTACCAAAGCGGGCCCCTTGCCTTTGGCGTTGGCAAGAGTGGCTTTGGTACCCTCCGGTGCAGAAGGAGCCGTTGCAGAAACCGGCGCTCCTTTTACGCCAGCCTGATCCCGGTGCGTTCCTTTTTTATGATCACGGTGCCCGGGTGTTTTTGCATCAGCCAGAGAATGGCCACGTGCGGCCGCCGCCTGATCCTCAGCCATATAGAACGCTGCGGTACATCCCAAGGTCAAACCCACAGCTAATGGCGCAGGACGGAGACGCCGACGAACACTATAGACACGCATGAACCGCACACCCGCTTTAAGAAAATGGAATTGCGCTGTTATCCATGAATGATAATTATTCGCAAGTGCTTTTAGTAAGCAGGATTTAAGTGTTTCCAATTCTCATTCGCATAAAAAAAATTTTATTTCCGGGAAAACCTTTTTATTTCCAGAACTTCTTGACGGTTACAGTATCCAGTCCACCGCAAAGCATATCTCATCACCAAATTCTGCATATCTCTCTCAAAAGAGCCATATGCAGCCTCACCACTCTGCGTCTGAAATAATGGCTGCTAGAAAAACCCACCTTTACTACGGCTCACAAAAAGGCAGCCTCCCACCACCCACACCAGCAGTCCTTTCGCCAGCAAGGCATCTGCTTCTTTAACCTTGTTCACCCGCCAACCGGCTTTGATCGCGCTTATTCTGCTTTCTTTTAACCCCTCTCTCCAGAAGGTGACGAGAAAACAAGTCTTTACCCCCTCGCCTTTCCCGGCAGGATGCGCAAAAATCAGAGCAGGGCCTATCCATGCATAGTGAGGCTTCAAGACATAAGGACCAGAGAACATCGTGCTGCTGAATGTGATTGAACGAGGCCCAGAAGACGCCGCCGCCACCCCGGACCTGCCCCCCATTGCGCTTCTGCACGGCATGTTCGGGCGCGCCCGGAATCTGGGTTTTGTACAACGGCGGCTGGCCACCACACGCCGCACTTTGGCGCTTGACCTGCGCAACCATGGAGATAGCCCGCATGGGCCGGTCAGTTATCAGGCCATGGCGGACGATGTTCTGGAAACATTGCAGCACCACAACGCGCTGCCGGCGATGATACTCGGGCATTCCATGGGTGGTAAAACAGCCATGATGCTGGCTCTAACCCACCCTACGCAGGTTCATAGTCTGGTGGTTGTTGATATCGCCCCCGCGCAAGGTGGCTTTACCCGTCTGGACATTCCCACAGGGCTGGAAAATCTGGAGTTTCCCCCTTCGCTGGATCTTGCCGGTGCAAACGCGCTGTTGCGCCCCCTTATCCCGAATGAATCCGTACGCCAGTTGATGATCCAGAACATGCGGTTAGGGGAGCATCCGGGCTGGCAGATCGGGCTGGATGAGATCATGTCCTCGCTTCCAGCCATCATGGGATGGCCTGATCTGCCCGAAACCTGCGTTTATAATGGTCCGACACTGTTTATCCGCGGAGAAATTTCTCCCTACATCCAGCCGCGCAACTATCCTGTCATGCGCAAACTCTTCCCGCATTACACGCTGGAAACCATAAGCGGCGCAGGCCACTGGGTGCATGCAGATGCCCCTAGAAGGTTTGCAGAACTGGTGGAAGAGTTCTCGAAATTATAAGGGCTGTCCCGTTACAGCCCGAGCCCTTCCACCGGACGACCTGCCATATCCAGCGCCACTGCTTCCGCAATACGGATGCCGTCTATCCCGGCGGAAAGAATGCCGCCCGCATATCCGGCTCCTTCTCCTGCCGGGTAAAGGCCGGGCGTTCCTACAGATTGCCCGTCCTGCCCGCGCGGCAGGCGCACGGGAGAGGACGTACGGGTTTCAACACCAGTCATGACCGCGTCTTCCATAGCAAACCCGCGCAGCTTCCGATCAAAACGCGGCAACGCCTCCCGCAGGGCTTCCACTGCAAAATCAGGCAGGCAGGTTGAAAGATCCGTGGGTGTTACGCCGGGTTTGTAGGATGGCACAACATTCCCCAATGTGGTGGAAGGTCGTCCGGCCAGAAAATCCCCCACACGCTGGGCGGGAGCGTTGTAATTGCAGCCGCCAGCCACAAAGGCCTGTCGCTCCCAATGGCGCTGGAAATCAATGCCAGCCAGCGGATCATCCGGATAATCCTCACCGGGGCGCAGATCCACCACCATGCCGGAATTGGCGTTTCGTTCTGCACGGGAATACTGGCTCATCCCGTTGGTAACCACCTGCCCGATTTCGGACGTAGCCGCCACAACCGTGCCACCGGGACACATACAGAAAGAATACACCCCGCGTCCGTTACTGGCGTGATGCACCAGCCTATATTCTGCCGCACCCAGAAGCTTGTTGCCTGCACTCGGCCCGAACTGGGCGGTATCAATGACCGATTGCGGGTGTTCAATCCGCACCCCAATGGAAAACGGCTTGGCCTGCATTTCCACACCTGCGTCCCGCAGCATGGCAAACGTATCACGGGCACTGTGGCCCACGGCCATGACCACATGATCCACCTCTATCACGTCACCAGTAGCCGTGCGCACGCCTTTTATCCGGCGTGTTCCATCCTCCAGAACCAGTCCGTCCACACGGGTGCCAAAGCGATATTCCCCTCCGGCGGCTTCAATCTCTGCGCGGATATGCTCGACCATGGAAACCAGCCGAAACGTGCCAATATGCGGGTGCGCCAGATAGAGAATTTCCTCCGGGGCACCGGCTTTTACAAACTCCTCCAGCACGCGGCGGCCCAGAAAGCGTGGGTCCCGCACCTGACTGTACAGCTTACCGTCCGAGAACGTTCCTGCCCCGCCTTCTCCAAACTGCACGTTGCTTTCCGGCGTCAGCTCCCCGCGCCGCCACAGGGCAAACGTATCCACCGTGCGTTCCCGCACCACTTTGCCCCGTTCCAGCAGCAAAGGCCGCAGCCCCATGCGGGCCAGCATCAGTGCAGCCATAAACCCACAGGGGCCAGCACCAATCACAACAGGCCGTTTATAACCGGGCTTTGCCGCCAGCACCGCCCCCTGCTCCGCTGCCACCGGCTGCCGCCAAGCCATATCAGGCGCTATGGTCACGTGAGGGTTGGTGGGATGCTCTGCCCGAAAACGCGCCAGGACAGCGGCTTCGTTCTTCACCACGCAGTCCACAGTATAGACAAGCTTGATGGCGCTCCGCCGCCGCGCATCATGCCCGCGCCGAAACACACTGACACTTTCCAGCTCATCCGGAGCCAGCGCAAGGCGCTCGCGCACCGCGTCCTCCAGTGCTTGGGGGGGATGATCGAGTGGAAGCCGCAGTTCGGTCAGTCGGAGCATGGCGTGACCTTCATCAGATGTGATAGTACAAAAAATTCAGAAAAAGGGAGCCCGGGCTTCCTATGCCGGACAGCGTCTGAACGCAACGGTATGGTGGCACTCCAGCCCGCAAGGATGTAGCGTTTCATGGCCGACACCACTCCACAGAACCCGCACAACACGAACAGAACCGCCCCCGCCGCAACGCCTATTCCTGAGGATTCTGGCCACACCACGCCCCACACAGATCACGCAGGCTACCACCACGGAACGAAACAGACCGCTGACGGGCCTCAGGACTCCTTAGGGGCGCCAACAGGCACTGAAACGCCAGCCCACGCACACACTGGCCAGCAGGATGAGTCTGATCATCTGGACCACGGGCATGAGGCCTGCGCGCACGATCACGCCGAACCAGAACAGCCCCATGGCTCGGCTGATCTCCATACCCATGATCATACGCATGACGCGCATGCTACCGGGAGCGATCATGATGATGATCACCATCATGATCATGCTGACCACGACCATCACCACCACGGATTTGGCCATCATCATGTTCATGCGCCTGCTTCCTTTGGCACAGCCTTTGCTATCGGCATCACTCTGAATCTGGTCTATCTGGCGGCTGAAGCCCTGTGGGGCGTATTCTCCCATTCTCTGGCGCTGCTGGCCGATGCTGGCCATAATTTGTCCGATGTGCTGGCACTGGCCGCTGCATGGCTGGCGGAAAAACTGTCCAAACGCTCCCCCTCGGCCCGATTCACTTATGGCCTTCGGCGCTCCTCCATTCTGGCAGCCCTTTCAAACGCCGTGATCCTGCTGGTTGTTACAGGCGGGGTCGCGTGGGAATCCCTTGGCCGCCTACTGGAACCCAGCCCGGTGGCGGGCAAGACCGTCATGATTGTGGCAGCCATAGGCATTCTGGTGAATGGCGGCACCGCCATGCTGTTCGCATCTGGCCAGAAAAACGATCTCAACATTCGTGGTGCCTTTCTGCACATGATGGCGGATGCCGTTACCTCTCTGGCGGTGGTGATTGCTGGCGGTCTGGTTCTGCTGACCGGCCTGAACTGGATAGACCCGGCTGTCAGTCTGGCCATCTCCGCGCTGGTGGTGCTGACCACATGGGGCCTGCTGCGCGATTCCGTGGATATGGCGCTGGATGCCGTACCCCGCTCCATTGACCATGCGGCCGTGGAAGATTTTCTACGCACTATTCCCGCTGTGGCAGATCTTCATGACCTGCATATCTGGCCGATCAGCACAACCGAAACCGCCCTCACGGTCCATCTGGTGCTGGTCTCCACACCACCCATCAATTCCGCCGCCCAGACGGCCCTGTTGCAGAATGTGGTTGAGGGGCTACGCTCACGCTTCAATATTGCCCACCCCACCGTGCAGATTGAAGAAGCCTGCTACGCGCCCTCCTGCCATCTGGTTGATCCGCATACTGTCTGACTGCGTTTTTCCGCTCTCTCACATGTGTTTCGTATAAAGGGTTCCGCCTGTTTTGACCTTGCGTCTCCCCCTACCCGAAAGCAACAAAGGTATTGCAGCGTGCAGCCTTGTTATCAGTCTTGTCGCGCTGGGGCTGAAATACGCCGCATGGGCCGTTAGCGGCAGCGTGGCGCTGTATTCCGATGCCGTGGAAACCATCATCAACGTGGTCGCAGCGGTCGGGGGACTGTGGGCTCTGGCTGTGTCTGAACGTCCGGCTGACCACAACCATACCTATGGCCATTACAAGGCCGAATATCTTTCCGCCGTGGCGGAAGGGACTATGGTTCTGGTGACAGCGTTCATTATCGGGCGGGAAGCTGTAGAAGGGTGGTTACACCCTCATCCCGCACTAGCTCCTTATGCAGGTGTAGCGCTGAACGGCATTGCCACCTTGGTCAATCTGGGCTGGGGCCTGACCATGCTTCAGGCAGGACGCGCACGCCGCTCTCCTGCTCTGGTGGCAGGCGGCCAACATGTGCTTTCTGATGTGTGGACCGGCGTTGGGTTGGTGGTCGGTATTTTGCTAATTCCGCTGACAGGCTGGGTACGGCTGGATGCCGTGCTGGCTGGGCTGATTGCGCTGAACGTGCTCCGGGTAGGCTGGAACGTGATGAAAGACTCCATTGCCGGGCTGATGGATCAGGCTCCAGACCCTGAAACGCTGGATCAGATCCGCGAGGTCATTGCCGATAACGGACGCGGGGCCATAGAAGCGCATGACATCCGTACCCGCGTGGTAGGGGCCATGACCTTCCTTGATTTCCACCTGGTCGTGCCGGGCAGCATGAGCGTGCATGAAGCGCACGAGATCTGTGACCGGATTGAAAATGCGCTTGAGGGCAAAATGGGCAATACGCTGGTCCATATCCATGTAGAGCCGGACAACAAGGCCAAGCATGAAGGGATTGTGTTTTGGCCTCGGCCAGACACAGCATCTGGCCAGTAAAGCGGCCTGATACCCCTCTGGTCACGCCTGGGCCCGCGTCCCTCTGCAAGCATGACACACTCCACGCTATGTGCGTCTGGCTCATAAAGCCTTTCGACAAGGAAAGACTTTGCTTCCTTCATGGAACGAGCATGTTACAAGGCCCCTAATATTTCCTCGGACTTTCAGGATAGTCTCATGCCCGCCAGCGTGACCGCCACCTCTGCTCATCTCCGCCATATCCGGGAGCAGGCCAAAGCAGGCACCGTCAACTGGCGGCGCAAACTCATTTACTGGTCCGGCGGGGTTATGGTCGGGATCATCGCAGTTGCGTTCGCCGCGCTTGCCGATAAAGCGGCAGACCTGAGAAACCACATTATCACGCTCAGCCCTTGGCTTATGCTGATTGTCACCCCAGGAGGGCTCGCGCTCTCCACGTGGTTGACACGCAAATGGTTCAAGGGGGCACAGGGCAGCGGTATTCCTCAGGCCATTGCCTGCATGCATCTGCATGATTTCCGGGTTGTGGACCGTGTTCTTTCTCTTAAAATCGCCATCGCCAAAATCTTTCTCACATCACTCGGGCTACTGTCCGGCGCTTCCATCGGGCGAGAAGGACCAACTGTACAGGTTGGCGCTTCCATCATGCACACGGTAGGACGATTTATCGGCATCAATGATCCGGTACGGCAGCATGCGCTCATCAAGGCAGGGGGAGCAGCCGGGGTTGCGGCAGCCTTTAACACCCCTCTGGCTGGTATTGTATTCGGAATTGAGGAACTGGCTCATTCCTACGAACAGCGCACCAGTGGCACCATGCTGACTTGTGTGGTTCTGGCGGGGGTAACCGCCATTGCTCTGGTCGGCAACTACACCTATTTCGGGCATACGGATTCTGTGGTGCCTGTTGGCATCAGTTGGCTGGCTGTTCTGGCCTGCGGCATTATGGGTGGGGTAAGCGGTGGCATGTTCTCTGCCCTGCTTATTCGAATTTCACGAGGTATTCCTGGAAAATTCGGCAAGTTCGTTGCAAACTGGCCGATCACTTTTGCTGCGCTGTGCGGCCTTGTTCTGGCTGTGATTGGCCTTCTGTCTGGCGGCATGACCTACGGAACGGGTTATCTCCAGGCGCGTGATATCATTATGGGAGACGAACATTACCCGGCCTCCTACTTTGTGCTGAAATGCGTTGCTACCATTGTTTCCTATTGTTCCGGCATTCCCGGCGGCTTGTTTGCCCCTTCCCTTTCCGTTGGCGCTGGTATGGGTGGCTGGATTGCACAGTTTCTGCCCCACACCACACCAGGAGCCGTCGTTCTGTTGGGAACAGTGGCCTATTTTGCCGCCGTGACCCAGTCTCCCCTTACAGCAACAGTTATTGTGATGGAAATGTGCGATAACCAGCAGGTCACACTGGCGCTGCTGGCCAGCGCCTTTCTGGCGTTTGGTGTTTCCCGTGCCATTTGCAGCCACGCTCTTTACGGCGCACTGGCCGTAAAATTCCTGCGCTCCGCCAACCCACGCCCCGGCATGTCCACCCGCCCCTCCACCGCCACAGATACAGCACGCTGATTTCACCTTCCGGAACGGGATAACAGGCCCATAAACAGAAAGGGGAACGCTGCGTTAACAGCGCTCCCCTTTTCTGTTTTGATGCCTAAAGATTAACAGGTTTTACACGCTGGCAATTTTCTGTTCCGTCTGCACGTCTTCCAGCACATAGGGACCTGCAGCAACAATCCGCACACTCAACATAGCCAGCGCACCCGGCTTACGCCCGCTGAGTGGAATTTCCGCACATCCTGCCGTCCAGCGCATGCTGTGGCCAGCGTCCACACCATGCCAACCCTGCAAGTCTGCATCCTGCATGATTGTTTCCAACTGACGGGCCGCACCAACCCCTTCCTGCAGGCTGATGTTGCTCACCAGAACACCCAGTTGACGCCGATCATCCACAAACGGACCAATTGTGTCTGCCGGGCGGCTTGTACGAGACGCCAGCCACACGCGCTCAACACCGGGGGGCACAAGGAAGAACACTTTGCCGTTCTGTTCACGAGCCTTACGAATAATAGCACCGTTTTCTGTCACCAGATGCACGTCAGCATCATTGGTCAGAACGGGTGCCGGGGTAACAGCTTCAATTCCGGCATGCTTTGCACGGGCTTCAATCTTGCGGAAAATCGGCTCCACAACACTCGGATCCACAACCAACGGCGCAGCAGCATCTTCCGCCCATGTACGAACGGTCTTGTGGGAACCAGCGTTGAGGCTGACAACAGTGCCTTCCTGCCGGAAAGAACCCCGGTTACCGGTATCCAGATAGCTTTCTGTCATCATACCATCCGCCACAATAACGGAATGCTGCTCGGTTTCGATGTGATAGTAATCGTAAGAGGTAATGGAGTGATCATAGAAAATGGATGCACCATTCACCAGCATGCGCACAGGCGTAAACAGACCATTGAAGAACAGGCAATGTTCTGGTGTCACCAGCATGTCCTTGTAGGGGACACCTTCCGCCAGCGCGTCTTTCAGAATACGCACCGGATACCCGGCTTCATCGTCCGGCAAACCAGCCTTGACTGTAACGTGCGCCTTGCCAGCCCACACCACTTTCCGAACCTGCTGCTGCCCATCCACGTAAGCAACAACACTGTCTCCAAACCAAATATCCTGAACAGCCACATCTCCCTCGGGAGTGCGGATCATGGAATCAGGCAGGAAGCAGGTAATTACGCCACCATTGCCATCAGACTGAGTAAAATTCTTGCTGTAATTACCACTCCAGTTATGGGTTCCTGTATTCCTTAGATCAAAGGGGTCTCCAGACAATGTAATCGCTCGTCCAATCCCTAGAATCCCCAGCAAACTGACACCATCGCCAATTGTCGTTGTGTTTGTTAGTGGGTTGTACGACGCAGGAATTGAACTGCTGCTTGGAAAATCCATTACAAAATTCTTGGGAATGGTTGTCGTTGTGTTCCCATTCGTATCAACAAATGACACTGGCAGGCTCAACACACCAAGCGACAATCCGGTAGGTTCAACTTTAATTTCGCCACCAGCGGGACCAACTGTAACAGTATTAAGGACTTTTGCGCCAATAACACTGCCTTGCAAATCCAGTATTCCGCCATTGACAGTGAGAGAGGTTGCAACCCCTGCATCCAGAAGTCCTCCGCCCACTTTGGCTGTTGCACCATTCTGTACGGTAATGGAAGAAATTGCACTGACACCCGCCAATCCGGTCGACAGATCGACAACAACATTATCGCCTGCTGGCGTATCCGCATTTTTGGTTACGACAATAGCACTCAGTGCCGAAACACCAGCTAATGATGACAGATCGCCACTACTGTATACAGTAGCAACCCCTGCATTGATTTTAACGAGAGCACCGGCCATGTCTTAACCTTTCATTAATACATAAAAATTTCGTCCTTGATTTACATAATTCCAAATTATTAATTTAAAGTTAGCAAAACTATTAACACTCGCGATTCGTTTTGATTTTTTCTAACAGGCCTCTTTTCGTATCGCTTCCTGCCAAAAAACTGGCGAAGACAGCCAAGAACCACCTCCCCGTCCCTCCTGAACAAGGCAGCTTCTCCCCTACTCTGGTGTGATGCCGCCCCGAGCCCTATATGAATGACACCTGTTTCTGTTAACGGAGGCCCTGTTATTCATGTCTGATGCGCCCCTTCCTTCTGATACTCAGGACGCACTTGTTCCTGTTACCGTGCTCACGGGTTTTCTGGGTGCTGGCAAAACCACCCTGCTCAACCATATTCTGACCGCCGAACACGGCCGCAAATATGCCGTTGTGATTAACGAATACGGTGAACTCGGTGTGGATAATGACCTTGTAGTCGATGCCGATGAAGAAGTGTTCGAGATGAACAATGGCTGCATCTGCTGCACCGTGCGCGGAGACCTGATCCGTATTCTGGGTGGTTTGATGAAGCGCCGTGGCAAGTTTGACGGCATTATTATTGAAACCACGGGCCTGGCAGACCCCGCCCCCGTGGCCCAGACCTTCTTTGCGGATGAAGACGTACGCGCCAAAACACGGCTGGATGCTGTGGTGACGGTGGTGGATGCCCTGAATATCCTGCAAACCCTGAAGGAAAGCCCGGAAGCGCATCAGCAGATTGCATTTGCCGATGTCATGATTCTGAACAAGACAGATCTGGTGGATGATGCACAGTTGAAACAGGTGGAAGACACCCTGCGCAGCATCAATGCCATTGCCCCCATCCACCGTGCCCAAAAAGGCAATGTGAAGCTGACGGACGTTATGGACCGCGGTGGCTTTGATCTTCAGCGCGTTCTGGAACACATGCCGGACTTTCTGGAAAACCCGGAACACCACCATGAAGAGGATCTGAGCAGCGTTTCCCTGACGGTGAAGACCCCGCTGGATGCAGGCAAATTTCAGATGTGGATTGGCGCACTGCTTCAGGAAAAAGGAGCGGACATTCTGCGCACCAAGGGGATTCTGAATTTTGAGGGCCAGCCTGACCGCTTTGCCTTTCAGGCCGTGCACATGATGGCGGATGGCAATAACATCGGCCCGTGGAAAGAAGGTGAACCCCGAGACTCCCGTCTGGTGTTCATTGGCCGCAACCTCAACCGGCCCCAGCTCCGCCGTGGGCTTGAAAGCTGTGCCGTAGCATGAGCGAGACCCTGACCCTGCGTGGCCTGATTGAAAAACGCGGCGCATCCCGCGTGGTGGAAGGCCATATCACGTCTTGCGCTGCCTCCCGCGATCATCAACGCTTTGCCTTCACCACAGGCGAGGGTGACGTGATTGTGGCGCATCGGAGCGATCTGACCGATGCGGCAAGCTGGGCCACCTATGCCGTGCATGATGGCCCAGCCCTTTCCGTAACACCTGACACAGACCCACATGGGTTTCTGACAGGTGGTGATGATGGCCGCCTGTGCCGACTGGACATGCACGGGGAGATTGAGGAACTGGGCAAAAGCCGCCGATGGGTGGAGCATGTGCTGAGTTATGTGGACAATAAAACGTCTTACATTGCGGCTGCCATGGGCAAACAGGTTGAACTGCGGGATGCTACGGGACGAACCGTGCTGAAAACGTTTGAGCACCCCTCTTCTGTGTCGGGCATCACGTTTGACGCCAAGGGCAAGCGGCTTGCGGCCTCACACTATAACGGCGCTTCGCTGTGGTACACGCAGTCCAAGAGTGACAATCCACGCCTGCTGGAATGGAAAGGCAGTCACATTGGCATAGCCATGCACCCGCAGGGTGAGGCACTGGTCACTGCCATGCAGGACAATGATCTGCATGGCTGGCGGCTGTCTGATGGCCACAATATCCGCATGAGCGGCTACCCCACCAAGGTCCGTTCCATGTCCTTTTCCGCCAACGGCAAGTGGCTGGCTACCAGCGGGGCGGATGTCGTGGTCATGTGGCCGTTCTTTGGTGGTGGCCCCATGGGCAAACCACCTGCGGAACTGCCCGGTGCCGGTGGTGCCCTCTGCACCCGGGTGGCGTTTCATCCTGAACAGGAAGTTGTTGCAGCAGGATTTGCCGATGGTACGGTGCTTATGATTGAACCTGCCACGGAACGAGTGCTACCAGTCTCCTTGGGCGGTAATGGTCCCATAAGTGCTCTGGCCTATAGCGCAGATGGCTGCATGCTGGGTTTTGGCACGGAAGAAGGACTGATCGGTCTGGTTGATCTGGCCGCTGCCTGACGCAGGTCTGCCAGACCCTGTGCGTCTGGCAGACAACATTTGCGTGACCTCAACAAGCAGTGCGTTGCGTCTATCCGCTTCTCGCCAAATAGGTGAGGAGCAATGGAGGGTTAATTTGGTATGAGTGATCAGTTTCGGTTGGTGATTGTGGGTGGCGGTATTGCCGGGCTCGCTCTGGCCACGCGCCTTGGCAACAGCCTTGGCCGTGCGGGCAAGCTGGATATTACCCTGGTGGACAAAGGCTTTGCCCATGTCTGGAAACCCATGCTCCATTGCTTTGCCGCAGGCACAGCCCGGAACGAGAATGATCGCATCACCTTCATCTCCCATGCGGCAGGACACGGTTTTCGCTTTTGCTATGGTGAGATTGCAGGGCTGGACCGCACCAATCGGCGCATCACTCTTGCCCCCTTGGTGGAGCAGGACGATGAGGATGTGATTCTGGAAGAACGGTATCTGGATTATGATGCCGTGATTTTTGCCATTGGCAGTCGCGCCAATGATTTTGGCACCCCCGGCGTGGAACAGCACTGCATTTTTCTGGATAACGTGGTTGAAGCGAACAACTTCAATGAACGCTTCCGCCATGCGCTGCTCCAGTCCTACGGGCGCGGCACTCCGCTTGATATTGCCATTGTAGGCGGCGGCGCGACTGGCGTGCAGCTAGCGGCGGAACTGCACAAGGCGCTGGACATCGGCTCCCTTTACAATTTCACCCCCCAAACGCCTGAAATGCGCGTTACGCTGCTGGAAGCTGGTCCCCGCATCCTGCCTTCCTTCCCGGAAGATGTATCGGAAGGCGCACGTAAACAGCTTGAGGCGCTGAAAATTTCCGTCCGCACGGGTGCCATGGTCTCCGGTGTGGATGAGAAAGGCTTTATCCTCAAGGATGGCTCTCGCGTGGATGCCCAGTTCCGTGTCTGGGCTGCCGGAGTGAAAGCACCGGATGTCACCCGCGTTCTGGATGGTCTGGACTGCGCCCGTGGCGGGCAGCTTGTGGTCAAACCCAATCTCCAGACCACGCAGGATGATCGGATTTTTGCTGTCGGGGACTGCTCCTTCATTACTGAAAATCCGTTCCCGCCCACAGCACAGGTTGCCCGGCAGGAAGCGCATCATCTGGCAAAATATCTGCCAGACTGGATTTTGCACCAAAAGCCCGTACCGCCTTTCAAATTCCATAACAAAGGCGCCATTGTGGCCCTTGGCAGCTACAACGGCTGGGGTGCCTTTGCAGATGGTAAGACCTTTGGCGGTGGTGCCCTGCATGGACTAAGCGCCCGGCTTGGCCACACAGCCCTGTATCGCCAGCATCAGATTGAGCTCTACGGCGTGACACGCGGGCTGATTGCCTGCTTTACAGACTGGCTGGATGGCTTTGTACGCCCACCCATCCGAATGGACTAAGTCCGGTCTCCCACTTCAGACGGTATGAAGTATCGTCTGGAGCCAATCTGTGTTTTTCAAAGCCTGTTTCTGCATGACAACAAACCCCGCGTGAGCGAATCACGCAGGGTTTTGTTTTGTGCTCTTTCCGCCAGAGGGCAGGAACAGTTTAATCCAGATATTTTGCGGTGCCCTTATTCAGGCCCTCAATAAAATGCTCACACAGCATTTCCACCACTTCACCTTTGGTGTTCTTCAGCCGGACCTTGCACTCTCCATCGTTAACGGTGCCCAGCATGGTGTAGTGGGTTCCAGAAACGTCAACCTTGCGGTCTTTTACACTCATTTTCATTCGTCCTGTTTATTCGGCCTTGATGGCAATATGCCGCTCGGCCGGTTTGCTTTCTACCTTTTTGGGCAACGTAATGGTCAACACGCCCAACTTGAGACCGGCAGAAATCTTCTCCACATCCACATCGTCCGGAAGCGTGAACGTTTCTTCAAACGCTGCAAACTGACGCCCACTAACATGATGCTTCGCTGGTTCTTCCGTAACGGGCTTTTTCTTCTCCCCGCTTATGGTCAAAACACCATTGGCCGTTCCGAGCTTGATGTCTTCTTCAGAGCACCCCGGCACTTCTGCAACAATCTGATACGCTTTTGCTGTTTCTGTAATATCGGTTGCCCCAAAACGGTGGGCTCCGCTGGCATCAGGCGCTTTGTAATCTTCAAACAGACGGCTCATCTGGCGTTGAAGCGCTGTGAACGGATCTGCCACGCGCACACTGCCAACCGGAACACGTACAACCGGCGACCGACCATTTGCTGAATACGTCATCTCATCCTCCTCTTTTCAGAGGCGCTACCGACCGTAGCCTCTGAACATGGGCATGATTTCCCTTTTCTGCTTGCTCTCCTTTGATCCAGATCAAATAATCCAGAGAACGACCAGAAACGCCGCAATGCGCCCACTGCATGGCATAAGACTTCTCTTTTTTATGAAAAACGCTTCCATTTATATGAATAAATCAAAAACCCCATCCAGACTGATAGCACCGCACTGCAAAAAGGGATCAGGCTCCCGGCCTTTCAGACGTAAATGAATGGCGCATCTCCGCCACCAGCCTCTCTTTCCCCATTCTCCATCCGCCACAAAAAAAGACGGCAGAGCATTTACTCTGCCGTCCCCAACTTTACCTTATGTGAAAACCGAGGAGGCATCCTGACCGAATACCTCCTGCGCCGTTTCAGGCAGGCACGCGTTCCTTCAGAAACTCTTCCGTCTCTTTATTCACGTCCGATGCTTTTTCCAATTGGGGCAGATGCCCCACGCCCGGCAGAATATGTTTCTTTACAGAAGAAGGAACATTCTCGGCACCCGCTACAGGCAGCACCTCATCAGCTTCTCCCCAGAAAAGCTGTACCGGCACTTTCGCCGCATCCAGCACAGGACGCAGATCATCCCCCTGCTCCCCATTGGGGAAACATGCCGTAGCAATGGTGCGCAGCGCATCACGTGCGCCATCCAACCGGCGTGCCCGCATCACGCTGTCCACCATTTTGCGCCCAATCAGGCTTTTGTCATGCACCAGTTTTTCAAGTTCCTGCTGCATGGCCCGGTTTCGGTCTGCTTCAATAAAGCCGGTAATGAACGCCATATTCACCGCCTTTTCCAGCCCGGCAGGAGCCACAAGAGAAAGCGAGGCGACTTTATCCGCATGGTCGCGCAGCAGTGTGAGGGCAATGCCACCGCCCAGCGAATGCCCCATGACATGCGCCTTGGAAATGGAGAGTGCGTCCAGCAGGTCCGCCACGGCACCCGCCAGCCCCGCCAGAGAACCATCCGTCACTGCTTTGGTGGAGGCCCCATGGCCCGGCAGATCAAACGCAATTACCCGGCGGCCGGAGGCAAGGGCGTCCTGCGTTAAAAGCCAGTTGCTGATATCACCGCCAAACCCATGAATAAGCAGAAGCGGCAGGTCATCCCCGGTCCCGACATCACGCACGTTCAGGCTATACTCACCAGCCTGCACCTGATGAGGTTCCGTATCGGCAGAGTTTGCTCCCTCCGCTTCTTCACCCGTGCTCTGTTCTGCCTGGAAACGGGTCACAAAAGCCTCGATATCCGCATCAGACACAGCGGGGTCAGCCAATACGCCAATCAGCGCACCAACGGGCAGCGTTTCACCGGCTGGTGCCACCTGTTTGCGCAGCACCCCTGCCGTGGGGCTTTCATATCCGCTGGTAATCTTGCTAGTTTCAATATCAGCCAGTTCATCACCCTGCTTCACGCTCTGCCCCGGTTCCACCAGCCAGGAGGCAAGTTTGCCTTCTGTCATGGCCAGACCGAATTTGGGCATTGTCAGGGCTACAATGGTATTTGTCATGGTTCAGGCAACCTCACGCGCATGCTGTTTCATGACGTTTTTCACAGCAGCTTCAATTTTTTCTGCACTGGGCATATAGAGTTTTTCAAGCGGTGTAGAAAATGGCACTGGCGTATGCGGTGGCACAACCCGCACAATCGGAGCTTTCAGCGCCCCAAAGGCACGTTCCGCCACAAGGGCTGAAATATCGCAGGCCATGTTGCAGCGTGGGCTGGATTCATCCACCACCACAAGGCGACCCGTTTCTTCCACACATTCCAGAATGGTGTCTTCATCAAACGGGGATGTGGTACGGGGGTCGATCACGGTACAGGTAATACCCTGTTTTTCCAGCCGATCCGCAGCTTCATTCGCCATACCCACCATGCGGCCAATGGCCACAATGGTCACATCCTCACCTTCGCGCGTCAGGTTCGCTTCCCCAAACGGGATGGTGTAGGATTCATCAGGAACATCTTCCTCCTCATCATACATCACCTTGTTTTCAAGGAAAATGACCGGATCATCATCACGGATGGCTTCAATCAGCAGCCCCTTGGCCTCATACGGCGAGGACGGGATCACCACTTTCAGCCCCGGAATATGCGTAAACAGCGGATAAAGGGACTGGCTGTGCTGCGCGGCCGCATTGAACCCGGCGCCATACATGGCACGGATAACCATGGGCGTGCGGGCCTTGCCGCCAAACATGTACCGGAATTTGGCTGCCTGATTAAGCACCTGATCCAGACAGGACCCGATAAAATCAACAAACATCAGTTCTGCCACCGGGCGCAGGCCCGTTGCCGCAGCACCTGCGGCGGCCCCAATGTAGGAGGCTTCCGAGATCGGGGTATCCAGCACACGGTCTTCCCCAAATTCGGTCAGGAGACCCTTGGTTACCCCCAGCACGCCACCCCACGCATCCTTCACGCCGGATGTGCCGCCTCGGCCGCCAGCCACATCTTCCCCCATCAGGATCACGCGCGGATCACGCCGCATTTCCTGCCGCAGGGCCTCATTAATGGCCTGACGAAAACTCTTTTTACTCATTGTCTTTTCGTCCTTCTGTCCTGCCGGGAGCGCCCTTACGCTGTAACTGCTTACTGCGTTTAAGCCCTACCACCGGCTGGCGTTGTTCCTGTTTATCTGAAGCTGTGCTCAGTATTTCACATAGACATCAGCCATCAGGGCTGAATCCTCAGGCCATGGAGCAGCCTTGGCGGCAATAACGGAGCTTTCAACTTCATCCGCCACGGCTGCATCAATGTCATCCAGCGCGGTGGCTTCCAACAAACCGGCAGAGGTTACACGCTCACGGAAATGCTTCAGGCAATCATGATGTTCTTTTTGTTCTGCCACTTCGCCAGCAACACGGTAGGTCATGGCATCGCCTTCAAAGTGCCCATACCAGCGGCTAAGATGCACATGCAGCATCACCGGACCTTTGCCTGAGCGCGCATAATCAATGGCCTCACGCGCTGATTCATAAACAGAAAAGAAATCCGTCCCGTCACACTCCATGTACGGCATACCAAATCCGGCAGCCCGGTCTTTCTGTGTACCTGCACAGGCATAGGAAGCGCCGGTGGCTTCACCATACCCATTATCTTCCACCACAAATACGGCTGGCAGTTTCCACACGCTGGCCAGATTCAGGCTTTCAAGCGTGAACCCTTCATTGGACGCACCATCCCCGTAAAAGGCAATGGCCACACCATTATCTTTCAGAGTTTTGTGAGAAAGCGCCGCACCGCAGATAAGCGGCGGACCACCACCAACAATACCGTTTGCGCCCAGCATCCCCTTGGAGAGGTCCGCAATGTGCATGGAGCCTCCCTTGCCACGGCACACCCCTGTCTGGCGCCCATAAATTTCGGCCATCATGCCGCCAACATCCACGCCCTTGGCAATGCAATGCCCGTGGCCGCGGTGTGTGCTGGCAATGGTGTCATTATCCGTCAGATGCGCACACACGCCTACTGCGGACGCTTCCTCGCCACAGTAAAGATGTACGAAGCCGGGAATTTCCCCTGTGGCAAATTCCACGTGCAGCCGTTCTTCAAACGCACGAATGGTACGCATGGCCCGGTAGGACTGGAGCAGTGTTTCTCTGGCAATCTGCATGGAGGAGATCCTTCCCCTTATTATTGAGTGTTATGAGAGTTAGAGTGCCAACGCCCCCATGTTACGTACCGTTGCGCATACGTCAGCTCAATTCATGCGATTCACGCATATGTGAATTTCTTAATTTTTATATCAGAAAGGCTTTGTTTTCCCCATTTTCCACGGCCCACTCAGTGTCGGTCTGGACAGGCGTGCTCTGCCTTACTTTTATGGCCTGCCACCTTTATAATCCGCACATCTTTGAACAGACCTGATGAGGGAGTAATTCCCCGCTACTGGAGAAGACGTATGCAGCAGCCCATCCCCCGCATCCCAGATGAGACTCTCCGCAAGCTGATTGCCGTTTTCTATACACGGGTGCGCAAGGACCCTTTAATCGGCCCCGTTTTCAACGCATCCATTTCTGACTGGAACGCCCATCAGGAAACCTTGTTCCATTTCTGGGCCTCCCTTTTATACGGCAACACGGGCTATAATGGGCGGCCAGTGCCCGCCCATTTCAAACACCGCGAGCACATGACTCCAGCCGCCTTCACACGCTGGCTGACGCTGTGGCAACAGACCACCACGGAACTCCTCTCGCCAGAAGCTGCGGCCCTGCTGCAAAACCGGGCCGAATGTATTGGCAACAGTTTTCAACGCGCCATGTCCTTCCAGAGTGGCCTTTAGAGCGGTCTACAAACGGCCTCATCTGAGGGCATCACTCTTCCCTGCATTCCTCATTCTTAAGAAATCAGCCCCATTTCCACCATGAACCCCGGGTAGTTCTTCGGCTTTCCATCCGCGTCGGATACACCGCATATGCTCCCTTCAGGTTCTGTGGCTCCCCCTTTCCCCCTCAGCCACCGTAACCGGCGGATTGATCTGCTACGCGGCGTGGCCATTCTGCTGGTGCTGTTTCACCATTTCTGCATTGCCTATCCGCTCAACCACTCCTGGTTGGGCACTTTGCTCACCCCAGACGGGGTGCGCGCCATAGCCCGTAACGGCAATTACGGCGTGACGCTGTTTTTTGTCATTTCCGGCTTTCTGATTACCAGCAACGCGCTAGCACGCTGGGGCAGTCTGGCAGCACTCAATGTCCGGTCTTTCTACGCCTTTCGCATAGCGCGCATTCTGCCCTGCCTGCTTCTGCTGCTGGCTGTGGTAAATAGTCTGGCTCTTGCAGGCCTTCCCATTTTTGCCACTCATTGCCCCGGCCTTCCCCCCTTGGCCGGTATGCTACGGGCCAATCTTGCCGCCCTCACCTTCAGCATGAATGTGTTTATTGCCCACCATGGCTGGGCCAATTATGCTCTGGGTGTTCTCTGGTCGCTCTCGGTTGAGGAAGTCTTTTACGCCACGTTTCCACTGGTCGCCCTGCTGCTGCGTCGCCAGTCTTTCATTATGGCGTTCTGGGCCCTTATTGCCGTAATTGGCCCTTTCTACCGCATGGCTCATCAGGATGATGAATCCGGCTTTCTCTTCGCCTATTTTGCATCTTTTGACGGCATCGCCATTGGCTGCATGGCTGCGGTTCTGGTCTCAAAATGGCAGTTGCAGCACCAACTGGCCCGTATCCTGCAACCCGTTGTCATTATTGGTATGGCAAGCCTTTATCTCTATCGCTCCATAGGCGGCACCAATATCTGGGGTGTTTCCACCATGGCGTTAGGCACTGCCATCCTGCTGATCGCGTCCGTTCCTCATGCTGAAGGGCGCATTATCTCCCGTGTGCGCCTCCTGCGTGGCGTGGAATGGACTGGCCGCCTGAGCTACGAACTCTACCTGTTTCATCTGATTGTTCTGGGGCTTCTGCGCACTTTCCTCCCCGCCAGCACCGTGCCCACCACCGGCCCAATACGCGTTGTGCTGCTGGCAGTTTTCTTTATTGGCTCCTGCGGCATAGCCAGTCTGATTGGCCACTTCTTTGCCGAACCACTCAACAGGATACTCAGACGCACTTTGAAAAGTCCGCCACAAGGAGAAAGGGCGCGAGAGGCTTTAAACTGAAAAGACGGATTTGAAACCCCGATGCAAAAAAACATCGCGGCGGAGCAATTCTATTCTGTAACCACCGAGCCTGCTGAGAGAGCGTTACGCGCACGCAGACACACAGATGCCCCACGCCGCCATACATTCCTTCAAACGACAAGAAAAAATGCCCGTTTAGGGGGCTGCCAACGGTTCAATGGGCCAGTCAGCCTGTGCCAGTGCACGCGGTGCAAGCCATGCCATAAGTGCAGAAAATGGAAGACCTGCAAACAGGGTTCCCCACAACCACGCAGGGGGCGAGGCCTCGGAGAACAGGAGGCTAACGCCCATCTGCACGCAAACAAAGCTCCCCAGCAGATTGAAGGCCTGAAGAACACCCGGGCGTGTTTTGCGGGAGAAAAGCAACGGCAAGCTAGGAAGATAGCTGGCACCCATCATAACCGAGAAAATTGCTCCCATGCTCAGAAACAACTCTCTCCAGCTTTCTGCGCCAAACACAATCCCCAAAGGAGCGCAGAACAGAGCCGCAAGTGCAGCACTCTGCACCGCACGCTTGGCGTGGGTTCTATAAAGCGCCCGCGCAAAATCCGCCCGGGTGCCATACCCTGCCAGATTAAGCAGAAACGGCCAGTCCGCCCGTATCAGCATCCAGGAAGCCAGACCACTGGCGGACATCATGCAGATCATCTGCGGCGCAATCAGCATGGATTTTCTGATGGCAGACCAATGCGGCATACCTCCTGCAGAAAAAGCCTCCAGAATCATGTTCAGAATAAAAAGAAAAACCAGAACGACCACACTGCTGGCCAGAAATCCAACAGGCCCGGGTGTCATCATGGTATTCGGCACGGGCGGCTTCCGTAACCATGGAAACTGCCATTGCATCAAATTCCTGATTCCGGTGCCCTCCTGCGCACGCGCGCCACCATTGATGGTAACGGCATGGTAAGAGGAAGCAGCCGTAACCCCATACTCTCCCGCAAAAGCGCTTTCCGTAGCCCACCCACTTCCAGCAGGCATCCCATCCCTTTGAAACGGGTAAGATTGGCCTTGGGTTCTGGCCGCCTGAAGAGCGTTCCTCCGTGCCTGATAGCGAGGCTGTGCAACTGTTGGCGCTGCGCCACCCGGCAGAGCCGCAGGCTGTGGCCGATGACCGAGTTCAATGAGGGTCATGCTGATACCAACAGCCAGAAGCCCTACCGCCACATACCATGGCGCAGACAAAATCCGTTCCTGTGATTGCGGAAACATGAAGGCAACAAACAACACGAACATCATGAACATCCGCAACCAGCGCACGGGTTTGCGCAGGTTTTTGGGGCCGGTCATATCGCCATTGACGCCCAGCGCCAGACAGATGGATTCCTGTGCCAGACTATTCAGAAACGGCGCACCCAGATGCAGCAAAGGCACTGCCATAAGCACCACCACACCAGACAGGGCAACCTGCACGGCCTGATATTCAGCCTCAATCATGCCAGGTGTCATGCTGGCGAGCGGACTGCGGACCTGCCGCCAATACTGGCATGCCACTCCGGAAATAAGCGCCTGCAACCCCAGCCACCACCAGGTGCCAAAGGAAGAGGGTAATTTGAACAGCCCGTTCTGCCAGTGTGTGGCCGAATGATCCGTAAATGCGACGAAGAAAGCGACCATCGTCCATAACAGCCCGGTCAACAAGGTGTAGTTTTCCCGCCAAAAAACGGGCTTAACATACAGCCGCAACGCATGAAGGGCGTTTTTCATCGTGACAGGGCCAGAAAGAGGGTTTCTACATCTGGCAAAGCCACATCAAGCCCCTGACCGGCGGCGGCCTGATCCAGAACGGGCTGCCACCCATCCACCCACACACCACCATCCTCCGCCGGGGCCAACACACGCACGCCCCATTCATCAGGCGGCACCGCAGACAGGTGCCGCACCTGCCCCTGCAAGACGGCCTCCGAAACATCCAGCACAATCTGCCCCCGCCGCATAATGACAAAGCGATCACAGATATTCTCAAGATCAGAGATAATATGAGACGAAATCAGAACAGTAGCACCATGCTGGTTCGCATAGTCTGGCAGCAGCCGCATAAAATCATGCCGTGCCTGAGGGTCAAGACTGGCAACGGGTTCATCAAGCACGATCAGATCAGGCCGGAAACGCAGTGCCAGAACAATGGCCAAGCGTTGCCGCTCCCCACCTGAGAGAGACTTAATACGCGCCGCAGGGTCCAGTGCCGCCCATTCCAGCCAGCGGTTATCCTGCGGGGTGTTGGCCGGCCGATATCCCGCCAGATAGCTCAACAGTTCCCCCACTTTGAACCATGTAAAGCCTGTCAGGGTCTGGGGCACAAACCCTATGCGATTACGTACCTGTGGCGTCAGGTGATTGACATCCTCGCCAAACAGACGGATCTGCCCCGCATCGGCTGAAAGAAACCCCAGCAGGCATCCAATCAGCGTGGTCTTGCCTGCACCATTTGGCCCCAGCAGAGCAGCTATTTCGCCCTCCGCCAGTGTCAGATTGAAATCATCCAGCGCCCGCTTTGTGCTGAACTCTTTGACAAGATGCGTAATTTCTAACGGAAAAACAGGCTCAGACACACTTCGGCTCCATTGCGGGATGTCACCCGCCATGGTGCCGGTGAGACCGGAAAGCCGTCAAGAGTATGAAGCAATGGACGGATTTTCCCGGCGGAACCCCTCTGTCTCACGCAGGAGTGACGGTGCAAAACCTTCCGTGCCTTGTGTCTATCCTATTCGTGATGCCCGGAGCCGATAGAACCCTCTTTCCGTTCATGACACACAGAATGGTGCAAGAAACGGATACATGCCCATGACACTTACCGCATCTCAGCCTGACCTGTCCTCACCTACCGCACAACCGCTTACCCCGCAGGAGCGCGCTACTGCCCGGCATGTGGTGGCGGCTTCCTTTCTGGCATGGATGCTGGATGCGTGTGATTTCTTTCTTGTGCTCTTCACGCTGGATAACGTGGCCCACAGCTTCAATACCTCTCTGGAAAGCGTGTTGCTGGCCCCCACCCTCACCTTGATGACCCGCCCCATAGGCGCTTATCTGTGTGGGCGGGCAGCAGACACTTACGGGCGCAAGCCGGTAATGATCATCACCATTCTGGTGTATTCCGTTATTGAAGTGCTGTCCGCCTTTTCTCCTACACTATGGGTCTTTCTTGTTCTGCGCACTCTCTTCGGCATCGCGCTGGGGGGAGAATGGGGTGTCGGCACGTCTCTGATTATGGAAAGTGTGCCTGTATCATGGCGCGGTACGGCCTCCGGCATTTTGCAGGCAGGGTACCCTGCCGGATACCTGCTGGCCTCCATTCTTTTTCTCACCTTGCCCGTGGTGGGCTGGCGTGGCCTGTTTATTCTTGGCGGAAGCGCCGTTTTTTCGGCGCTCTATATCTGGCTCCGGGTGCCGGAAAGCCCGGACTGGCTGGCTCGACAGAAAGCGCCGGCCAGTCCGACCCAGAAACATCAGGGTCTGTGGCCCATTGTCCGCCAGAATGCGGCTCTTTGCGTTTTTGCCATTACCCTCATGACGGGCTTCAATTTCATGAGCCATGGCTCACAGGATCTGTATCCCAAAGTGTTTCTGGCTCTGGAACGGCACATCCCACCCCCGTCCATTACGCTGATTGTGGTTCTGTATAATGTGGCGGCCATTGCTGGTGGACTTTTCTTTGGCGTTCTCTCCCAGCGCATTGGGCGGCAATATGCCATTGCGCTTGCCGCCTTGCTGACCATCCCGCTGCTGCCACTCTGGACCTTACCCCAATCTGCCTTCTGGCTGGCGGTAGGAGCCATGTGCATCCAGTTCTGTATTCAGGGGGCATGGGGCGTGGTGCCTGCGTATCTGAGCGAACTTTCCCCCGCCTCCATACGCGCCACCTTCCCCGGTCTGGCCTATCAATGTGGAAATCTTCTGGCGGCCAGCAACGCCCTTTTACAAACTGAAATAGGCCGCGTTCTGGGTCGAGGGCTTGCCCCTGCCCTGATGCTGACAGTTGGCTTGGCGGCCCTTGGCGTTCTGGTGCTGACACTCCTGAACGCCAAACTCCACCCTCAAAGGGCATCATGAGTAGAAGGACGGTAGCGTCATCAAACCGCACAGCCTAACTGACGACACCCCCCAACACCTTAGACAGCCCCGCCGCCCACACCGACATGAGCAGGCCGTACGAACCTGGCGTGCCAGGGCGTCCGCCTGAGTGGCTCTGTTTCCATACCCGGCACCTTCTGCCGCAAACCGGATTTTCCATGCTTTAGAAGCCGCAGGAAATCCGGCCACCAATAAAGCGCGGCTCACCCGGAATATAGAAATAGGTTGTTGTCGCCTGCCCTCCGCTTTCCGCGTAGCGCCGATCAAGAATGTTCCGGGCGTAAAGAGTTGCCTCCCACTTACCGGAAGCCGGACGAAACGTAACATGCGCCCCCAGAAGAAAGTAAGGTGGCAGACGGTAAAATCCTGTGCCCCCTGGGGTAATGGCCTGACTCCCGCGATAGAGCCAGTCCGGCCCGAAATCCAGAGAATACGCATGGGCGATCGGCTGCCGCCAGTCCGCCGAGCCATTCAGTGTCAGCTTGGGTTGCCCATTATCAACTCCGCCAAAATTATCGTTAATGGCTTTCCACACACCATGCTGTGCGTAATACGCGTTGGTTTTGGCGCGATTGACCGTAGGAAAATTCTGAAAATTGCCACGCTGCCAGCCAATGTTCTGCGTCACAAACAGATGGCTGAACGGATGAGCTTCTATGGTCCCTTCAAACCCCCAACTTTCAGATTTGGGTGCGTTGGTAATTTCGCTCAACGGTCCATAATTGGGGATCAATACCGTCCCCAGAATCTGCTGGTTATGAAAATCATTGTAAAATGCTGCGCCATTGATACGGAGCCGGTTAGGGATAGGGTCTGCCTTGAACCCGGCTTCATAGGTCAGCACGGTTTCTGGCCTGAACGGGTCAAGCTGTGCCTGAATCTGCGTATTGTTGGCGGTAAAGCCTCCGGGTTTGAAGCCCTTGCTCATCTTGTAATAGACAAGGGCATGGCGTGCCATTTGCCAGGAAACACCCACCTGCCCCGCAAACTGGTTGGACGCCGTGCTTTCCGCATGAAAATTCCGTGTGACACCACCAAATATCTGCGATTGCAGACCAGTAATGGACCGATCATCCAATTCATGCAGCAGTCCAGCCCAGATGGTCACTCCATGCGGCAGCCGATAACTAAGATGCCCGAATTCAGAAACGCTTTCCTGATTCATGCCAAAATTGGTGGCCATCATGTAGCCGCGGGCTGAGTAGTCCGTATAATCAAAGAAAAAGCGCTGGTTCATACGGGTGCGCTGATAATAAGCGCCCACCACCCATTGCAGTTTGTCATCAGGGTGGGAATTACTCAGCCGCACTTCCTGCGTAAAGCTGTTGGCATCTATGGTGCGATAGGTATCAGCCTGAGACTGCGCCGTGCCATCCTGATCTGTGTATTCCCCTTCACGCTCAGTTTCAAACGCACTGATGGCAGCGAATGTCACCGGCCCGAAATCATGCGTGATATGAAGATCCGCCCCCCAGAACTGGTTGTGTTCACTGGGTTTGATACCGGCCTTGCGCCCGATCAGTCGTGCAAATTCAGGGCGGGAGGACCATTCCGCCTCTTTCCATGACCCCATTTGTGGCAGGGGTTGTTTCCCTATGAGGCGATGCACAGGCACGCTGGAGACAACCTCACTGTTATCCTGCACAAAATGACCGCCCAGCAGAATAGTGGTGTGGCTATCAGGCTTCCATTGCAGCTTGCCGCGTAACGCCCATAAATCCGCATCCCCCAGATGGTCTCCGTTCTGCGGATTGGTCTGCCACCCTCCTCCATGGCGGGTCTGTCCGGCCAGGCGAAAGCTGAGCCCTTTGGCCAACGGGCCAGACACATAAGCTTCGCTCCGGCTACGTGCGTAGGAGGCAATGTCCTGAGACGCCCCATAATGCCAGACATCCGTGGGGTCATTGGTGTGCAGATGCACTTCCCCACCCGTGTCGGACTGCCCATGTTCCGTGCCCACCGGGCCGGGGGTCACGGTAGCCCCGGCCAGATCAAACATCTGGCCGTTGGACATTGTGGAATACGGATAAGCCACATCATCAATATAGGTCAGCACCGGCCCCATATTGTTCTGTGTGAAATCATTAAATCCGGCACCACGCAGATAGAAATTGCTGGAGGCTGTGCCGTTTATGCTCTGCATGGTCAGGTTGGGAGCCACGCGCTCCAACCCGCGCAAGGTCACAATATCCCGCTCTTTCAGGCGTTCCAAGGTAATGCGGGTGGTTGCATCAGGCTGATGCTGGGCATCCGGATAGGCAAAATCATGCCGCCGGGCGCTGACATCAACATCCGTAGCATGGCTGGACACAACTGGCCCACCGTGCCGCACAGGCCGGACGGTAGACGGTAAGGCCCCCGCCCCAGAAGCACGCAGCATCCCCTCGCCCTCTCCCGAGGCTGTTTTTGAGGATCGCCCCTTTCGCAGGTGGCCATGATCCCCTCCCTGTTGACGATGAGCAGAAGCCGGGAGAGCTCCTGCCTGCCCTCCATGCGAAGAAGCCGTCTGACCATCCATCTGCGCAGGGAACACATTCGCAGATGCAACAGTCCGGCTGCCTACCGGCACCGGCATATCCGCCGCTCGGGCAGAAGGCATTGGAGCAATCAATCCTGCAGGCAGGAGCCCCAACACCGTCAGCGCCGAACTGAAAGCCCATGTTCTGCGGTCCTGTATCAGCCCCGCTTTGCTTTCAACGTTAAAACCTCGGTAAAAAATCCGACCGCTCCCACTTCTCTTAAAAAGCATGAAGCCCCCTGCGCACCTGCAACAGAAGCGGTGCCGTGGCCTCTGTCAGCCAGCTCCCACCATGCCTTTAAATCTATCAGCCCCTCTCCGAGCCAGACGGCTCCCGTATGGCGGGCGTGCCCCTGCTCTTGCAACCCTGAAGCCCTGCAAAATCGGATTTTACGCCAAAGAGTAACCGATGGAATAGAGAGAACTCGTTCTCTTCACGCAGTCCGTATTCTCTTTCTTTATCACGCGGCTTGCATACGGATGTCGTCCTAACTCTATGGAGAAAAAGGGATATTCCTTCCCTTTTCACTCTTGGAAAGGTTTCCAAAAACCCCACCAAACTGCCCAAGCGCGCCGTGCACGCTCTCTTTCCAGAAGCGTCAAACCCCCTCTAATATCCACGCTCCGCATCATACCGCAGCGGCACATCCTGCCCCTGCTCAAGTGCCTGAATAACAGACACAACATACCGTGCCCGCGTTGCGCGTGAGGCTTCGGATGCCACATGCGGGGTAATCAGCACGCCCGGTTGCCCCCAGAGAGGCGAGGTTTCCGGTAAGGGTTCTGTAGAAAACACATCCAGCACGGCACCATGGAGGGTTTCATCCTGCAACGCCCGCAAAAGGTCCGCTTCAACCACCAGCGCCCCGCGCCCTACATTAACAAAGCCCGAAGGTTTTTTAAGTTGGGTCAGAACATCATATGTAATGATACCGCGCGTTTCCGCTGTTTCCGGCAAGAGACATACCAGTGTGTCGCACTCGCCCAAAAAAGCCGGTAAGCCCTCCGGCCCGGTATGGCAGGTTACGCCTTCAATATATTTTTCATGCCGTGCCCAGCCGGAAACCTGAAAACCTGTCTGTACCAGCCTTTGCGCCACATGGCCGCCCAAACTGCCCAGACCCATAACGCCCACGCGTGTTTCTGTAGAAAGCCGGGTTTGCGGCATACCACGCCGCGTCCATTTTCTTTCCTGCTGCCCTGTATGCCAACGCGGTGCTTCCCGCAGCAGAGAAAATACGGCCCACTGCACATAATCCGCCATCTGAATGGCGGTCTCTGCTCCACCCATACGGATAATGGGCACTTGACGCGGCCTGTTCGGATCTGCCGTAATATGATCAACCCCCACGGCAACACTCAGAACCGCTTTCAAGTAAGGCATCTGGGCCAGCCGACCGGCATCCGGTTCCCATACCAGTGCATAAGTCACCTCCGTCGGATCAAGAGATGGATCGTACCAATCTCTTACATCGAGTTGGGGCATGAGTTCAGCAAACAGAGCTTTCCACTCCGGAAAGACAGACCGTCCTCCAGCCTTCACCACCAGACACGCCATGCCTTCAGCTCTCCCTGATACCGCCGGAAAATGAAGTGCCACCACTCAAGGCTGCGCTCCGCAGCCCCAACAAACAACTGTGTCACACTCACATCAAGAGTGCCTGCACTTCCATGCGTGAACAATGGGCAAGAGGCATTTACAAGGAGAAAAATACGCCCGCCATCAAAGCTGCGGCCTTCACACTGCTTGGCTCTACGTCACGTAACAAAGGGATGGCCTGTTGAATTAAAAATCATTCCGGTGGGGTAGTCATTCTATGCTGGGCATGCTTAACCTACCATCACCTAAAGAACGGTATCTAAAGAACTAACAGGGAAAGAAGACATCATTTTATCTTTCCCGGCATTTATTTGGAGAAACATCAACAGATGCTTAAGCATAATAATAAAGTGTCACTGCGGGTCGGGCTTCTTCTGTCTGCTGCCATCGGCCTGACCAGTGTGGCCGGGGCAGCCCATGCCGCCACCGCGCAAGCTGCTGCACCTGTAACGGCACCGGCAGCCGTTCCCCCCGCCACCTTCGGGGCCTGGGGTGTTGATCTTGCGGGCCGTGATACGTCGGTCAAACCTGGAAATGACTTTTTCCGCTATGCCAATGGCACCTATCTGGACAATCTGACCATTCCGTCAGACATGACCAGCTATGGCCCGTTCAATGCGCTGGCTGAACTTTCGCGCCAGCGTGTTCAGACCATCCTGAACGAGCTTTCTGCTCACCCGGTCAAGCATCCGACCACTATCGAGGAAAAGCTGGGCACGTACTACGCCTCTTTCATGGATGAAAAATCCGTGGAAAAACAGGGCACCAAGCCCCTGAAAGGCGATCTGGAAAGCATCCGCAAAATAACTGACGCCAAGACGTTTGCTACCGTTGCAGGTGCGGCTTCAGGCAGCTTTGCAACCTCTCCTTTCTCTCTGGGTATCAACCCGGATGCGAAAGACCCCACCCATTACGCCCTGAACATTGATCAGGACGGACTGGGGCTGCCGGACCGTGATTACTACCTGAAGCCGGAATTTGCCGCGAAGAAGGCTGCGTATCAGACCTACATCACCAAGGCGCTGAGCCTTATCAAATGGCCGCAACCCGAGCAGGCTGCTGCTGCCATTGTCGCCTTTGAAACCAAACTGGCTGAAACCCACTGGGCACGTGCAGACCTGCGCAACCCGGAAAAAACCTACAACCCCATGACGGTGGCTGATCTGGCCAAAGCCGCCCCCGGTTTTGACTGGACCACGTGGCTGACCGCTGCTGGCCTGCCCACAGAAGGGCTTGAAAACCGTACGGTTATTGTTGGTGAACCCTCCGCCATTACGGGCGGCGCAGCCCTGCTGGCCAATGCCGATGTCGGGCTTCTACAGGCATGGGAAGCCTTCCATACGATAGAAAACGCCACCAGCAACCTGCCGGACGCTTTTGTGCAGGCCCGCTTTGAATTCTCCAAGGCGCTGACAGGCCAGCCAGCCCTTCCGGCCCGCTGGAAGCGCGGTGTGCAGGCCACAAGCTCCGCCATGGGCATGGCATTGGGCAAGGTGTATGTGGAACGCTACTTCCCCGCAGAAAACCGCACCGCCATGCAGAAGCTGACCGGCGATCTGAAAGATGCCTTCCGCATCCGCCTACAGCACAACACATGGATGAGCAAACCCACGCGTGAAGCCGCCCTGCGCAAGCTGGAAAACTTTGAAGTGCAGGTTGGCTACCCCAGCGAATGGCGTGATTATTCTGATCTCGTCGTGAAAAAAGGGGATGTTTACGGCAACGCCAAAAACGGCATCCGGTTTGAATGGAACTACTGGGTAGCCCGTCTGGACAAGCCCGTTAACCGTAACGAATGGGATATGACTCCCCAGACCGTGAACGCCTACAACAACCCGCTGTTTGATCAGGTTGTGTTCCCGGCTGCCATTCTGCAGCCGCCGTTCTTCAACGCCAAGGCAGATATGGCTGTAAACTACGGGGCCATTGGTGGCGTAATTGGTCATGAAATGACCCATTCGTTTGATGATGAAGGCCGTAAGTTTGACGAACATGGCCGCCTGCGTGACTGGTGGACCAAAGCTGACGCAGACCGTTTCCAGAAACTGGCTGACCGCCTCGGTGCTCAGTATGATGCGTTTGAGGTCCTGCCGGGCGTGCATGTAAACGGCAAGCTGACCATGGGCGAAAACATTGCCGATCTGGGTGGCCTGACACTGGCGCTTGACGCCTACCATGCCTCCCTGAACGGCCAGCCTGCTCCGGTGATTGATGGCCTGACGGGCGATCAGCGCGTATTCCTTGGCTGGGCGCAGGTATGGCGGGAAAAACTACGTGATGACACCGTCAAGCAACTGGTGGTGACAGATCCGCACTCCCCGCCGCAGGCCCGCGTGAACATTCCCATGCACAATCTGGACGCTTGGTACAAGGCATGGAATGTGAAAGCTGGTGAAAAGCTGTATCTGTCCCCGAAACAGCGCGTTAAAATCTGGTAATAAATCCGGTTTTACACTTTGGATGGAAAAGAGCGAGAGTCTGCGGGTTACCGCCGCTCTTTTCCCTTCCAGAACGGACTTTCAAGTCCCTCTCATGGCTCGCCTTGTGCGGGCCATGCTTGTTTCAGGGCCGTCTCTCCGCTAACCAAGGCCCGCATGGTCGCGCGCACTGCGCTGAAGCGGCCGCGAGGACCGATTTGTGGTCGCCGCTCCCTGTTCACGGTAACGAGCCCCCCGATGACCGACGCGCCCCATACGCCCCGACGCCCAGCCAGCCCTGTTTCTTGCGCAAAACCAGCCGCGAATACCTCGGCAGCAATGGCTCCTCTCAGCCTCCCCACTCCTGACGGCTCTCCGGCGGCTTATCCGATGACATCCTCCAAAACTAATGCGTCCGCACCCAGCCACGTTAAACAGCAGGTAAGGGGCGAGGAACATATGGCTCACGATGCTGCCATCGCTCCGCTGCCTTCCTCCGCGTTCACGCCCAAACGTCGCCGTGTGGTGCAAGGGCTGGGAACCAGTATGGCGGCGCTCTCGCTTGGTGGACTGGCAACGCAAACGGCTGAAGCAGCCTCTTCTGAACAGTCACCCGCCGCTACAGCGCATCATCAGGAAGCTGGCACCTCAACACGCTTTTTCACCGCCGCCGAGTTTGCCTTTCTGACGGCCGCCTGTGAACGGCTGTTCCCGGAAGATGATATGGGGCCGGGTGCCACCATGCTTGGGGTGCCGGACTTTATTGAAGGCCAGATGAACACCCCTTGGGGCCGTGGCGAAAAATGGTTCATGAGCGGCCCGCACCGTACCGGCCCCGACAATCTGGGTTATCAGCTCCCTTACAGCCCTCGGCAAATCTACCGCATAGGTATTGCCGGAACGCAGGCCTGGGTGCGTCAGCAGCATAACGCCCCCTTTGAAAGCCTGCCTCCCACCACGCAGGACGCTATCCTGACGGCTCTTGAACACAACGCCACCCAGTTTGACGCCCTGCCCGCCAGCGCCTTTTTTGAGCAGCTTCGTTCTGACACGATTGAAGGCGCGTTTGCAGACCCCACCCATGGAGGCAATCGTCACATGGGCGGTTGGAAAATGATGGGCTTCCCCGGTGCCCGCGCCGATTACATGGATTGGGTAGACCGGTACGAAACCCCCTACCCTTATGGCCCGGTTTCCATTAGCGGGGAGACAGGCTGACCCATGGCGGAAAAAACTCTCCCCCCTGTAGATGCCGTTGTGGTGGGTGCTGGCTGGGCCGGCAGCATCATGGCCAAGGAGCTTTGTGAAGCAGGCCTTTCCGTGGTGATGCTGGAACGCGGCGGCCGACGCTCCACCGCCAAAGATGGCGCCTATCCTGCCTCCATTGATGAACTGGAAGGTGCTACCCGGTACAAGCTGTTCCAGAACCCTGCGCAGACCACCGTGACGGTCCGCAACAGGTTGGATCAGGAGGCCCTGCCTTACCGCCGCCTGGCCGCCTTTCTGCCGGGCGAAGGCGTAGGGGGCGCAGGCCTGCATTGGACGGGTGTACATTTCCGCGCCATGCCACAGGATTTGCGCCTGCGCAGCCATATTACTGAACGCTATGGCAAGACGTTCATTCCTGATGGCATGAACCTGCAGGATTACGGCGTCACATATGAAGAACTTGAGCCCTTCTTTGACCGTGCGGAAAAAGTATTTGGCACATCGGGCGAAGCCTACACCGTGGACGGAAAGGTGGTGGGCAAAGGCAACCCGTTTGCACCGGATCGGTCAGATGATTTCCCGCTTCCGCCCCTGCGGGATGTTTATACCGCCCATCTGTTCCGCAAGGCCGCGACCGAGGCCGGGTTTCACCCCTACGCCATGCCTGCGGCCAATGCGTCCCACCCCTATACAAACCCGTATGGGGCCCAGATGGGGCCGTGCAATTTCTGCGGCTATTGCTCGGATTATGCGTGCTACATGTACGCCAAGGCCTCGCCGAATGTGAACATCCTGCCCGCCCTGCGACAGCACGCCAACTTCACGCTGCGCAGCAACGCACATGTGCTGAAAGTGCTTCTGGATTCCACAGGCAAGAAAGCAACTGGCGTTGTGTATCAGGATGCGGAAGGCAACCACATTACCCAACCTGCAGGGCTGGTTATTCTGGCGGCCTTCCAGTTCCATAACGTGCATCTGATGCTGCTGTCAGGTATTGGAAAACCATATGATCCGCACAGCAATTCCGGCACGGTAGGGCGCAACTTCACGTATCAGAACATCACCAACACCACGGTGCTGATGCCCCCCACCCGCAGCACGGACCAGTTCATCGGCTCGGCAGGCGGTGTGGCAATTGATGATTTCAACTGTGACAACTTTGATCACGGGCCGCTGGGCTTTATTGGCGGTTCACCGCTATGGGTCAATCAGGCGGGCGTTAAACCTATTGGCGGAGCCAAAGCCACTTTTCCCGGCGCTCCACGATGGGGCAGCGCATGGAAAAAACAGGCCGTTGACACCTATCGCCATGCCTTCACCATCAATGCGCAGGGCTCCAACATGGCCTACCGTGATGTGTATCTGGACCTTGATCCCACCTGGACCAATGTTTACGGCCAGCCGCTGCTGCGCATGACGTTTGACTGGAAAGACAACGATATCCGCATGAACCGCCACGTTGTCAGCAAGCTGGATGGCGTGGTCAAAGCCCTTGGCGCGCGTGATGTGCACTACAGCATGCGCGAACCGGGCAAACCGTTTGACGTGCGTGACTACCAGACAACCCATCTCTGCGGCGGGGCCGTCATGGGGGATGACCCCAACACATCCGCCCTGAACCGCTACCTGCAAAGCTGGGATGTACCGAACGTGTTTGTGGTAGGAGCCAACGCCTTCCCGCAGGGTATGGGCTATAATCCTACGGGGCTGGTCGCCGCCTTGGCCTACTGGTCCGCTCATCATATCCGCACGCAATGGCTGAAGGGCAACGGCGGCCCGTTGGTAACGCCATGAGACAGCCTGCCTTTACTGCCGCCTCCACGCACCTCCCACGCTCGGCTTCGGCACAGCATCCCGCAACCGATATTCCCCGCAAGGCTCTTGCAAAGACCACCGTCTCTTTTGAAAAAACGGTAACCCCACGTTCGGCAGGCCTGCTATTGGCGTGCATCTTGGGTGGAAAGCGATACCTGTCGATGCTGTCATACGGCGTGGCGGCTTTCGCTCTGGGCAGCCTTCCTTTCTGCCTGGCTCACCCTGCCGTAGCAGCATCGGCCACTTCTCCTGCTGGCCCAGCTACTGGCACGGTCCAGCCCGAAGACCCTTTGACATCAAGAGCACAGCAGAACCCACCATCACAGGAAGCGTCTTCCTCTCCCGCACATTCAGGGCCGGAGTCTAAGGATGCCTTCCTTTCATCCGAAACACCTCGCACCCCGCAGGAATGGATTGAACGAGGCCGCTACGTCGCCGCAGCGGCTGATTGCGCGGCCTGCCATACCACAAACCAGAAGGCTCCATACGCGGGCGGTTATGCGTTCGAATTGCCCATTGGCACCCTCTACGCTTCCAACATCACGCCGGATAAAACCCATGGTATCGGCAACTGGACGGAAGCACAGTTTGTCAGTGCCGTGCGGGAAGGTATCCGGCCAGACGGGGCCACCCTGTATCCTGCCATGCCTTATCCCTCATACGCCCGCATGACAGATGAGGACCTGCACGCGCTGTATGTGTATTTCATGCAGGACGTGCAGCCTGTGGCCCAATCAGTAAAAGCCAACGCTATTCCCTGGCCACTTTCCATGCGTTTCCCCTTAACCTTTTGGCGCTGGGCATTTGCGCCTTCCCCTCAGGCCGCACGGCAGGCTACAGGCCGCCCCTTTGCCAATGCGGAACTGGCGCGCGGAGCCTATCTGGTGGAAGGGCCGGGGCATTGCGGGGCCTGCCATACCCAGCGTGGCATTGCCATGCAGGAAGAAGCCCTGACCGCACAGGATGGCCCCCGTTATCTGGCTGGCGGTAAGGCGGTGGATAGCTGGACTCCGCCCTCATTACGCGGTGAGCCACGTACCGGCCTTGGTACATGGCGTGTGGCAGAAATCACCGCATTCCTGAAAACTGGCCGCAACAACAGAGGCAGTGCCTTCGGCAACATGGACAGCGCCGTACACCACGGCACGCAATATCTGTCCGAGGCTGACCTGACTGCCATGGCGCGATACCTGAAAAGCCTGCCAGCCGCAACGCCACAGCAAACAGGCTGGAAGCGGGATGCAGCCGCCACCAAGGCACTGCAATCCGGCGGCCACCTTACTTTAGGGCAGCGCGTATATCTGGATAACTGCGCCGCGTGTCACCGCTCCAACGGGGCCGGATATCCCACCACCTTTCCGCCGCTGGCAGATAATCCCGTGGTCATGAACCCGGCTCCAGATTCGGTCATCCATATTATTCTGACTGGGGTCACCCTCCATGGCACGCAGAGCGCGCCTTCTGCCTTCAGCATGCCAAGTTTTGCAGCCCGCCTGACAGATGCCCAGATTGCCGCTGTGGGCACCTTTGTCCGGCATGCGTGGGGCAATAATGCCCCGGCCGTGACAGATGTGGACGTTCGGCACATGCGTGCGCGTCTGAGCCCTTCTCAAACGCAGATCGCCCCGCCCAGCCCTGTTCAGCCTCCGGAAAAACGTGCAGCGCTCCCTGCTCCGTCCCAGCCCACGCCCTCTGGAGCAGCCATAAACAGCGGCACATCCTTCGTTCCGCCGGCGCCAGACACTCCTCCCCACCCTCCCTCTGCTGCGCCTAACAGCCGTTCCGCTGCCGCACCCGCTTTACATTCCGGCGGACAGGCAACGGAATAACAAGTTCTGACTGGAAACAATGCTCAAGCAATGGCACACTAGGGAAAGCAACTGGCCCAAACACAGCCCTGTCCGGGCAGAGGAGAGAACGGGCACTTCATGAAGGCTATGCTCAGTCGCTCTTCACGCCGGACAGAAGCACAGGAACCGCGTCTGGTTCCACCGTCCGATGCAGGAAGAGTCCTCCCTGATTCAGGGGCCATCCCCCTTTCCGAGAGCAACCGGGAGAGCCTGAAACCCTCTGCGTGGCCAATTGCACGTCCCAATAATTACAAACGGGTAAAGGGCACATCCACTCCCCTTATCCGTAAAGAAGTCTACGCAGAGCCTACACTCGGCCCGGTGCTGACAGGCTCTCTGTTTGCCCATTTTGCACTTCTGACAGCCTTGCTGTGGCAAGCCACGCACCACCAGCCCCACGGCACACCAGACGGTGCACAGCCCTCTCCTGTGGAGATGGTGTTTGCGCAGCCACAGGCCACCAGTGGCATGGTTGGCCCGCAATCACCCGATGCGGGGGAAGGCAACTCTGGCAAAAACCCCAGCGCCGCCGGACAAGCCGAACCCTCACCCGCGGAAGCCGCGCCCGGGCCAGCCGTTCCATCGGAAGATACGCCCACAGCTCCGCCGCTACCGCAGTCGGATGACGGACTACCAAAACCCACGCCGGAAGAGCACAAAACGGTCAAACCCGCGCGTCCTCCCTCCGGTCAAAAGCCAGAGGCCAACGCCAAGGCACGTCCGGTTCCCCGCAGCAAACCGCAGCCGCACGCCAACCGTCACGCTGCCTCGCCCTTTGATAACCCGATGGACCTGTCTTTCAACGAAGCTCCGGCACCCCGGCGGCATCGCCATGGCAGGCCGGGCGGTTCAGGTGGCCCCATTGATCTTTCCGTTGGTCCAGTCGTGGAAAACGGACAGATCAACGCGCACTATACCTCCCGCACGTCCGTTCGCGGCGTGAGTGATGATTACGGGCAGGAAATCAATGCGTGGATCATGCGCCACATGTATTATCCGGAAGAAGCCGCCCGTAATGGGGAGGAAGGTCCTTCTTCCGTGCATGTTGTGCTGGATCGTAATGGCCGTGTGAAATCTGTGTACCAGACAGGATCATCAGGCTCCTATTATCTCGATGCCGCCACATCCGGCATGTTCCACGGGGCGCAGCTCCCCCCCGTGCCACCAGACATGAAGGGCAACCATTTCGATATTGACCTGACGATCAACTACATCCTGATCCGACACTAAGGACGGCAGAAACCGAACGCAGCAGGAAGTCCCACAACAGCATCCTGCCTCAGCCCAATAGAAAAGCCCCGATTTTTAAAGAGAGGGGCCTTTTTGCAAAACGGATTTCAGGCTTTCCATCCGGCTGGCGACATCCCGATAATTGAGCGCCTTTTCAACATGTTTGAGGTGCATGTCCATCAGCCTGACAGCTTCCATAGGCTCTCCGGCTTCCAGTGCATCAATAATCTGGCTGTGCTCATCGCAGGATTCATGCGCATCGTGAGTGGACTGATACAGGGCGGCAATCAGCACGGTTCTGGTGGTCAGGTCCTGTAGAATGGAGCCTAGCACCGGGTTACCAATGGTTTCCGCCAGACAGACATGAAAATGCCCCAGCAGATAACTGCGCTGTGCACGGTCATCTTCCTCCAGCGCCCGCTGCTCGTTCCTTACATGCTCGCGCAGGATAGCTATTTTTTCCGGCGTTACGTGATCCGCCGTGGCCAGCATGCCCACTTCCAGCGCGCGACGGGCATTGATGGTGTTTCTGGCTTCCTCCACCGTTGGTTCGATCACAAACCATCCCCGGCGCGGCATGACTTCCACAATGCCCCGTGCCTGCAAACGGATCATGGCTTCCCGCACAAGGGTGCGGGAGACCTTGAAAATCTCAGAGAGTTCCTTCTCGCCAAGCCGTTCACCGGGCGCGATGTATCCAGAGAGAGCCGCATAGACGATGCGGTTCTCAATCACATGAGGCTGGTGGTGCGAAGCGGGTTCTGAAGACTCGGTCATACCAATTTATGGCCCCGTTTTCAGGGTTTAGACAAGCCTGCTGCGTGGCTGTGCCTTCATGCCATCAGAAAAGCCTGCTCCATCCGTTTCTGATAAGTCTCTGTTTTTCCATGCAAAGAGATTTTGCAGC
Source organism: Acetobacter tropicalis (assembly GCF_001580915.1). Taxonomy (GTDB): domain Bacteria; phylum Pseudomonadota; class Alphaproteobacteria; order Acetobacterales; family Acetobacteraceae; genus Acetobacter; species Acetobacter tropicalis. The sequence goes on along the minus strand of NZ_LHZQ01000222.1, from coordinate 115,512 downwards.
GGATTGCACGCCGGAAAGGCCGTCTTTTTTATTGCTCAATCAGATCATTTCGCTTGTATGCAAGAAATAATTGCAGTTATGTTACGTTTCATAAGGTTCTTGTATGCAAGGTGTTCACCATGGCTGAGAGAGGCAGAAAGCATCCCGTTGAGCATCATGGTGCCCAACACGCCAACGCTATGGGTCTGTCATTGTGAAAGCCTTTTTTCCCATGCGCTCCCTGTTCCTGCAGATTGTGGTCATGACAGTGCTCGGTGTGCTTGCAGGCGTATTCACGCCGCACGCCGCTCAGCATTTCAAGCTGCTGAGTGATGTCTTCCTCAAATTGATCTCCATGATTGTCTCTCCGCTTGTTTTCTGCGTGATTGTGCAGGGCATGCAGGGGGCAGGCACCATCCGCACGGTCGGGCGGCTGGGCAGCAAGGCGCTTCTGTATTTTGAGGCCATGACAACTGTGGCGTTAGGTGTGGGGCTTCTGGCTGCCGTCACCCTGCATCCCGGAACAGGCCTATCCCTGCCGCAGCAGGATCTTTCTCAAGCCGCCCAGCAGGCACATCAGCAAGCCTCTGCCCTGAAGACAGGTGGCGTGGACGCGTTCATTCTGCACCTTATCCCCAAAAACCCTGCTGATGCCTTTGTGCATAATGATGTCATGCAGGTGCTGGTTTTTGCGCTTATCTTCGGGTGCGCCCTGCTCCTCGCCGGGGAACAGGCAGCCCCCGTGACACGCCTTGTTCAGGCGCTCAGCACCATCTTCTTCCGTATCATGGGTATTATCGTCCGCTTTGCACCTCTGGGGGTGTTTGGGGGCATCAGCTACACCATCAGCCATTACGGTCTTGGCTCTATCGAGCCTCTGCTCCGCTTCCTGTTTGTCTATTTTCTGGCCGTCATTCTGTTTATTGGGCTGATACTGGGCGGCCTGCTACGCTGGTATTGCGGCGTCAATATCATCTCTCTGCTGCTCTATCTGCGTGAAGAAATGAGCATCGTGCTGGCCACAACATCGTCTGATGCAGTTCTCCCCCAGATCATGCAGAAGCTGATTGATATGGGCGTGGGCCGCAAAACGGTGGGGATTGTCATTCCCGCCGGTTATTCCTTCAATCTTGATGCGCTCTCCATTTACCTGGGCCTTTCCATTCTTTTTCTGGCACAGGTTGCGCAGGTTACGCTGAGCTGGCCCCAGTTGCTTCTGGTGATTGGCATGGCACTCATAACATCCAAGGGGGCTCATGGCGTACCGGGGGTGGCAATTGTCATTCTTGCCGCCACTGTGTCTCTGGTTCCTGAAATTCCTACCGTTGGCCTTGTGCTTCTGGTGTCTGTGGACTGGTTTGTGGGAATTGCCCGCGCCTTTGGCAATATTGTGGGCAATTGCGCCGCCGCCATTGTGGTCGCAACATGGGAAAAAGACATAGACCTACAGCATGTTCGCAAAACGCTGGCCCATGCGTCTACCTCAGAAAACACCAGACGAACCAACACGCATACTCTGAAAAACATCCCTAACGACGATATCGGGGGAGAATGAGATGTAACGCTTCCGCGCCCCCATCCTTTCCCCACCCGTTCTGTTTTCCCCTGAGGTTGACGATGTCTCTTCGTGCGCCAACGCCCAAGCTTTGCCTGAAACTTGTTCTCTCCTGCACCTGCCTGAGCGCCATTCCGCTTTTTGAAACAATGGCGGCCACAACGCCTTCGCATCATGCTGCGCCCCGCACCGTGCAGGCAAGCACGCACCATGCAGGCCCCACGGCCAGAAAACCCACCCACGCACGCCGCAACACCGGGCCGCTCACCGCGTCTCAGGGCGAAGATGTGCAGGTCAGCATTCATCGTGATCCTTTCCGCAATCAGCAGCATGTGCCTGATTCCGCCACCCGCTTGACCGGCAAGGATTTGCAGGAACGCAACGTAAGGCAGATGACTGATCTGATCCGCGTTGCACCCAACCTCACCGTCCAGCCCTCCAACGGATCGGCCGGGCTGAACTTTGCCCTGCGCGGCGTAGGCATGGCGGACCTGACCCAGAACAACCTGCCCTCCGTGATGCCGTATGTGGATGATGTGGCCATGCCCATCAGCATCATGACCTCCGGCATCATGTTTGATATGGACAATGTGACCGTCAATCCCGGCCAATCCGGCCTGACACATGGGCAGGTTACAACCGGCGGGGAAATCAACTTCCATACCGCAGACCCGACCCGCACTTTCCATGCTGGCATTACAGAAGATATTGCCAGCTATGGCCGCAACCGGGTTGAAGGTTATCTGTCCGGCCCCATTGGCAAATCACTCTCCTATCGTGTCTCCGGCCAGTCCCTTACCGGCGGCGGATTTCAGCACAACACGCAAGGCAAAGGTTTTGGTAATGCGGATCTGGGCGCGTTACGGGGCAAGCTGCGCTGGCAGATAGATGATACCACCCGGTTGGATATTGGCGGCCACTGGACAAGTGACCAGTCCGACGCCCCCGCGGGCGCCATCATGACCAACAGCTACGGCATTCCCACCAACCAGAATGACATCATGGCCACCAACTGGGGGCTAAGCCAGCAATTTGCCAACGCCATTGGTATCAGCGCCAGCAATCAGAAACCACGGGAAGACAATCTGTTCTGGGGCGCGAATGTCCGCTTCACCAAGGATTTCTCATGGGGAAGACTGACCACTGTCAGCGCCTATGAAAGCATGGACGAACATGAACTGTCAGACCAGACCAACACAGTTGGGGCCTATGGCAACATGTACCGCAACAATCAGACCAACTTCTTCTCGCAGGAAGTAAAACTGGCATCCAACAACATGGCAGACCGCCTGCAATGGGCTGTTGGCATGTATTACAACCGCGGCAGAACCAATTCTAATTTCTGGTATGACATGTCAGACCGTTATGCCTCCACAGATAACGGGCTGTATTTCTACAAAACGGCATACGGACAGAACCAGCAAACCTTCAACCAATATGCACAGGTTTCCTACCGGCTGATCAAGGGATTGCGTCTGATTGGCGCCATCAGCCATGAATCTGATGATCGCCAGTTGCTCAATCTGGTTGGCACAACCTACAGCGGGGCCAAAGCCACAACGTCCACCGTATTTGGCTCAAGCGGTGCGCTGGCCAACCAGTTCTCAGGCCGGGTGGGGCTGGAATATCAGGTAACACCGCACATCCTCACCTATGTTGACTTCCGCCGTGGCTTTAAGCCTGGTGGGTTCTCTGCCAACATGACCAGCGTGCCCGAACAACTTAAACCCTTCAAACCGGAACAGGTTCTGACCTATGAAGGCGGTTTCAAAACCTTCTTCCTGAACGATAAACTCCGCTTCAATGCGGCCGGTTTTTATTATGACTACCGAGACCAGCAACTTCTTGGCAGTATTGTGGTGCCTGTTTATGGCGTGCAGGGCGCATATGTTAACGCCCCACGGTCCTATATTTATGGTGCGGAATTCAACGCCCAGATCCGCCCCTTCCGTGGCCTGACACTGACCCAGAATTTTGGCTACCAGCATGGTGTTTACAGCCAGTTTCAGGGCGTGGACCGTTCCGCAACCACAGCCCATTATAACCAGACTGGCCAGTGGTCGGCGTTCTACACCAACTATAACGGCGTCGATATGGGGCTGGCCAATCTGACCCTCAGCGGGTCCGCCATGTATACGTGGAAGGTTCTGCGTGACTATCAGATGACGTTTGACGTGGACTACAGCTATCGCGGTGCGCAAACACAGCCGCAATATATTGGGCTTGGCGGATATTACCGTGCGCCCGCCTATTTTCTTGTCAACAGCTTCCTGACCTTTGCATCACCCAAACAGCATTGGTCCGTCACCGTGTATGGGCAGAATCTGGCGGATCGTCGTTACTGGCTGTCTGGCGGCACACAGTCCACTTTCTACTCCGTTATTCCCGGAAACCCGCGCTTTGTGGGGGCCAAACTGAACTTTACTTACTAATATTTTTGGGAAAGCCAGCGTTCACTGATCTGATTTTTCAGGAAAAGAAAACGTCCTGTGGCTTCCCCAGATACATCAAAAGGCGTCCCACGAAGAGGACGCCTTTTTTATTATGCTCATCTCAGGATACTATTTTCATGATCCCTACAAATATATTTTCCACACCACCCCATTTACTCTCTGTTTCTCAAACGACACGTAAATCACATCCAAAAAGGCATCATGTTTTATTTTCACATGACCGTATCAAATCAATACACGGTACAGGCCATGACACATCCAGGCATAGATAAATGCTATTCCTGTCGTAAACTGCCCTTATTCAGGCACGTTCCTGCCAAAATTTATAGACAGGTTCTGGAACATACAGAAGGTTGCGTGCACGGGTACACGCCACATAGAGAAGGTTGATTTCCTGATCACACTCTTCCACGCGTCGAAGAAGCTTCTCCTTCTGGCGGGCCAAGAACTTTTCAGAAAGGTCTTCCTGCTCCTCCAGTTTCAACAGACGCGCCAAAGCACGCTCCCGTCGGGCAGCCCATTCTGAAGGCGCTTGAAAATCATCCAGCATGATAACGGTGTCAAACTCGCGGCCCTTAGCTTTATGCGCCGTTGAGCAAACAAGGCTAACATCGTCCGGGCTTTCACGGTGCAACGCCTGAATGGCCTTCACCTTCGTATCCAGATCATGATTATGCCTGTCTATAATGGTAAAAAGTCGCTTGGCGGTTGGGTCCGCATTTTCACCATCCTTGGCGGCAAGCAGTTCCTTCCATGATCCAAATGGCAGCGCGCCTTCCGTCCCTCTGGCCATAGGGTTGGTGTGGCGCCGGTATAATGTCAGCGCTGCCCGAATTTCCTGCATCATATCCAGAACACCGCCCAGAACATGAAAAGGCGTCTGGATGTTTACAAGGCTTTCAAACAGGCGCGCATTGGTACGTGCCAGAACCAGCGTATTCCGCGCAGGACGGATTTTCCCGGTGTAATGACGGATTGTGCTCGGCTGCGCCGGGTTTCCGCGTAGCCGATGCCGCACTGGTCTGGAATGCTGGGCCAGGGTCGCGTTTGAAAGGCGGGCAATGTCTTCCCCAAACCGCCAGCTTTGCGTTAAAGGCAATTCCTGCACCTTCAGCGCTCCCATGGCATCAATGGCTCCCCGGAACGCATAAATGGACTGATGCGGGTCCCCTACCGCCACAACAGGCAAACCGGATTTTTCCAGAATGGAGAACAGCACAGGGTTCAGATCCTGCGCTTCATCCACCATGATATAGTCATAACCCGTGATTTTGCGGTCCATTTCAAACCGCTTGAGATACACATCATGCGTTATAGGAAAGGTGGTGTTTTCAAACCGAATAATATATTTGAAAGCCTGCGCCACAAAAGTGCGGATAGCGCGGTTCCGTTTGGCATCCTTTTCCGGACAGTGAGCCTGCGTCAGTTTGGTGCCCCCACTGATGAGAAAAGCCGTCAGTGTTTTCAGCACCGTTTCCGCACTTCCGGCGGGGGCGGTCATCCGCAGTTCCTGTTCAAGCTGCCTGATATGCCGGGTCGTGTAGCGCGGAATGATGCGCTCGCGCTCCAAGGCACGAATATTCAGGTCCTGATAAGCATAACTATGGGCGGTGCGGGCCTCAATATGCCGCGGAAACCGGCTACGGGCTTCGCGTGCAATGGCACTGTTGAAGGCCAGATAGAGCCCTTTATATCCCGCCCATTTTTCACTGAACAGCACCAGCGTGGTTGTCTTGCCACACCCGGCTCCGGCCACCACCTTGAAACTGCTTGTGGGGCTCTTGGCCAGAATTGCCAACTGCTCGGGTGTACATGCACTCATTCACCATACTCATCTCTACGTACCAACGCTGGGGCCTTGTAACCCAGATTGCGAAATGAGGGAGGTTTATTTGTAACATAATGTGTGGGTGGGAAAATCGAAGTAAAACGATCCATGCTGCAAGAGTGCCGAAGTCAGCAAAAAGTCCGGTATGAGGCTTGGAATATGCCGGAGGGCTTTCTGGACCTTTCCCGTCAGTTTTACGCCATCAACCGTAGCTGTCATGGGCCGGTATACGGCAAGAAACGTCCCTGCTCCCGTAGTTGTCAGAGCCCTGAAAGATGTTGCCTGTTTTTGTTCTTCTGGAGAAAAATACGGCACATGCTCAAAAAATAAAGCGTCACCAATATTACCGCTATCCAAGTATGCATAGCGCACCGACTGATCTGAAACGACAGGAAAAACCAGATATGCCGAGTTTGCAGACGGATCACTCGAAAGAAGCATTGGCCTGTGACAATCATACTCCGCTGCCGGGCCGAAAGTCACCGCAGTATCGGTCATATGAAAATGAGGAAACTGTTTTAAAATCTGCAAGCCAAGAATTGTCTTTTTCGCCGTCGTTGTCTGAAAAATGATATTATGAAAAACAGTTTTCCCAATCGTCAGATTATCCACCACAACAAGCGGACCAGTATCTGATCGACCTTCAGCATCAAAAGAGTTAGATACTTTTCCAATACTCTTAAACCCGCCTGATTTAAGATACTCGTTTGGTAATATACTGATAAATGCACCGGTATCCAGAACGGCATCAACCTTTTGCTGATTGATCAATACCGGTACAACCGGATTGATACCAGGCACGGCTTTTCTTTGTAAGGTTTTTACGTAATCCACATGGTTAACGGGTGCCCAATCAACAGAAGGCGTTGGTAAATCTTCTGTCGGGACATTGAGGGTAATATGATCCATATTTATAAATTTTAGTGATGGAATACGGAAGAAATCCCTTAAAGGCTTCTCATATTTTCCTTGCAGACCATGCAAGGCCACAAGCCAGTCTTTCCATGATCCAGCCAAACCAGCATTTCCAGCCTTTAGAATCTCAGCATACATAACAAGCGGTTCAAGATCACGGAGCCCTCCCTCGCGCTCCAGATACGCCACCATACGGTTTGCCTGTTTGTCCGATTGTGTAAAGTCGCCCTGCATGCGTGCAAGCACTGATGCAGCCAGTAACGACCAAAAGGGAGTTTGGCTCGCCAGCATTGTCTGCACCGCGCGCGGGTCCCCCGCATGCATCCCTTGAACAATACCCGCCTTATCCCCCATACCCAACGTTACACTTCCATCGGGGTTGTGTCTTATGGTCCGCATGAACTCTGGTGAAATTGTCTGAGCCTCTGCCGCGACCGAAACCGCCATCCATAGACACACGACACCAAGAGCTTTCCAAGCAGGCATTCTTGAAAAATAACGATACATCATAATAATAGACAATCCAGAATTAAAAATACACTTTTACCTTAATTCAATCATAGAATTGATTCTATAAAATACACATCCAATTACCACAAATTTTATACCTTGGGTTTTTAGATGTAGCTGGACCAACACTCTTGCCCCTTGCACACGATCGCCTACCGCGGCTTAATTCCAATTACAAAAAGGAAGACTCTGATCAGTCCGGTAAGGAGTAGAATGGCTCACACAAACATGGCGGCCCTTCGTGAAGCCGCTGGCACAAACTTTGAAGCGTTTACTTCGGCCGATGCCGCTGTGGATCAGCTCTGCGCCCTTTACAAAAACAGCACACAACGCCTGCATACCCAGTTTGCGGCGCGGCAGGGGTGCCCTCCGCATGAAGCCACATACCCCTGTCTGGCTTTGGAATTGCCCGCGGGAACTGCCATCAAAGGGCGTCCCCCGTTTGATGTGATGCTGGAGCCGGGGTTTTATTGCTCCACCATCACGCAACCCGCCCTGTTCCGGGATTATCTGCGCGAACAGATCGGCCTGCTGCTGCACCACTATGGCCAGCCTGTTCTGGTTGGCTGTTCACACCGGCCTGTGCCGCTGCCTTACGTCATGGAAGAAGCCGTAACCGGCCTGACAGAGACAGACCTGCGGCTGCTGCAAGAACAGTTTGTGCTGCCTGATCTCCATTACACGGATGACAGCATCGCCAATTGTGAATTGCTGCCAGACCCCACCCGCCCACGGCCTCTGGCGCTCTTCACAGCGGAACGCACGGACTACTCCCTTGCACGGCTGCATCATTATACGGGCACCAAACCGCGTCACTTCCAGCGCTTCATTCTGCTGACCAACTACCAACGCTATGTAGACACCTTCCGCGATTACGCACGCACGCAGGTCGATGATCCGAACAGCCCCTACACCGCCTATGTCGAACCGGGAGAACAGATCTACACCGGGCCGGACAGCGCGGAAACGTTCACGCCGCTTACCAGCCTGCCACAGATGCCCGCCTACCATCTGTGCCGCCCGGATGGGGATGGCATTACACTGGTCAATATTGGGGTCGGTCCCTCCAACGCCAAAACCATTACAGACCACCTGGCCGTTCTGCGCCCCCATTGCTGGATCATGGTCGGCCATTGCGCGGGCCTGCGCCGCTCCCAGATTCTGGGCGATTATGTGCTGGCCCACGGCTATGTTCGGGACGACCACGTGCTGGACGACGATCTCCCGCCATGGGTGCCCGTGCCCCCTATTGCCGAAGTTCAGGTGGCCATGCAGGAAGCCACCGCCCGTATCACCGGCCTGCACGAGTCGGAAATCAAGACTCGCCTGCGCACCGGCACGGTCATGACCACGGACAACCGGAATTGGGAACTGCGGCTGCGTCAGCTCTTCACACAGATCAACATGAGCCGCGCCATAGCGGTGGACATGGAATCCGCCACCATTGCGGCCAATGGCTTCCGCTTTCGCGTGCCATACGGCACCTTGCTCTGCGTTTCAGACAAGCCTCTTCACGGAGAACTGAAGCTGCGCGGCATGGCAAATGCGTTTTATCGTGAGAGAGTGAGCCAGCACCTGATGGTCGGCATTGAAACCATGCATATGTTGCGTGAGGAAGGCGTTGCCCGCCTGCATTCACGCAAACTGCGCGGGTTTGATGAGCCCCCGTTCCGGTAATGGACAATGAACAAACTGCAACGAGCCTGGAAAGGGCCTGAACTGTATGCCTAGCGCCACACCTTCCACCATCCCTGAAGGGGTTCCTACCATCCGCGTTGTCGCCATGCCAACGGACACCAACCCGGCAGGGGACGTGTTTGGTGGCTGGATCATTTCCCAGATGGATCTTGCCGCAGGCACCACCGCAGCCTTCCGGGCCAACGGGCGTGCCGCTACGGTCGCCATCAACGGGCTGGTGTTCCTTGAGCCCGTGGCCGTGGGTGATGAGGTGAGCATCTATACGGAAATCACCCGTGAAGGCCGCACATCCATGACCATTCATGTGCAAACATGGCGGCGCGCCCGCCATACGCATCTTACCTCCAAGGTGACGGAGGGGGATTTCACGTTCGTCGCCCTTGACGCCAACCGCCGGCCTCGGTCCCTGCCCCCCATCAAACCGGGCGACGCCCCCGTCAATCCTGAAATCTGAGGCCGTAATCCCGGTAGCCACTGCCCAAGGTTACCGGGATGCCTCTCCTTCTCCCCTGCGCGCAAACCCTGTTTGGTCCGTCGCGGCCCATAATCGGGCGAAGCAGCCCGCGCTATCCTGCCATCTATTTTCCCGATCGCTTCTGGACTTCTTTTTTGCGGCAGAGCATTCCGTCCGGCCCGGATTTAAGCTAGAGCGTTGGCAGACATCAGGTTGAGTGTCAGCCTGAGTGTGTCATCAGGCATCCATCTTCCCTCTCTACCGTTACGTTAACGGTAGAGATTTCGCCCTGTGGCGGAGCGCATCAGGAGTCCAGCCCTCTTGCGTCTGGAAGAGCAAAGGCTAAGGATCAGCCGCCGCGCAAATTCTCTCTTGCGGGGTGGTTTCTGCACGGCCAGCCTTTTAACCACAGGCTGGATGGCAGGGTAGCAAGCAGTCAGGACGGGAGACCGGGCGCGTATGAAACATTGGCAGATTGATCAGTTACCGTGGGACAGCTTTGATCCCTCCAAGGTGGACCCTGAACTGGTGAAGGCCGTGAAGGCAGCCTCTGTTGTGGAACGCAACAGCGTGGACTACGCCCAGTATCTGAATAACGTGTTCTATGATGATCCGGATTTCCGGCAGGCGGCCGATCATTGGGCCGTGGAAGAAATTCAGCATGGGGATGCACTGGGCCGCTGGGCCATGCTGGCTGACCCTGAGTGGGACTATCAGGAGGCCTTCCAGCGCTACCGTGATTTCTACAAGATTCAGTTGGATGTTGATCAGTCCATCCGTGGCTCCCGCACGGGTGAACTGATTGCGCGCTGCATGGTGGAAACCGGCACGTCCTCCTTCTATACGGCGCTGGCGGATGCAACGGACGAACCTGTGCTGAAGGCCCTGTGCAAACAGATTGCAGCGGATGAATTCCGCCACTTCAAGCTGTTTTATGACCACATGCACCGCTATCTGAAGCGTGAGAAGATCAGTACGCTACAGCGCGCCCGCATCGCCCTTGGCCGCGTGACAGAAAGCGAGGATGATGAACTCGCCTCCGCCTATCATACAACCAATGAACCGGCGGGCATGCCTTACGATCACAACCGCTGCATTGCCAACTATATGGCCCGCGCCATGAAGACCTATCAGCCCAAACACCTGAAACGAGTAACGGGCATGATCTTCAAGACCATCGGCCTGACCCCGCACAGCAAATTGCAGGATCTTGCCTTTTATGTTGCTGAAAAACTGTTTTTCAGCCGCCAGAAGAAATTCGCCCGCATGGTGGGGCTCACTTAGCATTCCTGCTTTTCAGAGCCTCCACGCACGAAGCAACAGAAAAAAACCTGCGAGCGGCCACCGTGCTCACCGCAGGCATGTTCCGTCCTGTCTCTTAAATTACGCAACGCAAAAGAGACCAGACACCAACAGTTTCTAATCGCTAGCAGCGTGAGTGAATACTTATTTATCTTCTTCTGGGTTTCTCATAACATTGAACGAGCCAAATTAAAGAATAATCCAGCTCCCTATTTCAATTTATACACGATATTCATTACAGATATTCTTCCCCTCTGCTTTCAATAAAAACGGAACTTCCTGGCACCACCCGCGTCTGTCTACACAAGACATGGCCCCGCCTAAGGGATGGAGACTTTTACAGTCTCTCTTGGCTCCTTGCCTGCCCCCAGCTTTTTCAGAGAGGAGAAGTCGTCATGACGGATAACACGCATACCCCCGAGTATGATCCGGTGCGCCGCCGCCTTTTTAAAGTTGCCGGCATTGCCGCCGCTGCCGGGGCATCATCCTTGCCATTTTCCACTTCTGCCGCGCCATCCCAGAAAACAGGAGCTTCCATGCCCAACGCCTCCAATACCCCGCTGGAAGACCCGCGCTCCCTGTATCCACATGCGCCGTTCAAGGCACAGCCACAGGAATGGCCCGGCCTTGCATCCAAAATGACGCCACTGCCAGACCACGGGGAAAAGAGCTATAAAGGCAGCGGACGCCTCGCCGGACGCAAAGCGCTGATTACAGGCGGAGATTCCGGTCTAGGCCGCGCCGCAGCCATTGCTTACGCACGCGAAGGTGCGGATGTCGCCATCAACTATCTGCCGCAAGAAGAAGCGGACGCCAAAGAAGTGGCAGAACTGGTGCGCAAGGAAGGGCGCAAATTCGTCGCACTGCCCGGGGATCTGCGTCATGAAAAATTCTGTCAGGATCTGGTAAAGCGGGCTGCAGAAGAGCTTGGTGGACTGGATATTTTCGTCAATTGTGCCGGACGCCAACAAACACATGACAGCATTCTGGATGTGACAACCGAAGCGTTCGACTGGACACTTAAAACCAATCTTTACGCGCTGTTCTGGCTCAGCAAAGCGGCCATTCCGCTCATGAAGCCGGGCTCAGCCATGATCTTCACTTCCTCCACCAATGCTTACGAACCCTCGGTCAATATTCTGGACTATTCAATTACAAAGGCAGGCATCTCCAATTTTGCCAAAGGGCTCGCCAAGCAACTGGTTGAAAAAGGTATTCGGGTGAACGCCATAGCACCCGGTCCATTCTGGACGGCCCTTCAGGTCAGTGGTGGCCAGACCATGGAAAATGTCGAGAAATTTGGTGAAACTGTTCCCATGAAGCGCCCGGGCCAGCCAGTAGAACTCGCCCCGGTCTATGTGATGCTGGCATCCAGTGAGAGCAGCTACCTTACTGGCCAGGTTGTGGGGGCAAATGGCGGTGTGGGCCTCCCCTAATCCGAGAAATTGCCCCTTGCGTGGATGACGCAGCTTTAAAAGCCTGCAAGAAGCCGTTTCCTCCACGGACAGGAAACGGCTTTTATCCTGTTATCCTTGCGCCAAGATCTCAAACCTGTCTTGCCGGTTTCAATGACCCCACGCCATCCCCTCTTTACGGACTGTGCAAAGGGTCACAAAAAAGGCCATCTCCGTTAACAGAGATGGCCTTTCCTTTATCCTGCACGATAAACGGGTTTTCAAAAAATGGCCTTCAAAGTGTTTCCTGACGCCATCCTCTGAAAAGAAGCGGCTTTTATCAGCCGCTTCCAGTAAGAACCCTTTAGAACGTCGCGTTCACGCGTCCGTAGTAATAACCACCCGTCATTGGCACCTGAGAGGATGACTGATCATAGATGTAGGCACCAAGGTAGTTCACACTTTGCGGCACGCGCCGGGGGCGGATATTGAACAGGTTGTTACCACCTACTGCCACATGCCAGTTCTTGTTGACCCGATACCCAATTTCCAGATCTGTCAGCCAGCGGGGCGAATTTTTGAACTGGTAGAAATCGGTCACACTATATTGCAGCGCCTTTGGACCCCAATCCTGATACTGGAGCATGTTTGTGGTTTCACCGTAACGGGTCTGGCGAATATTCACATCCCAGTTTCCGACCGTGTAGAAGGCATTCAGAATGATCTTGCTACGCGGATAAGCTGTGGTGATGTAACCAATGTTCTGGGCGTTCAGCAGTTCCTCCCCATTGGTGCCCAGACCGTTATGATGCAGGCGTGTGCGGTTGAGGTCCAACGCCATGGTTGTTGTCAGGGTGCCATATTTTCCCATACGGAACGTGTAGTCCGCGTTGATATCCAACCCCTGCGTACGGGTGCTGGCACCGTTTGACAGGTAATAGGCCTGAATGTTGTCCAGTGACGCATCGTTCGCCGGGGGCGTGAAGCCCATGGACTGAATGGCCGAGACAGCAGACAGGCCGCTCACTGTTCCACCCTGCACAATGCGGTCACGAATATTGATCTGATAAACATCCACTTCCACGTGGAAGCCACGAACAGGCTCAACCACAATCCCGCCTGACACGTTGGTTGAACGTTCCGGCTTCAGCCCAGGTGCCCCAAGACTACGCGCCGCTGCAGAGTCAGCCGCCAGCAACCCGGAAGCCCCGTTGGGGGAAACGTTCATGGCGCTGTAGTGCTCTTCAGCCAGCGTGGGCGCGCGGAAACCGGTGCTGATTGTACCGCGCAGGGCAATCCGTTTGGTAATGTCGTACCGGGTGGAAACCTTGCCGTTTTCCGTATTGCCTACGTCTGTATAGTGTTCAAACCGCCCTGCAAAATCCAGTTCCCAGTTCTTGAGAAGATGGAAATCACCATCCACATAAGCGGCCCAGATGTTACGATACCACTTGCCCGCGTTCTGCGGGGCCAGACCAGCAAACCCCTGTGTTCCACCAAGCGCATAGGAATAGGGATTTCCAGCCCAGATTTGATAGGATTCCATACGGTGTTCACCACCAAATGCCAGCACCACGGGAACCGTATCTGCAATCTTGAAATTACGCCGCAGATCAAGATTGTTTGTCCACTGCGCCATATTGAAGCTTTCAGCCCGTACATCCGTTGGGCTGGTTCCGCATCCGGCAGGAGAAAAATTTGCACCTGCATTGGGGTCAGTTGAACAGGTGGACTGTAGAACGCCGGTATTAACGGTGTTCTTGTTCCCAATCTTGTTATAGTCCGCGCCGTAGGTGGAAGAAATGTCCCACTGGAAACCGAGAAGATGGTCGCCCTTGGCTCCTACAGTTGCGGCGTAATCATTTTCTTCCGCTGTTTCAATCGGTGTAAAACCCCATGGCCAGTAAGGAAGCGCAACACCACCCCCTACGTTTGGCACACGATAGTTCTGATACGTTTCAGCATGACGGTGCGCGTAAGTGATGCTGCCATAGAACATCACATTTTCATTCAGCGGCTTACCCCAGTCCAGACCAAAGCTTTCCCGCGTTTCTTCTGCTGTGCTCAACACTTTATTGGAAGTAGCAGGAATATGCGCGCCGGTGCTGACATAGGATGCCACATCATGATCAGCCGGTTGTTCCCCTACCAGACGATGATCGCGCACGTTTTTGGGCACCATGTGGTCCGTATGGTACATCTGGCCGGAAAGATGCAGGTAGCCATCATTCCCCAGTTTCATGCCCCCATCGGCATTGAACTGATACTGCCAGCCATCCCCGTTATAAGCATTGGCCCCTGTCTGCGCTGAAACATTCAGGCCATGATCCTGCTTTTTGGTAATGATGTTGATCACACCGGCAATGGCGTCTGACCCATACATGGCCGCCGCGCCATCTTCCAGCACTTCAATATGATCAATCATGTTGGCGGGAATCATGTTGAGATCAACGCCGGTCGTACCAAAGTTCGGGCCGGAAGTGGCTGTAAACGTTGTTGTTGTATGGCGGCGTTTTCCATCCACCAGCACCAGAACCTGGTTGGAGCTCAGCCCCCGCATATGAATGGAGGAAACAAGGGCCGCCGCATCTGTGCCCATGGCTTCCACGTTGACGGACGCATAAGTGCGGGTCAAGGCATCAGCCAGGTTCATCTGGCCAGACCGGCGCAATACCGCGCCGCTTACCACTTTAACCGGGCTCATGCTCTGCCGTGCATGACGATTTTCTGAGTGTGTGCCAGTAACAATCACATTTTCACCGGAATCCGCCACACGATGGCTTGGACGTGGGAGAGAGCGGGCCGGTACAGCAGGCCGGGTAGCGGTTGCCGCACCGGCTGTATGGGGGAGATCGCGTACTGTCGCTTTTTTGTGGGGAGATTTATGCTGGGTGCCCTGGGGCACGGTAGCAGCAAACGCCTGTGATGCCATTCCCAACATGGGAACTGCCAGAATAGTAGCAGAAAATAATATTTTCCGGGATGTCATGTGCCGCCAATCCCTACTGCATTTGAGTGTGTTGCCCACTCATGGGATATCAGCCACGTGTTTTTTGCAATTCCAAAGTTACGATCCCGTATCTGTTTGGAAGATTTGTTGTCTTTTTGCAACATACTCTCTGTTACAACAAATCTTCTACAGAGAGGAACCTTCTTGTCCTTCATGTTTCACAAAAACGGACAGAACAGTCTTCCTGTGGCGATAGCCCTCGCCCAAGCTGCTCAGTCTCTCTCATTCGCCTTGAAACGTTTTGGGGAAGAAAGGACGGGACACACCCGCAATCACCCTGGCTGGCATATGCCGCAAACAGCCGTTTTTGCTTTGTCCGGCCTAAATTGAAGCCGTCATGCAGTAGGACGGACTCTCTCCGAGTCCGTCGTTACAGTTTCAGAGCGTGTTGCAGTTCTGCTCAAATGGTTTGCCTGCAAAGCGATCCTTGATCCAGACAATTTGATCCTGAGTGGAATTGATCATGGTCGGATCATGATCCAGGCCGGGATAGAGGTGAAAGAATAGCTTGATGCCATTTTTACAGGCTTTCTGAGCCGTTTTTTTCACACCGCCGGGTGGCACGGACACATCTCCTCCTCCCGTCAGCACCATCAGCGGACCTTTTACCGGCTTATCGCCAATAATATCTTCCTTCAGCATGGCCTGAACCGCAGGTACTTTGGTCCAGTTCGGTTTCATGATCTGTGCGCTGGTTTTGCCCAGATACGCCGCATACCCCGTAAACCAGCACCCCTTGGTGGCAATCAACGGGTAATGTTCATAGCCTTCCTTGGTCAGGACACTCTTTACATCAAAGTCCGGATAACGGGCCTTCAGGCCATATGCCACCATAGGGAAGTAAAACGGAGCCCCCACTTCTTCTGGCTTGGGGTCAATAAAATCAAGCATATCCACTGTACCAGACACAGAAACCGTACCCAGATAATCCGAGTTGTTCATCTGCTGCTCCATTTCCCCCACACTCCAGGATGCCATACCTCCCTGTGAATGGCCATCCGCCACCCACTGCTTGCTCAGCACACCCGGCAACGCCGCATGGGCTGCCGCCACGGAATAAATGACATCATACCCCTGAGCCAGCTTGTTCATATACTGGTGTGCGCCGGGCGTGCCTTGCCCATGATAGTCCGTCGCCACAACAGCCAGCCCCGCTTTGGGAAATTCAAACAACCCTTCATCCCCGTAATAGAGATCTTTCATCAGAGAAGGCGCGCAAGGTTGCGCCACACCGCTGGTGCCGTGGGCCCACGCCACCACAGGCCATCCACCAGCAGGCGCTGGCCCCGCAGGCAACAGCACGAAACCAGATGTCACAACATCATGCCGTTCCGCATCCAGAGAGTGGTACAGAATACGCCATACCGTCATCCCCGCCGGGATGGCATAATCCGTGACCTTTTCCGCCCGGATCAGTCCACCGGGCCATGTGGGCGCATCAGCCGATGGAGCATCTGTATAGAAAGGCGTAATGGGAAGCGCCTGTGCTGCCTCCAGCTTCAAGCCCTCGGGGATGGTTTTGGGGAGGTCAGCCTGAGCAAAGGCAGCCTGCGACACACCACATGCCATGGCAGCCACACCCGCCCCGGCCAGAAGCACCTTACGCACCGCACCATTTTTGGGTACCGCCGCCTTTTTCAGACACTGCGCCAGAAGGTTACGTTTTTCAGAAAGAATTTCGGGGTGAGTGAAGGACATAACCTACGCCATTTCTGTTTCGAGAACGCTATAAAACCATGACTGACCGCAAAAATCAGCCAGGGCTTGCATTTAATTAAACAGGAAGCGGATTTTCCCTCCGCTTCCTGCTCTCGCCGATCAGCGGTTATACGTCAACAAGACGCCAGCATAACGCGGCCGCATGGTAGAGTTCAGTTGCAGCAGAGACCCCTGTACCTCGTTTGAACTTGTGACCATGGGGTGCAGATTGGGCAGATTATTCACATAGAAAGACAGGTTCATATTATTATTGAACCGGGCCCCCACACGCAGGGTCAGGTAATGCTGGGCCTGTGTCAGGTAATAGCCCGAATTGTACATCAGCGTTTCTGAATCCCGAATGGGTGTGGTGCCACTGGGGCGGCTGATATACTGGTAATCCGTCCGCACATACAATTGTCCATGACCAATGGAGATGATGTTCTTGGGAATATTGTACTGAACCCCAAGGCTATAGCTCCAACCCGGTGTGCCCAGTGTATCGCCTTTACGGGCAAGCAGGCCGTTCTGGTTGGTGCCCACATACGCATTTTTGGTATAATGCGCATCTGTATAGCCAAGCGTGGTATCGATCGAGAGGCCATCAAACGGATACAATGTGGCCTGAAGATCAAACCCTTTGCTAACCGCTTCACCCAGATTAGTCGTGTACTGCACGCCGCATCCCGGCAGATAGGCATTCTGCTGAATGTTGGACCAGTTGATGTAATACAGGCTTCCTGAAATTTGCAGACGATTATGGAAAAACTGGTTCTTTGACCCAACTTCCCAGCTTTTTACCGTGTCTGATTTGTATTTTCTGGGTGCCGAGGTCATGCCAAAATTATTCAGATCATTCTGGCACAAAAGCTGTGGCACGGGCGCGTTGGCACCGCCCACACGCCACCCTTTGCCCCAGCCCGCATACACCATGGAGTGGCGGTCAATCTGGTAACTCAAGGTAAATTTGGGGGTCACCGGGTTTTCAGTAATCTGACCACTGGCTGTTGTGCGGTCACCATTATGGCTGCCATCTGCAAAGTTGTGGAAGTGATAATTGGCATTGGCATACCGCACACCTGCATCAAACTTCAGCCCTTTGATAATTTCCACCGTCGCGTTGGCAAAAACGGCAACCTGCTCATCCGTGGCGCGTGTCTGGTTGATGTAGGCGTTCTGCCCTGCATTGGGCCAGCCGCCCCAGAAATCGGAAGCAGACATATCAAACAACGCCTGTGTCAAAACGTTTGCGTTGGGTTCCTGCAATTGCTCGGAACTCATCTGCTTGTCGTTCTGATAGTATACACCGGCCACCCACATCAGGCGGTTAGCCACCGGATTGCGGGACTGCACACGAAATTCCTCGGTAAAATTACGCTGCTGGTTCAACACGCGTGAAGGACCATAATAATATGGCGTGTTGGGGTTGATCCCTTGCTGGGTCAGCAAGGGATAGTACGGGCTGCTGCCATCCAGAAATTCATTATAATAGGAAAGCTGATAAAGCGTGCCGTTATAGCCCGTAATATTGTTACGGTGCAGATAGGCCGTGTTCGAAATCAGCGAGACATTCCCGATATCATATTTGATATTCAAAGACGGCAGATAAAAACGGTCCGTGTTCTGCTGGCATTCGGGCGAATTGGTGCGGTATTCACTTTTACCAGGATTGGAAAGACCCGCAAAATAGGTATCACTATCCCCCACCAGACGCTGTTGATACATGATGGACGGCGTAATGCTCAGGTTTTCAATCGGTTTGACCAGAACAGAACCACGAAACACGTTCACATCATCATTATTGGTGTTTTTGTCTGTCTTTTTCCCGGTTCGGTAATCAAGGTGGTCGATATAACCGCCCTGCCCCTGCCGTTCCGCACTGACGCGAAACGCCAGCTTGTCCTTGATGATCGGCCCGCCAAGCGCCACGCCCAGATCATATGTCGGCGCTCCGTACTGTGATGCTGAGACATCCGCACGGGCATAGGATGTATATTTATGCAGGTTCGGTGCGGGCGTGATGTAACGCACAGCTCCGCCTTCCGCACCGGCCCCAAACAGGGTGCCCTGCGGGCCGCGCAACACTTCTACCCGTTCCATATCAAACAGTTGCGGCACCGTGTTTTCCGCACTGAAACCCAGATTACGGATCTGGATGGGTGTATCATCCAGATAAATTCCGGTGGTGGCTGACCCTGCGCTGGATGCCAGACCACGCACAACCGGCGTTTTGGATGTGGGGTCAAATGTCAGGCCCGGCGTAAAGCGGAGCACATCCTGAATGGTTTTGGCGCCCTTCATATCCAGATACGCCTGATTATACGCGGCAACACTGACCGGCACACGCATGATGGAGGTGGTGCGACGGGTGGAGGTTACCGTCACCGCTTCCATGGCCCCTGCTGCGGATTCCGCCTTGGGCTTCTTATGCGGCTGAGAAACCTGCCGTGTGGAGGCTTCCTGTTTCCCCGGTGCCTGAGCAGCATGCAGTTTGCCTGATGAACGTTTTTCCACGCTCTCCCCTGCTGCAAAAGCCGCGCCTGCATAGCCCGACACACAGGCCCAAACAGAAAAAGCCCCGACCAACGCAGTAGAATACGAACGGACAGAACACAAAGAACGTTTACGGCACACAAGGGGCGTATAAAGGGAAACAGGTCTTTTGCTCACGTGTGTCTCTTATCATTTAAGGGCAAGGGGAAAGCGGCGTTCACAACATCAGGCCGAAGGGGCAGAGCACTTAATTTTATATCCAGTCTCTGTCCAGACATCTGTTGGCGCATAAGGCCCTGTTTCCTGACGGGAACAACACCAGTATTAAAAACAAGATAAAACCGAGTTCAAAAATATAATGCCTATAGCATCAGAAAAAAATTTCATGACCGTTCCAGAAGGACGGATGGTACTTATCCGCAACAGTGTTGCATTTTTTTACGCTAGTGCTGGAAGAAGAAAAAAGACGTTAGCTGGTCATGATCCTGCATCGTTTTAACACCCCATCTGACAGGCCCTTCTATCGCTAGAAAAATACCGGGCCGTCCCGCAATGTCTTTCTGGTGTTTTCTCAGAACTTTAACAAATCCACCCTGTCATAAAGAATGCCCGTTCATAAGCGGCCTGCATTTGACGTCTTTAAACAGAGGGGTAAGGTGGCGTCTTCCTGAACGTTACACGGAATGACGATTTTTCATGTTCAGTCACATCATGTTGGGCAGCAACGACATTGCCCGCTCCAAAAAATTCTACGATGCAACGCTGGGTGTTCTGGGCTGTGAGCCCGCAACCCCTAACGCCAAAGGCCGCCTGACCTATACGCATGACGGCGAACGCCTGGTGATCACCACGCCGCTGGATGGCCAACCCGCCACGGCAGCCAATGGCGGCACAATCGGCTTTGCCATGACCAGCGCAGAGCAGGTTGAAGCCTGGCATAAGGCAGGTGTGGAAAATGGCGGAAAAACCATCGAAAATCCGCCCGGAGTGCGCCACACGGCAATGGGAGACTTGTATCTGGCCTATCTGCGGGACCCAGACGGCAACAAACTGTGCGCCATGTATAAAATGCCGAGCGCCTGAGGCGCATCCTTATAGAGAGGAAACTTTCTTACACTTCTTCTTCAATATCCGCCTGAGCAACCATAATGGCATGGTGGTTCAGGCGGGATGCCAGAACATGCCCCACAGACGCGGCCCCTACGCACAAGAAAACTGACAGCCCTATAGTCAGCAGAGCCCGCCCCCAGGCCCCGATACGCAGCAGATCAAGCGTTTGCAGGCTGAAGGACGAAAAGGTGGTGTAACCACCGCACAGGCCGATCATGACAAACAGCCGCATGTTTTCAGAAACAGGATAACGCCCGCCAGCCAGTGTCAACGTTCCAAAAAATGCGATGATGAAAGACCCCACCATATTCACGGCGAGTATGGTACCCCATGGCATCATCCGGCTGTATGGGCCAGTCAGCACGGACACAACATACCGCGCCAGTGTGCCCAACGCACCGCCCAGCATAACAATAAGACAGGTATAAAAAGACATCACACCCGACCCTCTTTCTTGCGGCGGGCCATGTCTCTCCCGCCGTTATGGCGATAGACGCAGCCCAAGGCCCCGGCTTCCACCACGGTTATAACGGCAGGAGTCATCAGCCCCGAGCGGGCGGTTATAAGGGGGAACCCCATCCCCTGTGCCGCGCCTTATAGGGCAGAGAAAGCAAGTGCTCAAGCAAACACGCACCAGAAAATCTTCGTCCTCCGCACTGCCCTGCTGCCTGCTTGTACCGTCACATAAAAGGCTGCTCGGCCGCCCATCCCGCCAGAACAGTCCTGCCGCAGTCAAAAAACATGTAAAAACAAACTCCTTTTACTTTATGTGTTTTGGAGGTATTGGCCCTCCCCTGCGCAGCGCGTCACCATAAAGGGACGAGCCAGACATCCTGCCTCTTTGGCACCACTGATACGGCTTTTACGGTAATGGACCCCAAAACCCTTTTCTCCGGCATGGCGCTGGCCTTTGGGGCTTACGCCTCCTTCGCTATCAGCGATGCCTTCTCCAAACTTCTGGCGGGCCAATTAAATCCGTTTGAAGTTGCGTTTTCCGGCGGTGTCTTCGGATTTCTGATTCTTCCCTTTCTTCGCAAGCCGCATGAATCCTATCTGGATATCTTCCGTCCACAACAGCGGGCCATGTGGGTGTTACGCGCCTTCTGTGTTTTTCTGGCTACAGCCGCCAGCGTGGAAGCCTTCATGCTGCTTCCCATGCCAGAAGCACTTTCGCTCATGTTTCTGATGCCCCTGTTTGTCACCATTCTTTCTGTTGTGTTGCTGAAAGAAAAAGTAACGGCCTGGGCGTGGCTGGCAGTTGTGCTGGGATTTGTAGGCGTGCTGATTGTGCTTCGGCCGGGTGTACGCGCGCTTCATCTGGGTCACCTGTGCGCACTGGTGGCAGCATTTGCCAACGCAGGTAGCGTGATTGCCTACCGCCTTGCCAGCAAGGAAACCGTTCGGCTTTCCCTCTTTGGCTCCAGCCTGATCGGGCCGTTGATTGGTAATGGTCTACTTATGGGGCTACACGCTACCTGGCCCCCAACCGTTAGCTCCTGGGTGTATCTGTTTGGGTATGGTTTTCTGGCAGCGCTCGGTCAGCTTCTTATGATGCTCGCCACAGCACGCGCGCCCGCCAACCGCGTCGCTCTGCCCCAGTACAGCCAGATGGTCTGGGGAGTCGTGCTCAGTTATGTGGTGTTTCATCAGCCGCTGGATAGCTGGACTTTTGTGGGGATTATCGTGCTCACGTTCTCCGGTATGCTCAACTGGGTGCGTCAGCGTATCCGGTACGAACGCATGGCCTTAAAAGAACGACTGGAACGGCAAAAAGCCAAAAAGGCAGCCAAACTGGCGGCAAAGCAGGCAAGCAAACAAGCTGCTGCCGCCTCCAAACCCTGAGCCCCTCCCTCACTACAGAGGGAGCATATACTGCGTCCTCCCCTTATGGAGCAATTTGACTCCCACAGTATTTTCCTGCAGGCTCTTGGTCATGGCAACGCTCACACACAACAGTGGACTGTATTATTCACCGCGCACATAGCGGTGAATGTTGTCTATTATTGGTCAACCGCCGCCCTGCCAGCGGTTGACGATGTTTCTCGAACACCCTTGGCTGTTGTCGGCACGCTAAGGAATGTTCGTTTATGAGACACTCTCTTCCCTTGCCCCATGATGAACCACCATCCGTTGGCCTCATCGGCTTTGGTGCCTTCGGGCAATTAGTCGCGCGCCATATTGCCCCGTACGCGCCGGTCTTCGCTCATGATAGTCGAAACTCGCTTGAAGACACCGCACAGGCACTTGGCGTCCAACTGACTGACCTAAGATCTGTTGCCCGGTGTCGGATTATCATTCTAGCCGTTCCTGTTCAGGCAATGGCTGATGTGCTTGAAAGCATTGCCCCCTTACTCAGGCCCGATGCGCTGGTGATTGATGTTGGTTCCGTAAAAGTCAAACCAGTAGAGATAATGGTCAGTCTGTTGCCATCCACTGTCAGCATTATTGGCACGCATCCCTTGTTCGGCCCACAGAGTGCTGGCCAGACAACAACAGGTTTGAAAATCGTACTGTGCCCTGCACGCGGCCCCTATCACACAGTAGCGGCCTTTTTGCGCAAGACTCTCCGGCTGAACGTTATTATCTGCACGCCAGAATACCATGATCAGAACATGGCCGTTACGCAGGCACTTACACATTGGCTGGCTCAAGGCCTGAAAACACTTGAACCTTTCTCCCCCCACCTGACAACACGCAGTTTCGATCTGCTCCGAGACGCCATGAAAATGGTAGAAAAAGATGCTCCACAGGTCTTTGAAGCTATAGAATGCCTCAATCCTTACGCCTCTTCTATGCGCAAGCAGTATCTTGGCCTACTGAATACTCTGGACAAAAAACTGGATACGCTCACCCCCGCCTAAGCCGCGCAACCGCTCCTTCTCTGCCTTGCTCTACACAGCAACTTAACAGCGTGGTCAAAGGATTTGTATGCCTCTTTCGCGCCTGCAACCCGGCACCGCAGGATGCCATACCGGGTTTATTATCGCCCTTAACCAGCCATGGTCCGATCAACAGCCAGCCCGGCTGAAGCCTGACAGGTTGGCATCATTTCAACCATATTGATATTCACATGCGGCGGCAGTTTCAGCACCCAGGCCACCGTTTCTGCAATGTCTTCCGGCAGAAGAGGCTGCGTCTTATCATACACTGCTGCCGCTTTCTGGCTGTCACCCAGCCGCACCTGACTGAACTCGCTCCCTCCACACAGACCAGGGGCAATATTGGTTGCCCGCACCTGTTTGCCCAGCAGATCACTGCGCAGATTCCGCATGAATTGATCCACAAACGCCTTGGTGGCCCCATACACATTGGCCCCCGGATAAGGATAGATACCCGCCGTACTGCCCAGCGAGATCACATGGCCTGCGTTGCGTTCCACCATGCCGGGCAGCAAGGCACGGGTAATTTCAACCAACCCGGTCACGTTGGTCGCAATCATCTGCTCCCAGTCAGAAGGATTGGTCTCCCATGCTTTTTCAAGCCCCAGAGCCAATCCGGCATTATTCACCAAAACATCCACCTGCTGCCATTCAGCAGGCAGACTGCCCGGCAGAGCTTTCACGGCATCCAGATCGGTCATGTCCAGCTTGAAAGGCAGCAGGTTTTCGCCTGCCTCCCTGGCTAAAGCCTCCAACCGTTCCTGCCGGCGGCCGGTCGCAATAACCCGAAACCCTTCCTTTACCAGCCGCAATGCAATGGCATGACCAAAACCGGCCGTAGCTCCGGTAACCAGAACCGTTTTAAGCGGATGCGCCATGAATGATCTCCTCTGAGTGAACGTCATGCATCACCTTAGCATTGGAGCCGCATGCCGCAATCACCCCCTCATTTTCAGGCCGAACTCTGAACAGAGGCGCTTACCGGGCGGACATCCAGCAGAAATGACCAAAGCTGGAAGAGGCGTTCACCCGAAAACGGTCACCCATGAAGTCTGAGAGGCCGATAGACCTGCGTCTTTCCAGCCCAAGCTTTTTACACTTTCTCCGCAACATGGGCTGAACACGGTGGCACAGCTAGCGCCAGAACGGCATCCAAATCCACATACATTTCCATATGAGCAGCCAATGCATCCAGAGCCTGCTCTATGGCTGCGTCATGATGATCCGGCACGCAGCCTCCGCTTCTTCCACGACCAATTTCATACCACTGGCCACCGGGCGCAAAATCCGCTCCACCAGAACGGGCCAACAACGCAAGGCGTGCAGCACGGTTTGCAAACACGCCATGCAGATAAGTGCCGTATATCTGCCCGCTTGCTGAAACTGCCCCTTCCGGCTGTGTTTTCAGGCGCAATAAAGGCCGCTCTCTGCCCACGCCAAACGTCCGCCCCATATGCATTTCATAACCGGAGACAGCTGTATGTGTGCCTTCAATAAAGCCGCTTGTTTCTTCAAGATTTTTTTCATGGCTCAAGACGGTTTCCACGTCCAGAAGCCCAAGGCCTGCCACAGATCCGGGTTCTCCTTCCGTGCCAGAAGGATCAGCAATCGTCCGCCCGAGCATCTGATACCCGCCACACACACCCATGACATGATCTCCCCGCGCAACATGAGATAAAATATCCTTATCCCATTCTTCCGCACGCAAAACAGCCAGATCAGCTATAGTTCCTTTTGATCCTGGCAAGAGCACCAGATCGCATTCGGGCAGGCGTTCCCCCCGTTTTACGGGCAAAAGTGTGACACCCGGTTCCGAGCGAAGAGGATCAAGGTCATCAAAATTGGCAATCAGCGGCAGAAGAGGCACCGCAATGCGAAGAAGAGGGGCAGGACGCCCCCTCCCGTTACCATCAACCTGCGCCCCATCTGAAGCAACGGAGGCCAGATTAACCATCAGATCAGCTGCATCTTCGGCGGGCAGAGTTCTCACGGCAGGAAGATCAGGCACCAACCCAAGAGGAGCCCAGCCTGTCCGCTGGGCTATAAAATCCATACCATCATGAAACAGCGTGATATCACCACGCATTCTGTTGACAATAAACCCTTTTATTCTGGCAGCATCTTCTGGGGCGAGCACAACCTGAGTGCCAACCAGACTGGCAATAACACCACCACGGTCTATATCTCCTACCAGCACAACCGGCGCATTGACCGCCTGAGCAAAACCCATATTGGCGATATCCCGCGCCCGCAGATTAATTTCTGAAGCTGAGCCTGCCCCCTCCACCACTATCAGGTCCGCACGCGCCGCCAGTCTGTAAAAACTCTCCAATACAGCAGGAAGAAGTTTTCCTTTCTGTTTCTGATACGCGCGTGCGGCAACCGTATCCTGCCTGCGCCCCTGCACAATAAGTTGCGCCCCCGTCTCACCCTGCGGCTTGAGCAGAACGGGGTTCATGTCCACATCTGGCAACACCCCACACGCTCGCGCCTGCAACGCCTGCGCCCGCCCAATCTCTCCCCCATTGGGCGTAACTGCCGCATTGTTGGACATATTCTGAGGTTTGAAGGGAAGAACCTTTAATCCACGCCGCGTAAACGCCCGCGCCAACCCGGCCACTAAGGTTGATTTTCCAACGCTTGAGCCCGTGCCCTGCACCATAAGAACGCGTGCTGTCAAAACTCCACGCCCTGCTGCGCTTTCACCCCATTTTTAAAGTGATGTTTCACTGCCCCCATTTCTGTTACCAGATCAGCAGCCTCCATCAGGTCTGGTTTTGCATTCCGCCCTGTCACCACCACATGCTGGCCGGGCACGCGCGCTGCAATATCTGCCAACACCTGCTTTATGGGCAAATAATCATACCGGAGCGCCACATTCAGTTCATCCAGCACCACAAGCGCCACATCGGGCCGTGCAAACGCCTGTCTGGCTACGGCCCATGCGCGCTCACACGCGGCAATATCCCGGTTCCGATCCTGTGTTTCCCACGTAAATCCTTCGCCCAAGGCATGCCATTCCACCAGATCATCAAACCGCTCCAAGGCGCGACGTTCACCTGTATCCCATGCCCCTTTAATGAACTGCACCACCACTACATGCTGGCCATAGCCTAATGTTCTCAGCACCATTCCAAATGCAGCGGTTGATTTCCCTTTGCCCGGCCCGGTGTTGACCATCAATAATCCCTTTTCTATGGATTTTGAGGCCACTTCCTGATCCTGCATTTTCTTGCGTTTCTGCATTTTCTCACGATGGCGCGCCTGTGCAGCTTGCTCTTGTTCAATCGGTTGATCTGGCATGAGTTTTTATGGTCTCTTTTGTCTTATCTGTATTTTTCATAGAATCTCTCTGACAGAAGCCTTAAAAATCTGTGAGATTTCTGCCAGGAGCACAGAACGGGGAGAGGCTTCCGGATATCATAACTCCCCATCATGCCATACTATCCACAATGGCACCGTCTTGATCCGTCTCCTGCCACTGCCCCCTCATACCCTTTTATTCTGCTGCACAACTGGCTTCCGCCAAAAGTTCCTGCTGGTGCGCCACCATAAACAGGCGCGCAGACCCCTGCGGCATGGACGGAGCCAGCAGTTCCGGCTGTTTTCCTTCCGCCAATGCGCTAAGCACGCGCAGCGGACCACCATGAGACAGAACACAGGCGGGCACACCAGCTTGCTTGATATCCTGCCAGAAAGCGCGGGCACGCTGACTAAGCGCCATGCCACTTTCCCCGCCCGGCGGGGCAAAGCGGGCGGGATCTGCCGCCCATTCATCCAGTTGAGCGCGGCTGATTTCCTGCCAGTTCATACCCTCCCAGTAGCCGAAATTCAGTTCGGCCAAACGCTCATCAATTTTCAGTTCCATACCTGTGGCGGTGGCCAGTTTCTGCGCCATCTCCCGGCAGCGCATGGCGGGCGAACTGTATATTATGCGGCATACTGCCCCCTGTGCCAGCACAGCCAACCCTGAGGCAAGCCCTTCCCACCCGGGCCGGAGGGCAACATCCTGCCGTCCGTAACATACCCCTTCCGGCAACAGGACCGGAGCATGCCGAACCAATAAAACAGGGAAAGACTGCGCCATTCTTCTCTCCTTGGGCTTTCGGCCCATCTCATTCAACCGCTGCCCATACTCTGGCGTAGAGTTATCTTACGGCCCCATACAACAGGATCATACCCGTTCAGCGCCTGCTTTTTTGGCAAAGCGGATATGAGGCAGAAAGGCGGAACCACACGTAACTGTGTCCTCCCCTTTTCAAAAGGGAGGAGGGTCTTACCTTTTCGGGAAAGCCGCGCTCGCTATTCGGAACCGTATGCTGGCACCTACCGCATATTAAGAGACTATGCCGCACACCATGCCCTCCCATGCTTCTTCCATCCTTAGACCGCTCTATCATATTGTATGGAGGGACGTTCTCAGCAAGCCTCATGTAACAGCCACAACGTTGGGGGAAGGCTTTTCTCTCGGCCCGATATACTCCACTCACATTTCAGCGTACGGATTAACCCGCATCCACCAACGCTGCCCGCAGCACAGCTTCCTTCAATCCTTTCTGACCGATCATGACAATACGTCCCATCCGATCGGCCCCTGCGGCTAAAGAACGGTCAAACTCGTGCCGAAAGCGCGTGCCGACCCCTTGCACGGCCAACCGTTTGGATTGCCCCTGCACCGCCGCATAGCCTTTTGTGCGCAGCACATCATATTTACGGGCCACGGCCTGCAAAAGTGTCAAAAACCCCTCCACACTGGATTGCTCTGGCACCTTGATCACAAACCTTTCAAAATCGTCATGTGCAAATACGTGGCCATCTCCCTCTGAAAAAGCAGAGTATGCGCCGGGATCAGCCTTCGCATCTGCGCCCACACCCAGCAGGATGGCAGGATCTACTTTCCCCTCGCTCGCGCGCAATATTCTGGCAGCCGGAGGCGCAACCTGCCTGATGGCTTTTTCCACCGTATCTATCCCGGCCGCATCCAACAAATCCGTTTTGTTCAGCACAATCAGATCTGCCGCACTTAATTGGTCTTCAAAAATAGCCACCACAGGGTCATCATGATGGGAGGCTTTTGCGGCGACTGTCGCCCTGCTCTCCTTGGCGGGTCTGTCTCCAAAACGACCAGACGCCACGGCAAACGCATCCAATACAGTTATGACTCCATCAACCGTGACGCGATTACGCACGGTAGGCGAACCAAAAGCCTTCAGAAGTGATCTCGGCAAAGCCAGACCCGATGTTTCAATCACAACATGTTCAGGAGGGTGCTCAAGATCCAAAAGGGCTTCCAGAATAGGAAGGAAATCCTCTCGCACAGTACAACACAGGCAGCCGTTGGGAAGTTCTATAATCTCTTCCCCACAACATCCCTCCATGCCGCATTTCTGCAGGAAATCCGTATCACTGCCGATTGCCCCATCAGCCTGCACCACAATCGCTACCCGATGTCCCCGCACATTCTGAAGAATATGACGCATCAGGGTTGTTTTTCCTGCCCCCAAGAAGCCTGTAATCAGAGAGACAGGAACCCGTTTGGCAGATGCAGCACTCATGGTTTTGTCCTGCTCATTGGTTCAGAAGGATAATAACGGGACCGCCCATTTCACATCCACGCCACAAGAAAAGCTAACGCCTACCTGCAATCACAAGAGACATAACGACCAACCCGCAGTTTCTCCATGGTGAACGTGCGAGATTGCATAAGGTTTACCGGGGATAAGGGGTTATTTCCGTCCTTAGGTAGAGGCGCGCTCATCACACGGTTGGGGGTTAGTGTCCTTTCCAAGTAGAAACGGCTCCTCACACACACCCCTTCTCACCATAGGGAAGAAAAAACGGTTACCCCAACCAGAGCAGTTATCCCCTTAACGTTCTGACGGCAGCAATAGAATTGCGGAATGTTTTAGACCGGCAGTTTCAGAAAACAAGAAAGAAAAACCAAAACTGCAAAGTGGAAATCACGTTCACGGTAATTCTGTAAATTCCGCTTCATAAAAACTATTTCTTATAGAGTTCTTTTCATAAAACTCTTTTTAACAGGATAATATTTTTTTTAAAAGATTATTGCATAAGTCCAATTCTATCTTGCGCGGAATTCCACTGATTCCAGCAAGGAAGGAAACGCATGAACGCCATCGTCGTGACGGCGCTGAAGCGACCTTATACATTTGTCGTCCTCTCGCTGCTTATTCTCGCTTTTGGCGTACTGTCCCTTTTTCAGGCGCCGACTGATGTGTTTCCCAATATCCGGATTCCCGTTGTGTCCGTGGTATGGACTTACGGCGGGATGCTGCCTGAAGAGTTTGCTGGCCGTATCACCTACAATTATGAACTGGCCGTAACCTCCACAGTGGAGGGCATAGAACATATGGAAAGCAGCTCCTATTACGGCAGGAGCATTGTAAACATCTATTTCCAGCCGGGCACGGATATTGGTGAAGCTGAGGCGGAAGTAACCGCCATTTCACAAACTGTTATCAAACAGCTTCCTGATAATATACCTGCCCCCATGGTCATGCGGCTGGAAGCATCTTCCGTGCCTGTGCTGGCGCTTCAGATCACCTCTGAAAAACAGACACCGTCTGATCTGTATAAAATTGCCATGACACGCATCCGCCCCATTCTGGTGACCGTGCCAGGGGCCGTTCTGCCACATCCTTATGGTGGCATGGACAGTTTTATCATGGTGGCGCTTAACCAGAAGCAGCTACAGGCCCATCATCTATCCGCCATGGATGTGCAGAACGCCTTGCGTAAGCAGAATATTGTTCTGCCCGCCGGGGATCAGAAAATCGCCACGACGGACTGGATGGTGCAGACCAACGCCACCCCGCGCTCCATGAAGGAACTGGGAGACATTCCCGTAAAACGTGTGGGGAATGCGGTTATTTACGTGCATGATGTTGCACAGGTTTACCGTGGCGGGCACCCACAGACAAACCTTGTTCTGGTCAAAGGCCGGCAGGGGGTGGAAGTAGTGGTCATGAAAAGTGGTGATGCCTCCACGCTGGATGTCGTGGCACGCACCAAGGAACTCCTCCCGCGCATTCAGAAACTTGTTCCGCCAGACGTGCATATTTCCATATTGAGTGATGCCTCGATTTTCGTGAAAGACGCCATTCAGGATGTGGTGCGGGAAATGGCGACCGCAGCCGTTCTGACCGGCCTTGTCGTGCTTCTGTTTTTGGGTTCGTGGCGGTCCACGCTCATTATCGCCACATCCATACCGCTGGCTATTCTGACCGCCATTATCTGCCTTCTGATGGCTGGTCAGACCATCAACGTCATGACTCTGGGCGGCCTGGCTCTGGCCGTGGGGATTCTGGTGGATGATGCCACGGTGATGATCGAAAACATTGATACGCACCTTGAAGAAGGGAAAGAACTGGAGCCTGCCATTATTGATGCAGCCAACCAGATTGTTATTCCCACGCTGGTCTCAACCCTGTGTATCTGCATTGTGTGGACACCCCTTTTCCGCCTGAGTGGCGTGGCAGGGTGGCTGTTCATGCCCATGGCGGAAGCCATTGTTTTCGCCATGCTGGCCTCCTTCATTCTCTCCCGCACTCTGGTGCCAACCATGGCCAAATATCTTCTGGCCGGACAGGTGCATCCGGGCTTGCATAGTGATGAACATCTGGCGTTACCGAAAGGTGTTCTGGGACGTTTCCAGAACAAATTCGAACATGCCTTTCATAATTTCCGCATAAGTTACGGGAGACTTCTGGAACGGATTATTGTGCGGCGCGGCTTGTTTGCAGCCTGTTTTCTGGGCGCATCCGTGCTCTCTCTGGGCCTGTTCCTTATGGCGGGACAGGATTTCTTTCCCGAAGTCAAATCCGGCACGATGCAGATGCACATGCGCACACCGCTGGGTATGCGCATTGAAACAACCGGGCGCATCGTGGCTCTGGTGGATGACAGGATTGAGCAGATTCTGCCCGGAAAAGTCTCGGGTATTATCAATAACTGTGGCTTGCCGGAAGGCCCGCATAATCAGGCATTTATTCCTACTCCATCCATTGGCACGCAGGATTGTGACCTCACTATCTCCCTCAAAGATGAAACGTCGCCTGTCTGGAATTATCGCAAACTGCTGCGTACGGATCTTTCTGCCAGATTTCCCGGCTCTGTCTTCACCTTTCAGCCTGCAGACCTGACTGAAAAGATTCTGAATTTTGGGTCTCCTGCTCCCATTGATATTCAGGTCTCTGGCCCGGATATTCGTGACAATTACCAATACGCACGTCTGTTGGTAAACAAACTGCGTGCCATTCCCGGCGCGGTGGATGTGGTTGTTCAGCAAACCATGAAAACGCCCACGTTGTTTGTGCAGGGCAACCGCACCTTCGGACAGGCGACCGGCATGACGGAAGCTGATATTGCCAATAATGAACTGATGACTCTTTCAGGCAGCCAGACGGTTGATCCGCAATACTGGCTGGACCCCAAAAGCGGCATTACATTCCCACTGAATGTCTATGTCTCGCAAGACCAACTCACACATTACAATGATCTGCTGACCATTCCGGTTGATAAAGGAGATAATGACCCCAAGGGCACAGACATGCAGCTTCTTGGCAGCATCAGCACCGTAACGCCAACCGGCACACCGGGGCAGGTTTCACACTATAATTCCATGCCGGAAATTGATGTGTATGTTTCAACAGAAGGCACTGACCTTGGCTCCGTTCTGGCCCGTGTCAAGAAAACTGTTGCTGACAGCAAGGCTGATCTTCCCTCAACCGCTGCTGTGGATATCCGCGGTCAGGCCGTTACCATGCATGGTGCCTATGTGGAACTGATAGCAGGGTTAGTAGTCTCCATTGTGCTGATCTACATGCTGATTGTGATCAATTTCCAGTCTTGGCTTGATCCTTTCATTATTATCTCCGCACTTCCCGGTGCCCTTGCTGGCATTGCCTGGAGCCTGTTCCTGACCCAGACCCGTCTTTCCGTTCCGGCGCTGACAGGGGCCATCATGTGCATGGGCACGGCCACCGCCAACTCCATTCTGGTGGTCTCTTTTGCCAAGGAACGTCTGGCCCTGCATGGCAACGCACTTTCTGCCGCCGTAGAAGCTGGTTTTGGCCGCATCCGTCCTGTGATCATGACCGCATCCGCCATGGTGATTGGCATGGTGCCCATGGCGACCAGCAATTCACAAAACGCACCTTTGGGCAAAGCGGTGATTGGTGGACTTATTTTTGCAACAGTCTCCACTCTGCTGTTTGTTCCCTGTGTTTACGCAATTTTTCACAATACCTCTCACACCAAACCCCGCCGCCCGACAGATACGGGCCACGAGAACGGGAAGGAGGCTGCATAATGTCCACCCTTACCAAAAAACGTCTTTTTGTCGGCGCCCTGCTCTGCACTCTGGTTGTGTATGTTGGCTATCTGGAAATCCAGCATCTGCACAATGAAGTTGCGCTGCAAGCGGATGCCACACACGCCAGCGTGCCGGATGTTGCTGTTGTGCAGCCCAAACCTGCCCCATCCACGTTGTCCATGACACTGCCGGGTAATATCAGCGCATGGTACGAAGCCCCCATTTATGCGCAGGTCTCAGGCTATGTGAAAATGTGGTATAAGGACTACGGTGCCCCGGTCAAAAAAGGGGATGTTCTGGCTGAAATCAACGCACCCGGACTGGATGCACAATATGCTCAGGCCAAAGCGGACCTTCAGGTAGCACAGGCCAAATATGGGCTGGCAACCGTTACGGCTGACCGCTGGCGGTCCATGGGGAAATCACAGGCTGTTTCAGGGCAATCCGTGTCCGTGCAGAACGCCAATGAACAATCCGCCCGCGCTGCGCTGGAAGCCGCGCAGCACAATGTGGACCATTATGATGCGTTGGAAAAATTCAAAACCATCATAGCGCCCTTTGATGGTGTTGTGACCGCCAGAAACATCAGCGTTGGGGACTATGTTGCGGCGGGCGGGGGGAACCTGAACGCCAACGGCACAGCCAGCGAGCTCTTTACCGTGGCGGACACACACGAAATGCGGCTTTTTGTCTCGGTGCCAGAGGTGTTTTCCTACGTTCTGAAACCGGGTTTGAAAGCACGTGTCACCGTGCCGCAGTACCCTAATCAGGTTGTTACGGCCAGTTTCCTGACCATTGCCAAAGGGTATGATCCCAATACCCGCACGGCAGTAACGGAATTCACCATTGATAACGCAGACCAGAAACTCTGGCCTGGCACCTTTGCTTCTGTCGCTCTTTCCGCACCGGCGGAAGGGGGCATTTACACCATTCCCACAGGGGCGCTGGTTTTTGAAGAAAAAGGTATGCAGGTGGTCACGGTCGATGCGCAAAACAAGGCGCATTACAAGGCAATTACCGTGGGCCGTATGTCTGATGCCTATACGGAAGTGGATGCAGGCCTGAGCCCGCAGGATCGTATCATCAACAACCCTCCTGCGGATCTTCTGGAAGGAGAAAGTGTTCGGCTCAGCGTGCCGGAAAAAGGCTATCTGGCAACGGCGGACAGCCAGACCGATGGGGATGATGACGAATGAGCAAGCACATCCTTCTAAAAGGCACCACCCTTGCCGCGCTGACAGTCCTGAGCGCCTGTGATCTGGCCCCCACCTATCAGGCTCCGCATTTTATTGTGCCGGCCTCATGGCATGGGCAAGGATTATTTCGGGAAGCCCAGCCGCAGGATACAGTCCTGCGGTCTGACTGGTGGACCCTGTTTGCGGACCCCACCCTGACAACGCTGGAAACACAGGCCACAGAGAGCAATGCGGACCTTCAGGCCGCCGCTGAACGTTTTATTCAGGCCCGCGCCATTGTTATGGAAGCACGGTCTGATCTGTTACCCCATTTTGCGCTGGCATTCGGGTCAAGCGATAATAAGAGTTCAGCGGACAGGCTCTTCCGATACAAAGGTCCTATCACTGCAACTGATGAATATTATGGTGGTCTGGCAAGCTGGGAGCCTGATATCTGGTCCGCTATTCGTAACCGTGTGCGGGCGCAGAAATATTATGCACAGGAACAGGCCGCCCAATACGCAGCAGCGCGCCTGAGCCTTCAGGCTGAAGTGGCAACGGATTATTTTGCCCTTCGTGGGCTGGATGCACAGAACGCGATTTATAGCCAGTCCATCAGCTATTATCAGCAGGCGCTGCATGTGACCCAGACACGGCTTGATAATCAGGACGCTACGGGCATTGATGTCGCCCGCGCCAAAAACCAGCTTTACATGACACAGGCTCGCCAGCTTGACGTACAGGCACAACGCGAAGTGCTGGAACATGCCTTGGCCGTACTGGTCAACGCCTCCCCTTCCTCTTTCCATATTCCTGCTGTTGCGCAGCAGGACGATGCTGAACCGACTGTGCCGCTAGGCCTTCCCTCTGAGCTATTGCAAAGGCGACCGGATATTGCCGTTTCTGAACGCGAAATGGCGCAGGCAAACCGTACAATCGGCATTGCCCGTGCAGCATTTTATCCCCACGTTTCCTTCAACGCCAACGGGGGCTTTGATGGCAACGGCTTTGATCTGGCCAATCTGGCAAACAGTATGTGGTCTTACGGAGCCTCCGCCACCATGCCTCTGTTTGAAGGAGGACTGCGGCGCGCGCAGTTACAACGCACATGGTCCGCTTATCGTGAAAAGCGGGATCACTACCGTATAACGGTACTCTCCGCTTTCAGGGATGTTGAGAATGGCCTCTCCCTTACCGCACGGCTGCGGGCGGAAAACGCACGACTCAAACAGGCGGTTGAGGCGGCCATGCAGTCTCAGAACCTAACGATGACTCTTTATAAAGGAGGCGCGGACGGATATCTGGATGCCTTGATTGCCCAAGTGAATACACTTGATGCCCGGATTGAGCAGGCGCAGATTCAAGCGCGTTCCCTTCAAGCTTCTGTCGGACTGGTGCGGGCTCTTGGTGGCGGCTGGCAGGACAAACTGCTGCCCACGCCAAACCAGACCATGACCTTTACCGGCTTCCAGTATGAGGGGTTACGGCATCCAACACCCTCTGGCGGCATTGATGTCCCATCCACTCCCGAACAGTATGAAAATCTGGACAGGCCCGGACCAGCCCCCTCCCCACGCGCTGCAGGATTGGATATTTCTGATCCCGCTTCGGCTGCTCCTCAAAAGGGGTGAGGCGGCACTTGCACCCGCAGAAGCATCTCTGATGTACACGGCCCTTATGTATGACGCATAAGGGCCTTTTTCGTGAGGGAGGCAATGTAAAAACGGGTTCGACCACCTTCTGCATAGCTCTTTTCACCGGCGCGGAGTGTGGCCGAATTGTGGAAAAATGTAAGGTCGTTGACCGTTCTGGCGGTTCTGATATATTCATATCAATATATTTTTCATGTCAAATATATCTATGCTAACTATGGAGCCGCACAATGGAAGCCCTGCGTGGCCTTTCCGCTCTTGATGAAACGCGCTTTCAGGACATGGCGCTGACATTTCGTGTCATGCGGCTGGCGGCAATATGGCGCACCAAACTGGAGCGCGCCCTGCGCCCCCATGGCATGACAGTGGCTCTGATGCGCCCCATGGCGTACCTTATGATGATGCCTGATGGCGCAACCCAGCGTGATCTGGCAAACGCCATGGATACAGACTGCTCCGCTCTTGTTCGGGTTCTGGATCTTCTGGAGAAAGAAGGGCTGATCTCCCGCCAGACCGACGCAGGAGACCGCCGCGCAAAACGGCTTATTCTGACCTCACAGGGCCAGAAAAAATGTGCGCTGTTTCATGATATTTCAGCACAGGAGGAAAAGACCATTACGCAAGGACTTCCCTCCGAGGATATCCGCAGCCTTATCGGGCAACTCGACCAGCTTCTGAACACCCACTCCGCTCGGCCCGACCTTTCATGAAAACCGTCTCACCATGACAGACACCCTCTCCACTTTGATACGCCCTTGGTTCCCCAGCATTTTTACGAATGATGAGCGCTGGCGCGCAACGCTGGCCACTGCTGCCTATACAGCCCGTGTTTTTCTGGCGATCGGGATTGCCCTGTTTCTGGCGTTCACCTTTCAGCTTCAGTCTCCCATGAGCGCCGCCACAACTGTTCTGATTGTGGCAAACCCCACTGTTGGGGCCATGGTTTCCAAAAGCATGTGGCGTGTCATTGGCACGATTATTGGGGCAAGCATCAGCGTAGGTGTCATGGCGGCATTCGTGCAGTCTCCTGTGCTATATTATGCAGCACTCGCCTTTTTTGTGGGCCTGGCCTGTATGGTGGCCACATTTCTGCGGCTGTTCCGGGCCTACGCTGCGGTTCTGACCGGCTACACCATTGTTATTGTGTCCTCGCCAGCATTTGCGCACCCGGACTCCATTTTTCTGGCGGCAATGGGCCGTCTCTCCGCTGTCACAACAGGCGTTGTGGTCACCGCCTTTGTGTTCATGGTGACAACACCCCGCAAGCCCTCTCAGGTTCTGAGCACTTTGGGAGACGCCTTTCGGGAAACCGTACGCCACGCACTTTCTTTCCATTCTGCTGAAAGTAACCGCTCTTCTCCGGCTCAAGCCGCAGAGGCCATGGAAGACCAGATGCCTGGACTGGAAAATACCTCTTCCACGCCCGCCTTCCGTGGCCTGCCCCAACCATTATATGACAGCAGAGGCCGCCTGCTGGCACGCATGACGGGCCTTGGCCCCGCCATTGAATATGCCGCAGCTGATGATCGGGACATGCAGGCGCGTGTCAGCCGCCTGCGTATTGGACTAAGCCGCCTGACCGGCCTGATTGTGACTTATCACCCGTATTGGCTCAACCTTTCGCTTGCCAACGGTGCCTCCTGTCAGGTTCATCAGGAAGTGGCACAGACCCTCAAAAATATTCTGGATCTGACAGAGCAGCCCGGATGGCAGGATAACCCCAAACCCGTTTCAGACTGTATCCACGCAACATTGAGAAAACTGGATTTTCTGGAACATCAGAACCCCACGCCAACTGTTCTGGCATCGCTGGACAACACACGTGATGTCCTGGTGCAACTCGATATGGCACTGCATGACATCACAACCCGCCGCCCGGGCAGAACCTCTGTGAAGATGGCCACCTATCTGGAATGGCCCATGGCATTGCGCAACGGCACCCGTGGCATGTTTATTGCCCTGCTAGCTGGCATGTTATGGTATGTTCTGCACTGGAGCGCGGGGCCCATGCTGATGCTATACGTGGTTGCCGCATCAAGCCTGCTCTCCACGACACCTTCAGCCGCAAAAACCAGTCCCCTTATGGCTATGGGCACGGCCCTTGCCATTCCAGCGAGTTTTCTGTGCCATGTTATCGGCCTGCCCAGAATAGACGGGTATCCGTTGTTATGGATGACGGTGTGCCTCTTTCTTCTGCCGGGCGTGTGGCTGCAATTCCACCCGCGCTACAGTATTGGCGCGTTTGGCTATGCCGTTTTCTTCACCATGATGCTCTCTGTCACCAACCCTATTGTGTATGATGACATGACGCTGACCAATAACTGGATGACCATGGTTGCAGCCTGCGTCCTGCTGGTTCTGGTCTTCCGCGTTATTCTTCCGGCGGATCATAGGCTGGATGCTGCCCGGCTTGTCTCTTCCCTTACCCGCAGTGTGCAACACCTTGCCGCTGCCCCACAAAAACGGCCTATTTTATGGGTGGTGTGGGAAAGCCTGCAATTACAGAAAATTGCGCGCCTGATGATGCGCCTTTCGTTTCTTGATGAAACTGTTGACCGCAAAGGCTATACAGACGCCGCGTTTGCCTCACTCTCTCTTGGACGATTGATTGTACGCCTTCGCTGGAACGCTGGCCATACCGTTCTGGCCCCCTCTGCCCATACCGCCCTGCTGGATGCACTCAAATCTTTCAAAACATTACACCACGCACCGGAGCAGACTGCTGCTGAACTTCTGAAAACTGCGCGTATCATCAGCACCATCCCACACCCGGAAGCAGCCTGCCTTGCACGGGAACGGGTCGTCTCCTGTCTGGAACAGGCAGCTTATATCATCTCATCCGTTCCGGGCTTTTTCCATCGGTACGGCCCGTTACAGCTTTCCCGTGATATTCCCGGAGCCAATGCGGGCGTTACTGCCGCTGTTCCCCACCGCAACCCGGTGTTTGGATAACAGTCTGCTACCCCTCCAGCAGGGCTGCAAGCTGGGCTGGCATGATGGAGAATGGTCCATCCCACTGGGTGGTATCGGCCTCCATCATCTGTCCACGGATTTCATGATAGTATAGGCCCCGCAACCTGGCGATAAACGCAAAAAAAGTATCAGGCATGGTGGCAGGTGCAAGAGTTATAACCTTGGCCCCACGCGGGCAGAAAAGGGTGTTGGTCATACCTGCCCCCATCACCCCCACCACACATTCCGCACTTTTAAAAAGCTGCACCTGCTCCAGAAATGTCAGTTCAGCCGGGTTTACCACCCGAAACCTGTAATGCTGTAACAGCGCGCGGATTTCTGGCTCCTGTACTACGGCCCGAGGGCTGCCGGACCGGACAACATAAAGACGTTGCGATGCCACTTCTGGAACACAGGCCCGCATAGCATCCGTTTGGGCAAAGACAAGGGGAGACATATAAACGCCGTGGTCAGTCAGCCCCTCCACAATGCTCAGATCCTTGAAAAAACACACGGCTTGATTGTCCAGTGCCAGAAACTGATGCGGCTGGGTGGAAGATAACGCTATGGAATCCCGGATCACGTGGGTCATAGCGTTTCCTGCATCTGGAACAACCAGACGCTGCGGCGTCATGAACTGCTCCGCCAGCCATAATCTGGGAAGCAGCTCCACCATCCAGTGTCCGTAATTATGGTCTCCCCGTTTCCGCAGCAACAAACTAGACTCAGTTACTTCAACCACATCCGTCACGGCATGAAGACGCTCAAAAGCACGCTGACATTCCTCTGAACTATGCTGCGCAATGGTCTGGGCAATCAGCTTCTTGTCGTGCGTAAAAACCAGACCTTCTTCTGTCACATACACATCAAACAGCTTTGTCACCGTGATCGGCCGTTCAGCGTGTGTGCCTGTCAGCCAGCCTGCACGCATGGCTTCCAGAACCGGCTTTGGGACAAGATGCACGTTCTGCACACGCGGAACCGGCACACTAAAACTGGGCGAGACGATGGTTGCCACCACGTGTCGATGCACATTTTCCAGATCAGTATAATCCACCATGCCGCATTCCCTGCCTCGCCCGTTTTTCAAATAGTAAGGCAGTAGGGCCTCTTCCCCAACACCCCGCATGGTCAGTGGGGAAGGTTGACGGGCATAAAGCTTTTGTACAGATTAAATTAAGACTTTATTAACATTTTTGCGACAACAATGATTCCCTGCTCTCTTCTTTCCCACGCGCTGGGTTACAATATTTTTGCTGTGGAACAGGAGAACGTCCCGGTCCCTCACGCTCTTCTGCTGTTCCTTGTGCAACAGTACATGGCGCACGAACCGTTTAATGAAGCCAGCTATCTGCACGCCAACCCGGATGTCGCCTTGGCTGTGGGGAGAGGAGAGTTCAGTTCCGGCCAGCAGCATTTTCTCCAACGCGGTTATCAGGAAGAGCGGGAAGGACACCAACCCGCTTTTTCAGAGCACTGGTATCTGCAACAGAATCCGGATGTAGCCATTGCCGTACAACTGGGGGATTGGCCATCTGGTCAGGCCCATTATCAGACCCACGGCAAAACAGAATGGCGGAGCCCCTCACCGCAGGCTCAGCCAACATATGCTCTGTGGCAGCGTCTTCTTTCACCCTGCGCCGCCCGCACTACGCCTTCCGTTAATCCTGAAAGCAGGCCCGAACCTCATCCAGATTGACTTCTGCCAAAGTCCCCGGTGTCCAGCGCGGCTGGTTATCCCGGTCAATCAGGCGGGCTCTTATACCCTCGGCAAAATCAGCGCGCCGGACAAGATGATTGACCAGTGTCCCTTCCTGCTGAAAAACTGCGGTTAGAGAGGACAAATCTCGTGCTCGATGCCATGCCTCCCATGTCAGTTGCACGGAAAACGGGCAGGCACAGGATAACGCAAGCAGATCCTGTCTGGCCTGTTCGCTTCCGTTTTCAGCAAGATTACGCACCACATGCGCCAGATCCGGGGCATCGTAACAGGCGTCCATCTCTTGCACATTGGCCAACTGAGGCAACGGGTTGATAAGGGCGAACACATCCTCGGCCGAGCGCGTTTCGAGCAGCCCCAGCAAGTCGGGCAGGCTCTCAGAAGGCACAAGTCTATCGGCAAAGCCGATCATGACTGCGCCTACCCCATTCATACGGTTTCCTGTAACGGCCAACCTCAATCCGGACAAACCGGGGGCACGGCTGAGAATCCAGGAGCCTCCAGCATCAGGCGTCAGGCCGATCCCCGTTTCCGGCATGGCAACAACAGAACGCTCCGTCACAACCCGATAACGCGCATGGCCGCCCAACCCAATGCCGCCGCCCATGGCTACTCCGTCCATGAACGAGATGGTGGGTTTGGGGTAAGCCGCAATCTGCTGCATGATCTCATACACGCGGTTCAACTGCCGGAAGGCTTCATCTGCGCCTTCTATCTGGAGCAGTTCACAGATTTTTTTCAGATCCCCGCCGGCACAGAATGCTCGCGGAGCAGACCCTTCCAGCAGCACATGCTGTACGGATGCATCTTCCTGCCACGCATCCAGCACACGGGCTATGCCCTGTGCCATGTCCAGATCCACCGCATTCAAGCGGTTGGGACGATCCAGAATGATACGGCCCAGATGGCC
The DNA here is from genome assembly GCF_001580915.1 of Acetobacter tropicalis. Lineage (GTDB taxonomy): Bacteria > Pseudomonadota > Alphaproteobacteria > Acetobacterales > Acetobacteraceae > Acetobacter > Acetobacter tropicalis. Next base: position 74,491 of record NZ_LHZQ01000222.1, on the reverse strand, counting down.
TGCACGCCGGGTTTTGACACTGGGCGTGCCTGAAAGAACGTCCTCAGTCATTGCTTTCCTTCTTTATTCATGCACAAAACACTCTGTCTGAACATGTTTGAAGGAGAGCAGATGTTGGCTCTGGAGACCAGCGCCTTCCGCGATGCCATGGCCAAACTTGGAGCGGCTGTGAATATTGTGACTACAGGAACGCAGGCACACCCGGTTGGTTTTACGGCCTCTGCCGTATGCTCCGTTACAGATACCCCTCCCACATTGCTGGTCTGCCTGAAACGCGAAAGCCGGGTCAGGCCTGCTTTTACGGAAGGCGGCCCTTTATGCGTGAATGTCCTTTCCTCCGCACAGCAGGCGTTATCCAGCCATTTTTCCGGCCCGACCACCATGGAAGACCGGTTTGCCATAGGCCACTGGACAACACTGGCAACCGGGGCTCCGGTGCTGGAAGAAGCTGTGGCCACGTTTGACTGCCGCATCAGCCAGATTGTGGAAGTGGGCACCCATAGCGTCATGTTCGGGATTGTTGAAGCGCTCCGCATCAACCAGCATGTGGGCGGGCTGGTATATTTTAACCGCGCCTATCATTCTCTGCCGCATATAGCCTCCTGACAAGAAGCAACGGCATCCGTTTTTATGAGTTTACAGCTTTGTCGGTCGCTTCACTCTTTCCGGCAAACAGGCAGGATTATCGCCCATGGCACCGCCGCCCAAAAAAGATTTGTCAGACGTTCCAGTCATCACCCTCAAAGGGTTGATCCTTATCCATGTGGGGCTGGCTCTCTTTTTACTGTTCTGGGGATGGCTGGACTGGTCTCTGCCCCAGTAAGAGATTTTTTACTCCCACACTGCTTCTGGCTACGTGCGCGCCCCCATGGGCACCCCTGCTATGGTGCTGCCGGAACTGGGTAAAGATTACGCCTTCAAACACGCTCGGCGCAGTTTCCGCCATTTTTTCGACAGGAAGCTCCCTGATTTTCAGACCAGCATCACGCCATCGCGCTTTCAGACAGGCCTTCTCATCCTCCAAAATTTTACGACAAACCACCGGGCGGCTGCCTCTTCATCCGATACCCGATAGCCTAAAAACTGCGCTGTCAGAGATCATTCATATCCAGCGCCCCGGCTTGATCTGAGGCGGCCTGTTGCGCGTGCCCATTGAGCCAGGATGCAACAAGCCCGGCCAACAGGAACCCTACTCCTCCCAGCACTGCAATCCAGAAGGATGTTGGGTAATCCGTCTGCCATGAGAGCATAAGCCCCCCCCACGCTTCCACCACAGCCAAACCCGCAGCCGCCAGCAGCCCAACAAAAGGTGGCAGACCCAGGCGGAGAATGGCCGCGGCAGGCGCAACCATCAGCGTGAAAACCAGTAAAACGCCAGTTATCTGGGCGCATTCCGCCGTAGCAATGGCAACAAGAGCCAGAAACAGCACGTCCAGCAATGCCGTCCGCACACCTTTGGCTTCCGCCAGTTCGGGCTGCAAGGAAGCAAATAACAGAGGGCGCGCCATACCCCCCAACGCCAGAAGGCACCCCCCACTCAATATGGCCAGCCAGCCCAGCATGGAAGAACTGATACCCAGAATATCCCCGAACAGCAGGGCCGTTGCCGCGCTGGCTGAATGGGTCAGGAAATGCAGAAAAAGAGCACCAGCCCCCATGGCGACGGACAGGACAAGACCAATCATGACATCCCGCCCCGCCACTCGGTCTCCCGCCAGCCCCATCAGCACACCCGCACCCAACGCGCCCGCCGTAAGGCCTGTCAGAGGGGAAAGCCCTATCAGCAGCGCACCTGTAGCGCCTGCAAATCCCACATGAGAAAGCGCATGACTGGCAAATGTCTGGCCGCGCAGAACCAGAAACCAGCCCACCGGCCCACATACAACCGCCACCAGAAAGGCGGCCAGAAAGGCCGTGCGCATGAAATCATACTCAAGCATGCGTGTGGCCCCCCAAGCACTCATGGGGTTGCAGAATGGCGCCACCACCTTCCGCCACCACAAACACACGTCCTCCCGCGCGCACCACATCCACGGGTGCTCCGTACAGGGCGGTCAATGCCTCGGTGGTCAGTACGTCTTCTACCTTACCCAACAGAGCCTTACCGCGGGCCAGATACAAAACATGGTCCATCAACCCGAGCAACGGATTGATATCATGAGCCGACATCAGAACCGTCATGCCCCGAGAGCGCGCAAGAGTATGGATTCTGAGTGCTGTCTCCCGCATTCGGGCCGGGTCCAGACTGGCCAAGGGCTCATCCAGCAATAACAGAGTAGGATCATCCAGCAGAGCCTGCGCCAACAGCAATCGCTGCCTTTGCCCACCGGAAAGAGTGGCAACAGGCTTGCGGGCCAGATCAAGCGCATCTACTGCTTCCAACGCCGCCTGCACGGATTTTCGGCCCTTTGCCCCGCACCAAGGCAGGCCCCAGCATTCCCCGCGCCGTGCGGCTGCAACCATGCTCCACCCGCTTAACTGCCCGCCTATCAGCTTACGCATCTGGGGCATGTACCCTATGGATCTATTACCACGCCTTACAGAAGCTCCATTCACACAGATGACGCCACCCTGCGCGGGTTCCAGCCCCAGAAGCCCGCGGAACAGCGTAGTTTTTCCCGCGCCGTTGGCTCCCAGAACCCCCACAAAACTGCCAGGCGGCACACTGAAACTGATATCCTTCAGAACAGTCTGGCCACCACGCGTCAACGTGACATGGGAGAGATCAAGAGCAGGAATACTCACTGGTCTTGCCCGAGCGCCTGCGCAACCTGCGTGACTGTTTGCTGAATCCATGTCTGCCAGTGTTGATCGGGCGGCATAATTTCCAGCACAGGCAGCACCGGTATGTTTTGCTGCCGGGCCTGTGCAATCAAACGCTGGACGGACGGTCTGTCGGCTTGCGCATTATAAGCCACCAACCTGATAGCATGCTGGCTGATATCCTGTTCAAATGCCGCCACGGCAGAGGCCGGGGGCTCAACATCATTCATAATAGCCTGTTGAAAAGCCTGCTGAGTCATGCGCAAGCCCAGACTATCCGCCAAGGGGGTAAACACGGGCTCTGTTGCCGCTACCGGCTGCCCTTCCGTTTTGGGCCTTACCGCAGCAATCTGCTCCCGCACCTGATTGACTGCCGCAAGAACGGTCTTTCCGCGCGCTTCGTAAGCGGGGGCATGGGCTGGATCAACCTCCTGACACACCACAACAAACCGCCCCACAAAAGAGGCAACAGCCGCCAGATTATACCACAGATGAGCGTTATCCCCGGCATGCCATCCGCTCCAGCCATCCGCCCTCACCACGGGGGCTGATTTCCCTCCACGTGCCTGCGCCAGTCGATCAATCCACGCATCATACCCGGCCCCATTGGCCACAATCAGCGCTGCATCATGCACAAGCCGCCCTTCCGCCGGACCGGGCTCATAAAGATGCGGATCAAGGGCGGGGGAGGCCAATATGGAATGGACATGCATGTCTGGCTCAGCCACCTGAGCCGCCAGATCGCCCCACGTATTTTCCGCAGCAACAATTGTTGGGGCTTCAGCAGCCTGAACAGCAACACTACCCGCACATGCGGCAATAAGGCAGGAGAAAACTGACACGGCAAAACGCATAAAACAGACTCACACCCTCAGTTATACCGCATAAAGGCGCATGCACCCTCACAGAGGCCCGAAAAATCGGCCAGACCACTCTGGCAAGGCTTTGTTCTTGCTCGTACCAAAGCCTTTTTTACCGCCCGATCCTCTTGTTTTGTGGCGTCAGACTGGCCACATCCCCGATCGCCAAAACACCCTTCCGCCCCAGCTACCTGCCCGACAACACTGCATATCAGGTTGTGTGATACTATAACATACCTCTTTCTCCGCAGAAACCTTCCTCCTGCTACGCTTTGCCTTCCCTGTGCTGCATGGCTAAGATACGGATAGAACGGATGTAATCATGAAATCTGCCACTCAGCCTGCACTCATCTTTCCTGAAACGCTTTCTCCCGCCACGCAGGCTCTGCTGGACAGGGCAGAAGCCCTTTGCACACATCAGGGCGCGCGACTAACACAACAGCGCCGCGAAATTCTGGGGCTGATCCTGAGTGTCAATGCGCCAGTAGGGGCCTATGATCTGCTGGAACAGATGAAAAGCCCCGACCGCCGCCCCGCACCGCCTACAGTCTACCGTGCGTTGGATTTTCTGCTGGAACACGGACTTATTCACCGCATTGAGCGGCTGTCTGCGTTTGTACCCTGCACCCACCTTCTGCATGATGACCACGCAGCCGGGTGCGATCATGACCACGATCACGACAGCATCTGCCTGCACACGGCCCAGTTTCTTATCTGCCGATCCTGTAAAAGTGTGATTGAAATCACTAACCCCAGCATTCTGGAGGCCGTGCGGGCAACCTGCCGGGAGCAAGGTTTTGTCATTCAAAGCACATCCATAGAAATTGAAGGGCTTTGCGCTCAGTGCGCCTCACAACGCAAAACGCCTGCACATCACCATTTGTAACGGCGTTACTTGCCAAAACACACCCGGCGCGGTGCAAAGCCAAGCACCCTTCCCCTCCAGAACCAGTTCCGGTTGCCTGTTGCCCTGCCTGAAAAGAAACGCAGGCCTCTTTCGCCAGAAAAACTGTGCCCCGAAAAGAATTTGGAAAAACCACCAGCCGCTGCGATAGAGGCAGTCCAATCGGGCAGCATGCATCAAACGGACCTGTTTTTTTACCCTTTTCCGCCCCTCCCCACATCACCCCGCACGCATTTTACTGCGGAAGAATTGCGGCTCTCCTATAGCCCACCCCAACATTTCACGCCCCAAATCACGCCCGATAGCTGGCTTTATCTGGTCAGCAACAAAGAAAACGTTCAGCATCTTCTCTCCAGTGGTGTGCATCTGGCCAAAACGGAGCCGCTTTTACTGATAGAGCGCAATGGCGTTTGTGCGTGGCGGGATAAACTGGCAGAAGACCCCGCAACAGCAACTGCCTCTCCCTGTGTTCTGCGCTTACGCCGAAGCATGGTGGCAGACATGCTGGAACCAGACCCGGATCATAGCGCCGAATTTTCAGCAGAATGCTATCTGCTAACCGGTGCCCCACAAGAACAGGACAGGTAAACGCAGCAATGCCCCACGATGTACTTTTGGCTGAAGCAACCCGCGGTAATCGGGTGGAATCCCGTCATTATGGTGCTGCCGTGGTTGTGGACGCCACCGGGAAAACCGTCTTTGCCGCCGGGGATGTAGAAACCCCCATTTACCCCCGTTCCACCGTCAAGGCATTGCAGGCCCTGCCACTGCTGACAGAGGGCGCTGCTGACAAATATAACTTGGGGCAAGAAGCTCTGGCCTTGGCCTGTGCCTCCCACCAAGGCGAACCTGCCCACGTGGCCGTTGCAGCGGATATGCTGGCCCGCACGGGGCGGGATGCAACCTCTCTGGAATGTGGCACGCATTGGCCGCTGGATGCCCGTGCGGCACGCGCTCTGGCCGCCAGTGGAGAACAGGCCTCCGCCTTGCATAATTGCTGTTCGGGCAAACATGCCGGGTTCGTCTGCCTGTCCTGCGCAACGGGGCACGACCCGGAACATTACACCCGGCCAGAGCATCCCGTCATGCAAGCCGTGGCCCGGACACTGGAAGACGTAACAGGCGTTCCCCACACGGATGATAACCGGGGCACCGATGGCTGCGCCATTCCCACATGGGCTGTGCCCCTTCATGCTCTGGCAAAAGCTTACGCCCGCTTTGCAACTGGCCAGAACCTGACACCTGAAAGAGCACAGGCTGCCACCCGGTTACGCTCCGCCATGGCAGCCAATCCTTTTATGGTTGCCGGAACCAACCAGTTTGACACACGTGTCATGCAAGCCCTTGCACCGCGTGTTTTCACCAAAATGGGGGCCGAAGGCGTGATGATTGCCATGCTTCCTGAAAAAGGTCTTGGCATTGCCATCAAATGCCGCGATGGCGGCGTTCGCGCGGCTGAAGCGGCTGCTGCCGCACTCATCGCCCGTTTTGGGACAGAAAATAACCCGGAGCTGGCTCATTTCATGCGCCAGAACCTGAAAAACTGGAACGGGCAAAGCGTGGGAGAATTCAGAGCGTCTGCCACATTAGCTGAGGACTATTATCCATCCGCTCCCTCCTGATGGGGCGGTGTTTTTCTTTTGTTCTCTTTATATTTTTCAAAACTGATACAATCAGCGGCACAGTGCCACTAAATACCGTCTCAGGCTTTGCAACTTTCTGACACCATCCACAGAATGCTGCCACTACCCATACAGATTTCACACATGAGATCACAAAAAAGGCCGGGGAACATACTTGTTCCCCGGCCTTATTCTTTTTCTGAACCTGTCTAAAGGCAGAAAAAAGGCTTATGCCTTGCGTGCACGCGGCTTGCGAGCCGTTGTGGTTGCCTTACGGCCACGGGCGCCTTTGCTGGAGGTTGCTTTTTCAGTTTCAGCAGCCTCTGCAGCCAGACGGTCATACCGTTTCTGACGGCGTGTTTCCTGCACAATCCGCAGCTTTTCAACAGCAGACAAACGCACTTTTTTCTCAGCCGGAGCGGCTTTTTTTGCACGTGCCTTAACAGGAGCTTCCGCAACCACCTTTGCAGCCTTGCGCGTGGCTTTGACCGGAGCAGCTTCCGCCACCACAGCAGCTTTGGGGCGACGGCCACGCGGTGCAGGCGTTGCTACAACTGTTTCCACCTCAGCAGCCTTACGGCGGGTCTTGCGGGGAGCCACTTCTACAGGCTCAGCCACCTTGCGAGAAACGCGCTTTGTTGCCTTGGGCTTTTCTTCGCTCACAACGGCAGCTTTCTTGGCGGTCACAGCTTTTGTTTCTTTAGCGGCCCGTGCCGGCTTGGCAGGAGTAGCAGGAACCTTCAATGCCTTACGACGGGTCTTCGGAGCTTCTGATTTTGGAGCAATTTCTTCCTCCACCACATCTTTTTTCACAGCCGCCGCACGCGTGCGGCGTGTTGTGACAGGGGTGGCACGGGTTGCGGCAACCTTGGCGCGGGGGGCTGCGCGGCGCTTCTTCACTTCACTCATTCAGAACTCCTGTAATTCTATAAATTTCAAAAATACAAGAACATATAAGCATATTCCGTAAGATTGTTCATCCTGACACTTTCAGGACCATCTTGAAAAACATGCTTCTGCACTTGGAACTTCAGCCCTTCATAACAAAAACGCCAAAAAATGCAAAAAATACTTTCGGCTTTCAAGAATAGTCACAACAGACATTACTTTCCCTTCATCTCCCCCCGCCTCCTTGCGCTTGAGAGATGGTAGCCTAGATTGGAAAGGACGCTTATATCCCGTCTTGTTTTGCTCCGAACTCTCAGGTGATACACATGAAAATTGATGGTACTTCATACCGTAGTGTATGGGTGGATGAGAAAGACGGCTGGTCCATCCACATTTTTGATCAGACACGCCTCCCTTTTTCTCTGGATATTCTGCAACTCACCACGCCTGCAGACGTTGCACATGCTATCCGCACAATGCAGGTGCGCGGTGCACCGCTTATAGGTGCAGTTGCTGCCTATGGGCTGGCTCTGGCGCTCAGGCAGAACTGTTCTGATCGCGCCATGGAGGAACAGGCAAATCTTTTAGCGGCCACACGCCCTACCGCCATAAACCTGCGCTGGGCTATTGCGCGTATGCTGTCTCACCTGCGTCCGCTTTTGCCTGAACAACGCGTAGAGGCCGCTTACGCGGAAGCTGGCCGCATCTGTGATGAAGATGCAGAACAGAACGAAGCTATTGGCCGCCATGGTCTTTCCCTGATCAGGGATATTGCAAAAAGCCGCCCACCTGGCGCGCGCATTAACCTTTTGACGCACTGCAACGCTGGCTGGATTGCAACCGTGGATTGGGGCACCGCCCTTGCCCCCATTTACATGGCACATGATGAAGGCCTGAACGTGCATGTATGGGTTGATGAAACACGCCCACGCAATCAGGGGGCTGCCCTGACAGCATGGGAACTGGGTAGCCATGGCGTGCCCCACACCGTTATTGCAGACAATGCTGGCGGCCACCTGATGCAACATGGGCAGGTTGATCTGGTTATTGTCGGCACGGACCGCGTAACCCGCACAGGAGATGTGGCCAACAAGATTGGAACTTACCTGAAAGCGCTGGCAGCGCAGGATAATGGAGTACCGTTTTGGGTCGCGCTGCCTTCCACCACCATTGACTGGACTGTGGCAGATGGCATCCGTGAAATTCCTATTGAAGAACGCGCAACGTCCGAGATCACCCATGTTGCGGGCCGAACGGAGAATGGTATTCTGACAAAAGTGCAGATTACACCAGATGGGAGTTCTGCCGCCAACCCAGCTTTTGATGTCACACCCGCACGGCTTGTAACTGGCCTGATAACGGAACGTGGCCTATGCCCGGCAACAGAAAGTGGCCTGCGCAGCCTTTTTCCCGAGCAATAACGCGTTCTCCTTCTGTTGCAGGCGGAACAACGCTCCGCCTGCAAACCAGACTCCTCCCCAAAATCAGATTGAAACAACCAACTATTTTTTCGAGCCTCTCACTATCTGACACGGTTTAACTGTCCTCGTCTTTTCAGGTCTGTTCTCATTTGGGAAGCGACACACGCAGCCGTGGTGGCAGATCATCTCTACCCAGCCGCCCAATAAATAAGAACATTTTGAGAACATACGCTCTCTACATCTGTTTTTTGTATCCTATGGGCTGTTATTCCTCTCCACACTTCGTCAAGAGCAGCGCCCCCACCACCCCGTAAAACGCCATGCATATGCCTATGCGCACCTCTTTTCTTGACGGGCCAGATACGCCGCCTGATAAGAAAAACGTGATTTTTTACGGTTCCGTACTGTCGAAGCATTCTGAAAGGACTGCGCTATGTCAGAGACAGCTATTGATACACCTTCAACCCGTTTTCTGACGGCGCACGGTATTGCCTATACTGTGCATGACTATGAGTATGTCTCCGAACCTGGTAAAATTGGCATACAGGCAGCCGCAGGGATCGGAATTGATCAGGAAAAGGTCTTCAAGACCCTGATGGTCGAAATCGATAAAAAGCAGATTGTCTGTGCGGTTATTCCCGTTCATCAGAAAATGAACCTCAAAAAGGTTGCTGCCCTGTTTGGGGGCAAGAATGCCCGCATGCTCAACGCGGAAAAGGCCGAAGCCCTCACCGGCTTTCAGGTTGGCGGTATCAGCCCATTTGGCGCACGCACACAGGTTCCCGTTGTGTTTGAAAACGCCGCCCTGAAGCAGGATGTCATGTACATCAACGGTGGTGGTCGGGGCATTGTGGTCGGGCTTTCCCCCAAGGAAGCCATTGCCAGCGTAAACGGCCAGACTGCCGACCTGACTGTTGAAGCCACCTGATCAATTTGCCCGCGCCTGAGAAAAGAGTGGAAAAACACGCCCCCTCTTTTCGCTGACAGCAGAGCAGCTTATGGATATTAAATTCGGGCTCTGCTGATAAAGAGAGCTCCTGCACGCTTCGGGCCCTCCGGGGCGACGTGTCTGAATGGAGACGAGATGTCACGTAAGCTCTCTGTTGCCCTGCTGGCCCCTTTATGCCTTGCAGCCTGCGCCACCCAGTCCTCGGTGCCAGGTGCCACCCCAACGGCCAGTGGACAAAATGGGGCGGCAGGCGGTGCATATGGCTATGCCAGCCATGTTCCAGATTTCGCGACCCGTAATTTTGAACCCTTCAACCGGCAGGATCTCGTGGCTATCGCCATGCGGGAATGGCGTCTGTTCGGCAGCCCGGTAAACGACGATGATCCGGAAGATCGCCCAGAACCGCAGACCGCCGCCGTAAAACCAGAACGTGCTCCCGGCCTGTGGGAACGGGTGGGTGAATATTGGTGGATCGGCATGGAGCCGGGCACATCAGAAGCCTCATGGACAGGCAAGCACGATAATAATGGCCAACTCACAAACTTTGTGCAGGATGGCAATTATGCTTGGTCGGCCGCGTTTATTTCCTATGTCATGCGGGTTTCGGGTGCCAACAGCCGCTTTCCCTACTCCCAGAATCATTCAACCTATATCAATGCGGCAGCTTCCGGGCAGTCTCCCATCCTGCGAGCGCATGATCCGGCCAGCTACACCCCCAAGCTGGGAGACCTGATCTGCGTTGCCCGTGGACGCGCCAAAACCATGGTCCGGTTTTCCAGCCTCCCTACCTCTTACGGCTTTCCCGCCCATTGCGGGTATGTCGTGGCAACCGGTCAGAACGGTCAGCCTTTTGGCAGGCAACTGAGCATTATTGGCGGCAATATTGACGATGCCGTTGCGCTGACTCACGTGCCGACAGACACACAGGGCCGCATCTCCTCCCCTTCCGGCCAGAGCTATGACACGCGCTACCCATGGTGCGCCGTGCTGGAAGTGCTCTTTGACGCAGAAGCCGAACCAGACGCCGGCATGTAACCGGAAGCGCAGGGCCAGCCCCTGCGCCTGGACTGAAAACCTCAGTTCTGCCGCCATGGCAGGGCTGAGGCTTTCCAACCAGCAGTAGAACCACGGTGACCATGGATATCTAATGGTCCCTCAAACCCATCCGCCACATTATAGACCGTCCGGTAACCCGCCTGCCGCGCAACCTGCGCCGCAGAGAGGCTCCGCACGCCTGACCGGCAAATGAAATAGACAGGCGCGTCTTTTCTGACGCCCACCTGTTCCAAATCTTCCGCGAAGCGCACATTTGGCGTTCCATCCAGATCCTGCCAACTGACCAACACCAGTCTTTGACCTAGTGATGCCAGATCAGGCACCCCCACCAGTTGCCATTCCGCCATGGTTCTCACATCCACCAGTACGGCCTGATCATTCTTTTCGAGTTCTGCCCACACATACTGGGGAGAGACATCTTCAATCATCGTGGTATCCTGTTTCATGACATGGTGGACTCTGCCTCTGTCTGCTCAGTTCTACTTTTTCAAGAACGGAAAAGCAGAGCCTTGGGCTAGAGAGAGAAAGAAGCCTGAGTCCGTTGATAAAAAGAAGGTGCAACTGGATGACTGAAAGCGCAATTCCCGCCTCCCTTCCCGGCTGGGAATCACCCTCCGCAGATATGCCCGCAGCCGTTGGTGGCACGCCACTGGTCCGGCTGCGCAAGGCATCGGATGCTACGGGATGCGACATTTACGGCAAGGCCGAATTCATGAACCCTGGTGGGTCCGTGAAAGACCGCGCTGCCCTTGCCATTATTGAAGATGCTGAACGCCGGGGCATTCTGAAACCCGGCGGCACCTTGGTAGAAGGCACAGCGGGGAATACAGGCATTGGGCTGACACTGGTTGCCAACGCACGCGGATACCGCTGCATTATTGTTATGCCGGAAACCCAGAGCCGTGAAAAAATTGATTTTCTGCGCATGATCGGCGCAGACCTGCGACTGGTACCGGCCAAACCCTATAAAGATCCGGGCAATTATGTGCACGTCTCCCGCCGTCTGGCGGAAGAAGGTGGATATGTGTGGGCCAACCAGTTTGACAACCTTGCCAACCGTGAAGGGCATCGCCTGACCACCGCCCCGGAAATCTGGCATCAGTTGGACGGCAAGGTTGATGCCTTTACCTGCGCCTGCGGAACTGGTGGCACATTGGCTGGCACGGCCATTGGGCTACATGAAGCCGCTAAAAAGGCAGGTGTAAAAACACCCCGTATTGTGCTGGCTGACCCTGAAGGTTCGGGCCTGTATGGCTGGGTTAAAAGCAATGATCTGTCCGTAACCGGTTCCTCCATTACGGAAGGCATTGGTCAATCTCGTGTTACGGGTAATCTGGAAGGGGCTCCTATTGATGACGCCGAGCGTATTCCTGACCCTGAAGCGCTGGAAATTATCTACAGCCTGCTCATTGATGAAGGACTTTCTGTTGGGGGATCATCCGGCATCAACGTGGCATCCGCCATTCGTACCGCACGCAAAATGGGGCCGGGCCACACAATTGTGACCATCCTGTGCGATGGTGGTGCGCGTTATCAGTCTAAACTGTTCAACCCGGAATTTCTGCGCGGCAAAGATCTGCCCGTAGCACCGTGGCTTGATAGATAAAGGATAGACTGTGCCTGCCAGATTCAGATCAGATTTACTTTCTCATCTTCTGGCAGGGAGCGTCATGTTAGTCATGTTGAGCGCCTGTGCCGAGGAAAACGCTCAGCATGACCCTGCACCGCATAATCCCCATCACACACTCTCTACGCAACTTGGCGGACATTCTTTTCATCCCCCCAACACCGCACCAGACGTTTTTTCTGCCACGCACGAAAACGTTGAGCAGGAGAGCCAAGCACGCTCTACTGTCTGCTCTGCCCTGAAAGCTGAGCCCACGCTGACACTTACCCTGATGTTTGGGCTAAAACGTCCTCAGGGGGCGGATATTACGCAGCACGAATGGCAGGAGTTTGTAAAAACTACCATCACCCCGCGCTTCCCGTCCGGTCTCTCCATTCTTCCAGTTGAAGGGCAGTGGCAGGACAGAGTGACAGAAAAAATTGGCCAGGAACCTTCCCGCTTTGTTCTAATCTCCGCGCCCGTTTCCACTCCAAACCTGTCTCAAAACATCGCGGAAATCCGGTCCAGTTATCAGCACCGTTTTAATCAGCAAGCCGTGGGCGTGACAATCACACCTTCCTGCTCGGCCTTTTAGCTACGATGGCCTAAGCCTGACCGAAAACCAAAAACGGCTTGCCAGATTTTTCATCCGGCAAGCCGCCTGAAATATGGGCATCAGACCAGACTGCCATAGACAGTCTGGATCTGCGTGGATGCTCTTATTCCCACTCAATCGTGCCGGGCGGTTTGGACGTAATGTCATACGTAACGCGGTTAATACCGCGCACTTCGTTGACAATACGGCTGGATACCCGATTCAGGAAGCTCATATCAAATGGATAAACATCAGCCGTCATGCCATCCGTGCTGGTTACGGCACGAAGGGCGCAAGCCTGGTCATATGTGCGGCCATCCCCCATCACGCCCACCGTTCTTACAGGCAGCAATACGGCGAATGCCTGCCAAATGGCATCATACAGCCCTGCCGCACGAATTTCTTCCAGAAAGACAGAATCCACACGCCGGAGCAGATCAAGCTTTTCGCGTGTGATATTGCCCGGAATCCGGATAGCCAGCCCCGGCCCCGGGAACGGATGACGCCCTACAATGGTTTCAGGAATATCCAGTTCACGGCCAAGGTCACGCACTTCATCCTTGAACAGTTCACGCAGGGGCTCCACCAACTGCATGTTCATGCGTTCCGGCAGACCACCCACGTTATGATGAGATTTGATGGTAACGGACGGACCACCCGTGAAGCTGACGCTTTCAATCACGTCCGGATAGAGCGTGCCCTGCGCGAGGAACTGCGCACCACCCAGTTTGACAGCTTCTTCTTCAAACACTTCCACAAACAGGCGACCAATGGTCTTGCGTTTGATTTCAGGGTCTGTCACGCCATCCAGCGCGTTCAGGAACAGATCAGACGCATCCCGGTGCACAAGCTGAATGTTGAAACGGCCACGGAAGGTTTCTACCACTTCCTCGGCTTCACCCGCGCGCAGCATGCCATGATCAACAAAAATGCAGGTGAGCTGGTCGCCAATGGCTTCATGGATCAGCACGGCTGCCACGGACGAATCCACCCCACCGGAAAGACCGCAGATAACGCGGCCACTGCCCACCTGTTCACGGATGCGGGCTATTTCCATGTCGCGGAAACCGGCCATGGTCCAGGTGCCCGTGCAGCCTGCTACATTATGAGTGAAATTCCGCAGCAATGCGGCACCGTGCGGCGTATGCACAACTTCCGGGTGAAACTGCACACCATACAGGCGGCGGCCTTCATCAGCTATCACGGCGAACGGTGCGCCTTCACTTACCGCCACAATACGGAAACCGGGAGGCAGTTCCGTTACACGGTCCCCATGGCTCATCCATACCTGTTCACGGCCGCCACGCGCCCATGCGCCACGGAACAGAGCACAATCTTCCACAATATCAACAAAAGCCCGCCCGAATTCACGGTGGTCAGAGCTTTCAACCTGGCCGCCCAGTTGCAGGCACATAGCCTGCTGGCCGTAACAGATGCCCAGAACCGGAATGGCCATTTCAAACACCACTTCTGGAATACGGGGGGCATCTGGGCTGATAACGCTGGCCGGACCACCAGAAAGAATAATGCCGCGCGGCGCAAAGGCCCGAATACGATCAGCATCCGCAGTAAAAGGCCAGATCTCGCAATACACGCCGCTCTCACGCACGCGGCGGGCAATAAGCTGTGTCACCTGACTGCCAAAATCCAGAATCAGAATACGGTCCTGATGCAGGGTTTCATCCAATTGGGCGGAGGCAGCGGGCATGGTGTTCTCAACAGACATGAGCTACTGGTCTTTCTGGTCAGCGCCTGAACGGCTTTTCAGGTAAAACGCAACCGCCATGGCGCAAGGCAGTTGCGTGCTAAAAAGCGGATATAAAGCGGCTCAGCCGTGCCGTCACCCTATAAATAAGCTTTTTCCCTGCCAATCAGCCTTACACACGAAGCGTCGCGCCGTCTTGCGTCACACGCGCTGCCACCACACATCTAAGTTCAACAGGAGTGTGTTCATGATAACAGATGCAGCCAACCACCAGCCTTCCCCCACCAAAAGCCGGACATCCCTTCCCTCTCTAGCTGCGGGTCTGACCGTTATTATCGCCCTCTGCACGGCAGCAGGCTCCGCTGCGGATGATCCGTATGGTGACTGGATTGGCACTCTGGTTACGGATCAGGGCCATAATTGCCCCGTTAACAGCACCTCCCTGCTGCAGATCAAACCCAAACGCATGATCTTCAACCCGGAGATGGGGTCACTAGTTCTGCGTGGCAAACCAGACAAGGCAAAGCAGCATTATCATGCCCAGCTTGTGATGGAAGACGCAAACCACAAGCCGCTCCCCATGGTTTTTGAAGCGCATCCGGTGGGGGACACGTTTGAAGGCGTGTACGGCACGCCAGAATGCCGAGCCCATATCACGCTGAAAAGGCCGGAAAGCCGCAGCTGGAAAAACTTCCTCGGGAACGACTGATAAAAAAAATCATAAAAATTTCAAAAGGGGGGTTGCCAGCCCCCCCATATCTCGACTAGAAACCGCCTCACGGCGCACCCGTAGCTCAACTGGATAGAGCACCAGACTACGAATCTGGGGGTTAGAGGTTCGAGTCCTTTCGGGTGCGCCAGAATTTTTCCGCAAAATTCAAAAACGGCGTTTCAGGCAGACATTCTTCGATAATGTCTTCTTCTGCAGCAGACTGATCTCGGTAGTCAGCCTTCTGCCTCTCACTATCTCCAAAATGAAAATCTGGACGGAATATTTGCCGCATCCGCTCCATTGGGCATACTCTCCCACAATGTGGGCTGGAGACCTGTTTTCCTGAGCCCGGTTGCCTGATGTGAATGGAAGTTATCGCACCCTGATGAGACAGAAAGCAGTGGTATGCACCGTGGCATGCCTGCTCCTGACCAACTGCCACAGCCTTGCCCACAAAGCCCGGACAGAGCTTATCGGCCTGACCCGCCCAGAACTTCTTTCCTGCGCAGGCGTTCCTGATGCTGACGAAACACGGGACGGTCAGGAAGTGCTTGTATGGAAACAGGATCAGAATGTGGATGGCGGTGTTTCTGTCAGCACCCCATTCCTGATTGGGGTCTCCATAGCAGGCCGTGGCACATGCCATTTTGTGGCAACCCTGCGTGACGGAAAAGTCAGCCGGGTTTCCTACACCGGACCATCCCAGACACTGTACGGCCCCCTTGCCGCCTGTGAACCCCTGATCAGGGACTGCGAGAAATATGCACGAACAGAACGTGCCTCAGCGGTTTCCCAATAACGAGCCAGATCTTCCTTACTCGCTCACTCTTCCTATAATGCAGAATATGTTTCTGTGCGTAGAAAGAGAGCCTGGACCAGAAATGAAAGAGAACCCGGTGCGACCCATTATAATTAGCCTCCTCACGCTTTGCCTCGCTACACCAGCCCTCGCGCAAAATGGCACTTACACAGCGGAACTGGCACATAGTCCAAAATTCGCCAAAGCCTATCAGGAAATGACACATCTTCCCGCATGGGTAACAGGCACGGATGCGGTTTCCGTTCCCACCAAATCCATCACGCTCGCTGGTCATTCCTATATTGTGGGGCATGTATGCAAACCTCATGATTGCGGTGACAATCAACTGGAGATTGTCTTTTCTGACAATGGAAAAGCCGCATGGGGTCTTCTTTCACGCGTTTACGGTAAAACCGTGTATCAGATGCCTTTAGGTGAGCCCGATGCTACCATTCTGGATGCCCTGCAGGCCTCCTACCGCGCCAACAATCCCAACTAAAAAAAACCTATCCATGTCTTTTACAAAAAGCATTTTCTGCGCGCTCCTTGCTGCCATTGCAGGACATGCTTTTTGGGCACAGCCGGGCCGGGCAGAAGGCAATACCTCTCGAGCAGCCCCCTGACAGAACGGGTTTGATATTCTGGTTTTAGGCGCACGTGGCGGAGTGCAGGACGGTAATCTTTCTGCCTACATGATTATGCCGTATGGAGACCATCATGCCATCATGTGTGATGCAGGAACCCTTGTGAACGGACTAAATGTTTCTGACCACCTTGGAAAATTGACTGATTTTTCTGTAGAAAACACAACACCCCTTACGCCAACAGGCTATATGCTGCATCATGTTATTCAGGGCTATCTGATCAGCCACGCTCATCTTGATCATATTGCAGGTCTTGCCATCAGTGCGCCTGATGATACGCCCAAGCCCCTTTATGCGCTTCAATCCACTGTGGATGATCTAAGCCACTCAGTATTCAACTGGCGCATATGGCCTAATTTTGCAGATCAAGGTAGCGCCCCGTTTCTGAAAACCTATACCTATCACCCATTGATGCCCGCCCAGCCCCTCCCCCTGCAAAATACCGCCATGGAAGTCACAGCATGGCCACTTAGCCATGGGCCGGTAATCTCCACAGCATTCCTGATAAAATCAGGATCAAACGCGCTCCTATATTTGGGTGATACAGGGCCGGACTCCGTAGAAAACACACATCGGCTCAAAACACTCTGGCATGCTGTGGCGCCGGATATTCAGAACCATCAGTTAAAAGCCATCATTATAGAATCCTCTTATGATAACAGCCGGCCAGACAAGACTCTTTTTGGACATATGACACCCAGATGGGTGTTAAAAAGCCTGCATGATCTGGCTCAGGAAACGGGTAAGGCCACCAGCCTTCAGGGGCTTACGGTGTTGATCAGCCATATCAAATACACCTTGACCACAGGCAAGAAGATACAGGACACTACCAGACGGGAACTGGATGCAGAGAACGATCTGGGGGTGAAGTTCGTGATTGCAGAACAGGGGTTACGCCTGCACGTACAGTAAAAACAGCGGAATTTTCCAACTCTGTATGCAATTTTCTATTTCAAAAATGGTGTTCAGCAGGCGGAATTATTCAGCTTTTTCTAACCGGAATACACGGAACAGACTGGGCTTGCAGGATCTGGCACACTCCAGAGGCTCCCTGCGTATTTTCAGCAACCAATTGTGCCCGGTAAAAGGATTTTCCTGAAACCGAGACAGAGGCTACCTTGGGTGTCGCCCTTAAGGCCCGTGCAGCGAGCACCCGCGTGCCGTGATCTGCAACCCGCCGGGCCTCCGCATAGGAGGAAAATGCTCCCACCTGCACCATTGCCCCGGTTCCCGTTCCTGGCATGCTGGCAACAGAAAAATCAGTTTTCTGTCTTGCAGAAGGCAAAGTCAGCGTATGCACAGGCCGGCCCGCTGCATCCAAGCTGGTTTTTAGGGCAGCCCCGTAAGGTGCTATCGCAACAGCAGGCTGAAGGCGCGCTGCGGCTTCATGCTTTTCAAGAGCCAGAGTAGCAGGCTGCCTACCTGTACCTATATTGCGCGAGGAGGATGTAAGCGATGCCATCTGAACCTGCGCCCTTTCAGCCTGCGTGGGAAAAACAGCCGGATCTGTCACAGTCTCTGAAGCAACCTGCACGGGTGAAACCTCGGGAGTACTCGTATCGGGCACAGGATCAGGATGAGGGATATCCCTGTCCATCAGGCATGGGCCTGTTGGATCATACGCAGCATTAGGATCACGCAGGCATCCGTCGGCAGTGCGTGTCAGGTCAGCGCGGGCATAAAAGGCATCAGGCTCGGTGCTCGTCGCACCTGTTTCAGTTGCCGGTACCGGAGCCCACCGGCCTCTTACTGCCACACCTCCGCCAAGATTAGGCGTAATGGCCGCAACATAGTTCACTGTTTCATCTGGCAACGGACGGCCAGAATTCAGATAAGCATCCACTCTGTCCGGCCCGGCATTATAGGCTGCCAGAAAACCCGGTGCCCCGTATCGGTCATACATCTGGCGGATATAAGCCGCCCCGGCCCGAATATTGTCTCTCGGATCATACGGGTCTGAGCCCAGACCATACTGGCTTTGCAAATCTGCGTAGGTGGCGGGCATGAGCTGCATCAACCCCATAGCCCCCGCACCCGATGTTGTCAGTCCGCCGTTAAGATACTGTTTACCACCCGATTCCTGATGCATGACGGCCCTGATCCATGTCTCTGGAATGGAAAAACGCCGAGCCGACTCCTGAATATACGGCCCCCACGGATCACTGGCCGGACCGGGTGCGCGATATGTTGGGGAGGATGGACGCGCCACAAAGCCTCTGGACGCCCACGCTTGCGAAACCGACTGATACAAACTGTAAGACGCAGCATGTCCGGAAGCAGGTAATATAGAGGCTCCTACGCTCATCAGGGCGAGCAGCGCACACGCACGCCGTCCATCGCTCTGTAGGCGAGCCTGCCGTCTTTGCTTGTTACCCCTGCGCATTGCCGTACACCATTGTCTG
This sequence comes from Acetobacter tropicalis, assembly GCF_001580915.1. Taxonomy (GTDB): domain Bacteria; phylum Pseudomonadota; class Alphaproteobacteria; order Acetobacterales; family Acetobacteraceae; genus Acetobacter; species Acetobacter tropicalis. Next base: position 55,565 of record NZ_LHZQ01000222.1, on the reverse strand, counting down.
CCTCCGCCCCGTGCGGGCCATACACTGTTGCCGCATATCTTTCCGGCAAATTTTCGGCAGCCTGCACAGTTGGCGCACCCCTAAGCTGCAAGCCTCATCACACATAAACGTGACGTTACCTTTAGCGCATACCAGCCATTATACTGTGCGACCTTCCTCTTGCAGGAAGCAACAATGACTTGAAGAGCCGCTCATGTTCACCCAGCCTCTTGCGCCTGTTGGGAACAATCTTGTTCTCTCTTTTCTTCTTGCCGCCTCACCTATTATCATCACCCTTATTCTGATGGGCGTTCTACGCCGTCCGGCATGGCAGGCCACGTTGGGAGGGCTGATTGTTGGCCTCATCATGGCCATTGCTGTGTGGGGAATTCCCTCCTCGCTGGCTTTTGCAAGCGTCAGCAACGGTATGGTATTTTCCATTCTCCCTGTCATGTGGATCGCGCTCAGCGCCCTGTTCCTGTTCAACATCGCTATCCAGACAGGCCGTTTTGACGCCTTCCGAATGTGGATCATCACCCACCTTCCTAATGACAGACGCATCATGCTGGTGGTTCTGGGCTTCTGTTTCAGCGCCGCGCTGGAAGGGGTTGCCGGGTTTGGCACACCGGTTGCCATTACCAGCGCCCTGCTGATCATGCTGGGATTTCCTGCGCTGGAAGCGCTGACCTATGTGCTGATTTTCAATTCCGCGCCGGTCGCTTTTGGCGGATTGGGCATCCCCATTACCGTTCTGGCGTCCATTACCGGTCTGCCCGCCACAACGCTCGGCAGCACAATCGGCCTGCAACTTGCTCCTTTTGCCTGCCTGATTCCGTTCTACGTGATGGTGCTTTACGCAGGCTGGCGCTCCGTCAAGCAGTTGTGGCCTGTTCTGCTGATTGCCGGCAGCAGTTTTGCCATCACCATGGTCGTGGTTTCCACATGGATCACCTACAGCCTCAGCAACGTGCTTTCTTCCAGCATTTCTCTGGTTGTCACCATTCTTTTCCTCAAAGTCTGGCAACCTGCACCGGACCCCGCCTATGCCATTGATGAAACCTTTCTGACGCAGGCTCCTGTTCAGAAGGGAAACTGGAACGGCCCGCACTGGCAGGGCTGGATTCCGTGGATTATCGTTATTCTGGTCGTAATTGTATGGGATTCCCTGCACATCGCCAAAATTGGTGCAACGCCGGTCCATTGGCCGGGGCTGGATCAGCAGGTCTTCATTTCGCTCTACCAGAAGCCTTACGCTGCCGTATGGAATTTTGAACCTCTGGGCACCGGCACCGCAATTCTGGTTTCCGCGTTGCTGACAGCTCTGGTGACCGGCATTTCCCCGCAAAAATTCTGGGCTGCGCTCAAAACAACGGCCAGGCAGGGCTGGCTTGCCGTCATTACCGTAGCGCTCACTATCGGGCTAGCCTTCCTGATGAACTACTCAGGCATGACGTACACACTCGGCTATGCCGTTGCCTCTACAGGTGTGCTGTTCCCGTTTGTGTCTGTTTTTCTGGGATGGATTGCCGTTTTCCTCACGGGCAGCGATACGTCAGGCAATGCTCTGTTCGGCAATTTGCAGGTTGCCGCCGCCCACCAGCTTTCTCTGGACCCCGTGCTGTTTGCATCCGCCAACTCTTCCGGCGGGGTGATGGGCAAAATGATTTCACCCCAGAACATCACCACTGGCGTAGCTGTCACCTCCCTTAAAGGACAGGAAGGGGTGGTGCTGGCCCGCACCTTCAAGCACAGTATTTTCCTTACCCTGCTGATGGGCCTTGTGGTGGTGTTCCAGCAATACGTCCTACGCTAACACTGCCTTGAGCCTTACGGTACGGCGATAAAAACGCACAAAAAAACCGGGTGGGGCCATATGCCCCGCCCGGTTTTTTTCTTATTAGCCTTCAGTCTGCAACCCCATGGCCGGAGGCTCTTGCCTGTCCTGTGGGGCTACCTCCCTTATTTTGTTTTTATTCAGCTACCAAAGGCTGGAGAATACGCACTGAAAGCGGCTCTGCCACCTTGTCCTTCAGGCTTTCAGCCAGCACCTTGAAATGGGGCGTTTCCATATGCGCCTGCAAGGCAGCACGGCTGGCCCATTTTTCAATAAAAATAAAGGTCTGCGGGTCATCCAGATCACGGTTGGGAACGTACTGGATGTTGGTTGCTTCTGCGCGTGACTCTGGAACACAGGCCGCCATGGCATCCGCCACACTTTTTTCCTGCCCCTTCTTGGCCTTTACAACAGCCACCACAGTAATTTCCTCAGACATCCTTTTCCCCTGTTTAGAGAGACTGCGTGAACCATCGTGCAGCAGCCTATTCTGCTGGCTTTTCACACAGCCTCATAGTCAGTTAGCAAGCGCATCCTACGGAAAGGCGGAGCGGATCACCACCGCACTGTGCTCTCACCAGCTATCCCGTGCGCCGCCCCCGCCGGAATCCCCTCCGCCGGGCCGGAATGGATCAGATGGCCCACTGCCTCCTCCACCGCCGCCACGGCGGCCCCCACCGCTTTGCAAAAACGCAGAGAGAAGATTGAGGCCTATATTCAACGCCAGAGACCAACCCGGGCTGGGTTGACGGTTTTCCGGCGGCACATATCCACCCGGATACCGCATGGCCCGCTTTCTGGCGCGGCGCATCATGATGAAGGGCAGCACAACAAACAGGCCAATCACCACAACCAGCCCCACAAGGGCTTCCACCGCATCTGTTGACGGATCAACCTGCGATGCCGCACTCACACTGGCAGGATTGGACGGTTCGGCATGAACCAGAATATCTGCCAGCGCATCCACTATTCCGTTCAGCGCCTGCGCATACTGGCCTGCTTGAAGCGCTGGCCGTGCGGCGCGAAGAATGTCAGAACTCTGAAGATCCGTCAGAACGCCTTCCAGTCCGTATCCCACTTCTATGCGGGACTGACGGTCCGGAATATCCAGAACAATCAGAACACCATTATCTTCCCCCTTGCGGCCCAACCCCGTGGCGTGGAAGGCCTCATTCGCATAGCTGTCAATGTCATCCACATGCCCCGGCAGAGATACGGCAATCTGCGGATGACCGGGAAGTGTCTGGGAGAGAGAAAACAGCTTGTGGGTCAACGCCTCCGCATCCTGCGCGGAGAGCACCTGCTGCGGATCATTCACCCATTGGCTTAATGGAGCGGCGTCCTGCGCCTGTGCTGGCAGCAAGGATAAAACCCCCGCTACCGAGAGAACGCACAGCGCCAGAGCAACGCGGAACACGCCGCATAGAATACGCACAGGCCGGAGCACGACATCACGGGATATGGAAACCTGCAACATGGCCTGCGCCCTACTGAACAGCACGGATCAGTGCTTGGAGAAATCAACCACCGGCGGTGTCTGCGCTGCCGGAGAAGCTTCATAATAAACGCGGGTATGGTAGCCCAGAATGCCAGCCAGCAGATTACCGGGGAAACGCGCTACTGTCTGGTTATAGGCCAGAATGGCCTGCTGCAGCCGCTGGCGTGCAACGGTAATGCGGTTCTGTGAGCCTTCAAGCTGCACCATCAGGCGGGTAAAATCCTGATTGGCCTGCAACTGGGGGGACTGTTCCACCACAGCGTTGATGGCCTTGATTTCCTGTGCGTTCCGGGTCTGTGCCTCCAGAATTTTTTCCTGCAGGGTTTTGTCATCCACAGTGCGCGGATCAATCTTGTTCAGCGCAGTCTCACCCGTGCGGGCCCCCGCATAATCTGTCAGCGTGTCATGCTCATGCGTGGCATAGCCCTTTACCGTATTCACCAGATTGGGAATCAGGTCAGACTGGCGCTGCACTTCGTTCTGCAACTGCCCCATCTGTTCCTGCACGCGCTGATCCGCGCTCATGAACCGGTTATAACTTGTTCCAAATATAAAAATCAGACCGACGATGAGAATCGCGGGAACAAGAAGCTTCTTCATCAAGAAATCCTTTAGAAACGGATGGAGTGCCCCAGATACCAGAGCCATTCAAAACCCTGTGGAGGCCCCATTACGCCCTTCATTAAGACAAACCCGGCTCAAAAGCCCCCAAATTCTGCATTTCCCGCCCTATTGGCGCGTTTTGATGCAGCCACACCACAGAAGCCATAGATAGCAAAAAGCCCTCTATGGCCCTTGTCGGGTTGGAGGCTGAGGCTGAGGCCTTTATACTCTGCTTCCATGATTATCATTACCGGTGGCGCCGGTTTCATTGGCTCCTGTCTTCAAGCTGCCCTTACCAAACGCGGGCTGGATACTCTTGTGGTGGATTGGCTGGGGTCCGACCTGAAATGGCGGAATCTGGCGCGGCATGCTCCTGCCCGACTCATCCCGCCGGAAGAACTTGACGCTTTTCTGGAGACCAACCCCAAAGTGGACGCGGTCTTCCATATGGGAGCGATCAGTGAAACCACCGCGCGGGATGCGGATCTGGTGTGGCGCACCAACATCGCCCTTTCCCGCCGCCTCTGGCACTGGTGTGCGCGCAATAACACCCGCTTCATCTATGCCTCCTCCGCTGCCACCTATGGCGCGGCAGACAGACCGGAACTGTTTTCGGATGACCCCGCCAAGCTGAACACGCTTGAACCGCTGAACCTGTACGGGTGGTCCAAGCATGTCTTTGACCAACACGTCATGAAAGCACTGAAGCAGCGCGCTCCACGGCCTCCGCAATGGGCGGGGCTGAAGTTCTTCAACGTTTATGGCCCTAACGAATACCACAAAGGCAAGATGATCTCTGTGGTGAAGGTAAAGTATGATGAAGTGATGGCCGGAAACCCGGCCCGCCTGTTCCGCTCTGATCGCCCGGACATTGCCAATGGTGCGCAGGCGCGTGATTTCATCTGGGTGGAAGATGTGGTGAAGGTCATGCTCTGGCTGTATGACAACCCCGCCGTTTGCGGCCTGTTCAACTGTGGCAGCGGCACGGCGCGCACCTATCTGGATCTGGCCCACGCTGTGTGTGATGCGGCAGGCGTTGCCCGCAAAGTGGAGTTCATAGACATGCCGGAAAGTTTGCGCGGACAGTATCAGTCCTACACACAGGCGGACCTTACGCGCCTGCGCGCGGCAGGCTATACGGAGGCGTTTACACCCCTTGAAGAGGGAATCCGCCGGTACGTGCAGGACTATCTGGCCACCGGCAATCCGTACCTGTAACGCCTGCCCTTCCTCCTCAGCCCTACTGGATCATCCTCTGCATGCTGCCTGTTCTTCTCTTTCCCCAGTTTGACCCTGTACTGGTGCATCTGGGGCCGCTTACCATCCGCTGGTATGCTCTCTCCTATATTGCAGGCATCGTGCTGGGCATCGCCCTGCTTCGGCGGCTCGTCAGGCTGGCGCCCCGAGCCGGCACAGCAGAACAGGCTGATGATTTTCTAGGGTGGGTCACCCTTGGCGTGCTGTTGGGCGGACGGCTGGGCTATATCCTTTTCTACCAGCCGGGCTATTACCTCACGCATCCTCTCGCCATTCTCAAAGTCTGGCAGGGTGGCATGTCTTTCCATGGTGGGGCGCTTGGCGTGATTATCGCCATGGCGCTGTTTACCTGGTACAATCGCATTAATTTTCTTGCCTTTGCTGACCGCGTTACGGTGGCCGTACCAATTGGGCTGGGGCTGGGCCGGATTGCCAACTTCATCAATGGCGAACTCTGGGGGCGGGAAGCGCCAGCCAGCTTGCCTTGGGCCATGATTTTTCCGGATGCTGGGGGCATTCCCCGCCATCCCTCCGAACTGTATGAAGCGCTGACAGAAGGGCTGCTGCTGTTTCTGGTCATGTTCGCAGCTTCTCGCAAACAGAGCCTGCGTGAACGCCCCGGCTTTCTGGCCGGGCTGTTTCTTGTGGGTTACGGCTGTGCCCGCAGTTTCTGCGAATTTTTCCGTGAGCCAGATTCCTTTCTCGGCTTCCTGCCGGGCGGGCTGACCATGGGGCAATTACTGTGCATTCCCATGATTATCGCTGGTGGTGCGCTGATCCTGCATGCCCGCCGCAGCCCCGTTTATGCAGGTTTGCCGCTTACGGATGCTGAAACCGCTGAATCCTGAGACTGCGAACCATGCCTCCCCTCCCCCCCGAAGCCGAACGGCTGGATGTGTTCATGGCGCGCGCCAATGCCCGCTATTACGCAACGCACCCCTTGCTATCGGACTTCATCACTGCGCCTGAAATCTCGCAGGTCTTCGGGGAACTTCTGGGGGCATGGGCCGCCATGGTCTGGGTTAGCATGGGCCGCCCGAACCGCATCATTCTTGCAGAAGCAGGACCCGGGCGCGGCACCTTGATGGCGGATGCCCTACGGTTGATTTCCAAGCAGGTGCCAGCTTTTGCCCAGTCCCTTGAGGTGCATCTGATTGAAACCTCCCCGCTGATGCGGAAAGCTCAGCAGGCCGCCCTGGCACGCTACACGCACCCCACCTGGCATGACACGCTGGAAAGCCTGCCTGACGGACCGATGATCCTACTAGCCAATGAATTTCTCGATGCCCTCCCCATCCGCCAGTTTGAACACAACCCCAAGAACGGCTGGCAGGAACGCTATGTCCAAGGTGCATTGTTCTGCCTGGCTCCCTGCCCCCCACCAGTTCTGCCAGATGGCCGAACATTGGAAGACAACAGCGTGGTGGAGGTTTGTGAACCTGCCCTCGCTGTGGCCCAGATGCTCGGCCAGCGCTTCTGCCACACACCGGGAGCAGCTCTGTTTCTTGATTACGGCCATTCTTCCAGCCTGACCGGAGACTCCCTGCAGGCATTGCGGCATGCTCGCCCGGCCCACCCTCTTGAAGCCGCGGGGGAAGCCGACCTGACCGCCCATGTTGATTTCACAGCTTTTGCTGCGCAAGCGCAGCAAGCGGGTGCTCAAACTTATGGGGCGGTCACACAAGGGACGTTTTTACGTGCTCTAGGACTGATGGAACGGACCGAACAGCTTGCAACCCATGCCAGCAAGGAAGACGCTGCCATGCTCCACAGTGGTGCACAACGCTTGGCGGCACCGGAAAAAATGGGGCACCTTTTCCGCGTTCTGGCGCTCACCAGCCCCACCCTGCCTGCGCCTCCCGGCTTTATGAAAGGACCGGCTGCATGACCTCCGGCATCCGCCCCAGCACCTCTCAGCCTTCTGGCACTAAGCCTTCCCCTTTAACCAGCCCCTTGCTGTCCGGTACGCGGCACGGGTTTTTTACGCGTGAAGGCGGGGTCTCCACTGGCCCCTATGCCAGCCTCAACTGCTCAACCCGCGCGGGGGATGATCCGGCCAATCTGGCGGAAAACCGCCGCCGTGTTGCGCAGTGGATCGGCGTATCCGCAGACAATCTGCTCGGCGTTACGCAGGTTCACGGCAAGCGCGTTATCACGGTAACTGAGCCCTGGCCGTTTGGAGCGGGAGAAGAAGCTGATGCCATGGTCACCACACGTCCGGATGTCGCGCTAGGCACCATAACCGCAGATTGCGCTCCCGTGCTGTTTGCCTCGGCCGATGGCCGTGTGGTGGGGGCAGCCCATGCCGGATGGCGTGGTGCATTGGCCGGAGTTCTTGAAGCAACCCTGAACGCCATGCAGGATTTGGGCGCAACCCCGGCAGACATACGGGCCGTAGTTGGCCCCTGCATTGCACAGGAAAGCTATGAAACAGGCGAGGACATGCACCACGCCATTGTTTCCGCTGACCCACAGGCAGCCCGTTTTTTTGCGCCGGGCCAACGCCCCAACCATTACCAGTTTGATCTGGCCGGATGGTGTGTGTTCCGGTTGGAACGGGCCGGCGTTGGCCACGCCGTGGCGCTGGGCGTAGATACCATGCGGGATGAGAAACGCTTTTTCAGCCACCGGAGGCGCACTCTGGCAGGAGGAGGCCCCATCGGACACCAGATTTCTGTCATTGCGCCCGGAGCCCAGAACGGATGATGTCTTTCTTCCGCCAGACTGCCCTTCCCCTTTCCGCTCTTCTTCTGCTTGGCGGCTGTCTGGATGTGCCTCATCCTTTTTCCAATCCGGGGAAAGAAGCCCAACAGCTTGCAGCCAACGCGCCCCCCTCCCGGTTGGATATTCCCCCCCCCACGGACTCTCTACTCCCCAATGATGGTGCGCAGGTCTGGGCCAAGGATTTGGCGGCAGAACTCTTGCAGCAGACCATTCCAGCCATGGCCCAGCCTGTACGCAAGGGAGACTGGTGGCTGAAAGTGCGCGCAGAAATGCGGGGCGGTCAGGTTGTGCCTCTCTATGTTGTCATGACCCCCAAGAACGAGATCCGGGCCACACAGGAAGGTGCCCCCGTACCCGCACAGCAATGGTCAACGGCCGATGCGCAGATGCTCAACCTTGTAGCGGCTGATGCTGCCCCGCGCATTGCCTCTGTCCTGACGGGTATTCAGGCGGATGATATGGAAAAGGACCCGCACAGCCTGAAACATCGGGCCGCGCGTGTCTACTTCACGGGTGTAACCGGTGCCCCGGGCGATGGCGACATCTCTCTTTCCCGCGCATTTGCCGCCTCCTTCCGCAATACGCCGGACACCTTGCAGAACTCGCCTGAAAATGCCGATTTCACGGTCAAAAGTCACGTCAAGCTGACACCGGGCCCTGCAGGCACTACCGGCCATCCTCAGGAACACATCGAGATTGTCTGGCAAGTGCTGGATAAAGCGGGGAAGGAAGCAGGAGCCGCCACCCAGCTTCACGATATCGAAGCCCATTCTCTGGACCAGTATTGGGGGGATGTGGCCGTTGTTGCTGCACAGGAAGCTGCGGCGGCAGTGGACCAGATTATTGACCGCTATTCGGGCCGGGAAAACGCACCCCTGCCAGACGCAACGGCGAAATCCAAAAACGCTGATCAGAAGAAGTAATCTTAACGTCGATAGAGGGATTGCGTGGAGCATAAAGATAATCCTCTTGCTCCACGCCCTTGTTCTCTCGGGCCATACCGGCCCGAGATTGGCCTCTTAACGCTTAGGAGCGGGAAGAGGGGGACACAACCACACATCCGCTCAGATGACGGCAGGCTGCTACGGCATCTTCATGCGAGAGATTGGTGAGGCGTGCCCGGTAAAGGCGGCTTTTGTTCACCTGCACCGCAGCCACCTGCACCTTTGCCCCAGAAAGGGACGAGTTGGCACGGGTTCTTGCTTGCCCTGTCGCCTGCTGCGCCATAGACGCAGAACCAAAAGCCCCCACCTGAATAGCCCAGTCGCGCGCCGCAGCAGTCCGTGCCTTACGGGTCAACAACGGTGCGGGTTCAGCCATGGCAGGCGTGACCAGATGAAAATTATGGCCATTCTGCCGGGCTGCCGGAGCAGGGGTGGAAGCCGCCACACGCACAACATGCGCGGGGGTCGCTTCTTCCTGCACCGCAGGGTCAGCAATGGGATTGTCAACAGGTTCGGACGAATCGACCGCTTGCGCAACCTGTACCGGCTCGGAGGTTGCCGCGCCTGCACCAAGCCGTTTGGCCCAAGCAGCACTGACATCATTCCGGCTTGTGGCAGCCACTATGCTGGAGCCTGAATGCGCAACGGGATGCCAGTCTGCCCCATAAGACGGCGTGACGGGTGCATTGCCATCATTGGCGACCTCAGCCACCTGCACGGGCTGCGTATCGGCACTTCCCTCCCGCCTGCGGGCCCAGGCAGTCCGTACCGCACTGGTTTCAGGATTGGTCTGCACAGGCTGGTAGGCAAGAGCCATGGAATCGTGGCTGGCGACCAGAATATCGGCCTGAGACCGATTGGACGGAGAAATTCCGACAATCTTGCGGCCTATGGACGCCACATAATTGCGGGTCTCACGCGGAAGGGTGCGGTTGCGGGTCAAAAAATCTTCAAGCCGACCCGGTCCCGCATTGTAGGCGGCCAGAAAACCGGGAGACCCGTAGATATCATACATCTGCCGCAGATAGGCGGTGCCCGCCATGATATTATCATGCGGTTCATAGGGGTCATCGCCAAGGTTGTAGGCGTAACGCATTTCATCGTAGGTGGGCGGCATAAGCTGCATCAGCCCCATGGCGCCGGGAACCGATGTGACAAACTGACCGTTATGGAACAGGCGGCCTCCGGATTCCTGCTGCATCACGGCCCGGACCCAGGCTTCTGGCACGTCAAAGCGTTTGGCGGCCTCCTGAATATACGGCCCCCACGGATCTTCGGGCGGACCCGGCGGCGCGTAGTAGGACCGGGCATGCGCCCGATACTGCGCGGCTTCCTCTGCTACAGGCATAGTAGGGGCATCCCCTGGCCGCGGCTGGCCCGCGCAGGCGGCCAGCAAGGCCAGAAGACCAAGCGCTGGCGATGTGCCGAAAACACGACGCAGCATTCTGCCACTGCGCCGGCCCAGGAAAGCACCGGAACAGAAAGATGGCCTGGATGTCATGGATTATATCCGCCCTGCCTGAAAGACGAGGAGCACCGGCCGACCCGGAAATCCTCCTGAAAGTATTTGGAAAAAATCTTTTCTGAATGTTTATAACGCCATTCTTTTCCATGCAACACGTCATGCGCAGGAAGCATATGGCGTGAGAGCTGAGAGTTGCAGGCGCAAGCCTGATCGGATAGGCGAGAAAGCATGATGGTCAGTTCCTCCTCCCCCGAGCAGACATTTGCCGCGGATCGTTCTGCGCCCGCTCCCCAGCATTCTGGAGAACCAGAAGAGTGGAGTGCAAAAAAATCCCGCATCCTGCTTGCGTGCCAGGATATTGCAGAGGCCTGCGCTTTGTGGCGCTTGGCAACAACTCTGGGCTGGCTGGATGTGCGGCTGCAATATAGCGGCTCAACCTTCGGGCCTTTCTGGCTCACGCTCACAACGGCGGTAATGGTTGGCGCCATGGGGCTTATCTATTCCCAGCTTTTTCATCTGAACATACACGATTATCTGCCCTACATCTCAATTTCGCTGATTCTGTGGCAGAACGGGCTTTCCACCCTCATTCAGGAAAGCTGCAGCACCTTCACCCGCGCTGCCGGAACCCTCCGCTCGGTCACAATGCCGTACACGGTGCAGGCTTTGCGCACCACAATCCGGTGCGGTATCATGTTCAGCTATACGGTTGTTGTTCCCGTGGCCGTTTTTATCATCATGGGTGTGTGGCCTGGTATAACCATGCTACTTGCCCTCCCTGCCCTTATTCTGTGGCTGCTGGACTGTGTGGCGTTCTGCCTGCTTCTGGGCTCTGTGTGCGCACGTTTTAGGGATATTCCTCCCATTGTTGGCAGTCTTCTGCAGATCCTGTTTTACGTTACCCCTATCATCTGGGAGCCAAAACAGCTTGGCTCCGCTGCATGGTGGCTGTATCTGAACCCGTTTTATTCCATGCTTGAAATTGTGCGCAGGCCCTTTCTTGGCCAACTTCCCAGTGGAATGGCGTGGTTGATCGCTCTTGGCGGTAGCGTGCTCCTCTGTCTGCTGGCGCTGTTTACGTTCTCCCGCTCCCGCAACCGGCTGGCATTCTGGGTATGAGCACCTCTCCTCTTCAGGCTCGGCGTGTGCCCCATGGCACTTCCCGCATCGATATTGATCACCTCTCCCTTGATTTCCCTATTTTTCATGGAGGGGCTCGCTCCCTCAAGAAAATGCTGTTCAAGCGGGGTAAGTCCATTCTCACCAACGCCACTGGCCCTCGTACTGGTGGTCAGGTCCAGCTAAGACCCGGTGAAAGTGGCACCGTATATGTGCAGGCACTAGAGGATGTTTCCCTCCACATCCGCGCGGGCGAACGCGTGGGGCTGATTGGTCATAACGGCGCGGGCAAATCGACTCTTCTGCGCGTTCTGGCCAGCATCTACATGCCCGATGCTCCGAATGTGCATATTCACGGGCAGGTTGCTGCTTTGCTTGATGTCAATTCTGGTATGAATCAGGAACTGACAGGGCGTGAGAACATCACCCTGATGGGCCGCCATAAGGGCATGACTACCGCGCAGATCAAACAGTTGGAGCAGGATGTGGAAGCCTTTGCCCAGCTTGAAACCTTTCTGGATCTGCCTGTGCGCCTCTATTCTACTGGCATGCGTATCCGGCTGGGGTTTGGCATTGCCACCACCATGACGCCTCAGATCCTGTTGATGGATGAATGGTTCATGGCGGGAGATGTGCATTTTCAGGAACGAGCGGAGAAACGCCTCGCCTCTGTAGTGAATGGCACGGATATTCTGGTCATTACCTCCCACGCGCTGGGTGTTCTGGAAAAATGGTGCACACGGCTGGTATGGATGGAAGCAGGCCGTATCCGCATGGATGGCCCGACCAGGGACGTTATGCAGGCTTATCGCGCCTCTGCTGCGTCCTCAGCCTAACAGAAGGCGGCATGCTGTTTCTGAAACCTCTGGTCATTTATCTGCTGGCAGGTTTCGCTGAAATTGCCGGATGCTTCGCCGTTTGGCTCTGGCTGAAAGAAGGACGCTCGGCCTGGTTGCTGGCGCCGGGTGTGCTCAGCCTTCTGTTTTTCGCAATCGTGCTGACCCGCATTGATTCTGACAGCGCAGGCCGGGCCTACGCCGCTTATGGCGGCGTCTATATTACCGCCTCTCTCCTGTGGATGCGCCTAGTGGAAGGGAGAAACCCAGACAGGTGGGAAATACTGGGAGCACTGATCTGTCTGGGAGGAGCCTTGATGATCCTTCTCGCGCCCCGCAGCGCGTGACAGGTGTGACAAACCCGTCTCCTCTGAGACGCTCCGCCTTATGCGTGTATGGCTCGAAAACAGTCCTTTCTGCTGCGTATTTTAGAATAAGCCGCGCTCTTGTAAGCCATATATAGAGGCATCCATCGCTCCCTCCGCCCTGTGCGACGCCAGAATAATACATCGGACATCTGCAAGGCCCCTGCTGTGGTCAAAAAAATCCCTGCCAGCACAAAAGCTTAGGCAGGAATTTCCTTAACGACACAATGCCACTTCAGGCGGCGCGTATTTACATGCTCATCACATAAAACAGCGATGCTGCAATCGCGATGGTAATGGGCAGTGTGAAGATCCAAGCCAGCGCAATTTTGGTCAGCATGGCCGGGTTAATACCGCTTCCTGAACCTATCATGGTGCCAGCAATACCAGCCGTGATGATATGCGTGGTTGATACGGGCAAGCCAGTATAACCAGCCGTGGCGATCAGGCCTGCACCCACCAGTTCTGCCGAAGCGCCCTGTGCCGGTGTAAGATGGGTGTTGCCAATTTTCTCACCCAACGTATGCACAATGCGCTTGTAGCCAATCATCGTGCCCAGACCGAGGCACAGCGCGCTGAGCAGACGCACCCACCAAGGGGCATATTCCACAGTGGGGCGCAGGGTAGCACTGATATCCTTGGCTGTTTTCTTATCAGCAGCAGAGGCATCCGGGTTGTTGCTCACGGCTTTCAGGCCAGCAATAACCTCGTAAATATCAGCCCGCAGCATGGACGGAACAACCTTTTCCGGGTCTGTCTGCTGCAAACGGTTGGCTGAAAGCACAGCTTCATCACGCAGGCCATCATGATCATACTTGTCAATCAACGGAGCAGCGATAACAGCCTGAGGCGCGATCTGGGCAATATGCGGTGCCGCATTGGGACTGAGCGCAAAGGTAGCGGGCAGAATACCGATAATGGTCAACATGATCAGGCCGATACTTTTCTGACCATCATTGCTGCCGTGGGAGAAGCTGACACCCGTGCAGGTCAGGATCAGCAGGCCACGCACAAATTTATGCGGCGGCTTTTCACCCTGCGGCGGCTGATACAGTTCCGGGTCCTTTATCACCAGTTTCATGAGGGTGTAGAGCAGCCCGGCGCCCACCAACCCTAGAATGGGGGAAATTGCCAGCGCCCGCAGCACTTTCCAGATCTGGGACCAATCAACACTATTGCCCAGTCCACGGGCATGCAGAAACGCATCCCCAATCGCCACACCAATCAGAGCACCAATGACGCAGTGCGAACTGGAATTGGGAATACCAAACCACCAGGTAAACAGGTTCCACGCCAGCGCTGTGCCAAACAGGGCGATCAGCATGGGCACGGCGGGGTCACCGTTAGGGGGAGAGAGCACGTCTGCGGGAAGCAGTTCAACAAGGCCGTAAGCCACGCTGATACCGCCAGCCAACACCCCGATGAAGTTCATGAGGCCAGACCAGAGCACGGCCTGCTTGGGCTTGAGGGAATGCGTGTAAATAACCGTGGCAACGGCATTAGCCGTATCATGAAAGCCGTTAACAAATTCAAAAACGCAGACCAGCAGAAAACAGATGGTCAGCGCCAGAAGCGAGAGCACCGAATACGGAGCAAAATGGAGCATGGGAACCACGAGGTGAGTTGCGATACCCCGTATTAAACGCGGAATTTTATGTATTTCACCTGCACAAGGCCGGATTTCATAAAAAATTAACCAAACCATTACCTGACCGGAGAGCGACCATTTCTCTCCTTGAGACGCTCTGACTTGCTCTTTAAAAAGAAAAAACGAATTTTCTTCTTTTGTTAGAAGTCTCTATCAGGCTCCAGGTACCTTTTACACTCAAGCCCCCTACGTCAGACCATGCCTGTAAAACACTGCGGGCAGAAAGGCTCTTACGCCTTTGAACGCGAGCACGCCCTGCAAAATGCCCGGGCCGAGTCCAAAATCAGAGCAGCTTTGTCAGCTTCAGTACAAACCAAGTGCCAAGCATGATAATAAAACACAGACCGCCCGCCTCTACCGTGCCCCAGGAGCCATCCGTCAGGAACATTCCGCCTGTGTTCATACCGAAAAAGCCGGTCACAAAGGTGGCAGGCAACATCAAGGTTGTGCCGACAGACACGATATACAGCCGACGGTTGGTTTCTTCCGCCTGATTGGATGTGAGTTCATCCTGAAGGGACCGGGCACGGTCCTGCAAGGCTAAAAGGTCATCCAGCGCTGCATGAACCTGCCGTTGGGAGCGGTCACGCAGATCGTCCTCAGCCCATTCCGGCAGTTCAAGTTCTTCATCGCGGAAAATACGATCAACAGGAGCCAGCACCCGGCGTAACTCCGTAGAGCGCCGCCGAACAAGGCCCAGAAGCCCACTCATACGGCCCAGATCCGTGTCCCGATCCAGCATGAGCAACACATCTTCTGCCCGATCCAGTTGATCATCAAGCCGCGCAAAATCACGCCGCAGCGTGTCAGCAAATTCCAGCAGGGCACGATCAACCAGATTAGCCGGAGAACGTGGCACCAGACCGCGCTGCAATTCATGAAACACAACCCCCAGCGCCGGAATGGGGTGCCGTCGGGTAGTAATCAGCAAATCGGGCTGAAGTGCAAACCGCCATGTGCTGACATTACGGTCATCATCCGTGGTGGTATCATCAAACGCGGGTAGCGCGCCGAACACCGTTTCCTCTTCATTGTCCAGACGGATGCTACGTTCCAGATTGGTCAGAACCTGCCGCACTTCCTCGGGAAGAGACGGAATGCTCTCAATCTGGGCGCGGGAGAGGGTGTGGACAATATCAAAATGAAACCAGGCCCAGCCTTCCATGGCAGCAATTTCAGGCGGGAAAACGCCCGTCGCCAGCCGGTGGGAGACCACTTCACGGTCCAGTTCCAGAGGTTCCTGCCCGGGGCGGCAGAAAATGGCCCAGATCAGGCCATCACGCAGCAAGGTGCCACCTTCCGAGAGAAGATCAGGCATAGTGGACGAGGTGGTTCCGGCCATCACTCTACTCCCTACTTCCCGAAATGATGACCTTTGCCCCTGAGGCGGCTGAACTGCTTCCTGAAAAGGCATTTCAGCCTGCCATTGCAGAGTCGCCCGCTACATATCACGAGGTGGCGGGGTTACAAAATACGGCTCTCCCAATCTACCCCTTACCGCCCACGCACAGGTCGACGCCCCTGCGGCGCTCTGGCTCCCTGACGCGGTGCAGAGGTTTTCTGGGCGGATTTCAACACCGGAGCCGCACTGATTTCGGCTTCAAGCTGGGCAATACGCTTGCGCACGCTCTCCTTTAAGGCCGGAGACGTATGAGACTTCATACCCGCCAGAGTTTCCTTGAGGTCGCGCAGTTGTTTCTGCTTTTCGGCCAGATTGCGGCGGATGGGCTGGTTATCAGAAAGCTGACCATGAAAGGCACGCATGGGGGTAAAACTCCATCTCTCAAACACGCCCGGATGTGGCACCACACCACAACAGAGCACACATATAACGCACTTCCTCTCCCGCTCTTTCAGCAAAGGGGAGAACAAGCGATCCTGATTATTGATACAGAAAACACGCCTAACCGCCGCAGCCTTGTCGGCACGACGGTGAGAGCCTGTTCAGGTATTGCGGTGCAGGATATCCCGCAAGGCAGAGAGCAGCATAGCGCACTGCTGGTCTGTCCCAACCGTAATACGCAACCACGATGATGTGCGCGGACCACGCAAGTGGCGAACAATTATGGCGCGCTCCCGCAGGGCCGCCGCCAGTTGCACCGCATCACGATCAGCATGGTGAGCATAAACAAAATTGGCTTGTGAAGGCAAGACGTCAAACCCCAGTCCCTGCAAGCCGGAGGTCAAACTGGTGCGGGACGCAATAACCTTCTGAACGGACTGCTCAAACCACGCTTCATCTTCAACGGAAGCCGTTGCACCCGCCTGCGCAATACGGTCAAGCGGGTAGGAATTAAAGCTGTCCTTGACGCGCACCAACGCTTCAATCAGGTCCGGCTGACCGAATGCAAACCCCACGCGCGCACCAGCCAGTGCCCGAGACTTGGAGAACGTCTGCACCACCAGAAGATTGGGATAATCTTTCACCAAGCTGACAGCGCTTTCCGCGCCAAAATCCACATAGGCTTCATCCACCAGCACAACGCGGTCAGGATGCATGGCCAACAAGGCCTTGATATCATCAAGCCCCAGAGCAACCCCGGTAGGCGCGTTGGGGTTGGCCAAGACAACGCCACTGCATGGTCCGGTGTAATCCTGCACCCGAACACGCATGTCTTCCGTCAGCGGCACAAGCCGGTATGGCAGAGAATAGAGACCACAATAAACTTTGTAGAAACTGTAGGTCACATCTGCAAACAGCAGGGGGTCTCCATGTGCGAACAACGCCTGAAACGCGTGCGCCAGCACCTCATCAGACCCGTTCCCGACAAACACATACTCGGGCGGCAACCCGACACGCTTTCCCAGCGCCGTGCGCAGGGCAAGACATTCTGGATCGGGATACAGGCGCATGTTTTCATCCGCCGTGGCGCGCATGGCCTCCAGCGCACGAGGAGAAGGGCCGTAAGGAGATTCGTTGGTGTTCAGCTTGATCAGGTCAGCCAGCTTGGGCTGCTCACCCGGCACATAGGGCGTCAGACTATGGACAAGGGGGCTCCAGAAACGGCTCATGCTGAACTATCCGCAAAAAAAGAGGCGACCCAAAAGTGGCCGCCCTTTTCCCCTACCTGATGCCGTCCCGACTGAAAACCCTGCCAATCAAGAAGCAGATCCCTCCGCCCTATATCCTACGCGGAATGGACTCTGTTACGCCAGCCAGCACTCTGATCACCCAAAGACGCTGCCGAAAAAGCTGCGACACAGCGTGACGAAGGATTTTGCAGAACCTAAAAAAGCAGTTTTAAATATTTCCACGAACCATAGGGACAAAAACCCTCAGTATTCAGCTACGGAGCCCCCGCCAGACCAACCTGACCGCTCTTCCAAACTAACGGACGATTTTTTCAATCCGCGTCTCGACACACCCAGTTCCGTCAGGAGGCTGCGCGTGTTTCCTGTTTCATGAGGCCTGCAAGAACGGTGTTCCCCTGCCTGCGTGCAAGATCTTGCGCGTTCAGCCCTTCTCCATCACGGCGGGTTGGGCTGGCACCGGCTTTCAGCAGCAGCTTGGCCATGTCATCCCGCCCGAACATTACGGCAAACATCAGCGGCGTACGGCCAACACTATTGGGCACATCAACCCCGGCCCCTGCTTCCAGCAGAAGGCGCGCGATCGGCAGGTTGCCTTTGAAGGCAACCCCAGCCAGTGCAGTTGCCCCTTTTTCATCTTGCAGATCAGGCTTGGCTCCGCCTTTCAGCAAGGCTGAAACAGCATCTATATTGCCGTTGTAAGCCGCCAGAATAAGGGGCGTATATCCTTTTTCAGCGCGCAGGTTGGGGTCCATCCCGGCTTCAAGAAAACTTGCCAGAAGTTCTGCATCCCCTTCACGCGCGGCGTTAATGAACAAGGCTTCAATCTGCTGTTGTGTAAACCCACTTGCCGCGGCCTCTGCGCCTGCGGGCATGGAGTCCTGCAAACGGGGGTCCTGAGAAGAAACCTCTGTCATGACCAACCTCCGGTTAAAGTGTTTACGGGTTGCAAAACAAGCGCGCAGTCAGCGACGCACCCCAAGGTAAGCATTGCACCGCGCATAAAACTCTATAACGCAAACGCACCATCCTGTGCAGCGTTTCCTTCCCGCAGAGCTGATTACACTCTCGCGAGTATGATGCGTCGCGCCTCATCAGACCGTCATCACAGGTTTGTGATAACATCCTCCTCTACTCAATCTTCCCTCACCTGATCAGGCTATCCGCCCCAACAAAGGCACCAAGCTCCCATTAAAGAGGGCTCCCCTAGTTTTCTTCCGCGCCCTACCCAGTTTCAGATGCAGAAAAATAATGGCCCCATGCCCTGAGTTCTCATGCAGCCCGCAGGTTTTTCCGGCGTTACATCAGAAGACCATTCCGCATTTTATGTCCCTGCCTCATCAGGATTGCGCCTGCTCTCTTGCCGAGCAACACCTGACCGTGTGAATGTGCGGAGCCTTGAGGAGCCAACAGCCGCTTTTTGTTCTATAAAGCGGTGTACGGGCTCCAGAATATTTTGCGGGCCGGAAGAAGCCCACTCTGGAGGATAGGTTAGCATGCGTGCCTTATTTCCCACCCCTCTCCGCGCACCAGACGGTGCGGAAGCCGGCGGGACGGCCAGTCTCGATAACCTGTGCATCAACACCATCCGCACCCTTTCCATGGATGCTGTGCAGAAAGCCAATTCCGGGCACCCGGGCACAGCCATGGCCTTGGCTCCTGTTGCCTATACCCTGTGGCAGGATGTGCTGAATTACGATCCGGCAGACCCGCTATGGCCGAACCGTGACCGCTTTGTGCTGTCCATCGGCCATGCGTCCATGCTGATCTATTCCCTCATTTATCTGGCCGGTGTTCGGCAGGTCAAACAGGGCAAGGTCACAAACGCCCCTGCCCTGACCGTGGAAGACCTTGAGCAGTTCCGCCAGCTTGATTCCAAAACACCCGGGCATCCAGAATACGGCCACACCACGGGCGTTGAAACCACAACCGGCCCGCTGGGTCAGGGCTGTGGCAATTCAGTGGGGATGGCCATGGCCGAGAAATGGCTGGCCGCCCGCTACAACAAGCCGGGTTTTGAGCTGTTCAACCACCATGTCTATACCCTGTGTGGGGATGGCGACATGATGGAAGGAATCTCCAGCGAGGCCGCCTCAACCGCCGGACATCTGAAACTGGGCAACCTGATCTGGATGTACGATGCCAACCGCATCTCCATTGAAGGGTCCACCGATATCGCCCTGACAGAAAATGTGGGTGAACGGTTTGCCGCCTATGGCTGGCAGGTGCTGGAACTGAAGGACGCGAACGATACCGCAGCCCTGAAAGACCTTCTGGCCAAAGCCAAAGCAGAGACAACCCGCCCCACCTTTATCCTTGTACATTCTGTTATTGCCTGGGGCGCACCGCATAAGGCAGGCACGGCCGCAGCCCATGGCGAGCCGCTGGGTGCGGAAGAAATTCGGGAAACCAAGAAAGCCTACGGCTGGCCGGAAGACAAAAGCTTCTATGTGCCTGACGGCGTTCTGCCCCACATGCAGCAGGGCCTTGGCACACGTGGCGCAACCGCCCGCGCAGCGTGGGAAAAACTGTTCGCGGCTTACCGCAAAGATTACCCGGAACTGGCCGCTGAACTGGATGGTATTTTCAGCGGCACCCTGCCGGAGGGCTGGGATGCAGACATCCCGACCTATGAGGCCAGCGAAAAAGGCATTGCCTCGCGCGCCAGCTCTGGTGAAGTGCTGAACGCCGTGGCGGGTCGCCTGCCGTGGCTGCTGGGCGGCTCTGCTGACCTTGCCCCCTCCACCAAAACCCTTCTCAAAGGCGAGCAAAGCTTCCAGCCCAAGGAATGGAACGGCTCCTATGCAGGGCGGAACCTCCACTTTGGTGTACGTGAACACGCCATGGGGGCCATTGTAAACGGCATGGCCCTCTATGGTCTGCGTCCATTCTGCGCCGGGTTCCTGATTTTCTCTGATTACATGAAGGCACCCATCCGTCTGGCGTCTCTCATGCAGCAGCCGGTCACGTATGTGTTCACCCATGATTCCATCGGGGTGGGTGAAGACGGGCCGACTCATCAGCCAATCGAACAGCTTGTGCAGCTTCGTGCCACACCGGGCATTACCACCATCCGCCCCGGTGATGCAAATGAAGTTGCGGAAGCGTGGCGTTTCCTGATTGCCAAGCAGGATGGCCCGGTCGCTCTGGCACTTAGCCGCCAGAACCTGCCCACGCTGGACCGCAGTCGCTACGCTCCGGCCTCCGGCGTTGCGAAAGGCGCTTATGTGCTGGCAGACAGCAAGGAAACACCCAAGGTGATCTTGATTGCCTCGGGAAGTGAGCTGTCTCTGGCTGTTTCGGCCTATGAAGCCCTGAGCAAAGACGGCATTCCCGCCCGCGTGGTCTCCATGCCAAGTTGGGAACTGTTTGAAGCCCAGCCACAATCCTACCGTGATAGCGTGCTACCGCCTTCCATAACGGGCCGCGTTGCCATTGAAGCCGCCTCACCTATCGGGTGGGACCGCTACACTGGCTTCAGTGGTGAGATCATTGCCATGCACGGATTTGGGGCCTCCGCCCCGGCGGGCAAACTGATGGCAAAGTTCGGCTTCACACCAGAAGCCGTTCTGGATGCCGCACGCCGTCAGGCCCGTTAACGCCGGACGTGGCTCCGCCACGCGCCATACAGATGCACTTGGAATGCACTCCTGCCCTATTCCGGGCAGGAGTGCAGCAGATAAGGGACGTTAAACATGACTGCTTCACACACTCAGGGGGCTAACCCGTTACAGGCTCTGGCAGCGGTTCAACAGTCTCCATGGCTGGACTTCATCCGCCGCTCCTTTGTGGAAGACGGGTCTCTGGCGCGCCTGGTGCAGACTGATGATGTGCGTGGTGTTACTTCCAACCCTGCCATCTTCCAGAAAGCCATGGGAGAAGGCACGGAATATGATGCCCAGATCAAATCTGTTCTGGCGCAGGAGATTGTCTCCCCCGGCACGTTGTATGAAAAACTGGCCGTGCAGGACATCAAGACAGCGGCCCATGTTCTGGCCCCTGTTTACGCGCAGACCAAACGCCGTGATGGCTTTGTCAGCCTTGAAGTCTCCCCCTATCTCGCACGAGACGAAAAAGGCACGGCCCATGAAGCCGCCCGCCTGTGGGCCGATGTGGCCGAACCCAATCTGATGATCAAGATTCCGGCCACCCCGGAAAGCATCCCCGCCATTCGGGAAACCATCGCAGCGGGCATCAATGTCAACGTAACGCTCATTTTTGCGCTTTCCGCCTACAAAGCGGTGGTGGATGCATGGCTCTCCGGGTTGGAAGACCTGCATAAAAAAGGCGGTGATCTCTCCGGCGTGGCGTCTGTCGCCTCTTTCTTTGTGAGCCGAATTGACGGCAAGATTGATGCGGAAATAGACCGCCGCGTGAAAGCTGGTGACAAGAACGCCGATGGCCTGAAGGCCCTGCGTGGCAAGGTGGCCATTGCCAATGCCAAACTGGCCTATGTTTACTGGCAGGAAATTATCCAGACCCCGCGCTGGAAAGCACTGGCGGCAGCAGGCGCGCAACCGCAGCGCCTGCTGTGGGCCTCCACCGGCACCAAGGACAAAGCCTATAGTGATGTCCTGTACGTGGACAACCTGATTGGTCCGCATACGGTCAACACCTTGCCCCCCGCCACCATGGATGCTTTCCGTGACCACGGTACCGTCAAGGAAACACTCGGCACAGGAATTGATGCCGCACGCCACGTTCTGGCAGAAGCGGAACGGTTCGGGCTGAATCTTGAAGGCGTTACAAAAATTCTGGTCGATGAAGGCGTCGCCTCCTTTGAGGAAGCGTTTGACGGCCTTTTGGGCTCTGTCGCCGCAAAGCAGAAAACCCTGCTGGCCGACAAGCTGACCGACATCAAGACCGCCTTGCCCCAAAAACTGGAAAAGGCCGTGCAGGATGGCTTGGACGAGTGGCGCAAGAACGGCACCATCCGCAAGCTATGGAACAAGGATGCCTCCGTCTGGACCGGCGGTGAGGAAGCCAAATGGCTGAAATGGCTGGACACGGTTGATGAACGCCTTGCCCACGTTGCCGAACTGGAAAGCTTTCAGGCTGAAGTCAAAGCCCGTGGTTTCAAACAAGTTCTGCTGATGGGCATGGGCGGCTCAAGCCTTGGTCCGGAAGTGCTGGCGGAAACATTCGGCAAGCATGAAGGCTTTGGCCACCTGTATGTGCTGGACAGCACGGACCCGCAGCAGGTTGCGACCTACGCCAAGAAGATTGATCCGGCCAATACGCTGTTCATCGTTGCCTCCAAATCTGGCGGCACGCTTGAGCCCAACATCATGCTCGCCTATTTCCATGACCTCGCCAAAAAGGCGCTAGGCGAGAAAGTTGGCAGCCATTTTGTCGCGATTACAGACCCCGGCTCCAAGCTGGAAGCCCTCGCCAAGAAAGAAGGTTTCTGGAAAATTTTTGCTGGCGAACCGCAGATTGGCGGCCGGTATTCCGTGCTCTCCAATTTCGGTCTGGTTCCCGCCGCAGCCTCTGGCATTCCGGTCAAACTGTTTCTGGAAGACGCTCTGCGCGGCGTGCGCATGAGCGATGCCAGCGTGCCCCCTGCCCAGAACCCCGGCGTATTGCTCGGCACCATTCTGGGCGTTGCCGCAACGCAGTTCGGGCATGACAAACTGACCGTTATCGCCACACCGCAGATTGCCGATTTTGGCGCCTGGCTGGAACAGCTTGTGGCGGAATCCACAGGCAAGCACGGCAAGGGCATTATCCCCATTGATGAAGAAACACTGGGCGGCCCCAAACGCTATGGCACGGATCGCCTGTTTGTGTACCTGCGTCTGGCACCAGAACACCGGCATGAGCAGGATGAAGCCATTGCCACGTTGATTGACGCCGGGCAGCCGGTAGTGACCATCACGTTGCACAGCAAACGCCAGATTGCGCAGGAATTCTTCCGGTGGGAGCTGGCTACTGCGGTCGCAGGCGCGTTTCTGGGCATTGATCCGTTTGACCAGCCGGATGTGGAAGCCAGCAAGGTTGAAACCCGCAAGCTGACAGATGCCTACAACAAAACCGGCAAACTACCTGCCGAACAGCCTTTTGCGGAACACGGCCCGTTTGCTTTCTTTGCAGACAAGACCAATGCCGCTGCCCTGAAAGGCGATAGCGCAGAAGCCATTCTGAAAGCCCATTTTGATCGCGTGAAAGCCGGGGATTATGTCGCCCTGCTGGCCTATATCGAACGGGACGCCGCAACGCGGGAATGGATTCAGCACACACGCCTGAAAATCCGTGACGCCAAAACCGTAGCAACAGCGGCCGAGTTTGGTCCCCGTTTTCTGCACTCCACCGGGCAGGCCTACAAAGGCGGCCCCAACACCGGCGTTTTCCTGCAAATTACAGCCGATGATGCCCATGACCTGCCGGTTCCTGGCGAGAACTACTCCTTCGGGGTTGTCAAAGCGGCTCAGGCGCGGGGAGATTTTGATGTGCTGGCCGAACGTGGCCGCCGGGCTCTGCGCGTGCATATTCGGGGCAGCCTGAAAGACGGTCTGGCCGAACTGGCCAAAGCCGTGCACCAAGCAGTCTGATAACAGAACAGAAGGAACGCAGCATGCAGATCGGCATCGTCGGGCTTGGTAGAATGGGCGGCAATATTGCCGTCCGCCTGACACGACACGGGCATGACGTGGTGGTGTATGATCGTGACACTTCCGCCGTGGAAAAAATTGTGGCCCGAGCAGAAGCTGGACGCGCCACAGCAGCCAGCAATCTGGCCGATGTGGTGGCCAAGCTGAACGGCCCGAAAAAGATTGTCTGGTCCATGCTGCCTGCTGGCGAGATTACGGAAGAAACCGTGATGTCTCTGTGCGGCCTGCTACAGCGCGGCGATATCGTGATTGATGGGGGCAACACCTATTACAAGGACGATATCCGCCGCGCCAAAGTTCTGGGCGAAAAAGGCATTGATTATATTGATGTCGGCACGTCCGGCGGCGTGTGGGGTCTGGAACGCGGCTATTGCATGATGTATGGCGGCCCCAAGGCCGCAGCCGACTATATTGATCCGATCCTTGCCGCACTGGCACCCGGAATTGGCGATATTCCGCGCACCCCCGGCCGTGACGAAGGGGAAAACCTCGATCCTCGGGCTGAGCAGGGTTATCTGTATTGTGGCCCAGCGGGATCAGGCCATTTTGTCAAAATGGTTCATAACGGCATTGAATACGGCATGATGCAGGCCTTTGCGGAAGGGTTTGATGTCATGTACC
Source organism: Acetobacter tropicalis (assembly GCF_001580915.1). GTDB lineage: Bacteria > Pseudomonadota > Alphaproteobacteria > Acetobacterales > Acetobacteraceae > Acetobacter > Acetobacter tropicalis. Next base: position 31,031 of record NZ_LHZQ01000222.1, on the reverse strand, counting down.
GCAAGGATTCTCCACTTCTGGTTGAAGACGAACGTTTCTCTTTGAACATGGCGGATATTGCCGAAGTCTGGCGCCGTGGAAGTGTTGTCTCCTCCTGGCTGCTTGACCTCACGGCGCAGGCCATGACCAAAAATGGTGAACTCTCCGAATTCTCCGGGGAAGTGAATGATTCCGGCGAAGGCCGCTGGACCATTGAAGCCGCTATTGAGGAAGCTGTGCCCGTTCCGGTCATGACAGCAGCCCTCTTTACCCGTTTCCGTTCACGTTCCGGCAATACCTACGCGGAAAAAGTGTTGTCTGCCATGCGCTTCGGCTTTGGTGGCCATGTTGAAACCAAAGACTAACGCGGTATTTTAACCGCATCCTTTACCGGTGCGGCTTTCCTTTCAGCCTGACAGGCAAAGCCGCACCCTATTTTCTGATGTGATCGGGAGTTGAAGCTGCATGATGGTTAACGAAAACGCCCGTCAGGCTGCCCTCCCGCCCCCGGCATCCCGCATCAAACTTGTGGTGTCCGATATGGACGGCACATTGCTCACGCCAGAAAAACAGGTCACGCACCACAGCATTGCAGCGATCAAAGCCTTGAAAGAGGCTGGCGTTCCGGTCTGTCTTGTCAGCAGCCGTCCGCCCAATGGCATGGAAATGTATTTTGAAGTGCTGGGCATTGATACACCCTATGGCGCGCTGAATGGCGGCACCATTTTCAACGCCGACCGCACCATTCGCTCCCAGCTTTCTCTTGACCCGGAAGCCGTGCAGGAAGCGCTGGACATGCTGAAAGTGCATCACATTGATGCGTGGCTGTTCCGCGGCCATGAATGGCTGGTGGAAAACGAAACAGGAGCCTATGTGGAGCCTGAAAAACGCGCCATTCACATGCAGCCGCATATTGTGTCCTCATTCGCCGGTTCCCTGAACGGAATTGGCAAAATCACCGGCTCCAGCGCAGATTATGAGGCCCTTGAACGGCAGGAACTGGAAATTGGCTCCCTGCTGGAAGGCCGCGCCAGCGTTGCCCGGTCCAGTTCATGGTTTCTGGATATAACCCCATCCGACGCCAACAAGGGCCACGCCCTGCGCCAGCTTGCGGCCTTCTACGGTATTTCCCCATCGGAAGTGGCATGCATCGGGGACATGAACAATGATATCCCCATGCTGAAACTGGCCGGTCTGGCCATCGCCATGGGGCAGGCAACGGACCATGTGCGCTCTCACGCGCATTTCGTGACCGACAGCAACGATCACGACGGCTGGGCCAAGGCCATGGAGCAACTGGTTCTGCCGCGCGTGGAAAAACCCACGTCCGACAAAACAGCCCCTGAGGCCACCACTCCCCACGGAGCCTGACATCATGGCCACTCCCCAGCATGATATCCGTCTTGTGCTGGCGGATGTCGATGGCACGCTGGTCACGCGGGAAAAAATCCTGACGCCGCGTGCCATTCGGGCCGTTCATGCACTGCGGGAGAAGAATATCATTTTCGCCATTACCTCCGGCAGACCTCCGCGAGGAATGGAAATGCTGGTGCAGCCCCTAGCACTTTCCGCCCCTTTGGCCGGGTTCAACGGTGGCATGATGGTACATCCGGACCTCAGCCTGATTGAGGCCCTCCGCCTGCCCCGCAGCACTGCGCAAAAAACATTGGACCTGTTGAAAGACCATCAGGTTCCCGCCTGGATTTACACCAGCACGGAATGGCTGGTGCCTGATGCCCATGGCCCGCATGTGGCGCGGGAAGAATGGACCGTGAAGTTCCCCCCGCGTGAAACACAGGATCTTGACGCAGCGCTTGATGATGTCGTGAAAATTACCGGCGTGAGTGATGATGCTGCTCTGATGCAGTCAGTGGCGAGCACATTGCAGCGAGAACTGGGAACAGAAGCCTCCGCCGCGCTTTCTCAGCCCTACTATGTTGACATCACTCACCCGCACGCCAACAAGGGCGGCGTTGTGCATACACTTGAACGGCTGCTGGGCGTTCCGGCCACCGCCATGCTGACAGTGGGTGATCAACCCAATGATGTGCTGATGTTCCGTGCCAGTGGCGTATCCATTGCCATGGGGCAGGCCACAGAAGACGTGAAGGCAAGTGCCACATGGACAACCGCATCCTCTGAGGAGGAAGGGTTTGCCCGAGGCATAGAGCGCTTTGTGCTAGGAGAGGACTAAAACCATGGCAGGACAGGATACTCGGACAGGAAGTGTGAGTGTTTTTGCAGACCGGGAGGAAGCCACACGGCATCTGGCAGACTGGCTGCTGCAACTTGCCACGGAAAAAACCGAAGGCCCTTTCGCCATCGCCCTTTCAGGAGGCAGTACACCACAAAGCCTGTATCGCCTGATGGCGACCGAACCCTATGCCAGCCGTTTTCCATGGGCGCGGATGCAGTTCTTTCTGGGTGATGACCGTTTCCTGCCGCATGACCATGAGGACAGCAATTTCGGCATGATGCAGCGCCTGCTCTTCTCGCGCGTGCCAGTCCCCGCCGAAAATCTGCACCCCATGCCCGGCGTTGGCACGGCCGAAGATGCCGCCCGCTCTTATGAAACGCGACTGAAACAGTTCTATGGGGCAGACACGTTTGAAGCAGATCGTCCGCTCTTTGACGTCAACCTGCTTGGCTTGGGCAGCGATGGTCATACCGCTTCCCTCTTCCCGGGCCAGCCGGTTCTGAAGGAACGGACAGCCTGGGTTGCCACCTGTGTGCCGCCTGCTGCCCCTTATACCCGCCTCACCCTCACCTATCCGGCCATTCATGCAAGCCGCCATGTGGTGTTTCTGGTAGAAGGCGCAGGCAAGAAAGAAGCTGTTGCCAAAGTGCGTGCGCAAGACCCTTCCTGCCCGGCCAGCGCCATTACTGCTATGGGGGACCTACGCTGGGTACTGGACCGCGCCGCAAACCCTGACGCATAACGAGACCAAGAAGAAAAAACTAGGAAAACGCCATGACCGGAACGCAACTTGATCCTGCCGCACAGTTCAAACAGCAGGCTGCCATCAGAGCAGCTTCCCTGGTGCAGGATGGCATGGCCGTAGGCCTGGGCACAGGGTCAACAGCGGTCTTTGTTGTAGCGGAACTTGGCCGCCGTATGCGGGAAGAAGGGTTGCGCATCTGCGCCATTCCAACCTCTGACGCCACTGAAGCGCAGGCCCGCGAGGAAGGGATTCCTCTTACCGATTTTGGCCGACACCCTGATCTGGACATTGCCATTGATGGCGCGGATGAAATCGAACCCGGCACATTAAATCTGGTCAAGGGCCGCGGCGGTGCGTTGCTGCGTGAAAAAATTGTGGCTTCTGCCGCCCGCCAGTTTGTGGTTGTGGCCGACAACAGCAAATATGTGGACCATCTAGGCACACTCTGCCCCGTTCCTGTTGAGGTTGTGCCGTTTGGATGGGAAAGTGCCGCCGCCCGGCTTGCGCGCCTTGGCGCACAGGTGGCACCCCGCAAAAAACGGGATGGCTCCTTCTATCTGACAGATGAAAAAAATCTGATCATGGATTGTGTGTTCGGTCGCATTGAAGACCCCGATACGCTGAGCCAGAACATTTACAATATTGTGGGCGTTATTGAGCACGGCCTGTTTCTTCACATGGCCACCCAGACCATTACAGCAGGGCCAGAAGGCATCCGCATTCTGCATCCCGGCGAGAGATCCGCCGCCCAGTTAAGCAGCGAAATTCTGGGCAGCCAGCAGGTTCTACCCACCCAACCAGCGGCAGAAGGCATCAAGAAACATCTTCTGGTCATCATGGGGGTATCCGGCTGCGGCAAAACCACAGTCGCTGAAGGGCTGCGCAATGAACTGGGCTGGCCGTTTCAGGAAGGAGACGCCCTGCACCCCTCCGCCAATGTTCAGAAAATGGCTGCAGGCATTCCTTTGAATGATGAGGATCGCTGGCCGTGGCTGGAACGTTGCCATGCATGGCTGGCGCAATGTGAGCAGAACGGAACAGGCGGTATTCTGACATGCTCGGCCCTCAAACGCTCCTACCGTGATGTGCTCCGGCGGGAGGGGCTCAATCCGCTGTTTATCTATCTGCATGTTGATCAAGCCGTACTGGCAAAGCGCTTGCAAACCCGCACAGGCCATTACATGCCGGCCAGCCTGCTTCCCAGCCAGTTGCAAACACTGGAACCCCCGGCAGCCGATGAACACGCCATCAGCGTATCCGTGGCCACCCCGCCGCCCCAGACCATTGCGGAAATTCTTTCAAAACTGAAAAGCCTTTAAAACTTTAAAAGAAGTAAGGCTGACTGACAGCCTTACACCATCACTGTTCGGTTACGCCGCCAGGTGTCTTCCAGGGCATCGGCGGGGTCCATATGCTCATCACTCCATGCGCCATCCGTATCCGGCGCATGAGTAAGGGCTCGCCATGCCGCCGTCCCTGTCTGACGCTCCAGCTTGATCACCCATGATGGTGGAATACGGACCAGAAGCCGTTCTATCTTCTGGCCAGATGTCAGCGGTTTTGCGTAATTATGGCCCATGGCGTTGCCTCGGTCTCTGCTCTGTTCCGCTTCTTGTTTCAGAAGCCGTGTCACACCGCAAAAGCGGTCCAAAGAGTATGCCCAGCCCACCGTAGAAGGAAAAGACGGCTCCGTGCATCTCTGGGTCTTGGCGATGGAGCACGCAGCCTATACTTAGCCCAGCTCTGTTGCATGACGCCGCGCAACCGTGTCTTTACAACTAACTGACTTTTTATATGGTTGCCCTGTCAACGAATTGATACGCACATTCCGCGGTCTGCCGGGTGTGGTATCCGGTACCACGTAACAGGCAACCCCCTCCGCCTGACGGGCTTCTGCAAACCGTTTTGCATGAGAAAGCTGCGCCGCCTGATAAAGGACCTTATCTCCCAGCATCACTTTGTGTTGGCGCATGGCTTTCTTTTCTCTTTGCCTCGTTCTCTGAAAGGCCTGTTGCCGCGCATTGCGTCCCGCCTATCCATATTCTATGGTATATACTCAAGTTCCATTGAGGTCCGCATGCGCGCGCTTAAGCTTTCACGCTCCAAAAACCGCCGCTCTTTTCTTCTGGCTGGCCTGTTTGGCACGGCATTGGCTACCGCTCTCCTTTTCCCTTCACTCAGCCTGACAGCACAGGCTCGAACTGTTGTGGATATGAGCGGCACCCCTGTGGAGATCAAGGATACCCCTGCCTTTATTGCTGATCTCTGGTTTGCGCATAATGAGATTCTTGTCATGCTGGGGGCGGCAGACAAAATCCGGGTTACGGCGGAAAAACCCGCTGACCGCCCATGGCTGTTCAAGATCGCCCCTGTGCTCCTGAAAGCGGAAACAGGCGTCCATGCAGAGACAGTCAATCCTGAAGATCTTCTTGCCCGGCATATTGATCTGGTCATTGTGCCCCAGCGGGGGCAGGCGGATGCGCTCCGCAAGCTCGGCCTGCCAACACTGCATGCGCAATACACCACTGTCCCGCAGATGCTTCAGTCAATCGACATGACAGCGGATGCGCTCAGCACATCCCATGCCCATGATGTAGCTCGCGCATATCGGCAGAAAATGGACACTCTCACCAGTCTGCTGCAAAGCCGTGTAAGCCGTCTCCCAGCCTCGGCTCGCCCACGGGTGTTGCACATTGCCGCCCTGAATCCGCTCCAGATAGACGGGCAAAACACCATGATTGATACATGGATCAAAACAGCCGGAGGAGAAAACGCCGCTACTGTCTCCGGTAATCATCGCCCCACCACGTTTGAGCAGATTGCTACATGGAACCCGGATATTATTATTCTGGGGGCCACAGCCGGAGAAGTTGACCCCTCCTCCCCGCTTCGTTTCCTGCCTGCATTCCAGCAGAGGAAATGGGCCCGTAACCCTCAAGGAGTCTTTCCGTGGGATCGCTACGGCTGTGAGGAACTGCTCCAGCTAGAATGGGCCGCCAAACTGTTCCACCCGGCAGAATTTGCAGATCTGGATATGCGGCAGGACGTGCGGACTTTCTATCACTCCTTTTTCCACTATGCCCTGACCGAAGAAGACATCACGCGCATTCTGGCCGCTCAGCCCCCAGCCCGTACCCCCTGAAACAGCACGGCTCCTGCCTCTCAGCCCCTTCGCGCTAAAGAGCGGGAAAGACGAAAAACCAGAATATTTTTAAAATATAACTGAATTTCCCTCCTATCTCGCGCTATCAGGCCAGCATGCGCAAAAAACCTTTGCCCCGCTGGCCCGAAACAGGCACCGTCTGCCACGTGACACAACGGATGGATCTTCTCCAGCCAGTCCTGCCGCAACCATGACGGGCTTTCTGGGCCACATACGCACCCATGCGACCGTGCCCGGTTTTCTGGCAGCGGTCAGGGCTCTTGTACGCACGGATACCCTGTGGCTGGTCGCCCTCGCGGCCATTGTCGGCCTTCTGGCGGGGGCAACCGTCAGCCTCATGACAGCCGCAACCTTTGTGGCACATCATCTGCTGGCACCGGGGTCCGGTCGCCTTTCCGGGCTATCTTCTGTCATGCCTGCCCGTGCGCTTCTGGTGCCAAGTCTGGGCGGCCTGCTGTTGGGGCTGGCAGGATATATATTGGCGCGCAAAACACGGTTCAGGCCCGTTGACCCGGTAGAAGCCAACGCTCTGCACGGAGGCCGCATGTCCTTGCGTGATAGTCTGATTGTGGCCGGACAGACGGTGCTCTCCAATGGCTGCGGGGCCTCTCTGGGGCTGGAGGCCGGGTTCAGTCAGCTTGGGGCCGCCTTCGGGTCCCGCATTGGTCGCCAGTTACGTATGCACCGGGCGGATGTGCGCCTTCTGGTAGGGTGTGGGGCAGCAGGAGCCATTGGCGCAGCGTTTGACGCCCCTCTGGCTGGGGCCTTCTATGCGTTTGAACTGATTATCGGCTCCTACACCTTTACGGCGCTGGCTCCGGTAGCGCTCGCCGCAGTTGTCGCCATTGGTATGGTGCATCTTACCGGCATGGTGCTTCCCCCCATTGTGGTGCAAACGCCGCCAGCGATTCCTCCCTTAGCCTATCTTCCCATTGCTTTACTGGGAGCTGTTAGCGCACTTGTCGCGGTGGCCCTCATGAAGGGTGTCACACTCACAGAGCGGGCAATGCATGCTCTGCCTGCTCCTGTCTGGTTACGGCCCGCAATAGGTGGTCTGCTGGTGGGTCTGCTGGCACTTGTCTCCCCTTCCGTACTGTCCTCTGGTCACATGGCCATGCGGGCCGGGCTGATTGATACCCCGCCCTTCCTCATCGCCCTTAGCCTGCTAGGTCTGAAGGCGCTGGCTTCCGCCATCTCCATCGGTTCGGGGTTTCGGGGCGGCCTCTTTTTTGCTTCGCTCTATCTGGGGGTGCTCACCGGCGCTGTTTTCGCGGGGATCATCTCACCTCTCATGATTCTTCCTGTTTCCGTATGCGCGGTGGTGGGTATGTGCGCACTGGCCGTTGCCGTCATCGGTGGCCCCATGACCATGATTTTTCTGGCACTGGAAACAACCGGCAGCTTGCCACTGACAAGTGCCGTTATGGTCTCGGCCATTGTATCGTCCATTACCGTACGGCGCACGTTTGGATATTCCTTCGCAACATGGCGCTTCCATCTGCGGGGCGAGAACATTCGCTCCGGAGTGGATGTGGGGTGGATGCGTAGCCTGACAGTCGAACGGATGATGCGCACGGAAGCTGTCACATTCCCGGCCACGGAGACCGTCGGCGCCGCCCGACAGGCCTTTCCATCTCACACCCCGCGTTACATCATTCTGCGCGATGAGCAGGAGCATTATAAAGGGCTGGTGGAAAATGTTGCCTTCCATGCCGCCCGCTATACAGCCACCACTCCACTGATGGATCTGGTGCCCCCTGATGATGAAGCACTTCTCCCGGAAACATCGCTTTCTGCAGCGCTGGCCTGTTTTGAACGCACCAGTCGCCCGGCCTGTGCTGTGATCAACACCAGACATCAGGTTCTTGGTCTGCTCAGCGAGCGCTATGTCCTGCGCCGGTATGCGGAAGAACTGGAACGCACCCGCCGCGAACTGGCGGGAGAAAAATATAGGCCCTGAACACCGCTCAGAAGCCGCCTTCCCTCCTTTAACCGGCGGGAAGACTCTGATCTTCCAGACAGATTTTTCCTCATCCACAAAGCAATATCCGCCACTCCGTCCTGATAAGCACCCAGAACATCTCGGCGTCTTTCTACCGGAGACGTGAAGCCGCCTGCTCTTTTGGTTTGAAACAAAATGAGGCTTGATACGCTTCCTGCTCTGATCAACCAGTAGGCATATCATGACCGCTTCAACCAACACGCATCTTTCGGGCACCATGAAAGCCGTCTGTTTTACGGAACCGGGTGCGCCGGATGTCATGCAGATTGAGTCCCTCCCCATCCCGCAGCCGGGACGCGGCGAGGTGCTGGTGCGTGTGATGGCAGCAGGGATAAACCGCCCGGATATCATGCAGCGGAAAGGGCTTTATCCCCCACCACCGGGAGCAAACCCTCGGCTGGGGCTGGAAATTGCTGGAGAAGTGGTCGCCTGTGGCACGGCGCTGGCCGATCAAGACATGCCCGCCATAGGCAGCAAAGTCTGCGCTCTGGCCAATGGCGGGGGTTATGCGGAGTATTGCCTTGTGCCCGCAGGCCAATGCCTGCCATGGCCGGAAGGGCTTACCGCCGTACAGGCGGCTGCCCTTCCTGAAACTTTCTTTACCGTGTGGTCCAACCTCTTCATGCCCACGCCTGTCACCAAAGGAGAGAATGTGCTGATCCATGGTGGCTCCAGCGGAATTGGCACGACGGCCATCCAGCTTGTCAAAGCGTTTGGCGGCATTCCTTACGTGACAGCCGGAACGGCAGAGAAATGCGCCCTGTGTGAAACGCTAGGGGCAACCGCCATTAACTATAAAGAAGAGGATTTTGCCGAGCGCCTGCGGGAGTTAACCAAAGGCAAAGGCGTTAACCTCATTCTGGATATGATTGGCGGAGCCTATCTGGACCGCAATCTCCGCTCTCTTGCCGTGGATGGCAAGCTGGTGATCATCGCCCTGCAGGGGGGAGCCAAAGCGGAAAAAGCGGATCTTGCCCGGATCATGACCCGACGGCTGATTGTAACAGGCAGCACCTTGAGGGCGCGCGACATTACAACCAAAAGCCGCATTGCCCGCCAGCTAGAAGAAAAAGTCTGGCCTTTGCTTGCAGACGGCACCATTCGCCCCATCATCTACGCCACCTTCCCGTTTGCAGACGTGGCGAAGGCCCATCAGGAGATGGAAAATGGGGAGCATTCGGGCAAAATCATTCTCACACTAGAGTCCACGCCCAAACCTCAATAACAGTCTCTCAGGCACACCATCCGAGAGGGAGGGTGCCCTTTCCGGCCATTGTCGGCTAAAGTGGCAACAGGAGGACATGTGCGCCTTATTCCTGCCTGCTTTACAGAGGGCGGGAAAGAAGGTGCATGGCCTCATCCTTGTTGTTTGAGAAGCTTTGTTTTTATGGCCCCATCATCCCCCCTTGCGGACAGGCTTGAACATGTCCGCGCCAGTATTGACGCCGCCGCGCGCAATGCAGGACGAGACCCCGCCTCCGTAACCTTGGTGGCTGTTTCCAAATTTCATCCTGCCAGCAGCATTGAAGACGCCATAGCAGCGGGGCAACGCGTTTTTGGTGAAAACCGGGTGCAGGAAGCTGCTGCCAAGTTTCCGCCATTGAGGCAAACCACCCCGGATCTGCGCCTTCATCTGATTGGGGGCCTGCAAACCAACAAGGCGCGAGATGCCGTACGACTGGCAGATATGATTGAAAGCCTCGATCGCCCCGCCCTCGCTGATGCTCTGGCCCATGCGGCAGAAATCGTGGGCCGCCTGCCTGAGCTTCTGATTGAAGTAAACACGGGCGATGAACCCCAGAAATTCGGCGTCCCGCGTGAGGACGCTGATGCGTTCATCCGCACCTGCCGCCAGCGTTTTGGAAACAAACTGCGGGGATTAATGTGTATTCCCCCGGCGCAGGAAGACCCCACGCCCCATTTCCAACTCCTCCGCAGCATGGCGCAGGAACATGGCTTGCCCATGCTCTCCATGGGCATGTCTGCCGATTATCCACAGGCCATTGCGCAAGGGGCAACAATGGTCCGGGTCGGGACGGCCATCTTCGGCCCACGCCCGGCTTCCACCTGAGGGATATTCAGTGATGACTTGCTTCTTTATGGAAACCCGCCTTATGCAAGCCGCCGGGAGTGAATTCCCACGCGCCACGTGGAGCCAGAACTGACATGACCGATCCAACCAGCACACCCGCCGGGGCCGATCCCGGTAAATCCGCACCGCCCCATACCGGCACACATGCGGCTCCACGGCATATTACCGACTTTGACGCCGACCAACCGCAACATACCGCCGCCCCCGTAGGGTTTGCCGCTCTTCTTGGTGTGCTGGGCGTGGTGTATGGCGATATCGGCACCAGCCCGCTCTACGCCTTCCGCTCCACTGTGGAAGTTATCTCCGGCCATCACTCTGTTGCCCCGTGGGAGATCATGGGCGTCGCCAGTCTGATTTTCTGGACGCTCATCCTCATCGTGACAGTCAAATATGTCCTGCTCATCATGCGGGCCGACCATAATGGAGAGGGCGGTATTCTTGCCATCACCTCTCTGGCACAGCGCGTGGCCACCAGCACCAAGGTCAGAACAGCGTTAGGGCTGGTTGGTATCATCGGGGCCTGTCTGTTCTTTGGGGATGGCATCATTACTCCTGCCATCTCGGTGCTCTCCGCCATTGAAGGGGTGGAAGTCAGTGTTCCGGCGGCGCATGATTTTGTCATACCGCTCGCCATTATCGTCATCATAAGTCTGTTCAGCGTTCAGTGGATTGGCACGGGCAAGGTCGGGACCATATTTGGCCCTGTCATGTTGCTCTGGTTTGGTACACTGGGTGTTCTGGGCCTGCTGGAAATCCTGCATCATCCTGCCGTCCTTATGGCGCTTTCCCCCACCTATGCGCTGGAGTTCGTATTCTACCACGGCAAGCTCTCCTTTCTCGCCTTGGGCTCCGTAGTGCTCTGCGTAACCGGGGCGGAAGCCCTGTATGCCGATATGGGGCATTTTGGCCGTGCGCCCATCCGTTATGCATGGCTGTTTTTTGTGCTGCCCATGCTGGTGCTGAACTATTTCGGGCAGGCGGCGCTGGTCATTTCCGACCCCAAAGCGTTGGTGAACCCGTTCTTCCTGCTGTGCCCGCACTGGATGCAGGCCCCCATGATCGTGCTGTCCACACTGGCAACGGTTATTGCCAGCCAGGCCGGTATTTCTGGCGGGTTCTCCATCTGCCGTCAGCTGATCCAGCTTGGTTATATGCCGCGGCTGCGCATTACCCACACCAATGCGGAAGAAGAAGGCCAGATCTACCTGCCAGACTTCAACCGCTTTCTGGCAGTGGGAGCCGTGCTGCTGGTGGTTGCCTTCCGTAGTTCTGATGCGCTGGCCTCAGCTTACGGCATCGCTGTTACCGGCACCTTCATTTGCACCTCCATTCTGGCCATTGTGGTCTTCCGCCGCCACTTCAACTGGTCACGCTACAAAGTGGCCGCTGTGTTCGGCAGCTTCCTGCTGCTTGACCTCACCTTCTTTTCCGCCAACGCGCTCAAAATTCCAGATGGTGGCTGGGTGCCGGTCCTGCTGGGCTGTGTCCTGACCCTGATGATGACCACATGGAAAAAAGGACGCGGCCTGATTGTCAGCCGTCAACGGCAGGACAGTCTGCCTATGGGCTCCTTTATTGCGCGGCTGCCCCAGTCCCGCATTATCCGCGTGCCCGGCATGGCCGTGTTCATGACAGGCACGCCGGACTTTGTGCCCCCGTGCCTGCTGCACAACCTGCGGCATAACAAGATCCTGCATGACCATGTGCTGTTTGTGACCGTGCAGAACCTTGATCAGCCGGAAGCAGACCGAGGCCACCGTGTTTCTGTTGAAGAACTGGCTCCCAACATCTACCGCGTGATCCTGCGTTACGGGTTTATGGAAATGCCCAATATCCCGCGGGCACTGGAAGATCTGAAGGCCAATGGCGTGGATTTTGACGCCCTCCAGGCCTCCTATTTCACGTCACGCGAACTCATCACCCGGTCTTCCGTGCCGCGCCTGTCCCACTGGCGCATGTCCCTGTTCATGTTCATGGCGCGCAATTCCACATCCAGCATGGAGTTCTTCCGCATCCCGCCTGATCGCGTGGTGCAGTTGGGCGTCAAGGTGGCTATCTGACCCAGTCCACCGAACCCCTTGCGCTCTACATCCACTGGCCATTCTGTCTGGCCAAGTGCCCGTACTGTGATTTCAACTCACACGTACGGGAAAGGATGCCGGAAGCCCGCTTTGCTCAAGCGCTGCGCACAGAACTCGCGCACGATGCCGCACGCCTTGGTCGTCGTAAGCTGGGCTCCATCTTCTTTGGCGGAGGCACGCCATCCCTGATGGCACCGGAGAGCGTGGCGGCCCTGATAGAAGACGCTACCAGCCTGTTTGACCCTCTGCCGGACATGGAAATCACACTGGAGGCCAACCCCACCAGTGTGGAAGCAAGCCGCCTGAGCGCCTTCCGTCAGGCAGGCGTCAACCGGGTTTCTCTGGGCATACAGGCGCTGGATGATGCGTCACTCCAGTTTCTGGGCCGGCAACATTCCGCCCGGCAGGCACTCGCCGCACTGGAAACAGCCCGCACCCTGTTCCCACGCATCACGTTTGATCTGATCTACGCCCGCCCCGGCCAATCGCTGGCAGACTGGAAAGCTGAACTGGATACCGCCCTGCAACTAGTGGCGGACCATGTTTCTCTCTACCAACTGACCATCGAACCCGGCACCAAATTTGAAGCCCTGTACCGCACCGGTGCCTTTACCCTGCCAGATGAAGATCAGGCTGCCGCCTTATATGAGGAAACCGCAACCGTCACTGGCCGCCATGGGCTCGCCGGGTATGAGGTCTCCAATTATGCAAAGCCAGGCAGTGAAAGCCGCCATAACCTGACATACTGGCGCTACGGAGACTATCTGGGGCTTGGCCCCGGCGCACACGGGCGCGTCACGCAAGGCACGGACCTGTTCGCCACCCGCCGCCACCGGGCCCCGGAACCATGGGCTGATCTGGTAGAACGCACAGGCACCGGCCAGACCTCTCAGGAAGCCCTCGTGCCATTGGAACGTGCGCGTGAAATGCTGCTGATGGGCCTACGTGTAAGCGAGGGCCTGACCCTTCCCCGCTTTGAAGCGCGCACAGGCCTGACACTGGAACAGGCCACAGACCCAACCATTCTGGCCGCCGCCATTGAAGAAGGGTATCTGCAACGCAGCGCCACAACCCTACGCGCTACGCCGGAAGGCCGCCTGCGACTAGAAGCCCTTCTGCACGCGCTGGTGCTGTAAAAAGTTCCAAGGGCTCAAGAAAACCACCACACATCTTTTTACAAACCCGGATGCACGCCGCGCCTCCTGCCCTCAGGCACAGCTATGACCAGCTTCTTCCTGAACACGCTTTCCTGAACCCAGATCAGCCTCTATCCCCACTCACGTTATGATGCGAGCCGGGCCTCCGCGCTTTTTTGCCGCCTTTCTCGTGATACTCTTTTGATGCCCCTCCACATCTCTCTATAGTGCGTCTCGGTTCTCTCCGGAGGGCTGCCATTCTTCTCAAAACCGAGGCTCCGCATGCGTTCGCCCTCTTTCTTTCGTCGTTCAGCTCTGCGGTTGACAACCGCCCTTGCAACCGCACTGGCTCTGCTCTCCACAGCGCAGCCCCATGCCCACGCCGAGGGAACGCAGGAGCCCGCCCTTGTCATTGAAGATAATGATTTTCTGGGACCGGGTGGGTCAGATATCCAGTCTGTCATCCCCCTGTTGGCTAACCCGCATATCAAGGTGCTGGGTTTTACTGTCAGCACAGGAGATGACTGGGAAAACGCAGAGTCCGCACATCTGCGGCGCTTTCTGGAAATTGCCAACAAAAGCGAGATTCCGGTCGCGGATGGCGCAGTCTATCCCCTGATCAACAGCGTTCCGCTCATGAAACTGCGTGAACAGCAGTTCGGCCGTATTCCGTGGAAAGGCGCGTGGGGCGGCCTGGGTTCCATGGACAAAGTGCCTGATACACAGCCGGATCTCCCAAAACTGGCCGAAGGCGCACCCAAAACGCCTGCCGCGGCAGAAAGCGCCGCCCTGTTCATGATTCGCATGGTGCATGAACATCCGCATCAGGTCACCATTCTGGAGGCCGGGCCCATGACCAATCTGGCGCTTGCCATTCGGCTTGATCCCTCTTTTACTGCCACCGCCAAACAGCTTGTTTTTATGGGTGGGCTGCTGGACACCAACATGATGTCCATTACCGGCAACGCGGATTTCGCTTCTGATTTCAATATGATTTTTGACCCGGAAGCAGCCCATATTACCCTGACCGCGCCGTGGGCTTCCATCACCGTGGTGGGCAATATCTCGAACGATGTGATGATGACCAAGGATTACATGGCCAAAATTACCAAAAAGGCGACACCTGTTACCGGCTACCTGAGCAAATACTACTCCCCCTTGCCCATGTGGGATGAAATGGCAGCCGCGATTACCGCAGACCCTTCTCTGGTGCAGCAGTCCGTCAAAGCCTACATGGATATTGATATCAGCAAGGGTATCCACTATGGCCACGCCCATGTCTGGCCCAAAGATCTCGCTCCACGCACCATGCATGTGCGCGAAGTAACCATTGTGCAGAAAATTGATGCAGAGCGCTTCCTGACCAGCTTTGTGCAACAGGCGCAATCTCTCTAATACACCCGACACACTCCTCTCCCCGCTGCCTTGATAAAAAGACAGCGGAGCATGACTGCAAAATCGGAATGTTCCTTGGTCCCGGTTTGTTCTAGACTAAGACCATGCTCAACCTGATCAAACTTGTTGTAGGTGTCAGTTCTCTGGAAGAATTGATGGAGCGGCAGAAAATGCCGCTCAACAGCCGCCTCCATCAGGAGCACGGCGCTCTGCCAGTCGTTCATACCCGCTCTTACCCTCGCCGGGCGGCTGACATTCTTGAAGGTGGATCACTATACAGGGTTATCAGCGGCCTGATCCAATGCCGCCAACGCGTGCTGGATATTCAGACCGAAACACGGCCCGACGGCACTCAGGGCACGATCTTCCTGCTCTCTCCAGAAATCATTCGCGTAGAGCCCCGCGCTCTACGCCCCTTTCAGGGGTGGCGGTATCTGGAAACCAAAGACGCCCCTAAAGACCTCACCACCACCCAGATATCAACCCTCCCCCCACATCTGCAAAAAGAGCTGACACTGCTCGGGCTTTAAAAAACTCCCACAAAAAAAGGCCATCCCCAAAAGGATGGCCTTTCTGCACTCCGCAGGTTTCAGGATGCCAATGCATCCTGACCTGTTTTCTTAGAACTCCACGCCAGCCTGAACCTGGAAGTTCCGGCCAATAATGGCATCCCAATAACGGTTGGTGCTGCCCTGGTACGGATACTGGGGTTTAGCATCAAACACGTTGTTCATCACAAAGCTCACGTTGTAATGCTTGGCAAATGTGTAGCCAATGGTCGTGTTGAACATGAAATACTGCTTCATGGTGTTGTTCGGATAGACGCCATCAGCAACCTGAAGCATATATTTCGCTTTCCCGTAGTACATCATCTGCCACTGAACGAACAACGGGCCACGCATATAGTTGAAGTTGGCCGTAAAGTTGTCACGCAGATCGCTTGACGTACCCAGATAGTCGTACTGACTGGTCAGAATGGAACCATTATGAATGAAGCCATGCTTATAGTTTACGGTTGTCTGTAAAGCGCCATCATCTTCAGAAAGACCCAGCCTGCTCAAAGGCAAATAATAAGACAGATGCGCCTGTAATCCCCGGTAGTGCTCGGTTCCGATGTTATAATACCCGGTATGGAACCCCTCACTAAGCTGGCTATTTGAATCGCGGGAAAAGGAATGGCAATACTGGTTATTGGGATAAGAGGCAGAATCATAACATGCGGCAAGAATATCATCCATACCCAAGGATGCGACCTCGTTTTTCACCCGCACATCGTAGAAATCTGCGCCAATGGTCAGCCCGCGTACCCACCGTGGTTGAAAAGACGCCCCTCCGGTAAACTGGGTTGATTCTTCATTCTGAAGGTTCTTATTACCACCATTCAGACCTTTAATTGTAAATTTGTTATAATTAGACTGGAAATTTGCAGGAACACCCGCTTTACGACAATTGGCCAACCGAATATCAGGATGCGGGCCAGAATTGATGGCCGTCATGTCACAAGGATCAGTCCCTTGATTAAAAACGGTCGCTTCAGGAGAATAAAGCTCAGTAATGGCAGGTGCACGGAAAGATGTTGTATAATTACCGTGGAATACAATATCCCGTACCGGCGCATAACTACCACCACCTGAATAAGCCCAGAAACCGCCCGTCGCACTGTTGTTCACATAACGGCCAGAACCTGTTGCAGTTAGCGCATACACACCCGGAATATTCATTTGCGGAGATACAAGCGGAATCATGGTTTCGCCATAGACTTCGTTTGTATGGTACGCACCACCCACATTTGTCAGCGGCAGGGTATTACCGTATTGCTGATATGAACCGTCAGACATCAACTCTCCACGGTAGAAATTACCGGGATTAAAATTCATACCTTCATAACGGTGCTCATACCCAATATCATATGTCCATTGCCCAGCAGGAAGCTTCACCACCGTGCTTCGAACATCCGCGTTGAAATCCCATTGCTGGTTGATGGATTTGGTACGTGCATCTGTCTGAATATAATCAGCACCAGCTTTATTGGACTGGTTCACACCAAAAGGATTAATAGGCGAACACGTTGAATTAAGAGAAGGATACGCGGCACTGGTATAGCCAGAAGCGCACACAATATTCCCCGCCCCATCTGGTACCGCATTAATAGCATTTATATAATTCTGGGTCAGAATTTCCCGCTGTTCCGTGCTGGAACGGTACTGCCCATATTCAGCACTTCCTTTCCATTCGAACTTGCGGCCAGCAAAATGGAAATCCCCCTGTAAACCACCAACAAACCGGAACAGGTTTGTGTTGGTTGTATATTTACCAGTGTAATAATCCGTGTTTGCACGCGCAAGGTAGAACTGATCCGTAGGAAGACCCGCTGCTTGCAGATTATTGATAATAGTCGCCCGTTCAGCGGATGTCAGATAAGGATTGTTGGTACTGAGAGGCAATGCACCATTGCCATTATACCTATCGGTCATGGCATCGCCGAACATCTGCGTGTTATAATAAGGCTGGTTCGCCATATTAGACGCTGAAGACCGAACATACCACCCTTCAAAAGAAGCGCGAAGATGATCGGTAATATCGTAGTGCCCCAACAGGGTCAGGTTAAGACGCTGCTGGTTGGTAATCAGATTATTGTAATTGCTGATCGGGAAACCATTGTTATTTGCTTTTTTGCCAGTTGCGGTCAGGCCATCGCCAGTAGGTTTTCCATAACTCAATGGCACCAGAGACTTACCATCCTGGCTAAACACCAGCGGCTGCCCCGCTGCATTGGTGATAGCCGTTCCCGCGTTCTGCCCATATTCATTAGGCAGATCATAATAAGCGCCAGACATAGACGGCACACCTGCCGTGGTGAATGGTAGATAATACCGCCCACCATGCGACAGTTCATAACCGCTGCCAGCCTCGTTACGCACGTACTGCCGACGATCATCGCCTGCACCGACCCAGTTGGCGCGGTCAGCATTGGTCATACCAAATACCTGATTGTATTCCGTATCGAATACAATGGTGCCACGGTCATGATCAAAATGGCGACCAACCTTGCCAGCCAGCCGATAATTGATGGCATCCTGCCGCTGACTGAAGCCAGTCTGACCATCGAACTTTACGCCCTGATAGTCGTCATCCAGAACAAAGTTCTGCACACCGGCAATAGCATCAGAGCCATAAACCGGGCCGCCGGAACCCACAACCGTTTCTACTTTTTTAATCAGGAGAGTCGGGATATTGCCAATATCCACAGGCGAGCCAGCAACAACCCCAAAGATAGAAGAGGTAGCAGAAGATACGAAACGACGCCCATTAACCAGTGTTAGGGTACGTTGAGCACCGAGCCCCAACAGATCGCCATAGGTCTGACCTGCACCAAAATCCCCCTGCTGAGCTCCGATCGGGCTGTTGTCTGGCACAGAATAGTTTGGATTTTCCCGCATCAGCGCTAAGCCGATGTTGGTATAACCCCGCTTCTGGATCTGCTCTGCATCCAGATCCATGGTTGCCATCGTGTTGGTCAGACGGTTCTGCAACAGACGCGAACCCGTAACCGTCACGTTTTCTGTATTCGATTCCGTTCCGGCACTGGAATCAGAAGCCTGCTTCATAACTTTTGACGCTACGGAATCCTGGTCCGTGGAAGTCGCCTGGCTCTGCGTTGCAGATGCAGCAGGCGTCACAGTAGCGGATGTAGTGGTAGAAGCGGCCGTGGCAGGCTGAGATACTGCCTTTGTAGCAGTTTTAGCGTGAGCTTTCTTCGCCTTGCTTGTTTTAGCAGATGCTTTGGGAGCAACTTCTGCGTTTGTTTGAGCTTTTGCAACGCTTATCAAAGCCGGAGTGCTAATCGCCAGAACAGGCAAGACGTAGAGCAAAGAGAAGGAAAGTGAGGTCCCCTTCTTCCTACGATGTCCTTGTATCATTCAAAATAGTCCCGAAACCAAGGTTAAATGCTTTTTTAAAAAAGCGGTGCCTTTATTAAGAGCCTATTTTTCGATTGGTCGATCCCAAAATTCCGGGTGTGCAATATTTTGCTCAAGAAATGCTGCATTTTTGACACAGTTTCTGGCAGAAAAACGCATAACTATAGGGAATTCATGCGCTCAATTCATACCTCATTAGGAAACCGAAATATGAATATAGACTGCGCGAAGCGTCTTTATTCAGTTTTTGTGCCTTTTGCGAGCAGAAAAAGCACTCTGCCTGTTTGTCTTTTCCATCTGTATCATAAAAGACACAGGCTTGCCTTGACACCCCGGTTTCTGCCCCATAACCGGAAGGAACCATAACCTTGGAATGACAAAGTTATACCGGATTACCAAGGGTCCGGACCTCTAGGAGATTCAGAATGATCCGCCGTCCCTGGCTGCTCGCCATGACAGCCGCCACCTGCCTTACCGGGTGGGCTTTTACCGCGACCGCCGCCCCCCTGCCAGACTCCAATCCGTTCGCTGCGGAAAGCACGCTGCCCTACCATGCCCCCCCCTTTAATCTGATCAAGGATTCAGATTACCAGCCTGCATTTGAACAGGGCATGGCTGAACAGGCGGACGAAATAAACCGCATTGCCAGCAACCCGGAAGCCGCAAGCTTTGACAACACCATTGTGGCCATGGAACGCTCCGGCCGTCTGCTGGATCGGGTGAACGAAGCCTTCAGTGGGGTGTACTCCGCCAACACGAATCCAACTCTGGACAAAGTGCAGGAGATTATCGGCCCCAAACTCTCCGCGCATGAGGACAGCATCTATCTGAACCCCAAACTGTTCGCACGTGTGCAGTATCTGCACGCACGTCAGGACGCCCTAAGCCTGAATGCCGAGCAGAAGCAGGTGCTGGATGTCTATTATCAGGCCTTCATCCACGCAGGCGCGCAGCTTTCCGATGCAGACAAAGCGACGCTCCGTGATCTGAACACCCGGCTTTCCAAGCTGGAAACACTGTTTCAGCAAAAGCTTCTGGCAGCCACCAAAGCTGCGGCTCTGGTGGTTCCTGACAAAAACAAGCTTGCCGGGCTTGATGATGCTGCCATCACCAATGCTCTAAACGCCGCCAAAGACCGCAAGCTGACGGACAAATGGCTTCTGCCCTTGCAGAACACCACCCAGCAGCCGCAACTGGCAGCCCTGACGGACCGGGAAACACGCCAGGCACTGTTTGAACAGTCCTGGACCCGCGCGGAAAAAGGCGGCGAGAACGATACCCGCGAGACCATTGCCACACTGGCGCAATTACGGGCGCAAAAGGCGGCTCTGTTCGGTTATAAGAACTACGCCAGCTATGTCCTTTTTGACCAAATGGCCAAAACACCAGAAGCTGTTCACAGCTTCATTTCTCAAATTGTTCCCGCTCTCGCGGCAGAGCAGAAACGGGAAGTGAGTGACCTGCAAAACCTGATCAACAGAAGCACAAAAAACGGCGCTTCCTCCTTCCAGCTCAAGCCTTGGGATTGGTCTTACTATGCAGACCAGCTTCGCAAGGAAAAATTCAACTTTGATGAAAATCAGGTTAAACCGTATTTTGAGCTGAATACTGTTCTGCAGGATGGTGTTTTCTTTGCTGCCAACCGCCTATACGGCATAACGTTCAAACGCCGCACAGATATTCCAGTCTATAACCCTGATGTGATGGTTTTTGAAGTTTTTGACAAAGATGGTTCGGCACTCGGGCTAATCTATTTTGATTACTTCCAGCGTGACAATAAAAACGGTGGCGCCTGGATGTCCAATTTTGTGGGGCAATCCACTCTTCTGGGTACAAAGCCTGTTGTCTATAACGTCGCCAACTTTGCAAAACCCGCTGCAGGCCAACCGGCCCTTATCTCGTTTGATGATGTCACAACCATGTTCCATGAATTCGGGCATGCGCTGCATGGGCTGTTTGCCAACCAGACCTACCCGATTGTATCCGGTACATCCGTCGCACGAGACTTTGTGGAATTCCCCTCCCAGTTCAATGAACACTGGGCACTTGATGCCACTGTGCTGAACCACTACGCCCGCCACTACAAGACGGGGGCTGCCATGCCTGCCACTCTGGTGGCGCAGTTGAAAAAAGCGGCAACTTTCAACCAAGGTTACAAGTTTGGTGAAGTTGTAACTGCCGCTGAACTGGACATGGACTGGCATAGCCTGACAGCCACAGCCCCCAAGCAGGATGTGGATACGTTTGAAAAAACAGCGCTTGCCAAAATGGGGCTGGATACGGAAAACGTTCCTCCACGCTACCGCTCCAGCTACTTCCTGCATATCTGGGCTAACGGTTATTCCGCAGGCTACTATGCGTATCTCTGGACAGAAATGCTGGATGACGACACCTTCGCATGGTTTGAAAAGCACGGTGGCCTGACCCGCCAAAACGGTCAACGCTTCCGTGACATGATCCTCTCTCGTGGCCATACGCAGGACTACGGCCCCATGTTCCGGGCATTCTACGGCAAAGATCCAGACATCGGCCCCATGCTGGCTTCCCGTGGTCTGGCGGAAGATACCAGCAAATAATAGTCCCTCGCTCCCTCCCCTTGGCTAGAGGGAGCAGAAAGAACAAAAGGCGGTTACTGTGGTTCAGGCTGCAGAACCGCCTTTCCTGTATACGGACCATGGCAAAACCGTATCTGGCCGAGAGTAATGTCACACTGTTCGTAAAAACCCAGATCCGTTTTTACCAGAGCACGGCCCGTATAGGGGCCCTGACAGACCGAAACACGTCCAATCGTGATAGAACAAAGGCGTAATGAGCCGGACTGTTTGACCACCGCCATCCCGGAATAAGGGACCTGACAAAAATCGAGATGCCCTACAGAAAACTGGCAGACTCTTACAAATGTGTCCTTAGGTCCCGCTTGTGCACCGAACGGAGCAAGCAAAACGCCGAACAGACACCACCAGATCCCACCATAAAATCTCTGCTTACGCGCTTTGGGAATCCCCCGCTTCCCCTGTCCTCCGTTCATAGTTTCATCCCCGATCCCGGCTTAGAAGAGACAGGAAACACCCCTTTAAACCTTGATTGAGGCATCCCCTTTAGCCAACATCCTACCACCATACCCCTACGGGCCCATGCCATGATGCATGGAATTATAGCATATTGTATATTTTAGTGTTTATGCTATTTTATGCAGATCATCCTATTTTGCGGAGTGTTTGAAGATGCAGCAGGTTAGCCAGCCGCCTCACTCTGAAGCCCTATGGCGAATGCTCACCCAGCAAGCGAACGCCGCATACGCTCAGCAGCACACTCTGAGCGCACACGCAAAATATACGGAGGCCATGACCAAGGCAGAGGAGATGCTTCAGATTTTTCAGGAAACTGGTGCTCCCCTTTCTGCGCCACTGGCCTTTGTCATCTCCTGTCATAATCTGGCTGACTGCTTGGAGACCCAAAAACAGACGGACCAAGCAGCGCATTTTCTGCGTTATGCGTGCACCAAGTTGACCCACCTTGCCCAACGGCCAGAACTCCCCCTGCAAGCACGGCTGGCGTGCGTTGAGCAACTCCGCCCCGCCGTCAATGTGTTGAGCGAACAGTCAATACCCTCATTGTCACATCAACAGGACATTCAGAACCTTATAGCGCAGGCTCGTACAGCGGCGCTCACGGTTTATCAGGTTGCCAGCTACGCGGTGCAAACCCGGCTGGAAGACGCTCCGGTAACGGAACGCCCCTCATAAAATGAGGGTTAATAAAAAAGGGATTAGGGAAAACATGTTTAAATTACCTGAGCTGCCATACGCTCTGGATGCGCTTGCTCCTTACATGTCTGCCGAAACACTTGAGTATCATCACGGCAAACATCACAAAGCCTATGTTGACAAGCTGAATGAACTGACCGCCAGCGGTGCCTTTGATGGTCTGGATCTGGAAGAAATTATCCGCAAATCAGCGCAGGACCCAAGCCAGAAAGTTTTATTCAACCAGGCTGGCCAGCATTGGAACCACTCCTTTTTCTGGCTGAGCATGAAAGCCAAAGGTGGCGGTGCCATTCCAGGGGCACTTGAAAAACAGTTGATTGCAGATTTTGGCTCGCTAGACGCATTTAAAGCCGAATTCAAAGCGGCCTGTGTGTCTCAGTTTGGCAGCGGCTGGGGCTGGCTGGTTCATGATGGCGAAAAGCTGACCATTACAAAAACAGCCAACGCAGACACACCGCTTGCACACGGCCACACGGCCCTGTTGACATGCGATGTGTGGGAACATGCCTATTATATTGATTATCGCAACATGCGCCCAAAATACGTTGAAGCTTTCCTGAGCGATCTGGTGGACTGGGAACGTGTCGCGGCTCTCTATGAACAGACTTCGTCCCGGTAAAGTTTTAAAACTTTAGGCTGAAGCCTTTTGTTAAGCAGGGGATGGGGCATTCCATTGCCCATCCCCTATTTTTGGCTGCCCTGAGCAGCCCTGCTGGGTCACTGGGAGCCGACACCCCAGTCTTCCGCGCCGCCCCCATATACATCATCAAAAAGCGATTATCAGAACTCTGAAACCACCGAGAAATAGGTGCCGCGACGCTGCCCATACTGTGCCTGATAGATCCCCACCCCGCTTCCGTCTCGTAGCTGATAGCGCTTGTCAAACAGATTGACCACATCAGCACGAATCTGGATATCATGGCCAAAGGGAACTTTTGTAAAGGTGTGTTGATAGCCAATATTGAACACATCATATTCCGGCTGTTTTTCAAGGTTCGCAAACCCACTCCGCAAACCGTAGCCGTAAACAAAATCGACATAGGCCATATCGTGCTTGGTGCTCCACGAGACCCCAGCCGTTGCCGTATATTCCCCTTGATGATCAAGCTGAATAGCGTGGTTTTTAATGTAAGCCAGTTCAGCCAGATCAAACTGATACTGCGCAGAATTGATGTCACGCGCGGAAGTTTTTACATACGAAAAATTACCAAAGACAGACCACGGACCATGCCGCCATGAACTACCGAATTCTGCCCCATAAACCCGGCCACGTTTATAACTGAACGGAGCAAGAATAACGGCTCGGCCAAACTGCCCCAGATCGGTCAGATCATGAGCCCATTTGGCATAGGCATCCAGCGTAATCTGGAATTCAGGTGTAATGCGCTGAAGAATCCCGCCATCCACATAATTCGATTTCTCAACCTTGGTCGCGTTATTTATCAGATTGGCTGCCGCATTTGTGGTGCCAACAAATTTCGCCAATGTGGAAGGATAGACATATTGCGGAGAAGGCGGCGCAAAATAGCGGGAATAACCAATGTGCAACGTTGTCGTACGCGTGGGTTTCCACACCATATTTGCGCGCGGGCTCAATTGTCCTTCATTTCCAAAAGAGGATGCAAATCGGTCATAACGAATACCATAGTTAAATGTCAGGTTATTGGTAATCTTATATTCATCCTGAATATAAGCGCCAGCCTCAACAGACCAGTTCCCCGTATTATCAATAATACGGCCTGCCACATTTGAAGTCTGGTTTCCATTTTCATCGACCGGAAAAGCCAGTGTATTCGTATCCAGCCGCTCGGACGTATATTGCCCCAGAATACCCGCACGTAATGTATGATGCCGCGCAATTTCATAAGACAGATCAAACTGCACACCGCCAGTGGTAAAATCATTCACCTCGTGTTCAGAAACACCTTGATAAATCAGGTCCCGATCCCGATCCGGCGTGTAATCAATGCGCCCATATCGGAAATAAGGTGAGACCTGAAAATTCAGCTTGTCCGCACTCCGCTGGTAGGACAGCACAGCGTAATAATTCTGTTCCGTCTGACTGTCATCCAGATTTGACCAATGCATGGACGGGTCATGTGCATTCACCCCCGCAACATCATAGATGGTCGTATAATCCGGGCTATTGACGTCAAACGTCTTGAATGAATTAGGAATTTCAAAATCTGCATAGGACGCACTTGTCAGCAGGGAAATCCTGCTCACGTCATCAATATGATAGGAAAGATAGGAAAATGCCTTTTCCTGCTCAGTCACATCATGGATTGGCCGAAAGGTGTCACTGGGGTTTTCAATCCCGATATTATTACGCGTAAAGGACACTGTGGTGAAATAATCCAGTTTCCCCTTTTGCCCTCCCAACTGGATGGAGGGCACAAAAGTGTTGTAGCTCCCTCCGTAGAGCGAAACCTGATTATGTTTCAGACTATCCCCTGTCTTGGTATTGACGTCCACCACTCCGGCGGTTCGGAAACCAAACTGCGCGGGCAGCGTGCCGGTCAACAGATCCACTGACTGAATGATACGGGTATCCAGTTCCTGCCCAAAACCATTCAACCCTTCCGGCAACAACACACCATTAACCCGGTATGTCAGACCTCCATGTTCCCCACGAACATGTACTTCTCCATAGCTGTCCATCACCACCCCGGGAACACGAAGAAGGATCTGATTAAAGGCCGCATTCTGACCCTGAGGGGTGGACGCAATCTGGCGCTGGTCAATATTGTAATCAACGGCCCCCAGCCCCGGAAAAATACGAGCTCGCTGACGGTTGAGATGCCCCACCACGTTAATCTGCTCACCAGACGCAGCCTCTTTCCGCGTAGGTATCTCTGCGTCCTTCTGAGCCTTTGACTGCTCGACTTTCTGTTTTTTGCCAACTGCCGATGCCGGTGCAGACTGCCCGCCCTGCGCACGTTTTTCGGTTATCTG
Organism: Acetobacter tropicalis; assembly: GCF_001580915.1. Taxonomy (GTDB): domain Bacteria; phylum Pseudomonadota; class Alphaproteobacteria; order Acetobacterales; family Acetobacteraceae; genus Acetobacter; species Acetobacter tropicalis. The sequence goes on along the minus strand of NZ_LHZQ01000222.1, from coordinate 5,599 downwards.
CGCCTTTTCTGCCCCTGTATCCGTATCCGCACAGGCAATGGGGCCACTGAAGCAGCCCAACCCAACCGCCACACATGAGCACAGTAATGCCCGCGCGCCCGCACCAGATCTAGTGCAGCGACCTGCATGATTTTCAAGGAAACGCACCTGCTTATAAAGATAGCTTTTGCTATATCGTGTGGTGAACATGGAGACGTACTTCTTCAGCAAAGAAAGCCCGAAGGCGGGTTAAACCTAGAAAATGGTGTCGTAGAGCAGTTTGAAGTTAAGGATCAGGATAACCGCCGCCACAACCCAGGAGAGAACAGCACTTGTGCGGGAGATAACAAACTCCCCCATTTTCCTGCGGTCAGACACAAACAGAACCAGCGGAATAACGGCAAAAGGCAACTGCATGGAAAGGATAACCTGGCTGAGCAACAGTAATTCGCCCACGCCTTTGCTGCCGTAAAGAGCGGTCACCACAATCACCGGAATAATTGCCAGCCCCCGCGTTAGCAAACGGCGCGCCCAATGGGGAATGCGCAGCCGCAGAAATCCTTCCATAATAATCTGGCCCGCCAGAGTGCCGGTTATAGTGGAATTAGTCCCCGCAGCCAGCAGAGCCACAGCAAAGAGAGTGGAGGCAATACCAAGCCCAAGAATGGGGGATAGAAGTCTGTAAGCGTCCTCAATCTCCGCAACATCCTGATGCCCGGTCGTATGAAAGGCCGCCGCCGCAACAATCAAAATGGCTGCGTTGATAAACAAGGCGAGCATCAGCGCGATGGTACTATCCCACGTTGCCCACCGAATAGCCTCCCGCCGCCCCTCGGAGGAGTGTTCAAACGCACGCGTCTGCACAATGGAAGAATGCAGATAAAGATTATGCGGCATAACGGTCGCCCCAATAATGCCTATGGCAATATAGAGCATCTGACTATTGGTCACGATCTCAGGGGAAGGCAGAAACCCCTTTATGATCCCCGCCAATGGGGGAGCAGCCGCCACAACCTGCACAGCAAAACAGAGAGCGATGATGCTCAAAAGCCCGATAATGAAGGCCTCCAGATACCGGAAGCCCTTGTTCATCAAAAACAGAACAATAAAGGCATCCAGCACTGAAATGGCAGCGCCCCCAAGCAGGGGGATACCAAACAGCAATTGCAGGGCCACCGCCGTGCCAATCACCTCTGCCAGATCACATGCAATAATCGCCAGCTCACACGCCAGCCAAAGCAGGATGTTGACGGCTGGCGGGAAATGATCCCGGCAGGCCTGCGCAAGATCCCGGCCTGTCGCAATTCCCAAGCGGGCAGAAAGCGCCTGAAGCAGAATAGCCATCAGGTTGGACAACATGATGACAGATAGCAGCGTGTAACCAAACTGCGCGCCACCCTGCAGATCCGTCGCCCAGTTTCCGGGGTCCATATACCCCACGGAAACCATATAACCCGGCCCGACAAAAGCCAGAAACCGCCGGAACCAAGACGCATTTTCCCCTGGCAGACGAACGCTGGCAAAAACTTCGGGCAGACTGCTGCTGCCAGCCTCGGTCGGCTTGGCAAAACGCCAGCCAGCCTTGGCGGAATCAGGAGCAGAACAACTATGGTGAGAGGAGTCAGGCATAGTTACAGACTAGAGCCTACCGTGCCATGATATGCAACATGCTATATTAAAAAGTAGTGGCAAAACTTACTCTAAAAATCACTTTTCCTGCTCTTCAGTCATGACATTCCAAGCGTAATAAAGTATTCTTAACAGAATAATGATAGGCGCCCACGGTCTTTCGCTGGCATCTATCCGCATCTACATGTCCCTAACCAGCAGGCTGCCCACCTTATGACGTCATTCGACATTCTCCCTGATGCTGAAACACATTCGGAAGGATTTCGCGCCAACCGCGCGGCAAGGCAGAATGTTCTGGTTGAAGATTACGTGGAACTCATTGCCGATCTTCTGGATGAAGGCCAAGAAGCACGGCAGGTGGATCTGGCCGAACGTCTGGGCGTTTCCCAGCCCACTGTGGCCAAAATGCTGACCCGCCTGACAGATGAAGGATTTGTGGCGCGAAAACCTTACCGTGGCATCTTTCTCACCCAGACAGGCCGAAAACTGGCGGAAGAAGTACGCTCACGCCACCGGATTGTTGAAGCCTTTCTTCTGGCCCTAGGCGTCAGTCCGGAAAATGCGCGCATTGATGCCGAAGGGCTGGAACATTATGTGGGAACAGAGACACTCGCCGCCTTTCAAACTGCCATCAATGCAGGTTTGAGTGACTTCATGGCGAACGCCCGCAACACTCAGCCCTCATAAATTTTGAGAAAAGCCCCTTTTGCGTCCGAGAAAAATTTTCCACGAAAGCAAAAGGGGAAATGATCCGTTCAGATTAGAAGGTTAACCCAACATTCCCGATAAATGTCCTGCCAGCCGAAGGTACTGTCCGGCCAGAGAATGCTGAACCATAATTTAAACGGTTGGTAATATTGTTGGCGTTAAACGAAACACGATAATGCTTCATCTCCCAAGACAACATTCCGTTCAGATTAAACATATAGGGCATCCGATAAAGCTGTGCTGTCGCAGGCCCTGCCCAATAGCCTGAGGCATACTGCGCGCCACCAGCCACCTTCAACTGCCCCCAACCCGGATTAAGCAACGCACGAGAAAGATCATAAGATGTCCACAACGAGAAGTTGTTGTGAGAAATCTGAGGTGCCTGCTTTCCGTTATCGCCCGTGGTACTATGCGTCACCTTACCATCAAGGTAAGAATAGGAACCGTAGATGTTCCAGTCTTTTGTAATCTTTCCCGTCAGGCTGAGTTCAACACCTTGAATCCGCCGCCCACTACCGGCATCACCCTGTCCCACCGCAATGTCGCCATTCGTGTCATAATAATATGTATTGGTCTCATTGATGCGGAAGAATGATAACGTTGCGCCCAAGCGTTTATGCAGAAAATCTGCCTTGCTGCCAAACTCGAACAGATCACTCCGCTGCGGCTTGAAATCCTTGGTGTCGCTGGCCACATCTGCGGAATTAACGTTGTTCGTCACAGTCCCCGCCACATCCGTTCCAATCGGTTTATAAGACCGGGCAAACGTGAAATAGAAGGAGACTGTTTCCAAAGGATTCACCATGATGCTGCCCGAGGGGCTCCAGCGATCCGCTCTCTGACTTTGCAAACCGGAAGCTACAGACGCTGAATTATAAGTCGATACAAATGAGTCCCACCGCCCTGTTCCAAACAGGGAAACATATTTTCCAACTTTTATGCGATCAGATAAAAACAGCCCCACATCCCGCGAAGAAGCGACACGCTGCCCCGTATCAGGAAAAGTCAGGCGCGTGTTAGGATAAGAATAATCCGGGTCACGAAGAGTCTGGATATTGGAACGATTGACCCATGTCCCGTAATGTCGGTTGTCATAAGCATATTCAACATCAACACCAGCTTTGATTTCTTGAGACACAATCCCGGTTTTGACCTTGGCAGTGCCCATAAGAATATTCTGAGCCGCCCATCCATCCTGACGATACCCGACCCCGCCGCCAGCACCATAAGGAAACGTAGGGTTCCCGCCTGCAAAGAAAGAAGGTGCGCATCCATTGGCAAAGCTACAGGCTGCCGGTGTTGTGGCCGCATACTCACGGTCATATTTTGTCAGACGCGTATCATTACTAATTGTAAACCAGCGGGTTACTTCGGATTTCAACAAGGATGTCAGCGTATGTACATTGTTCTTGTCACGGTCAAAACTGCGCGCATAACTGGTGTCCCGCGCCAGACCATGGCTGGTTATCGGTCTGTAAACACCATCCGCCATCTGTACAAAAGGCACGCCATAATCAGGCACGCTGTCTGAATTGAACCACTGCCAATTCAAATGCCAGGATGTCTTACTGTGTAACCCCACACCAAGATCAACAGCAGTCCCGTAACGGTTGGACGTGGTGCGCTTCCGGTCCACGACACCTTGGCGGTTATACATTCCATTGATCCGCAAGGCGATATCATCATTGATCTGATAATTAACATCACCCGCACCGCGATACATCGAGGCGCTACCAAAAGCCTGATCGTAATTATAGTCTGTTCCAGCATGGGCATGTTTCAGGGACTGATTGATAACCCCTCCAACATTACCAGCGCCAAAATATTCTCCCGTCGGTCCCTTGATAACCTGCACATCCTCCGTGTTGAAAATATCACGTGTGTAGGTTCCAAAATCCCGAAGGCCATCCGTATACATATCCTGACGCGCCTGTAGCCCACGAATACGGAACTGGTCACCATTCATGCCGCCATTGCCTTCACCAGTGGAAAGCGTAATGCCCGGAACGTTTGCCAGCGCCTGATCCAGCGTGAACACCCGCTCTTCCTTAATGATCTCATGAGGAACAACCGTAATGGTCTGAGGCGTATCACGGACTGAAGCAGGCATACGGGAGATATTCAGCGTAGAACTGTTCGTATTTCCGGCTGCAACTCCTGCATCGCCCTCACCGCGCACCCGCACCGCAGGCAGTTTGATGGAGCTGTCCGTTTCATTGGTTGATGGCGTTGTGTCTTGGGCAAACGCTTCTCCAGCCCCAAAACTGGTTGTCATACCGAGCGCCACAGCAAGGCTGACTTTCTGTTTCTGAAAAGCAAAACGGCCTGATTGGCTCATTCCTGTAATCCCTGTTCTATAACAAACCCAGCCCCGCATGCGTCTTGCACGCCAGCCGTGATCCACCGCAACTTAGTCGGGAATGATTCGCATTATAAACATAAAAATTTTTGGGCGATAGAAATTTTCAACATGAAACGTTCGGAAAATAAAAAAGAGAAGATTAGCGCTCTTCCTCCCATGCAATCACTCCGTATGCGTAATGCCCAATAAAATACCACCGAAAAATTCAATCGCCATAATGTATTTTATATTTACTAACTCATAAAAATACATTTAAAATAGATTACAATATATAATGAAATATAATTTTTTGTTTTTATTTTAAATATTATAAAATGTATTCTTATTTTTATTAATTTTACGCGATAAATACGCTCTAACCATTAAGGAACATACATACTCATGTTTCTTCCAAAAACTGCACAAGACGACTTGACGGCAGTTTCAAACACCTCTAGATCAAAGCCCAACGCAGCCTCAAGTCCCGTTCGTCTAGAGGCCTAGGACACCGCCCTTTCACGGCGGCAACACGGGTTCGAATCCCGTACGGGACGCCAATCTTTTCAATGACTTAGAGTTTTGGTCACGGAATGATTGACTCCTTTTGGGCCCACCTTGGGCCCATGAAAAGGCTATGCTGGGCCCAAGCGAGGCTCACCATGAAAGATCGAATCACTTCTGCCAAAATTGATCCGGCGACAGGCCGTCCCCTTCCGGCAGGCGTGGAATATTGTGGCAAAGGCCAATATCGAGCCCGCAAGCGCATTGCAGGCGGAGAGCGGATCCATCAAACCTTCTCCTCGGCCAAACTCGCCCGGCGCTGGCTGGACACGACGTCCGCCAAGCTGGAACTCGGACAGTTTGAGGACACGCGCCCACTGGAACGTCAGACCGTTCGCGACTTGGTCGACCGTTATGTGTGCGAGGAGATGCAGACCCGGG
>NZ_LHZQ01000087.1 GCF_001580915.1 Acetobacter tropicalis | reverse complement strand
TTCGTACGCCTCGCGGCGCCCGAAACCCTTCAGGGAAGCTGATAGTCCGGTTTCGCATGGAAACTTGAAAAATCGGACATTCAAAACCGTGAAATAATAGCAACTACAATTCCCAATCGATTGCTGTTTGATTGGGAAAATTTTCTTTTTTTAACGACATACGACTAAAATTATATGTGATGACATAATGAATACCATCTTCAATCATTCGCGCCCGCAACTTTCCTCTCCTGACGCAGCACCATTGCCGATGCCTTAGTCGAGTAAGTACCAAACGCCCCATATCTTCTTTGTCACCACGCCTTCATTTTGAAGAGTCGCCCGTGCTGTCCCTCATCGTGTAACGTGATAATAACTTCATCAGCTGAAAACACCGCCCCCTCATCAGCAGCGCGAGCTGGCACATCAGAATCTATGAGTGTAATAATTGGCTGCAGCCCCATTTCGGCATACCGACGAATGACTATCAGCAGATTCTCCTTCTTGCGATCGTCCAGGGACTCGAACACGCCATCGTGGTAAACGAAACGCGGAAACTTGTCGTCCAAGTGCGCACGCAGGATGGCCAAGTCGAAGGCTATGCACAGCAATTTTCTGTACGTGTGTCCAAGGTCGGCGCTGGTTGCGTTACCTGACTCATCGAGAATTTCCGCCTTGAACTCCAGATGCCCCACCTGGTTCGGCGATACGCTCAGCAACGCCTTGCGGTCGATCACCTCTTCGACAATCTCACTGAAAAATACGCGGATTGCCGAAAACAAGCTGTTCTGATCAGAGTTTTGCTTCTCGACATTCGCCTCAATCTGGGTCTGAAGATGCCCACGCTCTTCGGTCAACGCCCTAATCTCGGTTCGCAGCCCCTGCAGACGATGCAGGAAACCGCGTTGACGCTCCAGCGAAGTAATGTCGGCACGCAGCGTCACCATTTCGTCGGACACCTGCTTGTACTTGCCAAAGATATCGGTACCGCTCAGGAACGACAGCATCTCCGAGCGCTTCTTGCCTAGGGTATTCAGTTCTGTATTAATGCGCTTAAGCTCAGCCTCAACCTCCACGCGTTCTTCCTGCAGATAGCCTTGGCGCTCATCGGTAATGGCCCGATTGAAGGCAATCAACTGCTGAAAATCTTTCTTGATCTGCCCGTTGAACAGGACGCCGACTTCCTCAAACAGACGCTGCGCCTCGTCAGGGTTGAAGAGGATCTGATCCTCCTCCAGTGATGTGATGATCTTCTTCTTGTTCTGGTTGAGAGAGTAGCGTTCAGCATTGAGCGCCGCGATGCGTTCGTCGATGTCATCGACCAACTGCTTAGTGCTGTGCTTGTCCTGGGCGCGGAAGTCGAAGGCGTCGAGCAGTTTCTGCTTCTTCTCAGCCTCTTTCTGCTTGAGCAACAGAATGCCCTCGATCTTGCTGATGTCTTCAATGGACCCGCCCAGTTCGTTCTTAATGGTCTGCGCGGTTGATTGTTTCTCCGTAAGCTGTTTTTCCTTCTCGTAGTGCTGCGCCACGAGTTGAGCGTCAAAGCCGAGAATGTGAGCCAGAAAAGGCTTCCAATCCGAATGCGCAGCCGCGAACTTACGCAGATGAAACACGTCGCGGAAATCGTCCTGGGAGCGCAGCAGGTAGCCCAAGCCTTTGCGGAACCCCCAAGGCTTGAGTGCGCGCCAATCGAGCAATCCATCCAACAAGTCGCGCGCCCGCTCGAAGGGCATGTCTTGGTGGTCCCATTCCGCCAGCGGCAATGCAGATAAGTCTTGATGCCCGGCCGCGTGGCGCTTGAAGCTAATCTTGGTGGCTTCTTCAACGCCGCGCCGGATCGTCACGAACGAAGCATCTTCCAGCTCAATCTCCAGAAAGAAGATGAAGTCCTGGAAAAGATCGATGTGCTTGAAAAGAAAGAACTTGGGATCGCGCTTGGCAAGGAAGCCGAAGTCGAGCAAACGCCCAAGCGTGGTCTTGCCGAGGTTGTGAGTGTCCTTGCTTCGGTTCTCTGGCAGACGAATTTCAGCCATGACGACGTTCAGGCCCTGGACGAACTCCACTGGCTCGAACAAGTCAGGCTTGTTGGAATAAAGTCTAGATAGCTTCATTTGGCCCCATGTACTCCACGGCGTCGGTCTTGGGGCGATATTCGATCAAGCCCATGAGATACAGAAAGTTCAACGCGGGTAAGAACAGCACGTCCCCGCCGACAACACTTTTTTTCGCAAACTTGCGCAACACGTCGTAATCATCTACGCGCCGAGCCTTCAGGCGAGCGAGCAGCAGCAACGAGACGTTGATGACGGTGCGATCAGGATGAGAGTGCTTGCTCGGCCGCAGCATCGCCCACCTCCCCAATATCGCAATTCCAGTACATGTAGAACATTACGGCGCGCGTCAAACGCTTGTGCGCGTGCTGCCGCAATACAGCATCGCGGTTGAACAACAGGTCCACCAGATACTCCATAACCTCGTCGAACGTCTGATAATCCTTGCGCTTGGCGATGATCTTGAGTTGGAACTCATCGACTACAGACTCGTACATACGCAGCAAGTCAAGGTTTTCCGGTGCTGCCAAGAAAGTCCGAATTTGAGCGGTGCTGTCACATTAACTTTGGTTTGTTGAGCTTCT
>NZ_LHZQ01000130.1 GCF_001580915.1 Acetobacter tropicalis | reverse complement strand
ACCTAGAGCGTGTCGTCAGTTAAGTAGGATAATGACTGAGGCGAACTGCACAGATGCGAGGAAAATAGATTTGAGCTTATCGTAGCGGGTTACGATGGCGCGGAACTGTTTAAGTTTATTGAAGAACCGCTCGACAAGATTACGTTCCCTGTAAAGAGCGAAGTCGGTTTCCCGCGGCATTGTTCTATTGCGTTTTGGCGGGATGACCGGAGTAATCCCGCGCTCTGTCAATCGGTCGATCAACCTGTCTGCGTCATACGCCCTGTCAGCAAGGAAGGCATCCGGATCGATGTTTTTCAGCATCGGTTCCGCCCGGTTGATATCCGCATCCTGTCCCGGTGTGATGTCGATCTCCACCGGATTGCCTAGGGCATCGCAGATGGCATGGATCTTTGTAGTCAATCCGCCCCGGGATCGTCCGATGGCCTGATCCGTACCCCCTTTTTGAGGGCTCCGGCGCTGTGCTGATGCGCCCGGACAATAGTGCTGTCGATCATCATGTATTCATTGTCATGATCTGCGGCGAGATGGCGAAAGATCCGCTCGATCACACCAGTTTCACACCAGCGGCGCAGTCGCCGGTGCACGTTTTTCCAGTCCCCGAAACGGGCCGGAAGAGGGTCTTTTATCCGCTCCCACTGGTCGTCACGTAAGCCATATCGCCGCATCCGTTGTTCTCCTTCAAAGCCAAGAAAACAGTCAGCACAGAGCGACAGAAAGTACAACCCTCACGGCACATGCTCAGCCCTTAACTGACGACACGCTCTAGGTCAGCACGAAAAATTTCGAAATCTACAGTCCGGGAAAACGCTTCGAGCTGATCACCAAGCCCGCTCAGCCGAGCAAGCCGCTCTTCAACGTCAAAAAAGCCCGGCTGTTTCATAGCGCCATTCCTCCAATAAAAACCGAAAAAATGGAACCATAGAAAAGACCTCAAAACCAGAAGGTTTTTAGAACCCTCCATGTGTCGGCATCAAGGAACAGAGACAAACTGCCCAGTGCACTCTTCCTGCGATAAGGATCCGGATCTGAAATCCTACTCAGTTAAGGTAGTTAACTTCCCGGGCCTCTGATCTTATGCTCGTGCGATAAACCGGCAACTTTCTGTGCGTCAGTTGAAAAAATGGTCTTAATGGCACTGGATAAACTGGATGCCGGCAAACGATGTGTGTGCATTGCTTCCAGATCTTAATACAGGTCAGATTGCCATAAACTCGGCTTCAATGGGTTGCATTACAGGTGGAGGGCTCCACCGGCCTTGATCTATATTTGCTATTTCCCCGTCAATTTCAGCAATGACCTGACGTGAAAATGGACCGAGGTGAAGGTAAAGCGCACTTGTCATGACTACATAAGGTAGTGCTTTGGGGTTATGCAAAGCGCAGTCCAGTATCATACGCCAGAACTGCCCCGTCGTTCCTGGTCTTGCCCGGTGAATGCGGAAAAGCAGCCGGATAAAACTGCGCAGATCTCCTTTTATCATTCGGTGCGTGCGTTCACGCTTGAGCATTCGGCCAAGCCTGCGGACCCGGCCGAAATAAGCAGTCGGATCATAGATTGCGGCAAGCACTGTTCTGTAATCATTCAGCACTTCACGCCGTGGGCGTTTTGTTTCGAAATTAAGCCCAGCGGTACACTGATCGCCCGACTGGGTCTGTTCGCTGCCGGAAAAAAGACGGCCTTCAGCAAAAAGGCGTCGTGTCAACTGCGTTGTGGGCAGGGCGTAAAGCAGACCCACCATGCAGACCGGGATCGATGTCTCTTCGATACATTCGATCATGCCTTTAGCAATACTGCCTTTTTCGCTATCAAACCCGACGATAAAGCCAGCATTAACAAAAATTCCTGCTTTGTGGATTGTCTCGATACTCTGCTGTAAGCTCCGCCTTGTATTCTGTTTTTTTTGCATGAGCACGAGAGACTCTGTATCTGGACTTTCGATACCGACGAATATGGCAAAGAAATTCGTCTCAGACAGGCTACGCAGCAGATCGGGATCATCCGCGAGGTTAATTGAAGCCTCTGTTGAGAATTCGAACGGAAAGTTCTTTTTGCTCTGCCAATGTTTGAGGTCTGGTAGAAATTTTTTGAGTGCTTTCTTGTTGCCTATCAGGTTGTCATCCACAAAATCCACATGTCCACGATAGCCAAGAGCGTACAGGGCATCAAGCTCTGCTATGACCTGTGCATTGGTCTTGGTGCGCGGCACCCTACCGTAGAGTTCGATAATATCACAGAACTCACAACTAAACGGACACCCACGTGAAAACTGAACGCCAACGTGCAGATACTGATCCAGCTTCAATAAATCAAAACGCGGCAAAGGGCTTTTTGTGACATCCGTTTTCCCCATCTCCGCTTTGAATATGCCTTGCCTGTCACCACGTCGCCATGCCGTGATGAAATCAATCATGATTTCCTCGGCTTCGCCCAGAACCTGAAAATTGGCTGCACTGTAAAGGTGGGGGCTGGACGTAACATCGGGACCACCAATCACGACCTCTTTACCAAGGGCACGACACATTTCGATAATATGCAGGGCATCGTTGCGTTGCGGCAGCATCCCGCCGGTCATGACAATATCGGCCCAGCCAAAATCTGCATCATCCAGCTGTTCGGTGTTTCGGTTTACCAGCCGAATTTCCCAGTTTTTAGGCAGCAGCGCTGCAACTGTAATAAGGCCAAGCGGTGCAGCAGGATAGCGTACGTTAGTCAGATCGCAGGTTTCTTGATAGTTCCAGAATGAGTTTGCGTTGAAGCGGGGAAAGACCATGAGTACCCTACAGGCATCGATCATTGTGCAAAGATCCAGTTTTCTAAGAGTGTGCGGTCGAGTTGTTTTCGTTTAATTGATGAATTTCTTTTCTAAGAGCTGAGAAAGAAGAAAAATATATTGAAATATAGTAATTTTCCCTCTTGAATTACGATAGGAATGAGGAAAAATTTAATAATTTTACAATACATCTTATTCCATAATTGTATGATTAAACAAATAAATAGCCAATCGTTATTGTCTATTATTGGGATTTATTAATGATGAATCATATTAATTTAAGGGAGAATTGAATTCACTGTTCCTGCCATCGATGGGTATCTTTTGAAAGCTGCTGCTGCGTTACACGCCGAACAGGTGTCCGATCCCGCCGGTGATGATCATCGCCACAATACCCCAGAACGTCACGCGCAGCGCAGGGCGCAGAGGGGGAGCGCCACCGGCGACTGCACCAACGATACCCAGAACGGCGAGAACCACGACGGACGTCAGGGAGACGCTCCAGGACACCCACGAAATGGGAGCCAGAACAGCCGCCAGAACGGGCAGCACCGCCCCTGACGAAAAGGCAGAAGCCGAAGCGAAGGCCGCCTGGATGGGTCTGGCCGCTGTGGCTTCCGAAAGGCCCAGTTCATCTCGGGCATGAGCGCCGAGGGCATCATGCTGCATGAGGGCGACGGCCACCGTGTGGGAGAGATCTGCATCCAGCCCACGCTGCTGATAGATCCCTGCCAACTCAGTCACTTCGCCGTCCCAGTCCGTAGCCAGTTCCTGTTTTTCACGGGCGATATCGGCCTGTTCTGAATCCCGCTGGGAACTGACCGAAACATACTCCCCGGCTGCCATGGAGAGGGCGCCAGCCACAAGCGCGGATAATCCTGCGATGAGGATACTGCCGTGTGTCGCGTGAGAACTGGCAACACCAACAATCAGACTTCCAGTGGAGAGTGTTCCATCATTAGCGCCGAGGACGGCGGCGCGCAGCCAGCCCAGTTTCTCGACAGCATGACGTTCAGAGAGAGGATGAAGTCGCGACATAAGATTATCCGTTGGCAATCTAAATTGTGTTCAGGAATAGGTCTTCAATTTCCAGATGACAACAAATAATTAATTCTAATATTGCGAGTTATTTTCAATGGAATTTATTATTTATCATTCCTGTTTGTTCAGGTTCCCGTCAGGTTTGGTGTGATATGAACTACAGTCTCTTCACCGTTATCTGGGAGAAAGGCATGCCTGACGTGGCGCCGGATATCACGCATACCCTGCGCTATGACAGGCCGACGATTGCCCTTCACTGGGCAACCGTCTTTCTGGTGCTGTTTCAGTTCGCTCTTGGCGAAAGCTGGGGCTGGCCTGCAAAACCGGTTCATCATCTGATGGTCATTGCGCATCTGACAGCGGGCATCCTGCTGACGGCAATCATGGCGTTCCGCATTGCCTGGCGCCTGACGAAAGGTCGGCATCTATCGGACCTGCTGCGGCCGCTCGACCGTTTCTTTGCGCTGGGCGTGGAATATACGCTCTACGTGCTGCTTCTGGCTGAAATCGTGCTCGGCTACCTCTGGCGATGGGGAGCAGGACAGGCCATGAGTTTTTTTGGCCTCCTGATACCCTCACCTTTTACCCGCTTCCCGGCTTTGCTACTTTATTGGATTCAAACCATCCATCACTGGAACGCATGGTTGATTGTCGCGATCGCAACAGGCCATGGTATGGCGGCAGCGTTCCATCAGGTTATTCTGAAAGACGGGGTTTTAGGCCGTATGATGCTGCGTGGAGATCAAGGCGCCAATCCTCTGTTCACACAAAAGCCGTAAGGCCGTGCTTTGTTGATGAGTTTCATATGGAGGTGCCTGTGACAAAACGATTCACGACAGTTCTCCTGTCAGTCAGCCTGTTTATGACCTATTCCGCTGCCTATGCAGACCCTCCCTGGGCACGTGGAGGGCATGACCATCACGATAAGGGTCATGGCTATGGCCACATGAAACATTGGCGGAGAGGCGACTATTATTCCGGCCCGCGTGAGCAGCGCTGGATGGTCAGTGACTGGCGGAGACGGCGGGGGCTCTGGGCTCCTCCTGCGGGTTACTACTGGATGCAGTCAGGCGGACAGTATCTTCTGATGGCTGCAGCAACCGGTCTTATCGCAGGGGTTGTCGCTGCCACTGTTGGTTCCGAAGCGCCAGCCTACCCGACAGCACCGGGTTATGCTTCGCCTTATTGAGGGAGAAATGGTTACCATTCCTCGCAGACTTATGCAGACTTTTTGTGATTGCAGGAGTCGATCTGTTAACATAGCGTTCTTAAAATGGGTACGATATCTGCCTTGAACCTGTCCGGAATTTAAAGGGCTCACCCCGATGACCACCGCGCCCTGTGGTCGAGCGCCAGAACGTCAACGAACGGCCACTGCATGGGCAGTTCTGTTTATTTTCCTCCGGCTGGGCGTGACCTGCTTTGGCGGACCGATCGCGCATATCGGGTATTTCCGCAATGAATTTGTCGTCCAACGGCGGTGGCTTGATGAGCGCGCCTATGCGGATCTTGTGGGGCTCTGTCAGTTTCTGCCCGGTCCGGTGAGCAGTCAGGTGGGATTTTCCATTGGTCTGATGCGGGCGGGCTATCTTGGCGGCGTCGCCGCATGGACCGGCTTTACTCTGCCTTCGGCGTTCGCCCTTGTTCTCTTTGCTTATAGCGCGAGCGCGCTAGTAGGACCGATTGGCCTTGGTCTTTTGCATGGATTGAAGCTCGTCGCCGTGGCAATCGTCGCACAGGCCGTGTGGGGCATGGCACGTACGCTGTGTCCAGATCGGGGTCGTGCATCCATCGCGGTGGTGGCCGCGCTCATCATTCTGTTTGTCACCTCGCCCTTTGCCCAGATCGGCGCTATAGCCATCGGTGGCATTGTCGGCCTATGGTTCTGTCGCGCTCTTCCGACATCGGACATCGGACATGTCGCCGTGCCCGTATCGCGCCGTGTCGGGGCGGCTGCGCTTCTGGCCTTTGTGGTGCTGCTCTTCGCTCTCCCTATTCTCGGCGGCCATGGCGCGCCTGGGAGATTTTCACTGTTCGATGCCTTCTACCGGTCTGGCGCACTCGTGTTTGGCGGCGGTCATGTGGTACTACCATTGCTCCATGAAGCCTTTGTGACACCAGGTCTGGTCAGTGACGATGTCTTTCTCGCCGGTTATAGCGCCGCACAGGCGGTTCCGGGGCCGCTCTTCACGTTTGCGGCCTATCTCGGCGTGATCGTCAAGCAATCGCCCCACGGTGTGCCAGGCGCCTTCCTAGCCCTGCTTGGCATCTTTCTGCCGGGTATCCTGATCCTCATCGGTGTACTGCCCTTCTGGGATTCCTTCCGCAGCCGTCCCGCAGCGCAGGCAATCATGCGTGGTGTCAATGCAACGGTTGTGGGCCTGCTGGGCGCCGCGTTGTACACGCCGGTCTGGACAAGTGCGGTCAAATCGTCGGGAGATTTTGGACTCGTGCTTGTCGGCTTTGTTTTACTGACAGTCTGGCGAGCGCCACCACTGTTCGTAGTTGGGTAATCCCCCCATTTTTAGTCGGGCGTTGAATGAGAA
>NZ_LHZQ01000186.1 GCF_001580915.1 Acetobacter tropicalis | reverse complement strand
GGTTGCGGCGACGAGACCAACCGCCGCTCTCAAACGTTTCCGGCTCTATAGTCTGCCCGTTAAACCGGCCCTGCGCCTTGAGGGTGAGATCTGTTTTCATGAACATGCCAAACAGACCTGCTGTTTTAACATGAGCCCCTATGCCATATTGAGCGTTATCCAGCCGGTAAGCCGCCTGAATGTCCATCACATGCAGGCCGTGCACGAACACCAGATATTTTACCTCTGTTTGCGGTGTCTGTTCGGCTGCCCGACTGGCCCCCGCAGCGCCCATCACCAATGCCAGACTCGCACTTACAGTCAATACGGCTCGGCGCACAGTTGCCCACCCAGTTCTCTTACAGGACCGAGGCATAATCTTCCTTTTCAATTGGTGAGGGCTGATGAGATCAGACCGGCTGACAGATATCAGCGAGCAGCTTTCACTTTAACGCTCGCTCTCTACGCCTTCCGCCATAGCGTTTCTATACCCCAGCCGCCCAGAAACAGCCTGAGCAAGCGCAACAGCGCGGTTACCCAGTTCGCTCACATCATACCGCCCCAGTTCTGTCTGAGGGAGGCTCACGCCTACTCCGGCAATCATGCGGCCAGAGTAGTCTTTCACTCCGGCCCCAAAGCACCACAGGCCATCATGAATTTGTTCATCATCCACCGCATAGCCACGCTCACGAATCTCGGCAATCTCCCGCACTAGAGTCGTGACAGAACGGATTCCATTGGGTGTCATGGGTTCGGGCCAGGTGGACGCGGGATGCAGGGTCAGCCACTCCCTGAAGGATGTATCATCCATCCCGGCCAGCATGGCGTTTCCGGTGGCTGTAAAAATAGCAGGCAGACGCATGCCTACACGGAAGGAGGCCCCCAGCACCGTGGCGCTGTTGCGGCAGGCCACATACACCACTTCCATCCCTTCAAGCAGGGTCAGTGTCACCGTAAAGGTGTCGAGATCAGAAAAGCCATCAAGGGACTGATAGAACTCCGTCACCAGATCCCGCTTTTCTGTCACGCCCCCCACCCAGTCCAGAAGCCGGGTGCCTAGCCTGTAACCCTGCATGGCTGTTTTTTCCAGCAACCCCAGTTCAACCATAACTGCCAGCAGCCCGTGCACGGTGCTCCTTGGCAGATCAAGCTGCCGGGCCACATCCGCCGCCAATGGAGGCCGTTGCGCAGCCTTGACCAGATCGAGAATACGCACGGCCCGACGGAGCGCCGGGACAGAATCCTGAGGTTTGGACATGCCGATCTTATTTTCCTTGTTGACAAGAGGAGGCGATATCCTCATTATTCCAAATACGGGATCGTGTTCAACATAATGAACAATAATAAACGAACACGATCTCCAACGCAAAAAATTGGTGGAAGCCTGACAAGAACCCGCAACTGGGCAGCAGGCTTCCCCCTCCCTCTCTCCTCTCGCCCCTTCTCTTTTCTTGCGCTAGACAGGGCTTATTACCCCTGAGACGTTCGCAACAAAAGAGGCTCCTCGCCATGACCACAGCTTATGATTTCACGCTCCCTGGCCTGGAAGGCGACACAATCAACCTCAATGACTATCGCGGTCGGCCGCTTCTGATTGTCAATACGGCCTCCAAATGTGGCTTTACACCGCAATATGAAGGCTTACAGGCTATTTGGAGCCAGTTCCGAAAAGCAGGACTGATGGTTATTGGTGTACCAAGCAATGATTTCGGGCAGCAGGAACCGGGAACGGCCTCTGAGATTGCTTCTTTCTGCCACCGCAATTATGGCGTCAGCTTTCCCATGGCGGCGCGCAGTTCTGTAAAAGGAACAAACGCCATTCCGCTGTTCCAATGGCTGAACAAGGAATGTGGTTTTCTGGGCCGCCCCCGTTGGAATTTCTATAAATATCTGATCAACCGATCTGGCCAGCCTGCTGCCTGGTTTGCCAGTGTGACATCCCCCACATCGCCCCGCGTGCGGGATGCCATTGAACGGACTTTGCTGAACGGCTGAAAAAAGATGGTGGCGGCTGGAGTCAGCGCGCCACCACAAGCCCATCCCGAAGAGTGATCACACGGTCCATACGGCTCAGCAACTCCTCATTATGAGTTGCGACCAAGGCTGCTAACCCCTGATTTTTCACAGCCGCCATCAGTTCCGTAAAAACGGCATCGGCTGTCCGCACATCAAGATTGCCCGTCGGTTCATCGGCCAGCAGTAAAGCGGGCCGGTTTGCCAGAGCACGCGCAATAGCAACCCGTTGTTGCTCGCCGCCGGACAACTTGCCGGGCAGATGCTTCAGCCGATGGTGTAAGCCGAACATATCCAGCAGTTCATCCGCCCGTGCGCGGGCCTCCGCCTTGCGTGTGCCTGCAATCATTTGCGGCAACATCACATTTTCCTGGGCGGTGAATTCTGCGAGCAGATGATGAAACTGATAAACAAATCCAATTTCATCACGCCGCAACGCCGTACGCCCAGCATCCGCTAGCCCACGGGTGCTCTGGCCGCAGATTTCAATCTCCCCCTCATCAGGCGTATCGAGAAGACCTGCCAGATGCAGAAGAGTGGATTTGCCAGTGCCCGAAGGGGCAACCAGCGCCACCAGTTCACCCGCATGCAGGGTGAAATCGGCCCCTTGCAGAACAGGAAGAGATCCGTCCTCCCCGCTACGGTACGTTTTTTTTACGCCCTGAAGACGCAGAACCACATCATTCATGACGCAAAGCCTCAACTGGGTCAGTTCGTGCCGCACGCCAGGAGGGATAAAGCGTGGCCAGCAGAGAAAGGGTAAGTGCCATGCCGATCACTTCCCCTACCTGCCCCCACACCAGCTTGGCCGGAAGATGCGTCAGATAATAAACTTCGGGGTTGAAAAGATTGGTGCCCGTCAGGCTCTGCAACGCCTGCCTGATGCGTTCAATGTTCATACAGAACACCACGCCCAGCACCGTACCGGCCACCGTGCCTGTTACGCCTACGGAGGCACCACACATCAGAAAAAT
This sequence comes from Acetobacter tropicalis, assembly GCF_001580915.1. Taxonomy (GTDB): domain Bacteria; phylum Pseudomonadota; class Alphaproteobacteria; order Acetobacterales; family Acetobacteraceae; genus Acetobacter; species Acetobacter tropicalis. The sequence goes on along the minus strand of NZ_LHZQ01000186.1, from coordinate 24,454 downwards.
GCGCATGATGGCGCCCCGGCTGGCCCCAATGGTGCGCAATACGGCAATATCCCCTGTCTTGTCTTTGACCATCATGATCAGCGACGAGATCACATTGAAGGCTGCCACAAGAATAATAAGTGTCAGGATCAGGAACATGACGTTCTGTTCCACCTGCACCGCGCCAAACAGAGCATTGTTGGCGTTTGTCCAGTCCAACACACGCAGGCCGGGATCACCCACCGCATTGATGATCCGCATGGTTACGGGCCGGACATTCTGGGCGTCCTGCACCATGACCTGAATCTGCGTAACCTTGTCCGGCATCTGGAAGTAAACCTGCGCGGCATGCATGGGCAGGAACACGTAGCTGGCATTGTAGTCATTCACGCCAGCATCAAAAATCGCAACAATATGGTAGGCCCGCACACGCGGTACAGTGCCAAAAGCCGTTGCCGCGCCCTCCGGTGAAATCAACGTAATACGCGACCCGATGGAGAGGCCTGCACGGGACGCGAGCGTGACCCCAACGGCCACAGCATCATCCCCTTCAAAATCATCCAGAGACCCGGCCACCAGAGAGGAGCTTACCCCTTTAAGGTCCAGCAGTCCCTGTTTGGTCATGCCGTGCACCACGCCGCCAGAATTGAAAGAGCCAGCGCTCAGAAGCACCTGCCCTTCCACCAGCGGGGTTGCACTGATAACGCCGGGCACCTTGCGCACCCGGTCTGTTACCTCTTCATAATGGGAGATGGTCCGGCCTGATCCATAAATGCTCAGATCACCATTCAGACCAAGAATGCGGTCCATCAGATCTGCCTGGAACCCGTTCATGACCGCCATGACGATAATGAGCGTGGCCACACCAAGTGCGATCCCCACTAGCGAGAAAATGGCGATGACAGACACAAACCGCTCACCACGGCGCGCCCGGAGGTACCGCCCGGCTATTGCCCGCTCGAAGGGACCAAACATGCTCAGCCTGCCAGAACCAGTGCCAGAGCGTCATCCACGCTCAGGTCATGCCGCTCGCCTGTCGCACGACGCTTGAGTTCCACACGCCCTTCCTTTGCGCTCCGTGGTCCGACCACAATCTGCCACGGATGCCCCATCAGATCCGCATCAGCAAATTTGGCGCCAGCCCGATCCGTGCGGTCGTCATACAGGAAGGCTTCCGTATCCACATTATAGATGCGTTCACACACGGCATCGCACGTTTCATCCCCCACTTTCAGGTTCAGAATCGCGGCCTTGAAGGGCGCTACGGCATCTGGCCAGATGATGCCGTTTTCATCATGGCTGGCTTCGATAATTGCTCCGGCCAAGCGAGAGACACCAATGCCGTATGACCCCATTTCCGGGTAGACCTGAGAACCATCAGGCGCGCTTACGCTGATATCCATGGCCTTGGTGTATTTGGTACCGAAGTGGAAAATATGTCCCACTTCAACGCCACGGCCTTCACGCCGACGCTCTTCCGGCACGGCGTCCCATGCCGTGGTGTCATGCATTTCATCGGTGGCGGCATACGGCGTGGTCACCCGCTTGTAGAAGGTTTCCAGCGCCAACGGGCTGTTTACATCAACAGGTTCATCCAGCCAGTCCTGATCTTCCAGCGCGGCATCATAGAACACGCCGCTCTCACCCGTGGGGGCCAGGATAAGGAATTCATGGCTGAGTTCCCCGCCAATGGGACCAGTATCAGCCCGCATGGGCACGGCCCGCACGCCCAACCGCTGGAATGTACGCAGATACGCCAACATCATCCGCTGGTAACTTGCTACGGCGGAGGCATAATCCAGATCAAAGCTGTAGGCGTCTTTCATCAGAAATTCGCGGCCGCGCATCACACCAAACCGGGGGCGCATTTCGTCACGGAATTTCCATTGGATATGATACAGAACCTGCGGCAGTTCCTTGTAGGATTTAACAGTCTGCCCGAACAGATCCGTAATCATTTCCTCATTGGTTGGCCCGTACAGCAGTTCCCTCTTGTGCCGGTCCTGAATGCGCAGCATTTCCGGCCCGTAAGCATCATACCGGCCCGAACGCTTCCACAGATCAGCAGACTGAAGGGTGGGCATCAGCACTTCCTGCGCGCCAATGCTATCCTGCTCTTCACGCACAATCTGGCTGATGTTGCGCAGCACCTTCAGCCCCGCTGGCAACCACGCATAGATACCGGACGCCGTCTGCCGGACCAGCCCTGCACGAAGCATCAGCCGATGAGAGACGATCTGCGCCTCTGCCGGGTTTTCTTTAAGGGTAGGGAGAAAACTGCGCGAAAGACGCATGGTCGTACTCAACCTTGTCTGTAAGGCAGACCGCAGCTGGGTCTACCCGAAAAATTCCTGAACATCTTCTGCTGTAAAGCACTGTGCCCATAAAGAAAACCCGCATCATGCGGGCTTCCTTCCACGGCTTATGTGCCTATCATGCAGGCAAAGGCTTCAGACACGCAGAACGTGCACATCCACCAGCGGGCGCTTCTGAAGCTTACGCCCCAGAGCCCGGCGCAGTGCCGTCTTGGCGGCATCACGGAACGCCTGATCATCATTCCGCAGTTCATCGGGAATAACATCCAGCGCGTTGGCGAATTCTTCACGCACGCGCACGCTTTCCAGATCATCCGGGTCCAGCAGGCCGGGCGCGCTCAGTTTGGGCTCGCCGATAACAAACCCTTCGTCATCCACCGCAAAGCTGGCAATTACCACACCGTTGAACAGCATCTTGCGACGCGCCGCCAGAACGCCACCATTCATTGGCAGCAGACGGCCACCATCCAGCGCCAGACGACCGCTGGGTGCAGTATCCACCACTTCGGCCTTGCCCGGAGCAAGACGCAGAATATCGCCATCTTCAAGCAGAATGGGGGCAATACCCTTATCCTGCGCCAAAGCGGCATGCGCCGTGAGGTGACGCCATTCGCCGTGAACCGGCACAGCATATTGCGGCTTGATCAGATCATACATGGTGCTCACGTCACCGCCCGTGGCGTGACCCGATACATGCACAAAATGGTCTTTATCCGTAATCACGCGCACGCCACGACGGGACAGATTGTCCTGCACGGCCATAATGGCGCGCTCGTTACCCGGAATCATACGGCTGGAATAGATAACCGTATCACCCTCACCCAGAGAAATGTTGGGGTGAATATCCAGAGAGATGCGGGACAAGGCGGAGCGCGGCTCCCCCTGGCTCCCGGTAATGATCATGACCGTCTGATCATCGGGCACATCATTCGCATCCTGCTCGTTCAGGAACGGCAGAACGCCAGACAGATATCCACATTCACGCGCGGCAACATCCAGATTGCGCAGGGAGCGGCCAACCAGAACCACCGTGCGGCCTGCCGCCTGTGCAGCCATGGCAATGGTTTCAACACGGGCCACGTTGGACGCAAAGCAGGTAACGGCGATACGGCCTTTGAGGCTGCCGATCAGGTCCGTCATGCTCCGACGCACTTCCGATTCGGACTGGGAGGCACCGGGCTTCATCACGTTGGTGCTGTCACACACCAGAGCCAGAACCCCTTCCTCACCCACTTCCTTCAGGCGTTTGATATCCGTTGGCGGGCCAACAAGCGGGTCCGGATCAAGTTTCCAGTCCCCGGTATGCACCACAATCCCTGCGGGCGTGCGCAGAACAACGCTCTGCGCTTCTGGCACGGAATGGGTAACGGGAATGAACTCAAGATTGAAAGGCCCGACATCAAACGTGCCACCACAAGGGATGACATGAATCGGCACTTCCTGAAGCAGGCGGGCTTCACCCAGTTTACGGCGCAGCACGGCCCCAGCAAAAGGGGTCACGTAAACAGGGCACTGCAGAAGCGGCCACAGGTGAGCCACCGCGCCAATATGGTCTTCATGCGCGTGGGTAATCACCAACCCTGCCAACTGGTCCCGACGCTCTGCAATAAAGGTGGGATCAGGCACCAGAATTTCAGCTTCCGGTGTGTCGTTTCCGCTAAAACCAATACCGCAATCTATCGCCAGCCAGGTTTCCCCCAGGCGATAGAGATTAAGATTCATGCCAATCTCGCCCGTTCCGCCCAAGGGCAGAAAGGCGAAATCGCCGTTCTGGTCTGTCATTAGATGTACTATCCTTCTGTCAAAACATCTTTTTCGATTGTAAGACGCGGCAAGGGATTCCGCCCCGCCAATATCCGCAGCCCGTTCAGGGTCAGCATTGAATCCACGTGGTCAAACACCGTTGTTCCTTCCGAGAAGAGCGGAGCCAGACCGCCGGTTGCGAGCACTTTCATATCCTGCCCGACTTCCCGCCTGATCCTCTCGACGATCCCCTCGATCAAACCCACATACCCCCAGAACACCCCTGAGCGCATAGCCGTAACGGTATTACGCCCGATAACGGAATCAACTGCCGGGCGCCCCACACCAATACGCGGCAGACGCGCCGCAGCCTGATGCAAGGCTTCAACAGACAGATTGATCCCCGGCGCAATCACACCACCGCAATAACTGCCTTCACTATCCACCACATCAAACGTGGTGGCCGTGCCAAAATCAATAACTGTTAACGGTCCACCATACAGATGGTGTGCCGCCAGACCATTTAAAAGACGGTCCACCCCAACTTCATCGGGGTTATCCGTCTTGATTACAAAGCCCCAGTCCAACCGGGCTGATGCCAGAAGAGGTTCAACCGCAAACCACTGGCGGCAAAGCGTACGCAGATGATAAAGGGCGGCAGGCACCACCGTGCCAATAACTGCACCCTCAACATCATCAGCAGAGATCCCCTGCATCCGCAGAAGCGCCAGCAGCCAGACAGCATATTCATCAGACGTACGCTGCGCCTGCATGGTGATACGCCACGTACCCCGCCACTTTGCACCATCATGCACGGCAAACACCACATTTGTGTTGCCTGCATCAATGACGAGCAGCACGTCCTGCCCCCTGTGATGCCAGCAGGATATCTCCGGTTGCGATCGTTTTCATCCCGTTTTCCGTTTCCAGCAGCAGCCGACCATCTGCGGCCAGCCCTGCAAACCGCCCCTTTTCATAAGTAGTCCCGCCGTTTACCACAAGAGGCGTGCCCACAGGATGCGCCCGTTTCATCCATTCCGCACACAGAATACCAAACCCCTGGTGCTCCCAGACATCCCGCCAGTGTGTGATCTGCGCCAGAATAGCCTCCGCCACAGCACGCGGATGAGGAGGCCCTCCGTATCGCCCCAGAAAAGCTGCCTCCCGCCCTATGGCGTCCGTTGCCGGAGACCGCGCCAGATTGGCACCCATGCCGATAATGAGGGCCCGCCCTTCCCGCTCGATCAGAATGCCGCCCAGTTTCTGGCCATCCAGCAGAATATCATTGGGCCATTTGATCATCAGATGATCACGGGCAGCAGGCATGGTCTCTGCCAACCCTTCAAAAAAAGCAAGGGACGCAAGAAAGGGCCAACCGCCCAGAGCATCCTGCCCCGCCTGCTGCCCATCAAGAAGCATGGAAAGAGCGAGGCTTTGCCCAGCATCGACCCAGTTCCGTCCCCGGCTGCCCCGCCCCTTTGTCTGCCGCAAAGCCAGAAGGGCCAGACCAGGCTTTTCGCCCGCTCTGGCCCGTTCAAGGCATACATCCGAGGTTGAAGTCAGTTCATCATAACATTCCAGCCGCCAAGGCGGACAAACTGCCTTCATTCCATCTCCTTCAGCCAGCCAGAGCCAGGGCCGCCTGCTGTGCCATGTTCATCAGCGGTCCGAGAACCAGAATGAAGAACACCGTGGCCAGCCCCATGCCGCCTGAAACAAACAGCAGGCTGGGTGCGGGACGGTCCAGCCCTTCCGCTGGCGCATCAAAATACATCACCTTTACAACACGCAGGTAATAGTAAGCGCCCACAATACTGGAGACAGCCCCTACAACGACCAGCACATAAAGGCCAGCCTGCCACGCGGCCGCAAACACCATGAACTTGCCGAAGAACCCGGCCAGCGGCGGTGCGCCGACCATGCTGAACATGAAGATAGCCAGTGCTGCCGCCATGCCTGGGTCGGTCTTGCTCAGCCCGGCAAGATCGGAAATGGCCGTTACCTCACGCCCTTTGCGACGCATGGCGGCAATTCCGGCAAAGACCCCTGCATTCATGACCAGATAGGCTGCAAGATAAATCAGGGTTGCCCTTACCCCTGCGGCTGAAGCCGATGCCAGCCCCATCATGGCGTACCCCATGTGGCCAATGGAGGAATACGCCATAAGACGCTTGATATCCGTCTGCGGTATGGCCGCAAAAGCCCCATAGACCATGGAGAGCATGGAAACGGTTTCAATCAGGATCTGCCAGCGAGGCGCAACCGCACCGAACGGCCCGACCATGACACGCAGAAACAGAGCAAAGGCCGCAAACTTGGGCGCGCCCGCCATATAGGCTGTTACCGGCGTTGGTGCCCCCTGATAGACATCAGGCGTCCACATATGGAAGGGCACGGCGGAAAGCTTGAAACACAGCCCCACCACCACGAACACAATGCCAACAATCAACCCTGGCGGCAGCGTTCCTGACGCATGGATGGCGGCAATCAGCCCCGTATATTCCATGGTGCCTGCGTAACCATAGACCAGAGACATGCCATACAGCAGCAGCCCGGAAGCCAGGGAGCCCAGAACAAAATATTTCAATCCGGCTTCAGAAGACGTAACCCGGTCCCGCTCCAGAGCGCAGAGAATGTAGATGGAGAGAGAAGACAGTTCCAATCCGACAAACAAGGTCATGAGATTGGCGGAGGATGCCATGATCATGGCACCGAGGGTTGAAAACAGCATGAGGATAGGCGTTTCAAACGGTAACGCTCCCGGATCATGCCGGTCCTCACCACGGTACCCTACGGTGACAATCGTTGCCAGAAGGCCACCCACCAGTGCCAGAATTTTCATGAAGCGTGCAAAGCTGTCATTCACAAAGGTACCGGCATAACCCGCGCCGTCGGGCGAAAGGGCCACCAGAAACCCACACCCCACAAAAGCGGCAACCGTCAGCATGGAACAAGGAAAGAACCCTTCCCCCCGCCGCTGCAACACGCCCACAACCAGAATGATCAAGCCGGAAAGTGCAAGTGTGATTTCTGGCAGAGCCAGCGCCCAGTTGACCGAGGTCGCACTCATCGCACTGCACTCCGTTCACTACAGATATCAAAAAAGAAAAAAAACGACATCATCCACCCCTCATCCGCACAGGGCGACGGTCAGCAGCACCACAAGGCCCGCCAGCATGGTGAAGGCATAAATGGCAATGGAACCGGTCTGGAGTTTGACGGCCTCCGATGCGCCCGTAACAGTTGCGCGCACCAGATCACGCGGCAGCCCTTCCACAGCGCCTTCATCCCCCTCTTTCCACAGCACGCGCGCAATGGCGGCATAGGGACGGACAAAAATAACTGTGTAGAGTTCATCAAAATACCATTTATTGAGCAGGAACCGATAAACCGGACCAAAAGACCGCGCCATGGAGGCAGGCAATGCGGGAGACGCCACATAGAACACATAGGCCAGAGCAATCCCTGCCAGCCCGGCAATGGAGGGCAACAGGCCGATCAGCGCGGGAACATGCTCAAATGTTTCCATAATGCTGTTGCCCGGCGCGTTGAAAATGGCCCCGTTCCAGAACAGATCCTGCTTTGCGCCGATATAATACGGCGCCAGAGCAACGCCGGCCACCACGGCACCAATAGCCAACAGCACCAGAGGTACGGTCATAACCGCAGGGCTTTCATGCGCGGCATCACGCACATGTTCTTCTGCCGGTGCGCCATGAAACACAAGAAACAGCAGGCGCCAGCTATAAAAAGCCGTGATGAACGCCGTAATGGTGCCAAGTGTCCAGGCATAATGGCTCATGCTGCTGCCACTGGCCCACAGAGCGTTCAAAATGGCATCCTTGGACCAATATCCCGCGAACGGAAACACACCGGCCAGCGCAAGGCTACCAATCCACATAACAGCGTATGTCAGCGGCAGTTTTTTCCACAAACCGCCCATGCGGAACATGTTCTGCTCATCATGCACGGCGTGGATGACAGAGCCCGCACCAAGAAACAGAAGTGCTTTGAAAAAGGCATGTGTGGTCAGGTGGAAAACAGATGCCTGATACGCCCCCACACCCACAGCAGCAAACATGTAGCCAAGCTGTGAACAGGTGGAATACGCGATGGTGCGTTTGATATCTGGCTGCACCATGCCGACCGTAGCGGCAAAGAAACAGGTGGTGGCCCCAATAAAGATTACAAACATCCGCGTGCCGGGTGCGAACTCCAGCAAGGGAGACATACGCGCCATCAGGAACACGCCAGCCGTGACCATTGTTGCCGCATGAATAAGGGCGGAAACTGGCGTTGGGCCCTCCATGGCATCGGGCAACCACGTATGGAGGAAAAGCTGGGCGGATTTGCCCATGGCCCCCACAAACAGCAGGAAGCAGATCACTTCCATCATGTTGAACGTGGTGCCGAACAGGGAATAGGACGCACCAAGAACCTGAGGAACCGTTGCAAAAATCTGATCATACTGAACGGTATGAAACAGAACATACACCAGCCCGATCCCGACGAGGAAGAACAGGTCAGCCACGCGGTTAACCACAAATGCTTTGATCGCCGCTGCGGTGGCGGAAGGCCGATCATACCAGTAGCCAATCAGCAGATAGCTGGCCAGACCGACCCCTTCCCACCCGAAGAACAACTGGATGAGATCATTCGAGGACACCAGCATGAGCATGGCAAAGGTAAACAGAGAGAGATACGAAAAGAACCGATAAGTCGGCATGGTTTCGTGGCTCATGTAGCCAAGGCTGTAACAATGCACCAGCAGAGACACACACAGCACCATGGCCGTCATGGTCACAGAAAGCGTATCAAACCGCAGGGTCCACGTTGCGTGAAAACCGCCTGCGTTCACCCAATCGGCCAATGGCACAGTCTGCGGTGCAAAACCGGCGGACCAGCCGCCATAAAGAGCACCAACACCACACAGCGCTGCAACGCCCATGCAGCCAATGGTTATAATCTTGGCCATGGCATCGCCCAAAAGGCGACCACCCAGCCCCGCAACAACCGCCCCAGCCAAAGGCAGGAGGATGGCCGTGGCAAACAGGTGAAGATCGGTCTGCATGAGTCCGCTCATCCCTTCATCATCGTAACGTCTTCAACCTGGATGGATCCACGGTTGCGGAAATAGACCGTGACAATAGCCAGACCAATCGCTGCTTCCGCTGCCGCTATGGTCAGCACAAACAGCACCATGATCTGCCCAGAAAGATCTGCATGGGCGGAAGAAAACGCGACAAAATTGAGGTTTGCAGACAGCAGGATCAATTCCATGGACATCAGGATGATGATGACGTTTTTCCGGTTCAGGAAAATGCCAAACACACCCAGCACTAGCAATGCTGCGCTGACAATCAGATAAGGGCCAAGCCCAATGGGGGCGATTGCGGGCGTCATGCGCCGGTCTCCCTTTTGTCTGCCTCCGCCTGCCCTCCTGATCCGTATGATCCGGGGACTGCATTTTCGTAATAGGATGTGTGGGGACGGAGGAAACCACCGTTACCCAACACATTTTCGCCAAGTGGCAGATCTACAAGCACCAGCGTGTCTTCACGTGTGCGTGCATGCTGTTTGCTGATGTCCTGACGGCGGCCTGTATTGGTCTGGCGCAGTGTGAGCACAATGGCCCCGATCATGGCCACCAGCAGCACAAGACCGCAGGATTGGAACAGCAGAACATAATGGGTGTAAATCAACGTGCCCAAGGCGGCTGTGTTCGTCAGGCCCGGTGCGCCGCTCAGCGGGGCGATGCCCGTATCGGGGGCCATTTTCCAGTTCCCCAGCGCCATGATGAGCTCAACAAACAAGATGCCGCCCACGCACGCGCCAATCGGGGCATGACGCTGAAAGCCTTCCCGCATCTGCGTGAAATCAATATCCAGCATCATGACCACAAACAGGAACAGAACCGCGACCGCGCCCACATAAACAATCACCAGCAGCATCGCCAGGAATTCGGCCCCGGCCACCAGAAACAGACCCGCCGCATTGAAAAACGCGAGAATGAGAAACAGCACCGAATGCACCGGGTTGCGCGCCGTAATAACCATTGTGGCGGATACAAGCAGCACCGTCGCAAAAACGTAAAATACAAGCTGCGGTATCATCAGCTTACCTCCTGCCAGGACATGGCCTGCATCATCTCAGCGATAAGGCGCATCAAGTTCCAACCGTCGGGCCAGCAGAGCCTCCCAACGGTCTCCATTCGCGAGCAGCTTGTCCTTGTTGTACATCAGCTCTTCACGCGTTTCGGTTGCAAATTCGTAGTTCGGGCCTTCAACAATGGCGTCAACCGGGCACGCTTCCTCACACAGACCGCAATAGATGCATTTGGTCATGTCAATGTCATAGCGTGTGGTGCGGCGGGAACCATCGTCCCGTTCTTCAGCCTCAATTGTAATGGCTTCAGCGGGGCATGTGGCTTCGCACAGCTTGCAGGCAATGCAGCGTTCTTCCCCATTGGGATAACGGCGCAATGCATGCTCACCGCGAAAACGCGGGGACAGCGGCCCTTTTTCATAAGGATAGTTCAGCGTGACTTTCGGCTTGAACATCATCTTGAAAGTGGACGCCATGCCTGCCGCCAGTTCGGCCAACAGAAAGGACCGGAAGGTTTTTCCAAGAGCACTCATCAGTTTACACCTCCAGCCTGAGGCAGCAGGCCCGTAGCCATAAGGAAGCCTGCGGTTCCAATCATCCACAGTAGGGAGAACGGTAGGAAAACCTTCCAGCCCAACCGCATAAGCTGGTCATACCGATAACGGGGGAATGTGGCCCGCACCCAGATAAACACGAACAGGCAGAACAGGATTTTGCAAATCAGCCACAGCGGACCAGGTACCCATGTGAAAGGCGCAATACCCAGCGGAGGCATCCAGCCGCCAAGGAAAAGAATGCTGACCATGGCTGACATCAGGATCATGTTGGCATATTCGCCAAGAAAGAAGAGACCAAATGCCAGCGAGGAATATTCAACAAAGAACCCGGCTACCAGTTCACTTTCCCCTTCAGGAAGGTCAAATGGTGCCCGGTTGGTTTCCGCCAGCGCCGAGATAAAAAACACGATGAACATCGGGAACATGGGCAGGCAGAACCACACGTGCCGTTGCGCCAGCACAATGTCGTTCAGGTTCAGGCTGCCCACCGCCAACAGAACAGAGACGATGACAAGCCCGATCGACACTTCATAGGAGACCATCTGCGCTGCGGACCGCAGACCACCGAGAAAGGCGTATTTTGAATTGGATGCCCACCCGGCAATGAGCATACCGTAAACACCCAATGAAGAAATAGCCAGCAGATACAGAATACCAACATTGATATTCGCAACGGCCAGACCATTCCCCGTGGGAATAACCGCCCACGCCAGCATGGCCAGAGAGAATGTTAGAAACGGTGCGAACAGAAACAGCGCCCGATTGGCCCCTGCGGGAATAACCGTTTCCTTGAAAATCATCTTGATGGCATCAGCAAAAGCCTGAAGCAGCCCAAAAAGACCATTCACGTTCGGGCCGCGCCGCATCTGCATTGCGGCCATCACCTTGCGTTCCATCAATGTGAGGTACGCTACACCAATCAGCAGCGGAACCAGAACGGCCAGCGTTTCCAGAACCATCAGAATAATCTGGCCTATCAGCGTATGATAAAAAAACTGCGCCATCAGCCCTTACTCCGCCGCCACTGCGCGCACTGGTGCGTAAATGCGCGAACATTCCGCCATGGTCGGGCTAGCCCGGCTTATGGGGTTTGTCTGGTAATAATCATCAATAGCCGGACGGAACGCACTAGCACTGAACTCGGCTGTTGTTTTTTGTGCAGTCCCTTCGGCCTGTGCCGGAAGGCGGGCCTGTGGTGTCGCCACAGAACCAATGGACGCAAACACGGGGTTCACCTCCACCATTCTGGCGCGCAAAGCCTCTAGTGTGTCATACGGCAATGTGTGCCCGACCACTTCTGAAAAAGCCCTAAGAATACGCCAATCTTCCCGTGCATCACCCGGAGGGAACACCGCACGGAATGCCCGTTGAACACGCCCTGCCATATTGACATACGTACCCGGTTTTTCGGTATAAGCCGCCCCTGGCAGGATAATGTCAGCACGGGCGGCGGCAGCGTCTCCGTGGTGTCCCTGATAGACCACAAATGTCTCGGGAGCGATTTTATCGATCGGGAATTCGTCGGCACCCATCAGCCAGAGAACATCCACCCCGCCCCGCAGCATATTGGCTGCGGCCAGACCACGTGGCCCCGGCAGAAAACCAAGATCAAGCGCCCCTACTCGAGAAGCCGCGGTGTGCAGAATGTTGAACCCGTTCCATCCATCCGCAATAGCACCGCTCTGTTCCGCCAGGGTGCGACAGGCTTCATAAACCGCCTGAGCATCCCGCCGCGTCAGCGCGCCATGCCCCAGAATGATCATGGGACGCTTTGCTGACTTCAGTGTTTCTGCAAAAGGAATGCTACCATCAAGCAGAGAAGTCAGAACATCCGGCCCATCCCCAAGGAAGGTGACATCATAAGTGGGGTCAGCGGAGGATGCACCGATCATCGCAATCGGGAAGCCGCCACGCCCTGCCCGCAGAAACCGCTTGCGGATACGAGCGTTCAGCACAGGCGCTTCATGACGAGGCACTGAACCCACAATCAGAAGCGCATCTGCCTCATCAATTCCGACAATATCACTATTGAACAAATAGCCTTCACGGGCACTCGTATCATACCAGGCCCCATCCTGACGGCAGTCTATATTGGAAGACCCCAGTGCAGACATAAGATCTTTTAAAGCGCACAGGCTTTCTGCGTCACACAGATCACCCGCTACCGCGCCAATCCTGTCTCCAGACACACCATCCAGCCTGCGAGCCAGAGAGACAAAAGCATCTTGCCATGAGGCTGCATGAAATTTGCCATGCACTCGCACCCACGGCTTATCAAGCCGCCGACGCTTCAGACCATCAACTGAAAAACGGGCCTTGTCTGACAGCCATTCTTCATTCACTTCATCATTCACACGGGGCACAATGCGCATTACTTCGCCGCCGCGCGCCTGAACCTGAATGTTGGTACCCAGCGCATCCAGCACATCAATGCTGTCCGTCTTTTTGTATTCCCAGGACCGTGCATGAAACGCCGTGGGTTTAGCTGTCAGCGCACCAACAGGACAGATATCAATCAGATTACCTGAAAGCTCGGATGTCAGGGCCTTTTCCACATAAGTGGTAATTTCCGCGTTTTCACCGCGCGACACCATGCCAAGTTCAGGAGTGCCTGCCACTTCCGTTGTGAAACGAACGCACCGTGTGCATTGAATGCAGCGCGTCATTACCGTTTTCACCAACGGACCGAGGTTCTTGTCCGTTACCGCACGCTTGTCTTCATGGTAGCGGGAGATACCGGTGCCGTAACCATAAGCTTGGTCCTGCAAATCACATTCACCACCCTGATCACAGATCGGGCAATCAAGTGGATGATTGATCAGCAGAAATTCCATTACGGCCCGACGGGCGCGGCGCACCACATCCGTATCCGTCAGAATTTCCATTCCTTCCGAAACCGGAAAACCGCAGGATGCAACTGGCTTTGGCGCACGCACAACCTGCACCAGGCACATACGGCAGTTACCTGCTACGGAAAGGCGTTCATGATAGCAGAAGCGGGGAATTTCCTTCCCTGCGGCTTCACACGCCTGAAGAGCGGAAGAACCGGGAGCAACATCAACCGGCGTTCCATCAACAATAACCCTCACCATGGCTTTTACTCCGCTGCCACTGGCACGCCGTGCGCGGGCACCTGCACCAGACCGGTTCCGCCAGGTGCGGCTTTGTACTGACGAATACGGGCTTCCATTTCAGGGCGGAAATGACGGATCAACCCTTGAATAGGCCATGCCGCCGCATCACCCAGCGCGCAGATGGTGTGCCCTTCAACCTGCCGCGTGACCTGCTCAAGCAGATCAATTTCTTCAAGCTCGGCACGCCCCTGCACCATCCGGTCCATCATGCGCATCATCCACCCGGTACCTTCGCGGCACGGTGTGCACTGTCCGCAGCTTTCATGTTTGAAAAAGCGGGAGAAACGCGCAATGGCCTCAATAATGTCTGTCGATTTATCCATGACAATCATGCACGCTGTCCCCAGACCAGAACGCTCAGCGCGTAAACTGTCATAATCCATCAACACTGTTTCGCAGATGGATTTCGGCAGGACCGGCACGGAGCAGCCACCGGGAATAACGGCCAGCAGGTTATCCCATCCGCCCCGTACGCCACCGCCATGCTTTTCGATAATGTCCTTCAGCGGAACGCCAAGCTCTTCTTCAAACACGCAGGGCGTATTCACATGACCGGAAATTGCCATGAGTTTGCTTCCCGCATTATTGGGCCGCCCAAGCCCGGCAAACCAGCTTGCCCCACGCCGCATGATCGTAGAGGCAACTGAAATGCTTTCCACGTTGTTCACCGTGGTCGGGCAGCCATACAACCCTACCCCGGCAGGGAAAGGCGGTTTCATACGTGGCTGGCCTTTTTTGCCTTCCAGGCTTTCCAGCAGGGCTGTTTCTTCCCCGCAGATATAAGCCCCTGCGCCACGATGAATGTAGAAATCAAAATCCCATCCGGTTCCGGCTGCATTTTTTCCAAGCAGCCCGGCTGCGTAAGCTTCATCAACTGCATACTGGAGATGTTCGGCTTCACGAAAGAACTCACCGCGAATGTAGATATAAGCGGCATGCGCCCCCATGGCGAACGAGGCGATCAGCGCACTTTCAATCAGCTTATGCGGCTCATGCCGCATGACTTCGCGGTCCTTGCATGTGCCCGGTTCGGATTCATCACCGTTAATCACCAGATAATGTGGTCGACCGTCTGACTGCTTGGGCATGAAGGACCATTTCAGCCCGGTGGGGAAGCCTGCCCCGCCGCGCCCGCGCAGACCGGACGCCTTCATTTCCGCCACAACACCATCCCGCCCCTTGGCGAGGATAGCTGCCGTATTATCCCAGTCTCCGCGCTTGCGGGCTCCCTCCAGCTTCCAATCATCCTGACCATAGAGATTGGTGAAGATCCGGTCTTTGTCCTGCAACATGGCCGTCTCTCCTATTGGTTTTCAGACGCCGCTTCCGGCGTTACAAGCAGGGTCTTGCATCCCCCTTCGGGGGCGGACCCGCACCGGTTTACGGTCGGTCCTGCCGGAGGTCTTTCTCCTGCACGGAGCGCTGCAATCAGGGCTTCCGTGCGCGGGCCATCCATATCTTCATAGAAATCATCATCCACCTGCAGAATGGGAGCGTTCGCGCATGCTCCCAGACATTCCACCTGTGTCAGGGTGAACAGACCGTCTTCGCTTGTCTCACCAAAACCACCGATGCCGGCTGCTTTTTTGCAGGCATGCACAACATCATCTGAGCCGCGAAGCCAGCAGGATGTCGTCGTGCAAACCTGAAGATGATACCGCCCGATCGGGCGCGTGTTGAACATGGTATAAAAGGATGCGACCTCGTACACACGGATGGGCGCCATGTCCAACCGCCGCGCAATTTCATCCATGGCGGCAACAGGCACCCATGCGCTCCCCGTTTCCCGCCCCATCTGCCGCTGGGCAATATAAAGCATGGGCATGACGGCACTGGCCTTGCGCGCTTCCGGATACTTGACGAGCACTTTTGCGATTTCCGCTTCAGATGCTGCATCAAATGTAAATTTGTCCGGCTGCTCTGCCGGTTTCCATGGGGTGTTCAACGGTCCACCTCCCCAAACACAAGATCAAGAGAGCCAATGACCGCCACCATATCTGCCAGCATAGCCCGGCGTGACAGTTCATCTATGGCCTGCAAATGGGAAAAACCCGTAGGCCGTATTTTGCAGCGATACGGACGGTTGCTGCCGTCTGCCACAAGATACACGCCAAATTCGCCCTTCGGGCTTTCAACGGCTGTGTAGGTGGCTCCTGGCGGCACATGATACCCTTCACTGAACAGCTTGAAGTGATGGATCAGTGCTTCCATGGACCGCTTCATGTCTGCACGCCGTGGCGGCGTGAACTTTGGGTCCTGCACTTTCACATCTCCGGGCTGAATCTGCGCCAGGCACTGTTCGATAATCTTCACACTCTCGCGCATTTCTTCCATGCGCACGAGATACCGATCATAGCAGTCGCCCTGCCGGGTAACAGGCACCTTGAAGTCAACTTTGTGGTAATTGTCATACGGCTGACTGCGCCGGAGATCCCATGGCACACCGGAAGCCCGAAGGCATGGGCCACTGAACCCCCATGCCAGAGCCTGCTCGGTTGTGAAAATGCCAATCCCTACCGTACGCTGTTTCCAGATACGGTTTTCCGTCAACAGACCTTCAAGATCATCAATCCACGCCGGGAATTCCTTGGCCCACGCGCCAATCCGATCTTCCAATTCAGCCGGAATATCGCGCGCTACACCGCCTGGACGAAAATAGTTGGCATGAAACCGCGCACCAGACGCTGCTTCATAAAACTCCAACAGTTTTTCCCGTTCCTCATATCCCCACAAAGCGGGCGTTACCGCTCCGCAGTCCAGCCCCATGGCGGTAATATTGAGGATATGATTTAAAATACGGGTAATTTCCGCAAACATAACCCGCAGCCATTTAGCCCGTTCGGGAATGTCTATACCCAGAAGCTTTTCCGTGGCCAGCGCAAACGCCTGCTCCTCGCACATGGGAGAAACGTAATCCAGCCGGTCAAAATACGGCAGCGCCTTATGATAGGTTTTGTATTCTATCAGCTTTTCCGTGCCACGATGCAAAAGGCCGATATGGGGCACGGCCCGCGCCACAACCTCGCCTTCCATTTCCAGCACAAGACGCAACACACCATGAGCCGATGGATGCTGAGGCCCGAAATTCAGGGCATGGGAATCAATTTCAACTGTTCGCCGCTCAGTTTCCTGAAGCTTCTGTTCAGTCAAAAGGCTTTCAGGAATATCGTTTCTCAGGAATGTTTCTTCAACATCCACGGCACGGGGCTGTTTCATATCGGTCATCCGCGGGACCTCTTGATACCTTGCCTGACTTCATGCGCCTTTTCGTCTCCGGGCAGGGTCAGCATCCCTTCCCACGGAGAAACAAAATCAAAATCCCGGAAATCCTGTGTCAGGCTAACGGGTTCTTTTACAACCTTGCGCAGCTCAACATCGTATCGGACTTCTTCGTAACCCGTCAGGGGGAAATCCTTGCGCAACGGGAAGCCTTCAAAACCGATGTCAGTCAAAATCCGGCGCAAATCCGGCTGCCCGGAAAAGAGAACGCCAAACAGATCATAACATTCACGTTCCCACCACGTGGCGCACGGCCAGAGGTGATGCACGGACGGAACCGGCGTTGTCTCATCTGTTGTGACAATCACGCGGATACGGTGGTTATGGAAGACGGAAAGAAGGTTATACACGACCTCAAACCGCTCTTCCCTTCCCGGGAAATCGACACCACACAGATCCATCAACTGTTCAAAACGATACCGAGGATCATCACGAAGCAACGTCATGAGCGGGAGAAGCTGGTCACGCACCGTACGCACCACCAGTTCGCCCTTTTCAACCGCAGCCGAATGAATGCCAGGCAGAGACGTGGCAAGCGTAAACGCCATGGAGCCTACTTGCCCCTGCAGGCGGTTCTGCTGTGGATTAACAGGAAGCTCAGCCACGAAGAATGGTCCCCGTGCGGCGAATTTTCTTCTGCAAAAGCATGATGCCGTAAATCAACGCTTCTGCAGTGGGCGGACAGCCGGGCACGTACACATCAACCGGCACAATGCGGTCACAGCCGCGCACCACGGAATAGGAATAGTGGTAATACCCGCCACCATTGGCGCAGGAACCCATGGAGATAACCCATCGGGGTTCTGCCATCTGCTCATACAAACGGCGCAGCACGGGGGCCATCTTGTTGGTCAGCGTGCCTGCAACAATCATGACATCCGACTGCCGTGGAGATCCGCGAGGAATAACCCCCATACGGTCCAGATCGTATCGGGGCATGTACGCATGGATCATTTCCACGGCGCAGCACGCCAACCCGAAAGACATGGGCCACAGACTACCTGTACGCCCCCAGTTTACCAGCTTGTCCAGATTGGCAACCACAAAGCCTTTCTCGGCTATGGCGCCCGTAATGCCGCGCACAACGGCATCCTGTTCGGGCCCCGGCGGCAGAGCCTCTCTGTTCCAGAGAACAGCATCTTCTTGTGAATTCGCAGACATAGGCGCTTTCCCCTTAATCCCAGTCCAGCGCGCCTTTGCGCCACTCATACAGAAAACCGATCCCCAGCACGCTCAGGAACCCCAGCATAGAAAGAAAGCCGAACAACCCTATGCGGGAGAGACTGACTGCCCACGGGAACAGGAATGCGACTTCAAGATCGAAAATAATGAAGAGGATAGCCACCAGATAAAACCGCACATCAAAGCGGCGACGGGCATCATCAAATGCCTCAAAACCACATTCATATGCTGTTGTTTTTTCAGGATAAGGCTTCTGGTGTCCACTTATCAGCGCCATACCCAGCATCGCAGCGGCAATGACCACGGAGAGGGCACCGAAAATAAGAACTGGCGCGTAATCACCAAGGACAGATTGCATCGGGGGGCTCCTGCACGAGAAAGGTCGCGTAAACCAAACATCATGCAGACAACCTACCCCCAAGCGGGGCGAACAACCATGGCTACAGGCCGCTCGTTACAGCCACTTTCACGTGATTACTTGAGATATCCGGTTATTACAGGAGAAAACCGGACTTTTTTCTTTTATCAGGAAATCGAGAGCTCTTGGCCCCGAGGGGGAACCATTATGCCTTACAGACAAAATGGTTTGGTGGGCGATGAGGGGATCGAACCCCCGACCATCTCGGTGTAAACGAGACGCTCTACCGCTGAGCTAATCGCCCGCCGCTTATGTGTCACAAATAAAAACGGGCGGCAACCCCTTTTTTGAGATTTGCCGCCCGAAAGCCGAAAAACTATTTCCCGCAGGGATTTAGCTTACGGCGTCCTTCAGTGCCTTGCCCGGTTTGAAACGGACAGAGGTAGAAGCCGGAATGTCGATTTCTTCACCCGTGCGCGGGTTACGACCCTTAGCCGCCTTACGTGTTGCGGTTACAAACGTACCGAACCCAACCAGACGAACTTCCTGCTTACGAGACAGAGCCTTCTCGATAGCACCGAATACGGCGTCGACCACTTCTCCAGCCTTAGCCTTGGGCAGAGCAGCCTCGTCGGCCACTGCCGCCACGAGTTCCTGCTTGTTAAGCGGCTTCTCCATATTACGCCTTTCTCAATAATATATAACTTTGGTGGAGCGGCGGGCGGCATTGCGTCCGCCTCTCCGCTTCCCGCTCGCACTATGAAGCCGTTTTTTGCCACGTCAACCGATCAACAGCAAACTTCGGCTTCAGAGTGTTTTTTATCTCAGTGCGGCAGCACGGAAACGCGGGCCGCCCCTTCCGCACCCGGAACAGCTTCCGGCACTTCTTCCCAATGGATTGGCTGCGGCTGCCGCACCAGCGCACGCGCCAGCACTTCATCCACATGCGAAACGGGTACGATTTCCAGATCTTTCTTCACAGATTCAGGAATTTCCGCCAGATCCTTTTCATTATCCTTGGGGATAAAGACCGTGCGAATACCGGCCCGCACTGCCGCAAGCAGCTTCTCTTTCAGGCCACCAATGGGCAGCACACGCCCGCGCAACGTGATCTCGCCTGTCATGGCAACATCCCGCCGGATGGGAATACCAGTCAGCACACTCACCAGAGACGTCGCCATGGCAACGCCCGCAGAAGGCCCATCTTTCGGAGTCGCGCCTTCGGGAACGTGCACGTGGAAGCTCCGCTTATCAAACAGAGTCGGCGCCACACCAAAGGTGGTTGCCCGGCTCCGCACGTAGGAAAACGCAGCAGAGACGCTTTCCTTCATGACGTCACCCAGCTTGCCAGTTTCCACAATGCCGCCCTTACCGGGCACCATGACACTTTCAATGGTCAGAATTTCTCCGCCCACTTCGGTCCACGCCAACCCGGTGACAATGCCCACCATATCTTCCGCTTCGGTCTCGCCGTAACGGAAGCGCTTCACGCCAGCCAGTTTTTCGAGGTTGCGGACGGTAATAGCCACTTTCTTGGCTTTGCCGGTCACAATCTCTTTCACAACCTTACGCGCCAGATTGGCAATCTCGCGCTCAAGGCTACGTACGCCCGCTTCACGCGTGTAATAACGGATCAGATCCCGCAGGGCGTCATCACTGATGGACCATTCATCCGGCTTGAGGTTATGGGCCTCACCCTGCTTGGCAATCAGATGACGGCGGCTAATTTCCACCTTCTCATCTTCCGTGTAGCCAGACAGACGGATGATCTCCATCCGGTCCAGCAGCGGCTGCGGCATGTTAAGGCTATTCGCCGTCGTGACAAACATCACATCGGACAGATCATAATCTACTTCCAGATAATGATCAGCGAATGTGCTGTTCTGTTCCGGGTCCAGCACTTCCAGCAAGGCCGAAGCCGGATCACCGCGCCAATCCGC
Source organism: Acetobacter tropicalis (assembly GCF_001580915.1). GTDB lineage: Bacteria > Pseudomonadota > Alphaproteobacteria > Acetobacterales > Acetobacteraceae > Acetobacter > Acetobacter tropicalis. The sequence continues at coordinate 3,862 of NZ_LHZQ01000186.1, read as the reverse complement.
GCCCAGCTTGTCAATTTCATCCAGCAGGAAGAGCGGGTTGGACACCTTCGCCTTCTTCATGCCCTGGATGATCTTGCCTGGCATGGAACCGATATACGTGCGGCGATGCCCGCGAATTTCGGCTTCATCCCGCACGCCACCCAGCGACATCCGCACGTAATGACGACCTGTTGCCTTGGCAATGGACCGAGCCAGAGACGTTTTACCAACACCCGGCGGCCCCACCAGACACAGGATCGGGCCTTTCAGTTTCTGGGACCGGCTCTGCACTGCCAGATATTCAAGGATACGCTCCTTGACCTTATCCAGCGCGTAGTGATCGGTATCCAGAATTTTTTCCGCTTCTGCCAGATCATGACGGACCTTGGTCCGCTTCTTCCACGGAATACCCAGCAGCCAATCCAGATAATTACGCACCACGGTCGACTCGGCTGACATGGCGCTCATACCACGCAGCTTTTTGAGTTCCGCTACCGCCTTTTCCCGCGCTTCTTTTGAAAGCTTGGTTTTAGCGATGCGCTCCTCAATCTCGGTGGTTTCGTCCTTACCGTCTTCGCCTTCACCCAGTTCTTTCTGAATGGCTTTCAGTTGCTCGTTCAGATAGTACTCGCGCTGGGTTTTCTCCATCTGGCGCTTTACGCGGTTGCGAATTTTCTTCTCAACCTGCAGCACACCGATTTCCGCCTCAATGTGGGCAAAAACCTTTTCAAGCTGAAGCATGACAGAAGGAGCTTCAAGAATTTCCTGTTTTTCGGAAATCTTGAGGTTCAGGTGGCTTGCCACCGTATCCACAAGCTTGGACAGATCCGTAATCTGGTTCAGGGAAACCAGGACTTCAGACGCAATTTTCTTGTTGAGTTTTATATACTGCTCAAACTGCGAAATAATGGAACGGCCAAGCGCTTCGGCATCCGGGCCGACCGCGGCAGTTTCCACCACATCTTCAATTTCAGCTTCAAAATGTCCGTCAACATCATGCAGCGCTTTTACCTTGGCGCGGCGGACACCTTCCACCAACACCTTGACGGTGCCATCCGGCAATTTCAGCAACTGCAGAATGGTGGATACCGTGCCAAAACGGTAAACGTCATCAATGCCCGGATCGTCCTGCGCGGCATCTTTCTGCGCAATCAGCAGGATCTGCCGGTCATCACGCGTAACAGATTCAAGCGCCTTGACGGATTTTTCACGACCGACAAACAACGGCACGATCATATGCGGGAAGACAACAATATCACGCAGCGGCAAAACGGCCACACGGTTCTCGCTTTGCGGTTTCTGCTGAACAGCCGTTCCCTCTTCTGCGGGGGAAACGTTAGCTGGCACAACAGTTTCAGGAGTTGCCGCCTGCGTTTTGGCTGGTGACTTCCGTTTACGTTTTACTGGTGGTTTTTCATTATCAGCCATAACCATGACCTCCTTCAAGGACGATCCAGGCCGGACACCCGCCCTGCGGCATGCCCCTGGGCCCGTAGAGACACCAAACAGTCCCTGCCTCTACTATGTCGTTACGAATGTCCCATTTCACAATGGGTTAACCAGAAAAGAGAGGCGACAGACCTTTCCGATCCGCCGCCCCTATAATGTCTTACCCCGTTTTTCAGGCTGATTGCTCAGCGGGGATCTCTTTCCGTTTGCCGTAGACGTAAACCGGACTGGTTTTTTCCTCCGCCACATCACGGTTCACAACCACTTCTTCCACATTGTCCAGACCAGGAAGGTCAAACATTGTGGACATCAGGATGCTCTCCATAATGGAGCGTAGCCCACGGGCACCGGTCTTGCGTTTGATGGCGCGGTCCGCAATGGCTTTCAATGCATCATCCGTAAAGGAAAGCTGCACATCTTCCATCTGGAACAGGCGCTGATACTGCTTAACCAGCGCATTCTTGGGTTCTGTCAGAATACGGATCAACGCCGCTTCATCCAGATCACCCAGAGTAGCCAGCACTGGCAGACGACCAATAAATTCGGGGATCAACCCGAATTTCATCAGATCTTCCGGCTCTACATCGTGCAGGATTTCTCCCATCCGACGATCATCCGGAGAACGAACATCGGCGCCGAAGCCAATCCCCGTGCCTTTCCCGCGAGCGGCAATAATTTTGTCCAACCCGGCGAAAGCACCACCGCAGATGAACAGCATATTGGTGGTATCCACCTGCAGGAATTCCTGCTGCGGATGCTTACGGCCACCCTGAGGCGGAACAGATGCCACAGTCCCTTCCATCAGTTTCAGCAGAGCCTGCTGAACACCTTCCCCACTTACGTCACGCGTGATGGAAGGATTGTCTGACTTGCGTGAGATTTTATCGATCTCGTCAATGTAAACGATGCCGCGCTGCGCCCGTTCCACATTATAATCAGAAGCCTGCAACAGTTTGAGGATGATGTTTTCAACATCTTCCCCCACATATCCGGCTTCTGTTAGCGTGGTGGCGTCCGCCATGGTGAACGGAACATCCAGAATACGCGCCAAAGTCTGTGCCAGCAGGGTCTTACCGGAGCCTGTCGGGCCAATCAGCAGGATGTTGGACTTTGCAATCTCGACATCATTGTTCTTGGCTGACTGGGTCAGACGTTTGTAATGGTTATGCACGGCAACAGAGAGAACCTTCTTGGCCTCAAACTGCCCGATCACATAATCATCAAGAACTTTGCAGATCTCTTTGGGCGTGGGCACGCCTTCACGCGATTTGACAAGCGTGGTCTTGTGCTCTTCACGGATGATATCCATGCAGAGTTCTACGCATTCATCGCAGATGAAAACGGTTGGACCAGCAATAAGCTTCCGCACTTCATGCTGCGATTTGCCGCAGAATGAGCAGTAAAGCGTATTTTTGGAATCACCGGACTTCGCGTTCATGAGCCCACTCCCTCGATCATCCCAGGCCTCAGACTCCCGAGAGCCGCATTCCAGACTTTATCTGCCTTCCTTACGACAGACCACCCCCGCACTGTAACGGGGGTGTTGGTGTTCACCAGATTAAGGATGGTCTTTATCCTTCTTTCCAGTTTCTTCTGCTGCCTTGTGATGACTGATTACCTTGTCAACAATACCGAAAGACTGTGCTTCCTCGGCAGACATATAGCTATCACGTTCCAGCTTCTGCTCGATATCCTCAAGCGTCTGGCCGGTATGTTCGCGATAGATCTCATTCAGGCGCTGACGGATAATAAGGATTTCCTTGGCCTGAATTTCAATATCGCTGGCCTGTCCCTGTGCACCGCCAGAAGGCTGATGCACCATGACACGAGCATTAGGCAGCGCATAACGGTGCCCCTTCTCGCCCCCAGCCAGCAATAAAGACCCCATGGAAGCCGCCTGACCGATGCACACGGTGCTAACGGGGCTGCGGATGTACTGCATGGTGTCATAAATTGCCAGACCGGCAGACACAACGCCGCCAGGGCTGTTGATATAGAAGGAGATTTCCTTCGTGGGGTTCACACTTTCAAGATAGAGAAGCTGTGCGGAAATAAGAGAGGCCACCTGATCATAGACGGGGCCTGTCAAAAAAATAATCCGCTCCTGAAGCAGGCGGGAATAGATATCGAATGCCCGCTCCCCCCGTGAGGTCTGCTCGACCACCATGGGCACCAAAGCGTTGCTGAAAATCTCAACGGGATCACGATCCCTCATGTTAGTCATTCCCGTAAAAAACCTGCACCAGCCCTTGCCTCCTTCCATCAAAACCCAGGAAGTCGGTTCAGGCACTCTCACTCAAGATAGAGATAAAGTGGCAAGATGCCACCCCGGAAAAGAAAAACAGTCTGAAAAAGAGTGTCCCGCCAGTTCACACTGGCGGGACAGAAAGGTCTCATACCAACCGTTGATTGCTATAACCTATGAGCCCAATCG
>NZ_LHZQ01000136.1 GCF_001580915.1 Acetobacter tropicalis | reverse complement strand
TCATAAAATCAACAAGGCGTCTCACTCCGGAAGCTTACGATTATCCCACTGCCTTGCAGCTTATTTTGGCGAGCGCGGACAAAAGGACAGACCCGACCGAAACTCTTCCTTTGGTAGAGGGTAATGGCTGCATCGCCGCCGAGGATGTGCTTGCCACTTCTGATCGCCCTGTTGCCGATAGTTCTGCAATGGATGGTTACGCCTTTGTTCACGCGGAGATGGAAGCATCTCTACCGGGCCTCTTGGCGGGTGGCCAAGACGCTGCGGGAGATATGCCTCTTCCCCTACAGCCCGGAGAGGCACGGGGTATTTTGACTGGTGCCCGTATTCCGCCGGGTGCCGATTGCGTAATGGCGGCGGAGCGCATGCAGCTTGACCTACAGACCGGGCGCGTTCGCCCTCTTCATGCGTTAGCCAGCAGAGGGGCTAATATCCGCCGGGCAGGTGAGGAGTTTACGAACGGCACTCGTCTGCTTCACCGAGGGCAGAAGCTGGACTGGCGACATATTGCTTTGCTGGCCAGCCAAAATGTGCGTCATGTGTCAGTTATCAAATCTCCCCGACTTACCGTGGTGGCGAATGGCGCGGAACTGGCTACGGATGCGCCGGATGCCCGTGCAGATTCAAATACGCCCATGCTGGCGGCGTTACTGGCTTCTGCCGGAGCCATGGTGAAAACGCATGTTGTGTCTTCAGACAATGCCCTCCACCTTCGGGCAGAGCTACTGTCTGCGTGGGAACAGTCTGATATACTGGTCACTACGGGCGGAATATCCGTTGGGGACACGGATAATGTTCTGGATGTTCTGAAAGAGCTTGGTGCAGAGGTTCTGTTTCGGGGGGTGAAAATCCGTCCGGGTAAGCCTCTTTCAGTTCTGGAACAGGGCGGAAAACTGGTATTCTGCCTGCCGGGTAATCCCGGTGCTTCTGCTATCTGTGCTTTGGTTTTTCTTCTGCCTTATCTGCGCTCTGTTATGGGGGATGTGCATGGGCCAACGCTGATAGCAGGCACGGTGGATTTTGATCTGGCCCCAGCATGTGACACAACGCATTTTGTTCCCGTGTCTTGTCAGGCAGATGGTGAAGGCTGGCGTATTTCTCTGCTTCCCAGCGTGGGGGCCTCAGATATCATGGTGTTCACGCGGGCTAATGCCCTGTTGCGGATTGACCCGCATACTCCTGTTACCGTAGGGCAGAGACGCTGGGTCATTCCCCTTCATGTTAGTTGAATGGAACAGGCATTTTTCAGGATAAAGGATGCAATAGCGTCCGTATCATCCAGATCCAGTGTAGGAAACGAGGCTGGTACAGCGGCAGGCGTAGTGGTGGCCACGGCGAGGATACGGTTGGTCTGACTTTTAAAAAGCGGCTCTTTCCCTATGTCTGCTCTATAGATTTCTATCGTGGCGGGAACAGAAGCATGAAACCCTTCAATAAGGACCAGATCAACGTGCGCCATGCGGCGGAGGATATCAGGCAGGCTGGGTTCAGGTTGGCTATGTTGTAAAACCCAGCGATCAGGCGTGACCAGCATGACCTCTGATGCCCCGGCCTGTCGGTGGATAAAGGAATCCTTGCCGGGTTTATCAATATCAATGTGATGGTGTGTGCGTTTGATGGTGGACGCACTCACACCCCGTTCCCGTAAGACGGGGAGCAGGCGGGCCATCAGGTGGGTTTTGCCAGAGCCGCTACGGCCAGTAAGGCCCATAACAGCTTGGTGCCTTGGTGTGGACATGGTCGCTCCTGAAACCCGTGGATAATATTTTTGGCTCTATCAGATATGGCCGGGTAACGCGATCACCTAAAAGAAAAGGCGGAAACATCAGCTTCTTGGGCGACCTAATGCACTCTTCGGCGCCTTCCCACGTTAAAGGTCAGGAAAACTGAACCGTAAATGCGGAAGGAGTGACAATGGGTTACCTGTTGCATGGCACATGGCAGGCAACACAAGGCGTGGGGCATGATACGGCAGGGAAAGGGGCGTTTTCCCGCCAGCCTTCACAGTTCAGAAACTGGATCACGCCAGATGGCAAAGCAGGCCCAACAGGGGAGGGAGGCTTCAAGGCGGAAGCAAGGCGCTACCATCTGTATGTGTCTCTTGCCTGCCCATGGGCTCACCGCACCCTGATTTTCAGACATTTGAAAGGCTTGAGCAACCATATAGGCCTCTCGGTGACGCACTGGCTGATGGGAGAGCACGGATGGACCTTTGAGGAGGGGCAGGGCGTACTTCCTGATACGTTATATGGAGCCAGCTTTCTGTACGAACTCTATGCGCGGGCTAACAGTGATTATTCGGGCAACGTGACCGTTCCCGTGCTGTGGGATACGCACCAAGAGACAATCGTCAGCAATGAATCCGCCGATATCATCCGCATGATGAACAGCGCATTTGATGGTATTGGTGCGCGGGAAGGAGATTACTATCCCATTCCTTTGCGTAATGAGATTGAGGCTGTGAACCAGCGTATCTACAGCACGCTTAATAACGGCGTGTATAAATGTGGTTTCGCGCAGTCTCAGCAGAGCTATGAGAATGCGGTTCGGGAAGTGTTTGAAACGCTGGACTGGCTTGAGCACCATCTGCGCGGCAGGCGCTGGTTGGTGGAAGATCAACTGACAGAGGCGGACTGGCGTCTTTTCACCACATTGATCCGTTTTGATGCGGTTTATGTGGGACATTTCAAATGTAATGTGCGGAGACTTAGTGATTATCCAGTGCTCAGCGGATATGTGCAGAGGCTTTACGGTCTGCCTAGCATCGCGGAAACAGTCAGTTTCTTTCACATCAAAAACCATTACTACCTGAGCCACCCTTGGCTGGACCCCACTGGCATTGTGCCCGTAGGGCCAAACCCGCCTTTTGGGGAATCCAGTATGGCGGTAAGGCGCCCCAGAGAAGGAACAGAAACAGAATGACCGAGCAGCGTTTGACAGAAATTCTACAAATTGAGGATGATCATGAGCGTCGGATAGAACTGCTGATCTTTCGGCTGCCAGAAAAGGCTCAGCCGGCTGTCCGCTGGATGCGTAAACCACAGGCACGATGGGCGCGTCTCCCCGTTGGTGTGCTGCTGATCTGCGGAGGTTTTCTCTCCATTCTGCCGGTTCTGGGGCTTTGGATGTTGCCTTTGGGTGTTATTCTTCTGTCCGAAGATATCGCTTTTTTGCGGCGTCTGACTGATAGGGTGCTGGCGTGGGTGGAGCGGCGCAAGCCACAATGGCTGGGGCTGGAGGCGGCACCTCACTCCTAAAGGGCCTTATGCTCTGCATGGGTCGAATGCGTATGCAGGGTTTCACCGCCTCTCTTTCCTGGCGGTATAGTGTGGTTATGACAGATCACGCCAAACCCGCCCCCTCTCTTCAGTCAATGATCCGTGTGCGGGGCGCACGGGAACATAATCTGAAAAATGTTGATGTAGATCTCCCGCGTGACCAGTTGGTGGTCTTCACCGGGGTCTCAGGGTCAGGTAAGTCTTCTCTTGCCTTTGGCACGATCTATGCGGAAGCGCAGCGGCGTTATCTGGAATCCGTTTCTCCTTATGCGCGGCGACTGTTTAACCAGATGCCGGTGCCCGCCGTGGCGAGTATTGAAGGGCTCCCCCCAGCAGTCGCTCTTCAGCAACAAAGAGGCGGAAGTAGCGGTCGGTCGACCGTTGGCAGTGTGACCACGCTTTCTAACCTGCTGCGGATGCTTTACTCCCGCGCTGGGTCTTATCCGCCCGGCATGGCGCGTCTGGAAGCTGAATCCTTTTCATCCAACACTCCCATGGGCGCATGCCCGCGCTGCCACGGGCTTGGAAGCATCTATGATGTGACTGAGAAAACACTTGTGCCAGATGATACGCTGACCATTCGGCAACGCGCCGTAGCTGCATGGCCCACTGCTTGGCAAGGCCAGAACCTGCGGGATATCCTGATTACGCGCGGGGTGGATGTTGATAAACCCTGGAAGGATTTACCGCAGAAAACACGCGACTGGATTTTGTATACAGAGGACACTCCCACAGAACCCGTTTATCCGGGGCGCACGCATGAGGAGGTTCTGGCGGCCATAAAACGGGGAGACCCGGCAGACTACAATGGCACTTTTACCGGTGCCCGACGATATGTACTGCAAACCTTTGCAAAATCTCAAAGTGCGAAAATGCGAGCGCGGGCAGCGTCCTTCATGGTCAGTTCGCCCTGTCCGGTCTGCCATGGGCAGAGATTGAACCCAGATGCGCTCAAAGTAACATTCGGTGGCCGCAATATCGCAGATTTCTCAGCACTTCCACTGAAACACATTGCTCTGGCGTTGAAGGAGATGCAGCCCGGCCTGAGAGGGCAGGATGCAGTCAGTGTCGCAGCGCAAGGGATTGTGGGCTCCCTGATTGAGCGGGTTGCTGTGTTGCTGGATCTGGGGCTTGGATATCTTCAACTCAGCCGCAGCGTGCAAAGCCTATCTCCCGGTGAATATCAGCGGCTCCGGCTTGGAACCCAAATCCGTTCCAATCTCTTCGGGGTGGTCTATGTGCTGGATGAACCAAGCTCCGGCCTTCATCCGGTAGATACACAGGCCTTGCTGAGGGCGCTGGATGGTCTGCTGGCCGCGGGGAATTCCCTGCTTGTGGTGGAGCATAATCCTGATGTTATTCGTCGTGCTCAGTGGTTGGTGGATGTGGGGCCAGAAGCGGGTGAGCGAGGCGGGCAGGTGCTTTACAGTGGACCGCCGGAGGGGTTGAGGCAGGTAGAAGCCTCTCGGACACGGCATTATTTATTTGATGCCCCGGCAAAGAGAACCATGCAGCCGCGTAAGCCGGAGGGCTTTCTGAAACTAGCGAATATCACGTGGAATAACCTGCAGGATATCAGTCTTTCTTTGCCATTGGGTGTATTGGTGTCCGTTACCGGGGTGTCAGGCTCCGGTAAATCTAGCCTTATCGAACAAGCCTTGGTTTCCGTTGTGTCCCGCGCATTGGGGCAACCTATTGCGCGTGAAGAAGACACAGAAGATGAGGCCCTTTTTGAGTCCGCAGAAGCAGGACAACCGCAAGGGTGTGTGGTGTCCGGGCTGGAAAAAGTGCGGAGGCTTGTGGTTATTGATCAAAAACCCATAGGCCGCACGCCGCGCTCCAATCTTGCAACCTATACAGGGTTGTTTGATCTGGTGAGGCAGGCATTTGCCGCAACCCTGGAAGCCAGGAAAAGACGGTTTGACGCGGGATGGTTTTCCTTCAACGTTGCCAAAGGCCGTTGTCCCAAATGCGAGGGAGTGGGGTCGGTCATGGTGGAGCTTCTTTTCCTGCCCAGTGTATATGCGCCGTGCCCGGACTGTCATGGGAGCCGTTACAAACCGGAAGTTCTGGCTGTCACGCTGCGGGGTAAGACAATAGCGGATGTGCTGAGCATGAGCGTGGATGAAGCGTGCACTTTTTTTGCGCAGGATAGGGCGCTCTCGCATGGGTTTGAAACGTTGCGCGAAGGCGGTCTTGGTTATCTGCGTCTCGGTCAGCCCGCAACAGAACTTTCAGGTGGTGAAGCCCAGCGTATCAAACTGGCCACAGAACTGCAAAAGCGGCGGGCCGGTCACGTGCTGTATGTGTTGGATGAGCCGACTACCGGCTTGCATCCGGCGGATGTAGACAGGCTGCTCAAGCAACTGCAAAAATTGGTGGATCAGAACAACAGCGTGGTTCTTGCCGAACACGACATGCGGGTCGTCGCCGCAGGGGACTGGGTGATCGATATGGGGCCTGGTGCCGGAGAGGACGGAGGGCACATTGTAGCCAGCGGTACTCCCCATGACGTTTCAGTTAATCCTCACAGTCAGACCGCTTCGTTCCTTGCCCGTTATGTAAACTAGGGTAGGGTGTCAGTAAGCAGGCAGGTCACAGGCGCACTCTACCTGTAAAACGATAATGCTAATGAACGGGTTGGCGGCAGAATGAGAAATTATTTTCAAAGCAGCACTTTTAGTTTCAGGACAGTTCTTGCCGCAGGAGTGATGAGCTTACTGCTAAGCGCATGTGCTGCGTCTGAACACCCCTCCACGCCAACGCCGGTTAAAGCCGCAGGTCAGTTGATTGAAAGTGTGCCGTTAGACAGTCAATTCAGTCTTCCGGACGCAGGGCGTTCCCTACGGATTACCTACCTTTCCACCAATGGTATTACAGGCACGGGTCTTGTGCCCGTGACGGCAGAAGTCATTCTGCCGTCTGGCACGCCTCCCGCCGGTGGGTGGCCTGTTGTCGCATGGTCTCACGGCACAGTTGGAATTGCTGACTCCTGCGCGCCGTCCCTTCATCCGTATACAGAGCGGAACAGGGCTTATCTTTCTGCCTGGATGCAGCGCGGCTTTGCCATTGTCGCCACCGATTATCAGGGGCTGGGGGGTGAAGGCCCCCATCCTTATCTGAATGTGCGCACAGAAGCCTATAGCGTGCTTGATTCCGTGCGTGCGGCCCTAGCTGGCGTGCCCGGACTACAAAACAAGATCATGCTGGTGGGGCAATCTCAGGGAGCAGGAGCAGCATTTGGGGCGGCGGCTTACGCACCTGATTATGCACCCGACCTCAATATTCGCGGAACGGTTGCGACCGGCATTCCTTACATGACCCCGGACGTTCTCAATGCATTGCTGACGCATCAGGAGCAGACATCGCCCCAGGCAAAGAAAGCCATTGCGCAGCAAGATCCCGTTATTGCTTATGGGTTACTCCTTGGGGCTTCTCTGGCTAATATTGACCCAGATTTCAAACCGGAGGAGGCATTCACACCGAAAGCGATGAATGCGTACCATGCCGCGTCGCAGGTCTGCCTTGCTCCTTTGATGCAACAGGTTCGTAAAGACGGTCTAACCCGTAAAAATACGTTCACCCCCACAATGGGTAAAGCTTTGGCTCCGGCATTCAAGGCCATGATGTATCCTACTCTGGCCTTGAAGCAGCCTCTGTTTGTCGGCACGGGGAGCGGTGATCTTGATGTCGCGGCCAGTTCCCAAATGGCACTGGTAAAAGCGGCTTGTGCAGCAGGCAGCACGGTACAGGCGCATCTCTATAAAGGGTTGGATCACTCCCAAACTGTTCTTGCGTCGTTGCCTGATTCTGCTGCCTTCACAAAAGCAGTCATGGCAGGACAGCCTGTGTCCGGCAGTTGCGCATCTAATCTATAAGTCCGTAGTTCTTCTGGGTCTTAAATAAGGACTTCCATCTGTCGAGGGGGGAAGTCCCTTAAAGCCGAGGCAAGTCCGTTAGGGGTGGGGATATTTTTAGCCGCCCAAGGGGGCCTTGTTCAGCCAAGAGTTCAGTCTATCAGCTTTTCAGTCGTCTTAATGAGGGGCAGGGCAGCTTTGCCGCCGTTTCCGCGCCAGTGGCAAAATGTAATCACGGGTAAGGGGGGCTAATTCAATCTCAGGAAGAGAGAATGGATCAACCCAGAGCACTTCCTCAATTTCGGCTTCCGGTGAGTCCACATTCGGGCAGAGAAGATAGAAGCACTCAGCTTCCACGGACCAGCCGGGTTCATTAGCTGCGGGGGCACTAAAAGAGCCCAGGTAATCAAATATGTCTGGTTCGACTTCTAAGGAGAGTTCTTCTTTCAGTTCACGCGCTAAAGCTTGACGTGGCGTTTCTCCAGAATCCAGCTTACCGCCTGCCTGCATGAAGGCGGTTGTTCCCGCTTTACGCACCAGCAGGACATCTCCTTTCAGGTTCATGATCAAAGCTGTTGTAATTCGGATGATGGAGGAGGCCTCGGCCATAGGGTAGGTTCCTTCTCAGGGAGGTGGGGCGCGTTTCTTACAGCGATAACCATATAGGAAAATCTTCGAGACGAGGCAGAGACGCTGGAGAAATCCAAAAAATCAAAAAATGAACGAATGTTAATCTCATATAGCGGCTTTTTCAGGCGTCATTTCCCGGCTTTTTTGGCTGTTGACTGGGGTATTTGTGTTGATTTGTGTGAGGGGTTGACGGTGTGTTGGTGTTAGCTTAGAAAGCGCTTCAC
>NZ_LHZQ01000022.1 GCF_001580915.1 Acetobacter tropicalis | reverse complement strand
TGGGGCTGGCATAGGTAAGCATTGTTGACGACGGTTCACGCGGGCAGTTTAGCCCATTGAGTGAGGATTTTCAGGAGTTTTGCAGGTGAGCGGATGTTGAAACGCCACTCGCACTCAGCCAGGAAGAGATGGAAGTCTTTACGTGGTATTCCATTGTATCGCCGCAGATGCCGCTTCGCCTGGCTCCAGAAATTCTCGATGCCGTTGATATGGTTTCTGCCCAGGGCAAGATGCCTGCTGTGATCAATGCGTTCGTGATGGAATTCCGAGACATCCAGCTTGTCGTAAGCATGCCAGGAATCGCTGTAAACGATTGAATCGGGCTGGACTTTCTTTCGAATGATCGACATCAGCGTCTGATGTCCGGCATTGGGGATCATGACGGCATGGACACGGCCATGCCGTTTCAGCAGGCCGAAGACGGCCACTTTCCCGGCAGCGCCCCGACCTCGTTTTCCTTTGCGATGCCCACCGAAATAGCTCTCATCGACTTCGATTTCACCCGAGACCGGCGCCTCATGAGCAATCTGTTCTGCGATGATCTCTCGTAGTTTCCGGTAATACAGGGTCGCTGTATTACGATTGACGCCTACAAGTTCGGCGGCGCTCCGGGCGGGCGTGCCCGCAACGAAGTGCTCCAGAAGGCGCTTTTGGATGCTGACAGGCAGCCGACTGCGACGACGTGCTTTCATGCGACATATCAAGCCTTTATTCGCTTACCTATGCCAGCCCCA
>NZ_LHZQ01000070.1 GCF_001580915.1 Acetobacter tropicalis | reverse complement strand
CCTGAAAAAATGCCACCGCACAAAATTCTACACAGTCTCACGCTTTTTCCAATTCGAAGGGATCAGCTTCAAAAAAAGCGTGCTGCCCTGCGATCAGGACCGGCCTGACGTCGCGCGCAAGCGCTATCAGGCCAACATAGATCCCACCCGTCTGGTCTTTATCGACGAAGCCTGGGCCAAGACCAACATGACGCGCACTCACGGTCGTTGCCGCAAAGGTGAGAGACTGAGAGCCAGGGTTTCCCATGACCACTGGAAGACACTGACCTTTCTGGCTGCTTTGCGTCATGACCAGATCACCGCAGCCTACATGATATTTTGACAGAGATCGTACATTCACCTGCAGCACAACAAACAATTCAGGATGTGTATGCTGACTGGGGACAACTCCCACCGGACACTGTCTCACTCCAGACCGCAGGCACAGCGCTCTATAATCTCTCCTATGCCTGGACCACCACCATACAGAACCAGACAACCGATCAACTCGCCGCAGAAGCGGCAGCCTATACGCCATCCGTGTCTGTGTCTTTTCAGGATATGGTCAATGATCTCGCATCATCTACAAATCAGGCGATTGGGTCTGGAAGCAAACCTTCTGACCAATCCGTATCTCGAATCAGGGGCCACTATTGATGAAACCCGTGCCCTGATGACTGCTGGCGGAGAGAACGTTTTTGCTGCAGCAATTGATGAGTCGTCAGTTCTTGTCGAGATCAAAGAGTTACAGCAGGACAAAACGGATGACTGCGACCCGGTTCAGTTCCGCAAAAACACATCGATCGTCAGGAATATCAGTAACGAAACCGACATCAAACCTGCCAATCAGAGCTTTGATATCGTGAATGGGCAAAACTGGAGCCAGTCTTATAAAGATAACGGCATCCACTGGAAATCTAACGGCGGCCGAGGGGATGATCAGGGGCTGCCCTATGAAGCCTGGGTGCAGAACCAGCTCAATCCATCGCAGGACCCGAACGGCGTTGTCTGGCTTCAGGACGAAAAAGCAAACTGGAAAACCTTCGACCATTGGGACCGAGATAACGGTGTTGCAATAAGTGACAAGACGATCGACCTACAAATGAAATGGTACCAGGACAATCCCACGGCAGTGACGGCACGCGTTATGGCAAGTGCTTATAAAATGGCTGGATACGATCAAGATCGGTCGAAAATTGGTTCAAACACTTTCGTTTCTTTTCGCCAAGATCAAATTCAAAGTTATACGCTCAACATCGGCGTGCCCTATATTACTGATCCAGACAAAATGAGCCCCACTCTTCAGAAAGAGTGGGAAGCCCTCTGTCGTGCCTATCACAGAGCCAAGATCAAAATTCCAGAAAAATCAAAAAAGAGTATTTCCATCCAGATTGATACGGTGAGCTGATCATGGCTGTCATACGAACCAAAAGTTGCAGCATCCAGCGAACGGATAAATGGATTTCCATAGAGTCTGAGGAAGTC
>NZ_LHZQ01000113.1 GCF_001580915.1 Acetobacter tropicalis | reverse complement strand
CACCCCGACGGCCATGCACTGGCGTTTCCGTGGCCTGCTTCTGGCAGGGGGGTGGTGCGGGCGGGGCAGCGTGGGCTGTAGCGGCAGCCCCGCGTGTTGCCATGGCTCCCCCCAACCCCACAGCAGCCTGAAGAGCAAGTTTGCTGGTGCGTGTGGCCAGAGCGCGGCGGCTGATACGGGTCATGATTTAGGCCTTTTAGCAGGCAGGGAGATCACGCCGCGCACCACATGCAGGCCCGCGGCAAATACAAACAGCAGCACCATGCCCAGCAGAATCAGCCACGGAAACGCCAGTGCATGGCCGTCGGGGTGCAGCGCCACCATGGCCAGCAACATCAGCGGCACGGTCACGCAAAAGGCGGGCAAAAGCTCGGCAGAGCGGGCAGAGGGCAGCAGCATGCCTGCCAGAAAGGTGCCCAGCATGGGGCCGTAGCTACAGGCGGCAATGGACAGCCCAAGCAGCACGGCGGACTGGCTTCCCTGTGCAAACAGCAAGGAACAGCCAACAAGAGCCGCAGCCCAGACCACGGTAATGCCGCGCGCCAGCGCCAGCGGGCCAACGCTGATCATCCGGCTCAGACGGGTGCAGAGCGCGGAGAAATCTCCCACCGTGGCGGCTGTCATGGCGGACAGGGTGGAGGAGAGTGACCCCATGGTGGCCGCCAGAATGGCCGCAACCATCAGCCCGCGCAGCCCCGGTGGCAGTCCGTGCACAATGTAGTCAGGAAACACGGCATCTGGTGAGGATAGGCCCGTCTGCGCCAACGGCACCTGCCCATGATACATCCACAGCAGAATGCCTACACAGGAAAGCAGGAAGAACAACGCCGCCACGCCCACGGCGCTGCCCATCAGCGCCATGCGGGCTTCCTTCAGGCTGCGGGCGGCCAGCACACGTTGCACCATCAACTGGTCTGTCCCGTGGGAGGCAAGCGTCATCAACGCGCCCCCGCCAATGGCGGCAACAGGGGTGAAAGCACTGCTGAAAGGGACGGATGCCTGCGCAAACAATGCAAATTTCCCAGCATGCTGCAATGTGCTGAAGGCGCCGGAGGGCAATCCATGCAGCAACAGGGCCGCACACAAAGCGGAGCCCCCAAGATACAGGCAGAACTGAATGGCGTCAGACCACACAACCGCCCGCAGGCCCCCGCATAAGGTGTAAAAAAGCGTAATGCCTACAATGCAAACCAGCAGCAGGGTACGGGGCACGGCCATATGGGCCGCGGCCAGCATGGCCGTTAGCGGTAGCATGCCGGCAAATAGTCGCACGGCTTCCGCCAGAACACGGGTGCCCAGAAAAGTGGCGGAGGCCGCACGCTGCATACGGCCACCAAAGCGCTGGCCCAGATAATCATACGCGCTCAGCATGCGGCCGGAACTGTAAAGCGGCAGAAATTTCCAGGCCACAATGGCACGGCCCAGCAGATAGCCAAGGGCCAGCCCCACAAACACCATGCCGCTGCCAAAGGCCACGCCGGGCACACTGATAACGGTGAGGGTAGAGGTTTCCGTTGCCACCATGGAAAGGCAGAGCGCCCACCATGGCAGATCATGCCCGCCTTCCAGATACGCGGCGGTGGAAGCCTGGCGGCCCGAAAGAGCTACGGCCAGCAGCGGCATGCCCGCCAGGTAGGCGAGCATCACGGCCAGATCAAGTATGGTCATAAAAGCCGTGTCTTCACAGTCTGGTCTCTCCCTGCAATGCGGGGGCAAGTATGCGGCCAAGCTGGCGGGGGGACAACACGGCACAGGGCATTGTGTCTTTCAATTTTGTTGTGGCATGTTAACATTCTGTTATAGCAGAACCCGCAGACCATGGCAGGCTTGCGTCTTTATGGAACGCGTTCTGCACGCTGCCCGTGCAGAGACTGTGTGTTTCAGGAACACGATAAAACAGGAAGGATGAAACGCCCGTTATGCGTTTACGTCAGATCGAAGTTTTCTATGCGATCATGTCCACAGGCTCCCTGCGTCGTGCTGCTGAAGTGTTGCATGTCTCTCAGCCTGCGGCCAGCAAGGTTCTGCGCTATGCGGAGCAGTCTTTGGGGTTCGCACTGTTCGAGCGCACGGGTGGCAGGCTTGTGCCCACGCGTGAAGCCCTGATCATGCTACCGCATGTGAACACCATTTTTGAGAAAGTATCCGATCTCAAAAGATTGACCGAAAACCTCCGTTACGCGCGGGATGGTCACGCCATCAGCATTGGCTGCGTGCCAAGCTTGGGGTTGAGCGTGGTGCCACGGGTGATTCAGCGCTATCACGCCACCCATCCGGGTAACGAACTCACAATTGATACGCTGCATGGGCCGGAGATTGTCTCGCGCATTCTCAACCATGATCTTGATCTGGGCATTGTGTTCGGCACGTATGAAAAACAGGGCCTGACTGCCAGCCATATTGCCGAAGTACCGCTGGTGCTGATTGACCAGAACTGCACCAAAGGCCCCGTTGCGTTGGAGGATATTGATCCCGCCCGCTATATCGGCCTGAGCGAGAATGACCCCACCGCCCGCCTGCTGGATATGGCGTGGGAGGAAGCAGGTCTATCTGCCGTGCCTGTTGTGCGGGTGCGAACCCATTACATGGCGGCTGAACTGGTGCGGCTTGGCGGTGGGTGCGCCATTGTGGATGGGCTGACGGCCCTGCATCATCCGGGCTTGCCACCCCCGCTTCCGCTCAAGCCACCGCTGGGCATGGCCTGCACGGTTCTCTTCCGGGCGGATTACGCACTTTCCCATATCTCGCAAGATATTCTCGCACTTCTCAAGGAAGAGATAAAACGCGACCTTGCGGCGCTGCCCACGGTTTAGCAGCGCAAAACCAACGCCTTTACCCTCTCCCTTCGCCACTCTTAACCAATGGCTAATAGGGACAGATGTTTTTGACATGGACAAATATCCATTTTCTCCCGACCATTGCGATATCGTATTTACATGGCGGTCGGCCGGGAAGGAAACGGGGTATGCGAGGTTTAGGGTCCTGTAGGAAGCGTATTCTTCTTTTAGGAATTTCAGCCTTCTGTTACGGATGGACGACCGAGGCGCAAGCCCAGATCATTTCCCTGCCAGGCACCACAACCGGCAAGGCCATTACCAACAAAACGTCCAGAAGCTCCAAGGTTTCTTCAAAAACCACGGGTAAGGATGAGGCCATTACGGTGGTCGGGACACATCTTGGTGCGAAAGAAACGGCTGAAATTCAGCCTGTTACCGTCATCACCAGTGATCAGATCCAGCGATCATCCTCCATGACAACGGGTGATATTTTCGCGCGTATTCCCTCAATGGGTTTTTCTGGCAATACCTATAGTAACTCCGGCGGGTCCTGCCTGAATATCCGAAGCCTCGGTACTGCCCGCACGCTGGTGCTGGTTGACGGCCACCGCATGGTCAACGGAAATGGCGCGGTTGATTGCCCTGACGTGAACAGCATTGTTCCGGCCATGATCGACCGTATTGAAATCCTGAAAGATGGATCATCCACCACTTATGGGTCTGACGCCATTGCAGGTGTGGTCAACATTATTCTCAAGAAAAATTTCACTGGCACAACATTTACCGCCAACGGCGGCATCAGCGAATATGGAGATGACCAGACCACTGCGTTAACCGCAGCGCATGGGTTCAACTTCATGCATGACCGCGGCAATTTTACCATTGCGGGATCTTACAACTATCAGGCCCCCATGGCGGCTGACCAACGCAAATGGGCCATGAAAGAAGCAAAGGTCAACAACCCGCCGGGTCAAGAGCAATATTACGGCTCCCAATACGGGGCTCAACCTGTCTTTGCTTCTGTGAACGGTGGCGCACCGCTGACCGCTGCCAGCGATGGTGTGGCAAACTCCGTTATTTCTGACGGAAACGGGGGCTACAGACCGTATAAATGGAGCGATAACTACGATTACTCCAAAGATAACCAGATCATATCCAAGCAGGACGTAGGATCACTGGCATCAACAGGGCACTTTGATGTCAATGATAACCTTCAGCTTTATATGACGGCAAATTATAGCCATACGCATACGCAAAGCGTGGGCACCCCCATGTATGTGGCCACACCGGCCACAACCTTGACAGGAAATTCGGGTGCCATGGTTGTCCCAGCGGGCATGCCGGGAAATCCGTTTGGTCAGGATGT
>NZ_LHZQ01000118.1 GCF_001580915.1 Acetobacter tropicalis | reverse complement strand
AGCCGTCCACACCATCAGTTCTCAGTGAAAATCAACACCTAATCAGGCCGATGGCGTCTGATCACACGTTCTGCGTGATCTATCGCACGTTCCAGTTCCTCATAATTGATGGGAGCAAACGTGGGCGCCGGCTCTACTGGCCGGATGTCCACGTTCTCTTCTGGAGGACAAGTTTCCTGACTTTCTTTTTTTCCCGGTCGCCCTCGTTTCCTGCCCGGTTGGGGCCTTTTGGGAGGACGGACGATCTCGCGGAGAGGTTCCAGATCTTTCAGTGCGAACAGACGTCGTGCCGCGCGATGCGTGACTTCAACAATCAGCCCCATTTCCAGAAAACGTTCCAGATAGATGTAGGCAGCTTTCAGCGACAGGCCGAGCTCGGCCGAGAGGCGTGTTGCCGAGACCACTGGATAGGCTGCGAGCAGATCTATGACCTTGTCTGCGCGCGAAGTGCGACGTCGCCCACCCGATTTCAATCTGGCCTGACGCCAGCTTTGTTCTAAAGTCCGTATGCGATCCTCAACGGCAGCGACTTCTTCATTCAGACAGTTCAGGAAAAAAGGGAGCCATGCTGTTGGGCTCCAAGGTGCTTCTGGTACGAAGGATCTCGCTCCAACAAGGGGAAGCGGAAAATGAAGAACATTGGTCACGCGCCAGTGGCGGATCAAAGCGGCGCGCATTGGAGCACGAGCATGTCCTGCTTCTATCCAGGCGTGAAAGGCGCGGGCAGAGCCAAGAAGGGGGCCTGAGTTGACACTATATTTGGTGAGCCAACCTGAAGCCTCTTCTATCGCGTTGCGTTGGGTGTCAGTTGGCCGAACCAACCATTGATATTGCTCAAATGCAGCGTGGAGAGCGTTAACTGACGTTCCACGCTCATACATATCACAGCCAAGCGATACTGATCTCAAACCTTCGAGTTCCGCCGCCAACCGCCACGGATCTATGAGATGACCATCAACTGCTGCACAGGCTCTTGCAGCTTCCAGCTGCTCCCGAAACAGGATTGCAGGGAGGAGAGGATGATGATGCAGGCGCTGATCAAGTCTGCCTATGGCCAGAGCCGTCTGGGTGAGGCTTTCGTACAACTTACCGTAAGGAGGTTTGACTGAGGTTGTCCGGAACATGCTCAGACGCGGCGGGTTGCATCGTCGTAAACCTCATTGGCATCCCTGCGCCCAATCGCAACAACCAGCACTATGAGTTTCCCGTCATGAACCTGATACACCAGGCGGTATCCTGAAGCCCGAAGTTTGATTTTATAGCAACTTCTCAGGTCACCCGACAATTCAGCTGATACAACATGAGGGTCATCCAGCCGTTTGGCCAGCGCCTTTTTGAACTGGATCTTGACGCTTCCGTCCAGACTATCCCATTCGCGTTTGGCCCGTGGGTCGAAATGGAGCGCGTAGCGGGTCACAGATCGTCCAATGAGACTGGAATAGACGGTTCAGGCGAGGCAAGGCGCTCCCGAACGACGGCAAGGAGCTCCAGATCGTCATCCGATACAACAGTGCGACGGACGGGGAGCTTGCCTGTGGCGACAACATATTCAAATGTCTGGCGGATGAGGTCAGACGGGGTTACGCCGAGTTCTGACAGACGATCGTAAGCAGCCTTTTTCAGACTGTCATCGATGCGCAGGTTGATTGAAGCCATGATGTGTCCTCCAACAAACACATTATCTATTTATGCCTTTACGTTTGTAAAGGCAACGAAAACAGATATAAAAGGCTTAATCGGAGCTAAAGAGTAGGACTTATCTTAAGCCGGTGACGCTTTTCTGTAAGATTGGGTTAGACCATGAGTGAAGAGAAAATACCTAACATTGGGTCTCATATAGAAACTGAGACTGATATGTTGCAGACCATTCGAGAACAACACAATCTCATACGTATACTTAAACGTGATGTTAGATTCTATTTTTTATCTCTAGTTGTATCAACATTTATTATTGTGTTTGTTTGTTTTTCATCGTTTGCATTGTTCGAAGCCGAGTCGAAATCAAATGAATTCGATCATAAATTGCCAGCGACGTCTTTGATGTGGCTCGGAATGGGAAGTTTGATTTTCGACGGGCCAATTACAGAGAGCGCTTACAAGAATCTGGATGCGTCGCTTAATACTGGATTAGGGCACAAAGTCACGACATTGGCGATCAATAGCCCTGGCGGTGATGGGCATGCGGCAGAGAAGATAGCCACTCTACTTAATCAGCGCGGGATAGAAATCACTATTTTCGCAGAAGGGTCGTGTGGTTCGGCCTGCGTCCCGCTTTTTATACACACACACAAACACTCAAGTTTAGATAACGGACTAATTATATTCCACCAAGGGTTTATTTACCGTTCAGATGCACTCCATGGGATTTTGGCAATGGCTGGGTTGAGCTCTGATAAGGGACCAGTCTATATGGACAAATGGGCTGGCGAATTAGGTACTCCTCTATTGGCCTATTTACGTTCCTGTACTCTCGCTAATCCTCTCAGAAGTCCCATCGGCATAGCTATGACATGGCAGGAAATCCAGGACGTCCTGCAAGGTCATGCTCAACGAAGCTGTGATGCGGCTATGGTTGATTACGAATGCAAAAGAGCTGACGCTCCTTCTTTTTGTAATAAAGGAAAGCCTATCTAAATGTTTTGGATTGGCGTTTTGGTATAGCATTCAACATCACAATATGTAACTCGAAAGGCTGAGCGCATTTCCTTCATTCTATTGAAGCTTCGCCTCTAACTGCAAGGAAATAGAACTGGGCAGAAATATTAATAAACATATGTATTTGTCTATTCCTGCCCGGAAACAGTATTGATGACCTACATAGATCTGGAATATACCATCCATTGCAAATTTAACCATAAATTATACCTTTTGAGTGCTTCCCTATGTCATGAGGTTTTAGACATCCACAGACACTCCAGCACGGCTTCATTTAAATAATATTGATACACATGCAGCAGCTAGGCTACGCCTGATGCAGGGAACGTGGCGCAGATTACGTTATGCTGTGCTTAGGTTCAAACTCCGTCTTTTTCTGGAAATCAGCCCCCTTCCCCATACCTACTTGCGTTAATGTTTCTTGTCGGAAGTAGGTTGACAGCACCACCCGGGCGGGGAATTGTCGAAAACCAGGAGATAATGATAATCCGCCGCTGACTGCCGTTTTGTCGCCGAAAAAACCACTTAATCGCGATAAAAATGCAGAAGATAATGATAGAAACCCATTGATTAACGATAAAACAGACACAAGGCGCTACACACCAAATGGTGTATTGTGTCGGCAATCTTGCTTCAGAGCCACTCCGTCAGCTTACGCCCTCATGCCGGTCATACAGACGCTTGGGAGAGTTTCCTAAAAGCCGACATTGCTAAGCTCAAGTCGATAGGCCGAGTTTGAGACTTTACCGCCGAGGGTAACGGTCATCCGGCCAGAGTACGCCACCTCCCTCTTCTTCTAGGTCGCGTTGACAAAAGGTCTATACGATCATCCTGAGATTTGATTGGTCCGCCCTTGCCATCCGAGCGTGGCCGTTGGGTACGACCATCCGGAGATAACCGCCGGTCTCTCCGCAGCGCGTGCGCATGGTCGCATGGGCGGCAGGAAGCCAAAGTTGAACACCAAGCAGATCAGACATATTAAAGCGTTGCTGACCCGAAGACTGGTGTTACCGAGTTGGCGCGCGATTACGGGGTGTCGCGAACGACAATCTACAAGCACTGAGGTGTTAGCAAGCTAAAGGGAACGGGAGCCCAATGAAATTCGCCTACGAAGACATGAACGATGGTCAATTCGAGACCTTAGTCGTTCTTTTATGTCAGCGGCTGCTTGGTGCTGCCGTTCAGGGCTTCGCAAAAGGACCTGATGGTGGGCGCGATGCCAAGTTCATCGGGACAGCGGAACTACACCCGAGCAAGTCAGCGCCGTGGGTCGGCACTACCATCGTCCAGGCCAAGCATACCAACGGCTATAACCGTAACTTCTCCGAGTCTGATTTCTTCAGCACGACGACCGCGAACACTGTGCTGGGCAAAGAAATTCCCCGCGTCAGGAAACTGCGTGAAGCCAAGCAGCTCGATCACTACATGCTGTTCGCCAACCGACGACTGTCAGGCAATGCCGAAACCGAGATACGCGACTACATCGCGTCTCAGTGCACCGTTCCCGCCTCGTCGATCTATCTCTGCGGACTGGAGCAACTAGAAATCTGGTTGAAGCGCTTCCCCGAGGTTGCAGGGGAAGCTGACATTGATCCGGTCGATTCACCGTTGATCGTCAGCCCCGATGACCTAGCCGAAGTAGTCCAGGCATTGGCTCGCCAGAAAGATGGCGTGGTCACACTACTTGACGATCCACCGACTGTGCGTGTGACCTACGAGCAAAAGAACGCACTCAACAATATGAGTGCCGAGTACGCAAAGGCGCAGCGGCGGAAGTACCTAAAGGACACTGCTCAAATGGTGCTGTCACATTAACTCTGACCTGTGATAGTCTCCG
>NZ_LHZQ01000026.1 GCF_001580915.1 Acetobacter tropicalis | reverse complement strand
TGCGCCTCTGCGGCATCCGTCTGCATAAGCACCGGCACGATCTCTGGCAATGATTTCAATACCGGGGTGAGCCTGCAGCCATCGGGCAAGGGTATCAGCATCCCGATCTGGCAGGAGATCAATGACATCATTTTTCTCAAGATCAACCACAATCGTTCCATAATGATGTCCCCGTCGCCATGCCCAGTCATCCACCCCTACCACGCGTGCAGGGGCCATGTCTTTCCTAGTGTTCCGTGCCCGGGAAAGGAGACGGCGAATGAGAGTGTCCGGGCTGATGGGGCAACACAGGCGCACGGTCATTCGTGCACCAGCGGAACCGCCCAGGGTATGGGCGATATAATAATGAAGATCGGTAAGACGCGTGGTCTGTCTGCCATGACGCACGGTTATCCCGTCAAGGGGCATCACAAAGGTCCGACGTGGACAGACCGCATCCTGACAGAAAAAGCGTGGTACAGAAACGATCAGCGTGGCCGGACGGCCCTGCCATGGAAGATCCGCAAGTTTTCTCTGATAGAAGCTGTGAACGCGTTGTGTCGGGCACTGACAGTCCGGACACAGTACACTCCGCTTGCGCAGACCGACTTCGATCTCCACTCTGTTGTCCAGTGCAACAACACGACGAACGACGAGGGAACGGGGAAGATCAAGAGACCGAAGGCGTGACACTGGGGAATATCCATGAAAGTGGACGACTTTCAGGATTTCCCAGTTCCGGAACCTCAGTACAAGATACCCATCACGAAAAGTGCGGAAGAACCC
>NZ_LHZQ01000039.1 GCF_001580915.1 Acetobacter tropicalis | reverse complement strand
TTATACCCTTCCCGGGTCAGTTCTCGGTGAAAATCAACATGTCAGGAGATACAGGCAGCGTTTCAGGAAGCGATAGGTGAGGTTCAGGGGGAGCGTCAGAAGCTTGCTCATATTATTAGTCAGTCCCGTCATCAGGACCGTCAGAACTGGTGGCTGTTAGGGGTGGGTCTTGCCTGTCTTGTTGTAGGGATCGGGTTGTCGCCTGTGCTGGCTTATCTCCTGCCTTCTTCTGTCGGGACGCGGGTGGCATCCTTTATCGTTGGGGAGAAAGATCGCTGGAACTCTGGGGCCATGATGATGGCGATCAGCAATCCTGAAGGCTGGCAACGTGTACGTGAGGACAGCCAGCTGGTTGAGACCAACAGAGACAGGATTGCAGCTTGCCAGAAAGCGGCATCGGGTCAGGAAAAAACTCAGAAACCCTGTATCATCACCGTTCCGGCACAACAGGAATAGTTTTGAGGGAATAAAAGCCGACAGCAGAATATGACGTGTCAAAGAAACCGGATTTCTTTGACGGATTATCCGGACGTGTTAGAAAAAACGCATATCGCTACCACGTTGGGATGTCATGTTAACGCCAACCTACCCTATTCGGCCTTTGCCGCCCCAGACGGAGATAGAAACGGTTCCGGTTCTCAAGGCGCTGGTCGAGGCCAATAAAGCTCTGGCGGAGCTGAAGGGGAGGGCGGCCACTATTCCCAATCAGGGGATCCTGATTGATACGCTGGCTTTGCAGGAAGCCAAAGCGTCTTCGGAAATCGAGAATATCGTCACCACCCAGGATGAACTTTTTCAGGCCGATCTGGGGTCGTTACATAGAACGGGCACAGATATACGCTTGGCCACAGTTTTTTGAAACAAATCTAAAAATTCCCATCTGTCGGGAAACATCTGATTGTGTTGAAAAAGTC
>NZ_LHZQ01000201.1 GCF_001580915.1 Acetobacter tropicalis | reverse complement strand
AGCCTGATTACGCCCGCGGCTCTCTCCGGATGCTTACGGATAATCGACCATACCTGTAAAACTATTCGGCATCGCCACCTGCATCTTTGTCTCTCACGGGAAAAGCCTGACGGATAATTTTTGTTTCGTCAGCCTCTACCACCAAGGAGCGGAATTCAGCCGTGGACATGGCCGAACTTCCTTGCTTTCACCGTTCCAGCGTCTGAGATGGATAACTGTTCCAAACGGCTCCGTATCACACCGGGAAGGCAAACGGATTGAGCGTCGCCCGTACAAAATCCTGCTGTTCAAGAGCCGTATCTAACCCGAGGGAGGCCAGATCATCCGCGACCACTTCCAAAGCCGGCTCCCGATCCTGCCGGAAGATTTTGATGTAGCCATGGCAGTCTCCACAGGTTTCCCCTTGGATTGCTGCATCTGTTGTCTCGAAAGACCAGTAATCCACATGGTCCGTTCCACCACACACACTGCATGTAGCACGAACCTTGTGCCACCGTGTCTCACACAGGCTGCACTGAAGGTAGCGCAGTCCTTCACGGTCCCCCGTCAACACCAAGCCACCGGACGGTGGGGCACCGCAACAAGGGCACCGGGCTCCTGCTGTTTCCAGAACCTCCCCTTTGGCGGCATGTGGGGTCGCCAATGCTACAGCTTGGGCCCAGAACACAGAAAGCGCAGCCCACAGGAATACAGATCGGCCAGCATCCACACACGCATAGTCACCAGCCATAAGGGCTGCGGCTTTTGCCGCCAGTTCAGACCGATCCGCATACATCAGGTCAACCAGCCCTGCCGCCGCAAGCTCGGGCATAAAGGGAGAAAGGTTTTCAACTATTCCGCGGAAGGCCTCCTGCCAGTAGGCACATCCTGCCAGCATGGCAACAGAAGGCCGTTCGGCCCCAGAAAGACCATCTCCCAGCAATGCACTGACAGGAATGGCCCCTTCCGCACTGAGGGGAGCATCTGCCAGCAGGCGCGCCTGCTCATCAACCACACGGGCAGCGAACCCGAGATACCCCTCACGGCCAGATATAGGTTCCCCTTCCCCCGTAGCGGTTTGCGCCTGCTGTTCAAGCTGCCGGAGCCGTTCAGCCCGCCGCCGATACAGCACAGCCAGACGAGGCAGAATAATAGGCTCAATAGCCTGCACACCGGGGACGGTTTTATCCAACGGTGGAATATCGGAAAAAAATGAAGTCATCAGTGATGTTTTACCGGAGTATCGGGGGCTGGATTCACGTCTTCATCATACCAACGGTCATGATGCTGTCTGGCCCAAGCGCGAGAGACGTATCCTGTCAGCATACCGGTAATAGACCCACGGACCCATAGCCCCATGTAAATATGGCCAACAACCAGCAAAATGAGACCAAGCCCCGCCATGGCGTGCGCCAGCAGCGCAAATCGAATAACCGGAATAGGAAAAAATACCGCAAAATAGGCGCGCCAGATAACAATGCCGGTAAAGAACAACACTGAAATAAGGGACATAATTCCCCAGAACAGCAGTTTCTGACCGGCATTATATTTGCCCACTCGCAGTTTTTTCTCATGCCTGTTCATCAACACATCAACAACATGCCGGAACCAGATGGTATCTGTTTTGACCAGCAGATTGTGGTGCACAAACCGGAAGAACATGACCACCAGCAACAGAAACACCACCGTACCCAGAAAAGGATGCAGGATGCGGGCTGTCTGTGGTGTGCCCAGAACATTCCCTAACCAGTTCAGACTGGGGAAAAACCAGGACAGACCAGACATGGCCACCAGAAAAAAGCAGGCCACCATGGTCCAGTGGCACATCCGATCAAAAAACTTGGTGCGCAGAACGGAATTTTTGGTGTCCATGATTATTTCCTCCCTTCCGGGCGCTCGTCATCAGAGCCCTGTTGCGCAACAGGTGTGGCATCGGCCAACTCTTTCCCCTCAGCCGCAGGATGTTCGTCTTCCTCTGTCGTGTTGGGACCAACACCCACGTAATGAGCAAAGGAGGCGGCCAGAGTAACAATAAATCCAAGCGCCCCCACTGGTTTGAGCCATTCTTTCCAGCCACGCACAACCGGGCTGATATACGGGTCCTTTGGCAACCGATGATAAATCTCCGGTGTGTCCGCATGTGTCAGCACATACATGACGTGGGTGCCCCCAACACCCGCGGGGTCATACAGGCCTGCGCCTTCATGCCCGCGGCTTTTCAGTTCATCAATTCGGTTAGCGGCAAGCTGCTTCATGTCCGCTTTGGAGCCAAAAGCAATAGCCCCCGTGGGGCAGGTTTTAACGCAAGCAGGCTCCTGCCCCACCGCCACACGGTCTGCGCACAGGGTGCATTTGTAAGCCTTGTTATCTTTTTTGCTGATACGCGGCACATCAAAGGGACACCCCGCCACGCAGTAGCCGCAGCCTATGCACTGGTCAGACTGAAAATCCACAATACCGTTGGCAAACTGCACAATGGCGCCAGGGCTGGGGCAAGCCTTCAGGCACCCCGGCTCCTCGCAGTGCATGCAGCCTTCCTTGCGCAACAACCATTCCAGTTTGCCGCTTTCATCTTCCACTTCATCAAAGCGGATAACAGTCCATGTTTCAGGCGTCAGGTCTGCCGGGTTATCATAAACCCCAACGTTATGCCCTACCTCGTCCCGCAGATCATTCCATTCGGAGCAAGCCACCTGACAGCCTTTGCACCCAGTGCAAAGGGAGACGTCAATCAGTTTGGCAACTTACTCCTGATGGCTACGGGCCTGAGGCGCGGGTGTCATTCCATTTGTGGCGGAGCGCCGGATAATATCCTGTGACTGCATACTCATCGCCCACCTCAGACCTTTTCTACGTTGACAAGGAAAGCCTTGAACTCAGGCGTCTGGGTGTTGGCATCCCCCACGGCAGGGCTGAGCGTATTGGCCAGATACCCTTTGCGCGTTGCGCCTCTGAACCCCCAGTGACACGGGATACCAATCTGCTCCAGATCCCGGCCCATGACGTTAAGCGTTTTGATACGCTTTGTTACCACTGCCTTGGCTTCAATATATCCACGGGCAGAAGAAACTTTCACTTTGTCTCCTGCTGATATCTGCAACCGTTGCGCCAGTTTTTCACCAATTTCCACAAACTGTTCCGGCTGAATAATAGCATTCAGACGAGAATGTTTGGTCCAGTGCCGGAAGAGCTCCGTAATGGAATACGTGGTCGCCACATAAGGAAAATCCTTAGGCGAGCCCATACGCGCCCGATCATCCTTCAGCACACGGGCTGTAGGGTTGTAGGACACAGCCGGATGTAACGGATTATTTTCCAAAGGAGATTCCGTCGGCTCGTACTGTTCCGGGAACGGCCCGTCAGACATGCCACCGCAGGCAAACAGACGCCCTACTCCGTCCGGCTGCATGATAAAGGGGCTTACGCCGCTTCCCGGAGGAGACGTAACAGGATAGTCTGGTACATCAGCCCCTTTCCAACGCTCTCCTGTCCATTCCAGAATCTGTCGTTTGGGGTCCCACGGGCGGCCTGCCGGATCAAGCGAGGCCCGATTATACAGAATGCGCCTGTTGGCAGGCCATGCCCATGCCCAGCCCGGCGTGCAGCCCAGCCCCGTATCCGTATTGTCCCGGCGGGACATCTGGTTGCCAGCCTCTGTCCACGATCCTGCGAAAATCCAGGCAAAACTTGAGGTTGTGCCATCATCTCTCATCACTGAGAAATCGGGCAACAACTGCCCCTTGCGCACAACAACCTTGCCCTGATCATCCATGATATCGGCCAGAGCATACCCATTGGCTTCCTGCGCCACTTCTTCGGGCGTGGGATCTTCCGGGTCCTTGTAGTTCCACTGCATGTTCAGCACTGGCTCCGGACAGGCTCCCCCATCCTTGCGGTACAGGTTACGGATCTTCTCAAAGATCGTGCCAATGATGCGCCCGTCCTGCCATGCTTCTCCGGGCGGCGCCGCACCGGCAAAGTGCCATTGCAGCCAGCGGCCGGAATTGACAATGGAGCCATTTTCCTCAGCAAAACAGGAAGACGGCAGACGGAAAACTTCCGTCTGAATGTCTTCGGTTTTTACATCATTAAAGACACCTTCATTCTGCCAGAAGGAAGCTGTCTCCGTGGCAAGGGGATCTATCACCACCAAGAACTTCAGTTTTGCCAGCGCCTGCGCGGTCTTATTCTTATCCGGTAAAGCTGCCAAGGGGTTGAAGCCCTGAGAAATATAACCGTTCACCTTGCCTTGGTACATCATGTCAAAATAGGCCAGCATGTCATAGCTGCGGTCCCATTTTGGCAACCAGTCATACCCCCAATTGTTGGCGACAGTTGCATGCTCACCCCATAGGGTTTTCTGCAAACTGATAAAAAATTTGGGCGTGTGATGCCAGTAATTCACCTGACCCGGCACATCTGTAGCGGGTGTGCTTTCCTTCAGATAGGTGCCGATATCCTGCTGTTTATCTGAAGGCAGGTTCAGGTAACCCGGCAGCCGGAGAGAAAGCAGGCCCAGATCCGTATAGCCCTGAATGTTGGAATGCCCACGCAGCGCGTTCATGCCACCGCCCGGCATACCAATGTTGCCCAGCAACAACTGGACCATGGCGGCTGCACGAATAACCTGAGAACCGCTGGTGTGATGGGTCCAGCCGAGTGCAAACAGGAAGGTGGCGGTCAGATCCGGCGCACTGGTCCGCGCCAGTTCCGCGCACACATGCTGGAAATCCTTGAGAGGTGTGCCGCATAGTTTGGTCACCATCTCCGGCGTGTACCGCTCCACGTGCTTGCGCAGCAGGTTCAGAACGCAGCGGGGGTGCTGCAGAGTTGGGTCCTGACGGGCAAACCCGTTTTCGTCCCGTTCATATGTCCAGGAGCTTTTATCGTAGGTCTTCTTTTCGGCATCATACCCGCTGAAAAGACCCTCTTCAAAATCATAGTCTTCACGGACGATCAGCGCGGCATTTGTATAGGCCTTAACATACTCATGCTGAATTTTGTCATGTGTCAGCAGGTAGTTCACAACCCCCAGCATGAACGCTGCATCTGATCCTGCGCGAATAGGGGTATAGAAATCAGCAACAGCCGCGCTACGGTTAAAGCGCGGGTCAACAACCATCACCTTGGCGCCATTGCGGATCTTGGCTTCCATCACCCATTTGAACCCCACGGGGTGGGCCTCCGCCGGGTTGCCGCCCATAATCAGAACCACGTTGGCGTTTTTAATATCGACCCAGTTGTTGGTCATGGCCCCACGCCCAAACGTGGGCGCAAGGGCGGCAACCGTCGGCGCGTGGCAGACACGCGCCTGACAATCCAGCCCCAGCATGCCCAAAGCACGGGCAAACTTGAAATCGAGCACCCCTGTCTCATTACTGGCGGCGGAAGAGGCAAGCATGCCGGAACTCAACCAGCGATTGACCAGTTCGCCTTTTTCATTCCGTTCAATGAAATTCTTGTCACGATCATCCTTGAGCAGCCGGGCAATGCGATCTGTCGCTTCTTCCCAACTGATCCTCTTCCATTCCTTTGAGCCAGGAGCCCGATATTCAGGATATTTCAGACGGCCTTCACTATGGATAAAATCGACCAACCCCGCCCCTTTGGGGCACAGGGAACCTCGACTGACGGGATGATCCGGGTCCCCTTCAATGTGAAAAATGCTGGGCTTGGCATTTTTAGCACCATCGCCAAGGCTGTACATCAGAATGCCGCACCCTACGGAACAATAGGTGCAGTTATTCCGGGTTTCCTTGGCCCGAAGCAGTTTGTACTGGCGTGAATCTCCCGCATACGCTTTGGGTGGCGCAAATCCCAGCGCCACTGCACTGGCTCCTGCTGCGCATGTACCGCAGGCTTGTAGAAATTGCCGTCTTCCCAGAGTCATGAGGTCATGCCTTTTTATCTCAACAAACTGCATAACCCCTATTTAAGTTCTCTTACACAATCTGAAATTGATACAGATCACCCACAAAATTCCGTGAGTATAGCCACAAAGATATAGATGTAAGGGGAAAGCCTTTGTTTCCCTTCACCTCCTTGAAACACATTACTTTTTTCTCATCCGCCCGCAGTCTCACTGGCAACGGCCATGCCGCATTCTGCGTCGTGTGCAGGTCCATTTGAGCCGCCATCTCTTTACCTCGCTCCCCCTGCCATTTTCCATCTTCCATATTTTTCAAAATATTTATTGCAATTGATACTTGTTCTCAATAAGAAGGAAGGCGGAGCACCTGTCGGCGGTATCCCGTCCGTCTTCCCTAATCCTGGCAGCGTGCTCCACCCACAAGCTGACCCGACTGCTGCACTGTAACAGTCAGCTTCTTGTTCTCCTGGGATGGGCAGAGAAAACCACATGACTCACTCCACCACCTATAGCGCTCACTGGCATCTGGCACATTCGCAGCCTTCTGTTCTGCTTGATTATTTCAACCCCACGCGCGGCTTTATTCCTCAGGTCAATATCCTGTTCAGTCGCTTCAAAGCTGTTCAAACCCTTTGCGATGAAGGAGATGGTGAAGAAAACCTTATCCGCCTTCGCAATGAACTGGCTTTCCATCTGGTTAAAATGTCTCGGTGGTGGGGGTTCGATTTCTGCCCGCGCGGGTTAACGGGTGTGCGCAACCCGCTGTTTCTTACCTATGTCAAAGCCCATATTGCGCGCGTGATTGATGATGAATGCTTCTTTGATCTTTTCACAATGCAACGGCAGATGCACAGCGGAGATGCCGGGCACATTCTTATTTTAGGCAAGGATCAGTTCAGTTCTTCCGCCCGCACCATTCTATATGGCGTTGATGGCTGCAAGGGGTTCCGGTTTGCCAACAAGATACAGAAAGCAGACCCCGAGTGGCACCGTTACAGCTACCCGGATTTTGCCAGCGCGTGGCTGGCCGCATGGTCCACGCATTGCTCTGGAACCAACGTGTGCAAGAACCTGCGCGAGCATCTGGCCGCCGAACGTGAATATGCCTGCGCCCGTACGTGGCATCAGCGCTACTTCCATCATCAGGATGCCCGCAGCGTCATCAAAAATCATACCGAAGCACAAACGCAGCTTTCCATCTGCCAGTCCCCGTTTGGGCGAGCCGCGTTTGAAACCATCCTCAACAGTCTGGCCTATGATATTGTAAAAGCGGCATTTGACCGCTCCCTGACTATTGCTGATCTCATTGAAGAACATGACAAAGTGGACGGTACGCTCCGCACCGCCAACAGCATCAAGCAGCAGGCCCGGCAGCATGTGGCCAATAATGTTGACCCCTGCCACCGCCCGGATATGGAGCACCTGCTGGACCGAACTCTTTCCTACATTCCACGCCGCTGCGCGTAAAAAGAGAAAGGGGGCATAGAAGCCCCCTTTTATTTTTGTCCTGGTTCCGTCAGCTTTTCAGGCAACCGCTCCTGTAACGGACTGCAGAACTTCTGGACTGACCTCCGCTGCAAATCCCTCCGCATTTTTCTCAAACAAAGAGACAAGCTTCTTGGCCTGAGCGTCATAGGCCGCCTTGTCCGCCCATGCCTGTGCCGGATTGAGAACCTGATCTGGCACGCCTTCAACATGCTTGGGAATGCTCAGCCCGAAATAAGGCTCAACTTCAAAAGTCGCATTCTTCAGCGTGTCTCCCAGCACGGCCGCCAGAATGGCACGCGTATAAGCCAGAGACATTCTTTTGCCTGTACCGTAGGCGCCGCCTGTCCAACCCGTATTGATCAGCCAGCATGAAACCTGCCCTGCCGCCAGCCGCTTCCGCAGCAACTCCCCATACACAGCGGGAGGACGCGGTAGAAACGGCGCACCGAAGCAGGCGGAGAAAGTAGCTTCCGGCTCGTCTCCAAGCCCTTTTTCCGTCCCGGCAATCCGCGCGGTATAACCAGACAGGAAATGGTACATCGCCTGATCAGGCGTCAATTTTGCCACGGGCGGCAGAACACCGAAGGCATCTGCTGTCAGCATGAGAACATGTTGCGGCTTACCGCCACGTCCACTGGCGACAGCATTGGGAATAAAGTTTGTCGGGTAGCAGGACCGTGTATTTTCCGTGCGGGATGCATCATCCAGATCCAGCTTGCCGCCATCCCCTACGGTCACATTTTCCAGCACCACACCAAACCGGTGAGACGCGTTCCAGATATCGGGCTCAGCGTCCTTGCTCAGCCGAATGACCTTGGCGTAGCAACCACCTTCAAAATTGAACACACCCTCATCAGACCAACCGTGCTCATCATCACCAATAAGCGGACGATTGCGGTCAGAAGACAGTGTGGTCTTACCGGTTCCAGAAAGCCCAAAGAACAGTGCGCTATCGCCGGTGCTATCAATATTGGCTGAACAATGCATGGGCAGAACGCCTTTGGGCGGCAGCAACCAGTTCATGACGGTGAAAATGGATTTCTTGATCTCACCCGCATACTGCGTGCCCGCAATAACAATCAGTTTCTGCTCAAAGGAAAGAGCCACAGCGGTTGAGGACCGGAGCGCATAGGTTTCCGCATCCAGCGCCAGATCCGGCGCGTGTAGAATAACGTAATCCGGAGTAAAGTTCCCAAGGTCCTCAACAGGAGGACGAATAAACATGTTGCGCGCAAACTGGGCATGCCACGCATTGGTCGTGACTACGCGCACCCGAATTCGGTGCTCAGGATCAGCTCCTGCGTAGAGATCCTGAATGAAAAGCTCCTGCCCCGCCAGATACCCGCGCACTGTATCTGTCAAACGCGTAAAATGTTCGGGGCTCATTTTCTGGTTGGTGGCGTTCCACCATACATCCGCCCGGATAGCAGGTTCATCGACAATGAATTTGTCTTTGGCAGACCGTCCTGTGTGCTCTCCGGTGTCAACAGCCAGCGCGCCATCTTCAGATAGAACGCCTTCCAGTCTTTCCAGCGCTGCCGCTACCAGTTCAGAGGCCGAAAGATTGGCATAAACGGCATGAAAAGACACCACCCCGGTTTTCTCCAGCACCTTGCACGGGTTCTGGCTCTTAACGCCCCCGAAAACCTTTGCGTCACAGCGGTCTTGCATGATTTTTATCTTCCTTATTTTTGTCACGCGCTTATTGCCGCCATTTTTTGTCAAAACTTCGTCAGAAGGCTTTCAAAAAACAGAGCGATAGGCTTTACCATCCACTTACGTAGGCTTGTACTATCTCTCAGAGTTCCAGATTTTTAAAGTCTGGAATCACCTTTATCCTTGCGTCGCTTTAATCATGCTGTACGCAATGCAGCCTTGCACGCTTTTTCTCAAGCAGCAGCACTTGGTCAATCCGTGCCGCCACCCAGAGAAAAAATAAGGCCATTTTTTCCTAAATCCCTCTATTTGGTTAATCCTCCTGTTCCTCTCGACGGTTAATAGATCCGGGCACTATGCTGTACGCCTTAATTGGCTCACAGGACTTGAAAGCATTCATGACGGACCAAGCCTCTCTCCCGCTTCATCCCGCAGCACGCGCCCAGCATGTGTTGTCCCTGCTGGCTGCGGAAATTGGAAACAAGATTTCTACCAATCCCTCCGTCTGTGAAGCCCACAGCCATGGAGAGGCTCTGGAAATTGCCAATATGCCTGTAGGGGTTGTTTTTGCGGAAAGCACGCAGGATGTCTCTACCACGCTGGCTCTGTGTCATTCTCACCGGGTGCCAGTAGTGGCATTTGGAGCGGGTACCTCTGTTGAAGGGCATGTCACCCCACCTGATGGTGCAATCAGTCTTGATCTTTCCCGCATGACGGAGGTTCTGGAAGTTAACGCGTCTGATCTTGACTGCCGCGTTCAGGCCGGGGTCACACGTCAGGCGCTCAATGCATTTCTGCGCGATACCGGCCTGTTTTTCCCTGTTGATCCGGGTGGCGAGGCAACTCTTGGCGGCATGTGCGCCACACGCGCTTCCGGCACGGCGGCGGTGCGATACGGCACCATCAAGGAGAATGTGCTCCGGCTGACAGTCGTCATGGCAAATGGTGAAATCATCCAGACAGGCGGTCGAGTAAGGAAGTCCTCCACGGGGTATGATCTCACCTCTCTATTTATCGGGTCCGAGGGCACGTTGGGTATCATTACGGAAATACAGCTTCGGCTGCATGGCCAGCCCGAACAGCTTTCCGCTGCAGTTTGCCAGTTTGAAACTCTGGACGATGCCGTGAATACAGCGGTGGAAATCATTCAGATGGGTATTCCCATCGCCCGCGTTGAACTGCTGGATGATGTGCAGATGCAGGCCTGCATCCGTTACTCTAACTTGGAAGAGTATCGTCCGCTCACCACTCTCTTCTTTGAATTTGCGGGCTCTCCTGAAGCCGTCAAGGAACAGATCAGTGTCACGGAAAGCCTGGCACGTGACAATAACGGGCTTGCCTTTACATGGGCGGATACGGCAGATGAACGGGCCAGATTATGGAAAGCAAGGCACAACGCATACTGGGCCGTAAAAGCGCAGCACCCCGGCCAACGCTTGATCAGCACGGACTGTATTGTGCCTATTTCACAACTGACGACCCTGATTTCAGGAGTGAAGGAGGATATTCTGGCCTCTGGTCTATATGCCGCCATTCTCGGGCATGTGGGAGACGGCAACTTTCACACTCTTATTGTCACGGAAGAAACAGAAGCCGGACGCCAGCAGGCCTTGGCGCTTGACCGTAAAATTGTTGCCCGTGCCCTTTCCCTGGGAGGCTCCAGCAGCGGAGAGCACGGCGTGGGCCTCGGCAAATTGGAATTCCTGGCCGCCGAGCACGGAGAAGGCGCCCTCAGTGTCATGCGGGCGCTGAAAGCCACGCTTGATCCGCGCAATATCCTCAACCCCGGTAAACTTCTTCCTATCGGCCCGGTGTTCAAGGGCTGACCGTTCCTCCCCTCCCCTGAATTGGGGAGGGGCTTTATACAGCCGTTTGCGCGCTTTACCCCAAAAAAAACAGTCCTCCTTTTCGATCAGGAAAAGGCCCCATCACCCACTCCTGATACACGCGCCAAGACGTAAGTGGGCAACCTATGATTTGAGGCTTGCCCTCCCCAAAATAAGAACATAACATGAACAAATTATGAAGCAGAGCCTCTCCGAACGTTTGGCCATCCTTTCCGATGCGGCCAAGTATGATGCGTCCTGTTCCTCCAGCGGGGCTGGCAAACGTGATTCTGCTGGCACCAAAGGGCTGGGTTCCACCGGCAACGGCATCTGCCATGCCTACACGCCAGACGGGCGGTGCATTTCCCTGCTCAAAATTCTACTGACCAATTTCTGCATCTATGATTGCGCCTATTGCATCAACCGTTCCTCCTCAAACGTTCAGCGCACCCGTTTTACCCCGGATGAGGTGGTCTGGCTGACCCTGGAATTCTATCGCCGCAATTATATTGAAGGATTATTCCTGTCTTCTGGCATTATCCGCTCCCCTGAAGACACCATGGCTCAGATGGTGCATGTGGCGCGTGAACTCCGCCAGACCCATAACTTTCGGGGATACATCCACCTGAAAACCATCCCCAATGCGTCCACCGAGCAGCTTGCTGAGGCTGGCCTCTATGCCGATCGCCTCTCAATTAACGTGGAAATGCCCACAGAGCAGGGATTGGCCGCCTACGCGCCCGAAAAAAAAGCCGGGATCATCCGTCACTCCATGGGAGAAATGCAAACGCGAATTGAGGCCGGAAAGGAACGAACTCTGTCTGGTCGTCGGCCGCCACGCTTTGCGCCCGGTGGCCAAAGCACGCAAATGATTATCGGGGCCGACACCGCCACTGATCATGATATCCTTGCCAGCAGTTCTTCTCTTTATTCCGGCTACAGGCTGCGGCGGGTCTATTATTCCGCTTTTAGTCCCATTCCCGATGCCTCGGCCATTCTGCCTGTCCGGCCACCACCGTTGCTACGTGAACATCGTCTTTATCAGGCAGACTGGCTGTATCGTTTCTACGGGTTCCAGTTTTCCGAGATTACAGCAGGCCGCCCGGATGGCATGCTGGATCTGACACTTGATCCCAAACTGGCATGGGCTCTCGCAAACCGGGCACTTTTTCCGGTCGATCTTAATCGAGCCAGCCGGGAAATGCTCCTCCGGGTGCCTGGGCTGGGTGTGCGTTCCGTCAACGCTCTTATCGCCACCAGACGGCACAAACATCTGCGGCTGGAAGACCTTGCCCGTCTCAATGTATCGCTTCGCAAGGTCAAACCGTTTGTGCATACCACCGGCTGGTCTCCTGCCCGCTTGGTTGATCAAGCTAATCTCAGGCAGGCTTTCCTGCCCCGCCCCCAACAACTGACCCTGTTCTGAGCCATGACCTACGGAGTTACCCTTGAAAGAGATACGTCTTTTTCAGAATGGCGGCCTTTGGCGCGGCGTTGCTTTCTAGCCGGAGTGCCGCCCGAGGCTATGGAATGGCGATGCTCTACAGCAGAGGCTTCCCTGTTTGATACGCCTCTGTCTCTCCCCACACCCCGGCCAGACGCCCAAAATCCGATATTACGCAGCAATTGCCTTGCATTGCTCAAATCCATTCTGCGCCATGCCGATCAAACACGCTTTGATCTGGCTTACCGTATTTTGTGGCGGGCACAGACTGAACCGTCCCTCGCGGCCATTCCACTTGATCCGGATATTGCCCGCGCCCTCCGTATGTCTCACCAGATCCGGCGGGACGCCCACAAGATGGAAGCTTTTCTCCGCTTTCGGGAAATAGGGGAGAGCGAAAACGGGCGACGGCTGTTTCTCTCGTGGTTTGAGCCAGACCATTACATTCTGCCCACTGTTGCGCCGTTTTTTACTCGCCGTTTTACAGATATGGACTGGGCAATTCTGACTCCAAAAGGCTCCATCACCTGGAATGGAACAGAGTGTCTCATCACCCGCGCCCCCTGCCCTAAACCGGATCTTTCAGACACATTGGAGCAATTGTGGCAGACCTATTATGCCTCCATTTTCAATCCGGCGCGAATCAAAACCAAAGCTATGCGGTCGGAAATGCCCCGCAAATACTGGAAAAACCTGCCTGAAACCCGCCTTATCCCGCAAATGCTTGCGCAAGCAGGGGCCAGAGTAACAGCCATGGCCACCCAGCAGCCACAAGAAGCACCTCAATTCCATAAACGCCTACAGAAAAGACGGGCAGAAAAACCCTGACCCTGACCTTTAAAATATCATATCTCATGTGGAATATTACTTCCCTGTTTTGAATAAAGCTGGAAGTCTGTCGGTTCTGAATTTCTCGGCCCATCACACCTGCCAGACTGACATCATGCTTCTCAAAATCAGATCTTCACGCACTTTTTTCTTCCTCATTGCCCCTCTTCAGAAAGCGCAACAAAAAATTGTACCCTATAGCGTTAGGGATATGGGAGACAGGGTCTGATGCAGGACGCAAAATGGCGGCAGCTTGTGGCGGGCCTGATCTGTATGGCTGCCATTTCTTCCCCTCAATATGTCTGGACCCTGTTCACGCCCACCTTGAAAGGCGAATTCGGTGTCAGCGCAGCCGCCTTACAGGTCACGTTTTCTCTTCTGATTGTCCTGCAAACGGTCTTTTCCCCTATCCAGGGATGGATTGCGCACCATATTCATCCGCGCACTCTCATCATGATCGGAATTGGCTTGACGGGGCTGAGTTGGGTGAGTGCGGCATCAGCTTCTTCTCTCACGCAACTCTATCTGTTTTATGGTGGCCTTGGGGGCATTGGCACCGGCATTGTGTATGTTGGGGTTGTCGCCTTATTGATGCAGTGGTTCCCTCAAAACAGGGGGATGGCAGCAGGAGCGGCTGCCGCAGGCTATGGCATGGGAGCCATCGTGACCACCTTCCCAATCTCCCACTTTCTGGCTCTGTGGGGATGGCGTCCAACCCTGTCCATGTTTGGTATTCTTATGGCCGCAGTGGGGCTTGGCGCAGCGTGCTTTTTAAAAACGCCTGCCCGCCATCAAGAACAAACAAGCTGTAATCAACCAGGTTATCTAACCCCTTTCGTGCTCAGAGCACCCCTGTTCTGGTTGATGTTCTTCATGATGGCCACAATGGCCACGTCGGGGCTGATGGTTACATCCCAACTCGCTCAGATTGCCCATGATTTTGGCGTCTCACACCTAACCATACTGGGTCTGAGCGCCCTCCCTCTGGCCATGACACTTGATCGTATCGCCAATGGACTAACCCGTCCGCTCTTCGGCTGGATTTCTGACAGATATGGACGCGAGCAGACCATGGCGTTCGCCTTCGCGCTGGAAGCGATCGCCCTTCTATGCTGGCTGGGGATGGCTCATCATCCTGTCGCCTTCGTCCTGCTTTCTGGCCTTGTGTTTCTCGGATGGGGAGAAATTTTCTCTCTCTTTCCCGCCACATTAACCGATACTTTTGGTGTGCGCGATGCATCCCGTAATTATGGCATGCTCTATATGGCCCAAGGTGTAGGAGCCATTTTTGGTGGCCCACTGGCAGCGTGGCTGCACCAAGCCAGCACTAGCTGGTATCCTGTTTTTGCCTGTGCCATTGGGGGAGATATTCTCACTGCGTTTCTGGCTCTTGCTGTGCTGCGCCCTATGCGTCGTCACTTTCTGCAAAACACGCCACCATCCGTCTGATGTCATTTATTTGGCCTCGGACACTATCCCCGTTTGCATATGCTCCGCATCCTCCCCCAGTTCACATCCATCCGCTGTTCAGACGGGGGAAGAAGAAACCGGCCCCATGCGGGCCTGACTGAAATCCTTCAGCTTAGGCTTTTCATCTCCAGCACTTCTCCCTACACCTTCCCATCGTGACGGTGCGCGTCAAGATTGCGCAGTAAGCAGAATGGGAAGGATCACAGCTTTAAAATGCTCAGGAACGCCAGCACGCCATTTTCCCTGCTGCCTGTTTGCCTGGTTCTCAGCATCAGTTCACCGGCTTTCGTGACCATTGCCCATGCAGGTACCGTGCCGTCCATCACCTTGGGGGATGTTGTCATCAAACCCTATGCCACGGACCAGCTTGATATTGGCGGCCTCCCGCAAACAAGCGTCCCTGCATCCGGCGTGGGCGTTCGCGCTGGCAGGCTGAGAAACGGCGCGCGTATAACCATTCACAAACAGTTTGAAATTGGGGCGATATGGGATTTCGGCCCCGTTCCTCATGGTCCGATGCGCCTGTTTGAAGGACAACTCAGCTATCTGGGCCTGAAGCATTTTGTCTTTACGGCGGGTATTTTCAAACCCAGTTTCGGGCTTGAGTCCATGCAAGCCCAAGGAGATACCGTTTTTATAGAACGCGCCAGCATTGCGACAATCACCCGTAATCTTGCCGCAGGCATTGCACGGCAGGCTGTCCAAATTGAAGCTCACGGCAAGCGCTATCATGTTGCAGTAGCCGGCACAGCCGGCACAGCAGGGCCTGATCACGATGGCAATCAAAGGGCCATTGTGTTCCGTTTGGTAGGCCTGCCCATCCGCACACGGGATATTCTCTTTCACGTTGGCTTTTCTGGAGAATGGGTGTTCAAAGCCGCTCAAAGTCCCGGCCAGCCACCAGCCGCCAATTTTTCGGATTTCCCGGAACTGAATGTTGGTTTGACAGGAAAATTTCTGAATACAGGCCGCATTCCGTTGCGCAGCGCAGGCGCATTCGGGCTTGAAGCTGCAGCCGCGTGGAAACGTTTGCTTGTATCAGGAGAGGCTTACGAAATTGCGGCCAACCGCCGAGAAAATGTTGGCACACAACATCTGCATTTTTCAGGCTGGTACGCTCAGGCAAGCTATACCCTGATGGGTAAGCCCCGTAGTTGGAAATCACGCACGGCCGCCTTTGCGGCCCCCACCTGCCAGAAAAACCAGACCACCCTGTGCAACGGAAGCGGCGTGCTGGAAGCGGCGTTCCGCTTTTCGGATGCCAATCTGAGGTCTGCTTCCGTAGATGGCGGCCACCAACAGACATGGTCTGCCAATCTGAACTGGTGGCCGGTCGATATTTTGCGGGTCAGCCTTCAATATGAGAACGGTACCGTTCGGGAAGAACATGCCACAGAGACGTTTCAGGCCGTACTCTCAATGCTCCAGATCAAATTCTAATCCTTTCTGCGCCAAAGCCAAGCGCCACATCTGCGGGAGTCAAAAACAATCAGATCGCAAAGTCATCCAAAAGCCTGATACCGCACTGTTTTGACATAGTCTGCCGATAGGTTTCTACTGCGGCAGGGTAAGTCAGACCACCGATTAAGGAAAAGCTGTGTAACTGGGCAAAAAGGTGAATATCATCTGTGGAAAGAGCACCATTCACTGCCTCCGGAGATTGCACCATTGGCGCAAGATCTTCCAGTAGTGCAGCCAAAGGCTCCAATGCGGCGGCCCCTTCACTCAGAATATCCGTGAAGGCTCCCGTGGAACGCTCCTTGGTACGCACAAAATAGGCGCGTCCGGCTGTTGTAGAAAACTCCGGGAACGGAGCACATGCTGCACGAGGCAGAAACTGCTTATATAATGGTCCATTGGATCGTCTGATCCACTCTGCTAGCGCCGGATTGGTTGGACCCGTTAAAAGAGGCGTTCCCTGCGCGTCAATATGTGCCACAATATCCATGCTTTCGCCCATGAAATGGCCATTCTCTTCAAGAATTGGCACCATCTTCTGGCCGATCATCTGTTTGGGCGTTGCTTCATCGTTGTTTTGAAGAATAATCAGATCAAATGGAATGTGGCGCAGCCCAAATATCATTCTGGCTTTAATGCAGAATGGACAGTGATCATAGACAAACAGCTTATACATAAAAGCCCCCCGCTTTGGTGGTTCTCAATCTTCTTTTTAAAGACCATTTCAGAAATCTCATGTCAGAGACAACACCTGATCTCTGAAAAGGCCTCTAAAAACTATATCCTGAGCACACCATGCAAAGGCATAAGGAGATCATAAACCGTATTTGTTCAGCAAAATTGAATATCTGCCGCGCCCTACGCCATTTACTATGCGTGAAACACTCAGAAAATCGTTTATCTATGCCTATGCCGGCGCGGCCCGTGATAATCAGTCACCAGATAAGGAATAGTTGTCAGTATCTGCACACCCAGCATCCCTGGCCCTCGCTTTGCATCACGCCGTATTGGCAGGTGTGCATGCCCATTGGTCCAACGCCCCCCATCCTCTTCAGGAGGATGCCAGCCGAGAAGATCGCCTTTGATATGCGTTGTCACCTTTTTCCGTTTCCGGGAATCAACGAGGGTGATATCGCCTACATGGACCCCAAGATACCGCTTGTCCTGCACATACGGACCAATCACATCGACAGGCCGACTGGCGCGGGACGAAAGATGCACCTCATGAACATCAGGCGGCAGCATGAAAACGGCAACGTTCTCTTTTTCCATCGCTTTTCGGATAAACTGACCGCTTTCTGTCACCAGTTGCAAATCATGATCGTCCGTTACTTCTGGTAGATAGAACGGACTTTCCAATCCGCCAACTTCAGCGCGGGATTTAAGGCGATGATATAAGCCTTCCACAACGGTTCTATCCGTTACAACAGGCATATGGGTGCGGGTATGCCAATGGCTGTCTTCAGGGCAAGGCGGCAACGCGCTGGCAATAAGCAGGTTTTCCGCAATCAGCACAGCATGAGGGTCGGTCTGCACCGGATAGGCTTTATAGGCTGTAAAAGTCCGATCATAAAAAATTGAAAGTCTGTTCACCAGCAAACACAGAGGCACAAACTTGTCTTCAAAAAACAGGCAGTGATCAGGGGTGAGAACAACGTCATGGGCCGGCACGCCATCCGCAATGGCATCCTTTAGAATGCGAATAGGATAACCTGCTTCATCATCCGGCAGACCGGGCAATGTCATACCATAGGCGACGCGGATATGTGAGACCAGATGAGGTAATTCCTGGCCATCTGTATAGCCCAGCACGGCATGGCCCGGGCTAAGAGTTTCTACCTTGGTTTTGCCTACGGGCGTATGGAGGCATGTCCCTTCCAGGAGACTTGCTTCAGGCACAGACAGGCGATCACCGCCCTGCCCGCTACCTTCAGGATTTGTATTGGGTTCCTGCTTGAATGCGCCTTTCAAACAATCACCTTCTTCTGGGCGTGTAGGAAGAAAAGCCATTTATCCTTTCCATAACACAATGAACGACCAAGGGCGCGCGTGTTACAATGTAATATGTTTGCTTTTTGCCATAAGAAGATGCGCACCGCCGATTCAGGGAGAAAACACCCCCAGAAAACAAAACCAAAGATGCCCCTCTCCCACCAACAGAAAGTGTGCAATCAAATGTATTACAAAATTAATTTTGACAAGGCCAAGCAATGAAACTTTTGAAATTGTAATTTAGGCGCTGTTAAAAAAGACCTAACTATTGTTAATTTCCCGGTCATATACAGAAGGTGGATTTAAGTTAAAAAAATTAAATTTACTTTTTCTGCATAAACTACATGGCCTTTTCTTAGATAATAATTTTATTAAAGAATTTTCTTTCTATTTTGGCGATCTTTATTGGTCTATACGAATATAGCGTTGAAAACTTTAGAGCAATCATTTGCCTGCGTGAGTTATTGTATCGTAAAATTTTTATTAATATGTCTTCACTTACGTCCTCAAAAGGAGGGTATCATTCTTAAATTTTAATTTCACTTTGATAATGCGCAGTATCTCGGCCCTAAAACTCATCAGCCTTCTATATGAATCGACCCTGATCTATAAGGATTTCTTTCTCTCTTTCTTTCAGCAGAATCTGCTATTCTGCTTTCATTTTTACGGAACCTACTTTGTATGTCTGACACCACCCCTCTCATTTTATCCTTTGGCAGTGTTAATATTGATCTGACGGTGCGTGTGAAAACTTTGCCCAAGGCCGGAGAAACACTGCATGCGTCCAATTATACGATTGGTCTGGGAGGCAAAGGAGCCAATCAGGCAGCGGCGGCGGCTCGCCTGTCCCACCAAACGCCCGCTCAGGTTGCGCTGGCCGGACGGATAGGAACAGATCATTTTGGCGCGTTCGCACGGGACGCTCTACTGTCTTTTGGGGTTGAAACAGCACCTCTTTATAGTGATCCGGAACACCCCACCGGCATAGCGCTGATTTCTGTCGATCAAGATGGTGAAAATTGCATTACAGTTGTCGGCGCCGCAAATATGGCCGTGGGGACGGCTGATCTTGAACAAAATTCCCTCTGGCTAGACCGGGCTCGCGTCCTGCTTCTTCAACTTGAATGTCCCCTTGCAAGCGTTGCTGCCGCAGCCGCACGCACCAGAGAAGCAGGAGGGCTAGTCATTCTTGATCCCGCACCGGTACCGACTGAGGCACTTCCCGCGCTTTTGTGGCAGAACATTGATGTTCTGACCCCTAACGAAACAGAAACCTTTCTCCTGACCGGCATCCAGCCAGAAACCGCTGAACAGGCAGCACAGGCTGCGCAAATCCTCCTGCATAAAGGAACCCAGGCCGTGGTGATCAAAATGGGAGGACGCGGAACGTATTGGCATGATGGCATTGAAGGCGGGTTCATCAGCCCCTTTAAAGTGGTTCCCATTGATACTGTTGCTGCGGGAGACTGCTTCAATGCAGGTCTCGCTGTCGCACTCAGTGAGGGTAAGCCTCTTCCGGAGGCTGTCCGTTTTGCTTCCGCATGCGGAGCGCTGGCAACCACCCGTAAAGGTGCGGCAGATGCGGCTCCCACACGGAATGAAGTGCAGGCGCTTCTGGCGTAAATATCCGTGCTTTGGCTCTCACCTGCCGGAACAGGATCGTTTTGGTTGGAAATTGAACTCTTCCGACAGATATGAAAGAATGTATATCCGTCACTCCCTACAGCAAGAGATAGGCATGCGTTTTTCCTTTCCAT
Organism: Acetobacter tropicalis; assembly: GCF_001580915.1. Lineage (GTDB taxonomy): Bacteria > Pseudomonadota > Alphaproteobacteria > Acetobacterales > Acetobacteraceae > Acetobacter > Acetobacter tropicalis. The sequence continues at coordinate 28,083 of NZ_LHZQ01000201.1, read as the reverse complement.
CCCGCTTTTGTACCTATCGCCCCCGTAAAACGGCCTCTTTTCTCTTGATGGCTGGGATCAGCTTTTCAGCGTGTGTCGCTCTGCCCGTGCAGGCACAAACAGCGCCCCAAAAACCGGATCTCTCCGCCATTCAGACCGTTGTGGTGATTTTTGCGGAAAACCGGTCTTTTGATAATCTTTACAGAGGCTTTCCAGGCGCGGATACATCCGCCAATCTTTCTCCTGAAACTTTTCAGCAAAAAGACCGGGACGGAAGCGTTCTGAAAGAACTTCCCCCTGTCTGGGGCGGACTGACAGGACGGGGTATTCCCAATCCGATCACGCAAGCCATGACGGAACATCTTCCCAACAAACCGTTTGCTGTAGATGACCCAAAGGGCTTCAACGTGCCCCTCAATACACTTACGCATGACCTATGGCATCGGTTTTATCAGAACCAGATGCAGATCAATCACGGCAAGAACGACATGTTTGTAGCGTGGGCGGATACAGGAGCCATGCCAATGGGCTACTGGAACGGCAGTCACATGAAAATGTGGAAAATTGCCGAAAAATACACAATGGCAGACCATTTTTTTATGGGAGCCTTTGGCAGTTCCTTCCTCAATCATCAATGGCTGGCCTGTGCCTGCGCCCCTTATTACCCTGCAGCAGATACAAGCCCTGCTCACCCCTCCATTGTAGTGGCAGACAAAACGGGCACAGCACTGCTTATCGCCCCCAACTCCCCCCATTCCGCTTTGGATGGTGTTCCAAAATTTGTGCGTGATGGAAACCTCACGCCGGACTTCCATGCGGTCAACACCATGCAGCCGCCCTATCAACCAAGTGGCAACAAGCCCGCAGAAGGCCAAGACCCACGCTTTGCCGACCCCGCACGCCCCACCACACTCCCCCCCCAGACCACACCGACCATTGGTGACAGGCTAAGTGAAAAAAACATTAGCTGGGCATGGTTTTCCGGAGCATGGCAGCATGTACAGGATCACGGTAACGCCTACCCGATGCCTGATTTCCAATACCATCATCAGCCCTACAACTATTACGCAAACTATGCCCCGGGCACCGCTGCCCGTGCTCAGCATATTCAGGATGGCGGCCTGAACGGCGTCCGTTTCAAAGAAATTATTGATAGCGGCAAACTGCCGCAGGTCTCATTCTATAAACCGCAGGGCAATCTGAACGAGCATTCAGGCTATGCGGACATTGAATCCGGCGACAGCCATATCGCAGATCTTGTCAGCCATTTGGAAAAAAGCCCCCAGTGGCCCCATATGCTGGTAATTGTGACGTATGATGAAAACGGTGGTCTCTGGGATCACGTCGCCCCTCCCAAAGGGGATCGCTGGGGCCCAGGCTCCCGCATTCCCGCTATTATCATCTCCCCGTTTTCCCGCCAGCATTACGTGGACAAAACTGTTCAGGACACCACGTCCATCATTAAGTTTCTGACCGAGCGTTATAATCTCCGCCCGCTGGATGGCCTTCTCAATCGAGACAAGTCCATTCAGGCCAGCACAGGTAAACCGCTGGGTGATCTGACAGGAGCTCTATTGCTGCCCAATCAGACCCATTAGACTTCTTTCTCTCCCTGGTGCCATGTCTACGGCGTGGCATCAGACCTTTTCTGGGTATCAGAATATCCGTCAGTCAGCGTTTTGAGAAACGCGACAATGGCGTCAATCTCATCATCTGACAGGACAGGCCGGTTACCTGGTTGCGGCCCAAATGGAGGGTCCATATTGATGTTCTCCTGATACTGCTTTGGAAGATCATCATATTTCAGGATTCTTCCATCTTTCCCGACCGGATAAATGCGTTCGGGGTGAGTGTCTCTCAACACATAAAAAGCTACGGCATCCCGTAGGGAATGATAAAATCCGTTATGGAAAAACGTCTGCCGTGTTGCCACATTCCGTAAAGAGGGCGTGCGGAACAGTCCACAATATTCAGCATACTGCTTCAGGTCCGTGCGGTCAGGCCCGCAAAGACCAAGATCAAACACTTTTGGGTTCTGGTTGAATGGTAACGCCCTGTTCCGTGGCACACCAACGGCAATCATACCGTAATCCGTAAATTGCGGCGGTGTCCCATCGTTGCCCGGCTGGCTTTTATGGCAGGAAGCGCAGTTTCCCTTTTCAGGGTCTTCAAACAATTCCAGCCCTTTGTGCTCCCGTGGCGTCAGCACGGTTTTGCCCGCCAGATAGGCATCATATTTACTGGAATAAGGGTAAAACCGCCGCCAATCCTGCTGATAGGCTTCAAGCGCTTTGGTAATGACTTGAAACAGATCTGTTGTTTGCAGATAAGGCCCGAGCGCTTTCAATGCCTCACCATAGCCCGCGCTGAGAGCTCGGCGGACAACATCCTGCGGTGCCTGCTGCCCCATTTCAAAAGAAGCCAGTAACGGAATAACCGCCTGTTCAGCCTGCGTATTGGCGCGACCATCCCATGTCAGGCCACCAGTTGGACCGTTATCAATGCTTTCGTCCGCTTCATCTTCAGAATCGAAAAAATGCTCTGTAAATTGCGGAACATTTTGCAAATATTTCAGCGAGGGCACGGCCCGGTGCCCTCGCTGTGCCATATCCACCCCGCCATACTGCACAGAAAGCGCATTATCCGGCGCAAAAGCGGCTTTCTCGCTATGGCAACTTGCGCAGGATAACACACCGGAAGCTGACAGGCGCGGATCGTGAAACAGTTTGTCCCCGACGGCGGCCAATCGGGCGACGTTTTTATAGACTTCGCTACGACTTGCTCCTTCTTCAGCCTGTGTGGAAGAAGGAGGCCATATCAATAGACAGACAACAAGACACGCCTGACAGGAAAGGAAGAAACGGTTCATCACGCCAGAAAGAATAGCACTCCATCAGGAAAAAATCTCCTTACTTGAGAGTAAGGCCCGCCCGCCCCCCAAGCCCAAGGCCTTCCCCTTACCGTGAAAGCACTCTCTTCAGGGTTTAGAAATCAGATCCTTGATCCGAGCCTTCATGCGGGGCACATCCACAGTGAGCACCACTTTTTCCTTCTGTTCGCCAACATCCGGCTGATATCCCTCTGTCCAGGACAGAATGTCTCCGTATTGCGCGCTGAATATGGTGTTCACGTCCACATACAGGTCTGTGCTGGAACGGATGAGAGTGGGGTCCAGCCAGACCGCCGCAGCAATTTCATCCCACAAGGGAAAGTTGTTGGCGCCACGCTTTACAATCCGGGCAATGGGCGTGTCCGCCGAGGCAATATCCTTCACAAATTCCGCGGACATTTCTGTCTCGGTAGAAGGGTCCACCGGCACCATGACAATCCGCTTCCATGGGGCGTGCATCGTAATGGACGCAGCTTCAGGATCAAACCGGATATTGAATTCCCGACGAGGAGAATTGCCGAATTCCCGTGCAAACTGGGCAGAGGCTGCACTCGTCAACTTCTGGCGCGGGTTCAGGCTCCCCCCCATGTACACCAGTTCCTTGGCAAGGCTGGCAAATTCCGGGTCCAGCTTCTGTGCCAGAGCCAGGTTGGTCATGGGGCCACATTCAATAATACTGATCTGGCCTGGATATTGATGCACCATGCGGATCATGAACATGGCCGCATTTTCAGCCGAAGGCTTGATCTTGGGGTTCCCCCACGGCAGATCCGGCACCACATCGGCCGGATGGTATGGCGGAAGGGCCTGAGTGGTTTTCTCCACCCATTTCTTCATCCACGCGCCTTTCCACACCAGCTTGCCGTACAGGGCTTCCCACCGGTCAGTCAGCTTTTCAGAATTCATGAGCGGATAGGTGGCACCCTGCACAACCGGCACATCTGTACGGCCCGCAATTTCCAGCCCCCGCAATGCGTAAGCTGTCGCCTCTTTCTGCCAGAAATCTCCGCTGACAGTACCAAAACCCAGAACTTTTACATGCGGGGCCTTCAGCACCATCCACTGGGCCAGTGCAAATCCGTCATCGTCAAAAATGACCATCCGGTCTGCTTCGGCATGCGCCACTACCGGAACAGATGCGCCCAATAGCCCTACGGCCAGAACGCAGCGCCGCGCAAAACGGGCAAAACCACTCTTTTTTATCACGCCTGCTTTCCTTCTGGGGCAGTTTCAAGATTTTCCGGGCCAAAAGACGATGGCAAAAGCGCGTGCAGATTATCTTTGAATAATAGCGCGCCGTCTTCATCCACTACCAGAACACATGTCCGGGGTGTTGCAAACTCCCGAATTTTCTGGCGGCACCCTCCACAGGGCAGGCAAGGCGCTGGTCCTTTGCCTGCCACCATGATGGTTGCAATCTTGCGATCCCCGCCCGCAGCGACCATAGCAGAAATAGCACCAGCTTCCGCACACACTCCTTCCGGATACGCGGCATTCTCCACATTGCAGCCGGAAAACACCTGTCCATCTTCCGTAATCAAAGCGGTGCCTACATGAAAACGAGAGTATGGCGCATAGGCATTGCTACGTGCAGCAAGGGCGCGCTGCGTCAATGTAGCCGTCATGCTTTCATCCATGGGAGGAACCTTCCACAGCAGTTTTCCCATAAATCAGGCCAGCCAGATCCTTGGCCGCAGCACGAAACGCACTCAGGATATCATCCGCAACGGCAATATCTCCGCCAGCCTGCCGGATAAACCCCTCCACCATGGCATTCTGCAACAATCCTTCTGAATGCACGATCATGGCGTCTGCATCCAGCCAACGGACCCTGCTACCATTTGGGGGTTTCTCTTCCGTCAGCGGCGTGTGCCATGCCTGTTCAAAATAACTCTGCACCTTCTCATGGTAAGTACGACCATCCACCGTGTAGCCTGCCATCGGCTTGTTCTGGGCGGCCATATAGCCAATTTCCACTGCCGTACCGGGGTCCATATCCGCAGCCCGCCGAAAAGGATCAATGCAGAACAATGCTGCGGCACATTCATCCATCAGGCCACGATCCAGCCGCGCAATCAGCAGGCTCGTTTCCTTTCCCGGCGGCAGAGCTTCTACCTCATCCTGCCCATCAAAAGGCGATATCCCGTGCAGGCGTACTGCCAGACAGGCTTCCTTAAAGGCCCGGAAAAGCTGCTGGGCGTCTTTTCTGAAAACAAGGTCTCCACCAAGGTAAACCTTGGGGTAAGCCGCACTCTCGGTCATAAGGTCTTCCATGTTTCATACGGCGTAGTCTACTCATTCCGGACGCCGTATCGTGTGGTGAACTCTGTTATGAACAATACGAATTCGTTATAGAACCCCATAGACACCACACAAGATGTAAGCAAGAACGATATCTTGCCCTGCAGTAGGGTGGAACATTTTCTTTAAGCCGTCAGAGCGAGGAACAAACAGGGCATGCGGGCAGTTCAGTTTCTTTTTTCAGGCATGATGGCCGCCTCGGTCCTGTTGTCTGGTTGCGCCCATCATGCTTCTGCTCCCCCTGTACCGGCCAGCATCTCCCTTACGGCACCTCTCCATGGGGATTTTGGGCACTATACCCTTGCCCTTACATGGCAACCCGGCTTCTGCACCGGACCAGAAGGAAACTCCTGTCAGGCAGATCAACCCAAGACCCCCCTTATCGGCCTTCATGGGCTTTGGGCCTCTCGCCCTTCTGACCTGATAAAGGCACAGGTTCCAGTAACCACATGGTGGCGAAAAGGATGCAGCCTGTATGAAGGCGATGCATCGCCACCAGTACCACGCTTCTCTCCAACGCTCTCTCATCGCTTGTCAGACGTGGTTGCCCATACACACTCTGATCTTGTTGCACACGAATATGCCAAACATGTACATTGCTTCGGTATGCAGGAAGAACAGTTTTTCTCGGTGGCCATCCAACTCCGGGATCGATTTGCGGCCCTTCCCTCCGCTCAGAATCTGACATCCGAACCCGGAACAGTTATTGCAAAAGCTGATCTGACCAGAGAAATTGAAGCTGACACAGGCCCACTGCCGGATCGGGGCGTGCAGTTTCAATGCAACAAAACCCCGCAAGGGCAATCCGTTCTAGCCCAGATCTGGTTCACACTTAAACCCGACGCTCTTTCCCGCTTCCCTAAAGCAGATGCGTTCATGAGCAGCCCCCAAGTGCAGGACAACTGCCCAGCCTCTTTCCTCGTCCCTCAATGGAACCGCTGACAGAGCCACTCTGTAACCAGCGATAGCCTTCACTCAAAACAGTCTACTCTGTCTGTAGCCATCTGGTCAGGATGTGTGTGACCACATTTGTTGATATAAGGACCATTCAATGCATAGTCGTGGATGTCTTGGTATTCTTCTGCTTCTTGGCATTGCCGTTTTTTTTTCAACAGACCGTAAAAATATCAGTCTCCGCACGGTTCTGAGCTGCCTTGTAGCACAGGTGGCCATTGGCCTGCTGGTCTTACGGGTGCCTGTGGGGCAGCAGATCTTGTGGTCTCTCTCCCGCGTTGTCACCAGCATCCTTTCCTGTGGGGATGAAGGGGCACGTTTTCTCTTTGGCGCCCTCGCCAGCGACAAAATGGGTACAGTGTTCCCGAATGATGGCTTTGTGTTCGCCTTCAGGGTTCTGCCCTCGCTTGTGTATGTCAGCGCCCTTATTGCCATCCTGTTTCATGTGGGGACCATGCAGTTCTTTGCACGTGCAACAGGGAAAATCCTGCAAAAGGCCCTTGGCACCTCGCCCGTGGAATCTTTCGGAGCTGTTATCACAATCTTTATTGGCCAAAGTGAACTGCCTGTAGCTCTGGGTCCTTATCTGCGTACCATGGCCCCAACCGAACTCTTCAGTGTACTGTGCAGCGGAGCCGCCTCCGTTTCCGGGGCTACGTTGGTGGGGTATGTAGGGCTCGGCGTGCCCGCACATTATCTGGTTGCCGCCTCCTTCATGGCCATTCCCGGCGGCATGATGTTTGCAAAAATTCTGGCCCCCCGCCCTGCTGGCAGCCCTGTTGATACTCTTGCCGCCGGGCGCTCCTCCTACAATCAGGCCATCTTTGAAACCATTACTGAAGGAGCGCTAAAAGGGACCAAAACAGCCGTGGCCGTAGCGGCTACATTGGTTGCCTTCATCGGGCTGATTGCCCTGATCAACAGTGGTTTTCAGGCATTAGGGCAGCTTGTTCACATGCCTTTTCTTTCTCTGGAATATCTGTTCGGACTGCTGTTTTCTCCCATTGCCTGGCTGCTGGGTGTTCCGGCAGGCGAGTGCAGCATTGTCGGCTCCGTGCTCGGCCTCAAGCTGGTGATCAATGAATTCGTGGCCTATCTGCACCTCGGCCCGTCTCTCCAGAATGGCGCTCTTTCCGCACGTAGCGGGGCAATTGCGGCCTTTGCCCTTTGCGGCTTTGCCAATCTCAGTTCCATAGGCATTCTTGTGGCTGCTTTTGGCAGCCAGTGTCCGGAAAGGCGTGCGGAACTGGCGCGTATCAGTGCCCGCGCCGTACTGGCTGGCATGTTGTCCAATTTCATGAGCGCCGCTATTGCGGGCGTTATTCTCCTTTAAAACCCTACATATCAGCACCAGATACGGAGACAGTTTTGGACCGGCAGAAACTTATTATTGATACAGACCCCGGACAGGATGACGCCATTGCCATCATGCTGGCGCTGGCATCCCCTCACATTGACCTGCTAGGCATTATTGCAGCCGCTGGAAACGTGTCTGTAGAGCAGACAGCCGAGAACGCCTGCAAAATTCTGGAACTTGCAAAACGGCAGGATATCAAGGTTTACAAAGGGTGCCCGCGTCCTATCCGTCGCCCCCCGATTACCGCCCAACACGTGCACGGCCAGACCGGCATGGATGGCCCCGACCTTCCCACTCCACTCCATACACCCGAACAACAGCACGGGGTGACATTCCTTCTGGAAACACTCGCCGCGCATCCGGCCCACACCATTACACTGGTTACCATTGGCCCCATGACCAATCTGGCCGCAGCCCTTGTGCAGGCACCTGAAACAGTGGCGCGCCTAAAGCAGGTTGTAGCCATGGGCGGCGCATGGTCAGAGACCGGAAACATCACGCCGGCGGCTGAGTTCAATGCCTTTGCAGACCCGGATGCCATGGCCATTGCTCTAAATAGCGGCCTGCCCGTCACCCTTGTGCCGCTAGACATCACCCATCGTTTTCTGATCACCCCAGATCGGCTGGAAGCGTTAGCGAAACTCCCTGGCCACTGTGCCAAAGCGGCTCATGCCATGCTGACTTTCTCCGCCCGGTTTGATCTGAACAAATATGGCTGGCCCGGTGCCCCGCTGCATGACCCCTGCACCATCGGGTATGTCCTCTGCCCCCACCTTTTTGCAGGCAAAACAATCAATGTTGAGGTGGAAGTCTCAAGCCCACTTACCCTTGGCGCAACCGTTGTGGACTGGTGGCAGGTTACTGGCCGCCCTCCTAACGCGACCTTCCTCCGCTCGGTGGATGATAACGGCTTATGGACCTTGATACTGGAAAGTCTCTCCCGCCTTTCTTGAAACCACGTCCCTCTTGAGAAAGCGGAATGGCTTCATCCGCCACTTTCCTTCGCCCCTTTCTAGGTTATTTTGAAAGGGGTGTGAGATGCCAGACAAGCTCCTCAGCAGGGCAAACACCCTTCAGGCCCCCTTCAAGCACGTCTCGTTCCAGAACCTCAAACGTGTAAAAAGCACCGTAAAGCTGCCTCACTTCCTCCGCATCCACGGAGAAAGGAGGCCCTTTCCGCAATGCCTGCTCATACTCCAGAGTAATCAGCAGTTGCGGTGCATTTTGCGTGATAGAAATAACATGGTCTGCATAAGCATGCCGCATTGCATCAGGCAAAGCGATCAACGCAGCCCGATCATACACAGCACTGATGTTCCCTAGCGTCTTTTCTGTGAGGTCAAAAATATTTCCAACATATACTTTGAGGTTGCCCGCCTCAAACAACAGGGCTTCGTTCCGTTCTGTTATACAGGGAACATAGCCTAAGTCCTGAAACAGGCTTTCCACAGCAATGCAGCTCAACTCAACGCCCACCACGGCAAAGCCCTGCTCAAGCAACCAATGAATATCCAGGCTTTTCCCACATAAAGGGACAAAAACGCATGCCCCCTCCGTCAACCCGAAAGACGCGAAATGCCGAACCAAAAAAGAATGAGGTTGTGGCTCATGAAACCCTATCTGGTTCTGCTCCCATTTTTTCTGCCAGAAAAGTGCGTCCACAGTCTGCCCCTTAACGTGTTCTGTTTGGTACCTCAGGATACCAACCGTCTTGCCATATCATAAAGCTACGGGAGAAACTGCATGACATGGCAGAACAGATTTATGGCTGTCTGACGGCATATCTTATACAGGAACGGGCGCATCTTCACGCAGAAGCCCTTGTTGTTTCAAATCCGCCCAGAAAGCGGGTGGAATAGGAACGCTGAACCATTCAAGATTTTGTTCCAGTTGCTCCAAGGTGCTAGTGCCGGCACAGAACGCCGGAATAGCCGGGTGCGCGACAACAAATTGCAGAGCAGCCGCCGGAAGCGGAACATCATGATTCTGGCAAACAGCCTGAATTTTCATAACCTGCTCCAGAATATGTTTAGGAGCAGGCGCATAATTATATTTAGCGCCTGCTACAGCACCTTTTGCCAAAATACGGAATTGAAGCCTCCTCCTACCAGCACTGCAACCCCCCGTTCTTCACACCGGGGGAGAAATTCCTCCAGCGCCTCCTGCTCCAGCAATGTGTAGCGTCCCGCCAGAAGAAAACAGTCAAAGTCCCTTTGTTTCAGGGCCTCGTTACAGACTTCCCATTCATTCACCCCAACCCCAATTGCCTTGATCACTCCTTCCGAGCGTAAGCGCTCCAGAGCCTTCCAGCTTCCCTCCATTGCGGTTTTAAAAACTCCCGGCTGGGCCTCCCCCTGAGTAAAACGATCAATATCGTGAATAAAAACAACCTCAATTCGTTCCAGCGCCAGGCGCTGCAAAGAGTCCTCAATAGAACGCATGGCGCCATCGTAGCTATAATCAAACGTCATCTTGTTGGGGGCGGCGTTCTTCCAAGGGGCAAAATCTATTTCCGAGCGTTTTGCCGCTGAAAGACGCCGCCCAACTTTGGAAGAGAGCACAAAATCATCCCGTTTTTTCCAACGTAACGCCTGCCCCAGCCTTAGTTCCGCAAGCCCGTGCCCAAACATGGGGGACGTATCATAAAACCTTATTCCTGCATCCCATGCCCGCTCTATCATTGCCTGGGCATTTTCCTCCTCCATTTCCCTGGCAAAATTGCCAAGAGGAGCCGTCCCAAAAGCAAAGGCCGTCACATCCAGACCACTGCGACCAAAGGCACGTTTCTCATGAGGCTTCATAATTCTTTCTTCCTTTGCAGAAGTTATTGTTTTTTGAAGACGTTCCGGGCTCCTCACCCTCTGCTTAAAACTTCAATGATGCTCACATCAGAAAACGCAAAATGGCACACGTATTTTAGATGCGGCGAACAGGGTTAGACAAACCTGACATCTCAAACAAACGCAAATTGCACTATCTGGTTAGATATATTTATTTTTTGAGCACGCTCAAGTTTTGGTCATAGCAGTTCACCATAAAATGTCTTTCCCAGCATTCAAACGCAGAATACCCTGCGAATTTATTAGCAACGGAAAAGAGAAATTAATTTCAACGGAAAATTATATTCGAACGTCTTTTCAATACGGTTCTTTATATTAAAATGTATTCAAAAATTCTCTAGCATAAATCTTAATACTGTTGATCTGCTTATCCTCACATAAAACGAAGACCAAGCAGATCAGCTTTTGACTTTGATAAACTATCTTTCCAGCGCAGCCTTCAGACGCTCCGGTCTAAAGCCCGTTGCAACGACATACAGTTCGCTTGAATCTTTACGGCTGGCAGGCGGCTTAGCATGGCGCACCTGAGTAAAAGCCTGCTTGAGTATATCAAGCATGTCTTTCTCTGAACCGCCCTGAAAAACCTTGGCAACAAAACCGCCGCCTTCTGCCAGAATTTCAAAAGCGAAATACAAGGCTTCCTGCGCAAGCCCGATAATCCGCATATGATCAGTCGGCCCGTGGCCCGTGGTGTTGGGAGCCATATCAGACAACACCAGATCGGCCTTACCATCCAGAAGAGTTGTCAGGCGGTCTGCCATGGCAGGGTCTGTAAAATCCCCTTCAATGATCTCAGCCCCAGCCACAGGATCAACTGGCAGAAGATCCACCCCAACCACCCGCTCCGCTCCGCGTTTGACAATCACCTGTGTCCATCCACCGGGTGCCGCGCCCAGATCAACAACCCTCATGCCGGGTTTGATCAGATGGAAGCGGTCATCCAGTTCAATCAGTTTAAACGCTGCGCGTGAACGCCATCCCTGCTTATGTGCCGCCTGCACATAAGGATCATTCAATTGCCGCGCCAGCCAACGCTGTTGCGCTGTTGTCCGCCCACGGGCTGTACGAAGAGAAACAGCCTTTGTGCGCAGGGTACGCGGTGCATCTGAATCGTCCTGACTTATGCCAACGCCTGGCGTAGTGCTGCTTTTGCGCGCACGGCCAGGCACGCGCAAAGGCTGGTTCTTCCGGCCAGCACCGGTTTTATGCTCGCTCATGATCCTGTCGCTTGGATAGAGTGCTGAAAAGGTATGGGGCCAAGCATGGGAGAACGCTGGTAACGCCGTGGAGGCAAACCGGCTTTCCGGATCATACGCAGAACCATGCCATCCCTTAACCCACGATCGGCCACAATGATATCTTCAATGGGCCATGTATCGTGAATAGCCTCAAAAATGGCACATCCCGGCAGCACGAAGGATGCCCGATCAGGCCCGATACACGGATGTTTTTCAATGCCGTGCACGCCCATTCTTTGCAGCATACGCACAGCCCGACGAGCACTGGCAGACGGCAGAAGAGAGCCATCAACCGCAGCACGCGCATAACGTGGCAGATTGAGCACAAGGCTGGCCAGTGTGGTTACTGTCCCGCTTGTGCCGATAAAGCGCGTCTGCCGCCGCCGGATTTCCGGCCCAATACGGTGCACACTCTCAAAATGCTGCAAGGACTGCCGAATATAGGCCACCATCTCCTTGTAACAGCCGGGATCATGGCTGCTACCCGGTCCAAACTGCTCAGAGAGGGTAATAACGCCTATGGGCAGACTCAGGTAACCAATCAGTTCCTGCGCCTGCCGGAAAGGGTCAACCCTCACCCATGCAATTTCAGTTGAACCGCCGCCAATATCAAACAGGAGCGCACGATTACGGGGAGGGCCAAATCGCGGATTGTGGATAAGATTGGCACAGCTCTCCACCGCAAGGCAGGCTTCTTCCCGCCCGGAAATGATGCGGATGTCAAACCCCGTTTCAGCCTTCACCCGATCCAGAAAAGTCGAGCCGTTCTCCGCCCGACGGCAGGCTTCGGTTGCAACCGCCCGAATATCCTTGAGTTGCCGCCGCCCGACACGGTCCGCGCACGTGCGCAGCGCGTCCAGCGTTCGTTCCATGGCAGTGTCGGCCAGCCGCCCTGTGTGATGCAATCCTTCACCCAGCTTCACCATACGGCTGTAGCTGTCCACCACACGGAAACCACCCGATGTCTGGGCTGCCACCATCAGGCGACAATTGTTGGTTCCCAGATCAAGAGCCGCAAAAAGTTCATCCTCATGATGCCGAGGATAAGAAGAAGCAAAGACAGGTCTGCCCGGGCGGCCGGCCCAGGGGGGGATGTGATCCATCTGTCCGGTCCTATCAGTTAAAAGGTTGTTACTCTGTTAAATTCTATTTTTGGGGAGCAACGCCCAAGGAGCAAGACAAATATGCATCAAAATCAGAATTCTTTTTGCATCCCCCCTTGCACTGCCCATTTGCGAGTGGTAGGAGAGCCTCACCGACGCGGAAGCCGACGCTAACGGTTTCCAGAAATCTCCTTGCTGGGAGATAGTTTAGCGGTAGAACTACCGGCTCTGACCCGGTCAGCCCTGGTTCGAATCCAGGTCTCCCAGCCAATCGCTCCATAAAACAATAAATATTATGTTATAGCTACAACTATGGCCTCTGACATATCAAAACAGTCTTAACGTTGCAGAATAACATCGTTACGACTCAGGGCGTAGCCTCCATCATTGCCTCTCTTTGGTATTTCTGTTTTTTTCAGCTCTGACACAAAAGTCCCCTTCCCCTTCTCACTGGGACATTTCTCTCTCATAGTTGCGGCTATCAGACAGGCTCTTGTAATACATCTGGTGTCTTGAACGCCTCACGCACCATAATGAGGCAGTCAGCCCACGGAAACCCCTTGGAATGATGTCTTCTGCGCGTTTTCATCAGACCATTCCTGAGCCCCAGTCATCAGCGCCAGATGATAGGGAGAGCACCTTGTCTTTACACACATCTCCACCACAACCGTCAGGCCCGCCTGTTGAGCCTCCCTCTTCGCACGAATCACATATTGCGCACATCCTTATCGTGGAGGATGATCCAGAAATCTGCGGCCTCCTGCAGCGTTACCTCAAGCGGTTGGGCTATCAGGTTTCTACAGCCGTCACGTTACTGGAAGTTATGGCTGCCCAACAGACAACACCCGTGGATCTCACGCTTCTGGATCTCATGTTGCCTCAGGAAGATGGACAGACCATCTGCCGGCACCTCCGGCAGTTCTCAGATACCCGCATCATCATGCTCAGTGCCCTCAATGATTTACGAGACCGTATTTCCGGCCTTGATCTGGGTGCTGATGATTACATTTCCAAACCCTTTGATCTGGAAGAACTTGCGGCGCGCATACGCGCAGTTCTGCGGCGCACGACATCCCCCCTGCCGCTTCCTCCGGCAGATCAGACACTCCAGTATCGCTTTGATAACTGGCTGTTTGAGCCCGCTAAACGGGCCCTCTACGGCCAAACAGGAATTCGCATTGCCCTGACCGGCTCAGAAACCGATCTTCTGCTTATCTTCTGCCAGAACGCACAGCGCGTCTTCCCTCGGGAAGAACTCCTCGCTCGCATGCATGGAGAGGAAAAAAACGTGGACTCCCGCGCCATAGACCTTCTGATAAGCCGACTTCGCCGCAAATTGTCCCCTCAAGGGCGCCAACTTGAACTCATTCGCACAATCCGCGGCGATGGATATATTTTTGATCCCGACACCCTCAGATCATGAAAGGACGGCTGACGCTTTATCCGCGTACAATTTATGGCCAGATGGTCATGCTGGTGTCCCTCAGCATGGTTGTCACGCTGAGCATAACCTCGTTTCTGCTCTTCCAGTTCCGGCCAAAACTCCCGCCCCTCCCGCACAATCCATGGGCAAACGCTCTGGCCATAGAAACGGGGATTCAAGCCTTAAAAGCTGCCCCGCCTGAGGCCAGAGCCAAGATAGCGGAAAGTATATCGAACACGGATGTCACGTTCGTTATTGGCCAACCCTTCTCCTGCCAAGATTTTCATCCCAACCCGATGACAGATGCGCTGGAACGGATCCTCATCCTGCGCCTCAATCTGTATAAAAGTGATGTTGAGACCAAAAGCTGCGCTCCCGGTAATAAGCAGAGCCCTTTTACTTATATTTTCCTTCCTCAAGACAACATCAGCATTCGGGCTTATGATCATCCGCCCCTTCATTTTCATCACATCATGCGGCTGACCATGCCGCTTGCCATTTCCTTACTCCTGCTGCTCGCTATCATTCTGCCCCTTACCTTCTGGAGCATCTGGCATATTAGCCGCCCCCTGCGGAATATTGCCGCCAGCGCAAACGCGTTTGGATACGATATCGCCCCCGCTCCCATCCCGGTTCAAGGCCCAACCGAAGTCCGCCGCCTGACGCATGCCTTTAACCGGATGCAAGCGCGTATTGCTGATTCTGTAGAAGAACGGACCCGCATGCTCATGGCCATAGGGCATGATCTGCGCACTCCGCTCACTCGTCTTTTCATGCGCCTGGAACTGGGAGGGGAAGAAGCCTCCGCGGAGGCCATGCACCATGACCTGACACTCATGAAAAAAATGCTGAATGGAGCATTATATTTTCTGAAAGAACAGACGGAATCTGAACGTGCGGAAAATGCAGATCTAAGCTCTCTGGTGGAAAGCCTCTGCCTGGAATTCAGTGCAGTCGGTCATCATGTGACTTACACTGGCCCATCTCATCTGAGCTGCCTCTGCCAGACAACGGCGCTGGAACGCGCTGTAAGTAATCTTATTGAAAACGGCTTGAAATACGGCACGCAGGTTGACGTACTGCTGCATAAAGAAAAAAATCATGCCTTCATTGATGTGCGAGACAACGGCCCAGGCATTCCCGACACGTTGCAACCCTCCGCCCTCCTGCCCTTTTACAGGCTGGACCCTGCCCGTGCGTCAGATGGTGGACTGGGTCTTGGCCTCTCCATTGCAGAGGCCATTATCGCACGCCATCATGGACATTTATCATTAAGCAATATCCAGCCCACGGGCCTACAGGCGCGTATTGTCCTTCCCCTTAATCAAGACAAATGCTGAGGCATTCCTTTTCTGCCTCCAGACATTAACGACTCTGGAGGCGCAACAGCTTGGGCTGCTATTTAGTGAACGCCGTTTTCAAAACGGGGCCAGTTATCAACAATCTCATGCAGGGCTTTCGCCGCAACGCGATACCCATTTTCCAGCGCCTGTGCTTCGCCAGAGAATGAATCATTCGCTGACTGAACAGCCGTCTGACCAGGAGCCTGCTCCGTATAATTGGACGCACTCCGCGAAATCAGAACCCGGTTGATGTCTGCTCGGCCTGCGCGTGTCAGGCGCTTCATGGCCTCCATGACCCCTGCATCTTCCATATTGCTTTCCACAAACTGGCTCTGGTTCTGAGACACCATTTTCACCCAGTCCCGCGCAAACTGTGTCATGATCCTGCCGTGCCAGAACGCATCTGATGCAAAATCACCGCCAATAACCACACTGGGCAACTGCTTGGCGGCCGCTGTCGTGCGCCGCTTCCGCTCTGCGGCCAACGCCGAGGAATCTTCAAGCGGCAGATCTTTTGTGAGATCATAAGCCCATTTCACCAAAGCCGGATTGAGCTTGTAACTCATGGCATGATCGATACTGCCATCCGGGCCATCCCCTCCTGACGTGACATACTGGTTCGGCTTTTCAGCCGTGATCATGTAGTACCCATAAGGCCAGTTTTTCGGAGCCTCCCGCGGGTCGATATATTTACTGATGTCACTGACAACGTAATCAGCCCAGGAAACCGACCCAACCGAGGCAGCCTGCTGATCAAAGCCGGAGATGGCAGAGACAATCCAATAGGCTTTCGTGAGATCAAAACGCGGATCCATACCCAAAGCCGTGACGGAAGACGCCGCCGGAGAAAGGGTTGTACCCGTTACCACATACAGAATGTGGTGCGCAGGATCTGTGTAAATATCATGCACACCGGCCGGGAACGCCACTTTCTCTGTCAGTTTTTCCCCTTCCACCCAAGGCTGGAACTCCCCTGCGCGATCTCCGCTATCCTGACCAATTTCGTATGTGGTCAGAACAACGGCCCGAATGTCCCACGGTTTGCCCGATGCCTGTTGGGGCCCGGAAACGTTTGCGCACCCTGCAAGCAGACCTAACCCAAGAAGGGCAACGGAAGAACGAAGTAAATGTCTCATGGTGTGCTCTCCGAAACAGAAGGAATATGCGCGCGATATTGATCCCAATGCGCTATCAACTCAGCGATAACAGGGGCTCCTGCGCGTTCATTATTGTCAAAAGCAGTGGTCTGACCTGGGCCCTCATCCCCCATGGACTGAGTAATGGATGTATGAGGCGGCGGCATGCTGAAATTGCTGCCGGAACGCAACACCATGATACGATCAGGGTCGATGTAACCAAACCGTGCCAGCAGCCGCATTTCTACCTGATTGGTCTGGCTTTCCTCATTGGTCATGACAAACTGGCCCTGATTTCTGGTCCACAACTGAACCCAATCTTCCGCCCATTTGTTCCGTTGCTCACCGTGCCAGTAACGCAACGCTCCCAATGTCTCCCCCTCCAGAATGGTCGGCGGCTTTTGGGCATTGGGAAAGCCTTTCCACTGAGCCCGACGCTCAGCCAGCACAGGATCATCCCGCAACGGCACGTTCCGGCTGAGGGTGTAGGCCCAATGCTCCAGCCCACGGTTGAGCGGATACGCTTTCGTCAACTCCGCCACATCCGTAACCGAGCCATAATGGTTGGGGTCATTGGGGAGCGTATTGGGTTTATCCGCCCCAATAGCATAAAGGCCATATGGCCACCCTTTAGGAATTGCGCGATCATCTATTTCACGCAAAGCATCGCCATCCACCACCCAACGCGCCCAAGCCACGCTACCAGCAGAAGCCACGTTTGGATTAACGCCGGAAATCCCGGTAAAAATCCAGTACGTGTGATGAAGGTCAAAATGCGGATCAAGCGCCAAAGCGGCCAGATCTGTTACGCCATCCTTCAGCACAATCCCATACACGCCATCCGTGTTACTACGCAGGATCTGGGTTGGGATACCAGCCACTGGCACACGTTTGTCCAGATGCAACCGCTCCACCCAGAACTGGTACTCCCCCGGCATATCACCGGTATCCGCACCATTTTCCCAACCGGCCACCACAATCACTTTTGGCTCAAGCTTGGCAGCAGAAGCAGAGTGTGCTGCCAGCATGGTTGTGCCGGTCAGAGCACTACACACCGCAAGGGTTCTTAAAAATCTATCGACACGCATTTTCAGGCTTCCAACAATAACTCATTTTATAGGTGGAACAATAAGATTAGAAAAACATCTGGAAAAACCACATATTTCTCTTTTTTTGAAAGAGGTTTTCATAAATCCTGCCCTTCATAGTACGGTGGTGTTTCACACGCTCAGGAAACACCACCGTACTTATGATTATCAGAAGGCCATGGAGACAGTGCCGGTCATATTGAACCGGGGATACAGGTAATATGTCGGAGAACCGCTTGCAGATATTGCGCTACCGTAAATCCCTGTTGCCGCATGAGCATTGTTGGTCAAGCCATATGCACCGGTGCGCACAAAGCTTCCCGTAATATTGTTGAAGTTCAGCCGGAACGTTGGAGATTTAACAAACCCAAAGCTTGGAAAATGATATCCAACAGTAATGGAATCCGTGAAATATCCCGGAATTTTCTCATCATTCATGAAGGTGGTATACTGGGCGGACGTATAATGGACCGCAAAGTTACCAAAGAACTTTCCATCATCATACGTCAGGCCAATATTGGCCAGAACATGCGGGGCCATAACCGCTCTTTTCCCTTTTGTGGGAAGATAGTCTGCAACAGTGCTTCCATTCAACAGCCCCGTACTGGGCAGGTTGGAATCCATTGATGCATTCAGATACTCAATAGAAGCATATGGACTGAAGTGATGAATGGGATGCGCCGCAATCATGGCGTCAAACCCGCGCGCCGTCTGGTTGCCCGCATTGATGGTTGTGCTGATGGCCTGATTGTTCACATACACGCTGGTTGCAACCAGACGGTTTGTAATGGAGTAGTTGAAGAAGCTCAGATCAGCCATCAGGTATTTATTGTTAAACCGCCAGCCGAGTTCTTCCTTGATCAGATACTGCGGCTTCGCGTTGTAGGGGTTGCCTACATAACTGCCTGTCTGCGCATCAAACACGGAGGACAGAGAGCCCGGATCTGGCATGCGGTAATCCCCTTCCGCATTGATATAGATCTGGTTGTGATCATCAATTTTGTAGCCAATCCCCAACTGCGGCAGCGGCACAACTGTATTTTCTGCTGTGCGCGGGGCTGCACTGGCGTGGTTCTGGCTCCACCGGTTGATCATGGAAACCTTGAACCCGGCGTTCACTTCCAGCCGGTTATCCAGATAACGGGCCACATCACGCACAAAGAGAGAATGGTTATACCACCCTGAATTGCCCTGATACGGCATATAACGAGAGCCGTTCTGATACAGGCCCGTACCTGCAGCATAAGGGAAATTCTTGTTCCCGTTTTCTGTGGCAATGGAATACAGGTTATTGACCTGATTATCCTGATAATCAAACCAGTAGCCCAGAGAGAACGTGTTGTGTCGGTCAATCTTGTAGCTCAACTCGGCCACGGCACCGGCATGGGGACGATAAACACTGTAGTTTGATGTTGTCGGCACACTTCCGCTGAGCGCCGCACCATCGGGCCCAGCCGTTACAGACGTTCTTTCCGCATTGAAGAGAGAGCCGTTGTAAGAATAACCACCATTATAGACATAATAGGGCTTGAAATCGAACGTAAACTTCTTGGGCAAGACAACATGCACGGGAGCCGTGATAAAGAACTGATCCCACATATTCCCCACCAACCCAACATAGCGGGACGGATTAGCCGGATTGTATTCGGAAGAGTAGGAAAACGTCCCGCGTCCGTTCTTCTTGTCAAAGAACTGCTGTGATGTCGGATACAGCGGCATGGATGTGAACTGGTGATTCCAGCTGGCGAACAGATCAATAAAGGACCCGTTATCGAAATCTTTGCGGGCACCAAAATCCAGATGGCGTCTCTGGTTCGTACCTGGCCCAATCCAGTTCCGCGCATGTTCATGCGAGAAAGAGAAATAGCCTCGCACGCCACTCTTTCCAATGTCACCACTGTTCACGCGCAAAAACTCGCGGGACATATTATTGGTGCCATAGGAGAAATCCATCATGCCGCCAAATTTGTGGTCCGGCGTAATGGTTCCGGCGTCCATGACACCCGCAGCGGCAGAGGTCACGGGCAGATTGATTTCAGCAGATCCGGGAGTAATGCTGACATGGTCCAGATTTTCTGAATCCACATTCTGGTTCAGATAATACGCCGTTGCCACAGGCACACCATTCAGAAGAATGCCCATGTCTGAATCGGTCAGACTGCGGATATTAATGGCACCACCCAAGATGCCGGATGAATCATTTGTGGAGACACTCACACTCGGCAGGTTCTTCACAAGGTCCAGCGCCGTGTTGGTCGGGCTTTGCATGGCAATGAAGCGCTTGGTCACGGTCTGGACCGCACGTGGGGCCGTTTCACGCCGCATCATGCCACCGCCACCAGCACGGTTGACAGCCACATCGACCTCTTCGCCAACCTGACTCTTTATCGGACCCGATGCCCGGCGGGGAGAATGTGCAGCCCGCGCCTGCCCTGCCTTAGGGTGCGCAGCCGTTGTATGCCCCTTTGGCGCCGAATGAAGAGCGGGAGCCGCATAGCCATACTCACAGAGCATAAAAGTACTGCTCAGAATGGCAGCGACGAACCGACCGTGGTGTGTTTTCATAGAAGCCATAGTGTGCTGCCCTTGGTAAGAAACCGTTTTGGTGGCTGCTTGAGGGAAAAGCCGCAGAAAGGAAAGCGTCTCGGTAACAATTAACAACTTTTCGTGATAACCGTTGCTAACTTGCACACCCCAACCCGTGAGCTGGTTTGCCTCCAATCCCAATCCGACTTATTCGGTTCGATTTTGCAATAGACTTGTATTCTCTCGAACACGTGAAAAACGGCAAAAAAAAAAATTGCACTTTCGCGTTCTCAATTTTAGAGTGCAAGGCACGCATCCGTTCACTTTATTACATTTCCGATAGATCCTATTTATAATCCAAATATAAATAAAAATTTTTTAGAGGATACATAGTAAATATTCCATTTTATTTATAAATTCAGAATTATCATATGAATATTTTTAGCCTGTAGGCGTTTATTTATTAGTTGAAATTCACACCTATCTTCAACAAGATGAATATTTCTCCTGTGTGCATGTATGCAGAAATAAAATGGGACTTCGTATAAGGCTACACAAAAGAGTTCCTGTATTTTTATTAACCCAACCTCCACACTGCCGGGCGAAATTTTATTACCGAACAAACCACTCTTGACACACTCTCGTTGCGTTGAGAGAACCTCCACGTGACCAAAATGATCTTTCATTCCGTATTGGCGACATGCCAACCGCCCCACGCCCCATATTGACCTTCTCATGGAGCAAGCATTTCAGACTGACGCATCAGGCTCCATTTTGTGACCCAGCAACAATGGGTTACACTATTGGTCTTGCTCTCCAGCAACCATTATCATGGTTGTATGTTTAGAATGACACCGAGGCCCAATGCAGACGAAAAAGGTGTGAAATTATAGCGCAATTGAATAGCTGGCAGGACAATAGCGGCGCTGTTTTTCACATCTTCCCCAATTTGTCTCTTTGTGTGTCACGCCCTAGACCTGAAGGGACTTGACACTATACCATCCCTCCCCCTCTTCTTTATCGTTAAACCCTTAACCCGGAATTTACGGAATTATGGCTTACGCGACGACCAACCCTTATACTGGTGAAACACTCAAGACTTTTCCGGATGCAACGGATCAGGAAATTCAGACCGCTCTGAATGATGCTTATGAGGCCTTCAAGTCCTGGCGCAACGTGTCCTTTGCCGACCGTGCCAAGGTTATGACAGCAGCCGCAACCATTCTGCGTCGTGATATCGATAAATACGCCAAGCTTCTCACTCTCGAAATGGGTAAACTTTATGAAGAGGCGAAGCTGGAAACCATTCTTTCGGCTGAAATTTTCGAATATTATGCTAAAAATGCAGAAAACCTGCTGAAGCCTGAAAAGCTCCCGGTTGCTGACCCCAAGGAGGGGGAAGCCGTTCTGGTGCATCAGCCTCAGGGGATCGTCTTCGCCATTGAGCCATGGAACTTCCCCTACTACCAGATCGCACGCATCATCGCGCCGCAGCTTTCCGCCGGGAACACGGTGCTGCTGAAGCACGCCTCCAACGTGCCGCAGTGCGCTGCCATCTTTGATGCTCTGATGATTGAAGCAGGCCTGCCAAAAGGTGCCTTCCGCAATCTCTACGCAGGACGTCACCACACCGAAGTCATTCTGAAAGACCCGCGCGTTTGTGGGGTCGCCCTTACCGGCTCTGAGGGTGCTGGGGCCATTGTTGCCAGCATTGCAGGCAAGGCTCTGAAGAAAGCCACCATGGAACTCGGTGGTGCGGACGCCTTCATTGTTCTGGAAGATGCTGACATTGAAAAAGCAGCGAAATGGGCCGCTTTTGGTCGCCATTGGAATGCTGGACAGGTCTGCGTCTCTTCAAAGCGCCTGATTGTGGCCGATGCCGTGTATGATCAGTTCCTGGAAATCTACAAAGCGGAAGTGGCAAAACTGAAGGCGGGTGATCCGATGGATCCGTCCACCACACTTGCACCCCTGTCTTCACAAAAAGCTGCTGACGATCTGAAAGCTCAGGTTGAAGAAGCCAAGAAGCACGGTGCCATTGTTGAAGTGATTGGCGCGCCAGTTCCGGAAAAAGGAGCCTTCTTCCAGCCGCTGCTGATGACCAACCTGCACGAGAACAATGAAGCCCGCCATTGGGAATTCTTTGGTCCCGTCACCCAGCTTTATCGTGCCAAGGACGAAGCTGACGCCATCCGCATTGCCAACGATTCTCCGTTCGGCCTTGGTGGCTCCGTCTTCACAAAGGACACAAAACGCGGTGTGAAGGTGGCAGAACAGATCTACACCGGCATGGTGTATGTGAACCACCCAACCATGGTGAAAGCGGATCTGCCGTTCGGTGGGGTTGCCCGCTCCGGTTATGGCCGCGAACTGATTGGTCTGGGCATCAAGGAATTTGTTAACCACAAACTGATCGACGTCGTCGATATTGACGCTCCGTTCTGATACAAAAAAAGCGCCCTTTACCTTAAGGGCGCTTTTTCCTGTTCCGGTATCAGGCTTCGATAAGACGCCTATATTTAGGTAGTCTGCTTAAACGACTATCCCCCCTGAGAATGGTCACAGCCTCATCAAAAAACTATTCTCCCCATAGCCACGCGGCACCGCGCACGCCGGAGCTGTCGCCATGCTGATTTTTCAGCAACTGTGTGTCACAGGTCGGTGTAATGGCATACTGCTTCATCACGTCAGGCACGCGGTCGTAAATTGTCTGAAGGTTTGAAACGCCCCCTCCCAGCACAATCGCATCTGGATCAATCAGGTTGATCACCAGCGCACAGGCACGCCCCAGACGGTCCACATATAGGTCCAGCGCCCGGATGGCAGCCTCATCGCCAGCAGCGGCAGCCTCTTCAATCCCCTGAGTGCTGCGTTCCCCCTTACCTTTCCACGATTCAGCCAGCGCGGAACCACAGAGAAAACGTTCCAGACACCCGCTATTACCGCAGAAACAGCGCGGCATCGGAAATTCGTCTTCCTTCACCCACGGTAGCGGAATATGCCCCCATTCGCCCGCAATATGGTGCAGCCCTGTCAGCGGGTGACCGTTAACAATGATACCACCGCCTACGCCTGACCCCAGAATAACGCCGAACACCACCTTGCGCCCTGCGGCTGCCCCATCAATGGCTTCAGAGAGGGCAAAGCAGTTGGCATCATTCTCCACACGCACAGGGCAGCCAAGCGCCAGTTCCAGATCATCCCCAAAAGGACGACCATTCAGCCATGTCGCATTGGCGTTCTTGACACACCGGGTTCTGGCGTCAATCGCGCCCGGAATACCAATCCCCACCGTAGCAGCCGGACTGGTCTCCGCCTTGGCGGCTTCCACCATCTGCCGAATTTTTGCCAGAAGCTGTTCATAAGAACCGGGGTTCGCCTCCCTGCGACGGAGAAGAATTTTCCCATCGGGGTCGAGGGCAGCAATCTCGATCTTGGTTCCTCCAAGATCGATTCCAAGGCGATAATCTGACATACAGAACCTAACGTCTTTATTCCGGCAGTACTCAAACACCATGCGGCATGTGATAATTCAGGAAAATATGCAATCACACATCTCTGTCTCTCTATACAAGGCTATGTGTCATGAATGAGGCTCTTCTCGATGCGCGGGGCCTGAGTTGCCCTATTCCGGTTCTAAAAGCCAACAAACGTCTCCGTTCCATGGAAAGTGGCGAAAAATTGCGCGTTTTGACCACGGACCGTGCCTCCATTGTGGATTTTCAGGTCTTTTGCCGTGAAACAGGCCACGCTTTGGTCGCCTTCACGGATGAAAATGGCACCCTTTCCTTCACAATCAGACGTCGGACAGACATACCGCAGGCGTAAGGGCGATATGTTTTCTGGGGCGATCTGCCCAAGCAAGACTTGGCAGACCCCTACTTATCGGAGTAATGCCTGCGCCTCATGACGGATAGGAAGACCTGCGCCATGGCGGATAACATCGAGGCTTTGTCCTTTGAGGAAGCGCTCTCCGAACTGGAGAAGATCGTGCGCGGCCTTGAAGGCGGACAAATGAAGCTGGAAGAGGCCATTGCGTCCTATGAGCGCGGGGCAGCTTTACGCCAGCATTGTGAAACCAAGCTGAGCGAGGCCGAGGCCCGCGTTCAGGCGATCGTCCAGAAAGCCAACGGGGCCCTGGACATGAAACCTTTGGATTGAGATGTCGATGACTGACCCGACAACCATCTCCCCTTCCCAGACGCAGCCTTCTGCCAATGCCGATCTGCTGCGCAAGGACATGTCTGCCCGCGCCAAGCTGGTGGAAAGCGCCATTGATGCGCTTCTGCCCCCCACCACCGGGGGCGATGCCCGTCTGATTGAAGCCATGCGGTATGCAACCCTTGGCGGTGGCAAGCGCCTGCGGGGCTATCTGGCTGTTGAAACCGCCAGCCTGTTTGGCATGCCCGAAGCGCAGTCTGCCCGCGTAGGCGCATCAGTCGAAATGCTGCATGCCTATTCTCTGGTGCATGATGACCTACCCGCTATGGACGATGATGACCTGCGCCGCGGCCAGCCCTCCACCCATCGCAAGTTTGATGAAGCCACCGCCATTCTGGCAGGAGACGCCCTTCAAACCAAAGCCTTCGAAATTCTGGCCGATGCACAAACGCATGAAAGTGCCAACGTCCGCATCGCCCTGATTGCTGCTTTCGCTGCCGCATCAGGCGCAGCTGGCATGGTCGGCGGCCAGATGATTGACATGGAAGGCGAAGGACGCGCCCTGCCGCTGGACGAAGTACGCCATCTGCACGCCCTGAAAACCGGCTGCCTTATCCGCTATTCCGCTGAATCTGGAGCCATTCTGGGTCAGGCTGATGCTGATCTTCAGCGTCGCCTGCGGTCCTACGGCACCAACATTGGTGCTGCCTTCCAGATTGCGGATGATGTTCTGGACGCTACAGCAACGGCTGAAGAACTGGGCAAGACCGCCGGGAAAGATGAAGCCTCAGGCAAATCCACATTTGTTGCCCTTCTGGGCATTGATGGTGCCCGCGCGGAAGCCGAACGGCTGACCAAGCTGGCCATTGAAGATCTTGCTCCGTTTGGAGCAAAAGCCGACCGCCTGAAGGCGCTGGCCTATTACGTGATTGAACGCAGGAACTAAGCCGATGGCAGATCAGACACCCCCCACCACTGCCACTGGCGGTGCGACCATTCCGACGCTGGGCCGTTTTCCTGCGCTGGACCGTGTGACGTATCCGTCTGACATGCGGAACTTCTCGGTTGAGCAGCTCAAGCAGGTTGCTGATGAACTGCGGGCCGAGACGATTGATGCCGTCTCCACCACCGGTGGGCATCTGGGGGCGTCTCTGGGAGTTGTGGAACTGACCGTGGCCCTGCATGCCGTGTTCGACACGCCTGAGGACAAGGTGATCTGGGATGTGGGCCATCAGGCCTACCCGCACAAGATCCTCACCGGCCGGCGTGACCGCATCCGCACCCTGCGCCAGCCCGGTGGCCTCTCCGGCTTCACCCGCCGGTCTGAAAGCACCTACGACCCGTTTGGCGCGGCCCACTCCTCCACGTCCATCTCCGCCGGGCTGGGTATGGCCGTGGCCCATCACCTGCGCGCCGAGGAAGACCCGTCCTACCGTGAACGCAGCGTGATCGCCGTGATCGGCGATGGTTCCATCTCCGCCGGCATGGCCTACGAGGCCATGAACAACGCCGCCGTAGCGGGCCCCGGTGCGGAACGGCTGATCGTCATCCTCAACGATAACGAGATGTCCATCGCCCCACCTGTGGGCGCGATGTCCAACTACCTCTCCCGCCTGATGTCCTCGCGCAAGTTCATGGGCCTGCGCGAACTGGCCGGGAAAGTGGTGAAGAAGCTGCCCGCCCCGGTGGAACGCACGGCCCGCAAAGCCGATGAATATGCCCGCGGCATGATCACCGGCGGCACCCTGTTCGAGGAACTGGGCTTCTATTACGTCGGCCCCGTGGACGGGCATGACCTGCCGCAGCTGGTGGCCATCCTGCGCAACCTGCGCGATACGGATAACGGCCCCATCCTGCTGCATGTCATCACCGAAAAAGGCCACGGCTACCGCCCGGCTGAAAAAGCGGGAGACAAGTATCACGCCGTGGCCAAGTTCAACGTGGTCACCGGCGAGCAGAAGAAAGGCCCCTCCGGCCCGCCCTCCTACACCTCCGTCTTCGCCCGTGAACTGGTGCGCCGCGCCGCCACGGATGACCGGATCACCGCTGTCACCGCCGCCATGCCCTCCGGCACGGGGCTGGATGCGTTCGCCAAATCCTACCCTGACCGCTTTTTTGACGTAGGCATTGCCGAACAGCATGCCGTGACCTTTGCCGCCGGAATGGCCACGGAAGGGCTGCGGCCATTCTGCGCCATCTACTCCACCTTCCTGCAGCGCGCCTATGATCAGGTGATGCATGACGTGGTGCTGCAGAAGCTGCCTGTGCGCTTCGCCATTGACCGTGCCGGTCTGGTGGGCGCGGATGGCGCCACCCATGCTGGCGCGTTTGACCTCGCCTATCTGGGCTGCCTGCCGGGCATGACGCTGATGGCTCCATCGGATGAGGTGGAACTGCTGCACATGACGGCCACCGCCACCGAATTCGATGAAGGCCCGATTGGTCTGCGCTACCCGCGTGGCGGCGGGCTGGGCCTTGATCTACCCGCCGAAGGGCAGGTTCTGGAGATCGGCAAGGGCCGGATCATCCGGGAGATGGGCCGTCAGGCCGGCGGCGAGAAAGGCGGCATTGCCATTCTCTCGCTGGGCCCGCGTCTGGCTGAAGCCCTGAAGGCTGCGGACATGCTGGCCGCCCATGGCCTGCCGCCCACGGTGGCCGATGCGCGCTTTGCCAAGCCGATTGATGTGGAACTGGTGGAAAATCTGGCCCGCAACCATGCCGTGCTGATCACGCTGGAAGAAGGCTCGATTGGCGGATTCGGCACGCAGGTCGGCCATCATCTGGCCCGCACCGGTCTGCTTGATAACGTCCGCTTCCGTCCCCTCACCCTGCCCGATATCTTCATCGATCATAATTCGCAGGATGCTCAATACGAGCAGGCTGGCCTCACAGCACCACACATCACAAAAACCGCTCTCAGCGCATTGGGCGTCTCTCTGACGGAGCAAACGGCCTAATCAGATGGCACGCCGTCGCGTTGACCAGATGCTTGTTGACCGAGGGCTGGTTGAAAGCAGAACAAAAGCTCAGGCCCTTATTATGGCCGGGCTTGTGTTCACTGGTGAGAAGCGGGTCGCCAAAGCCGGAGACCAGCTACAGGAAGAAGCACCTCTTGAAGTCCGCGGGCAACAACACCCCTGGGTCTCACGCGGGGGCTGCAAGCTGGCGCATGCTTTGGACCATTTCAGGCTTTCTCCGCAAGATTGCGTCTGCCTTGATGTTGGCGCGTCAACCGGCGGGTTTACGGACGTTCTGCTGACGCACGGTGCAAAATCTGTTTACGCTGTGGATGTGGGACATGGGCAGATTGCCTGGAAACTCCGCTCAGATCCGCGCGTAACTGTGCTCGAAAAATGTAACGCACGGTATCTGGACAGCACCATTATTCCCATCGCGCCATCTGTTGTTGTGTGCGATGCCAGTTTTATCGGCCTCCGCACGGTGCTTCCCGCCGCACTATCTCTTGCTGCAGAGGGTGCATGGGCCGTTGCGTTGATCAAACCGCAGTTTGAAGCGGGGCGAGACCAGATTGGTGCAAAAGGTGTCGTGCGCGACCCTGCTGTGCATGAAAGCGTCTGTGCCACCATTCAGGAATGGTGGAGCAATCTGCCCGGCTGGACAGTAATGGGAATAGAACCCAGTCCGATTACTGGCCCGGAAGGAAATAAAGAGTTTCTGATCGCCGCACGTAAATCTTAAATTTCATTGGGGCTGGCATAGGTAAGCATTGTTGACGACGGTTCA
>NZ_LHZQ01000132.1 GCF_001580915.1 Acetobacter tropicalis | reverse complement strand
AGCAGGAGCAGGAGCAGGAGCAGGAGCAGGAGCAGGAGCCTGCGTTGCGGTGGAGGTGAGCCTGACCACGGAGGACGGTGCCGCGAGGGCCGGAGTTGGTTTTTCTCCTTCCACCTTAGAAGTCTCCACTGA
This sequence comes from Acetobacter tropicalis, assembly GCF_001580915.1. Classification (GTDB taxonomy): domain Bacteria; phylum Pseudomonadota; class Alphaproteobacteria; order Acetobacterales; family Acetobacteraceae; genus Acetobacter; species Acetobacter tropicalis. The sequence goes on along the minus strand of NZ_LHZQ01000132.1, from coordinate 6,691 downwards.
GGGGAGGGCTCGTGCGCCTATTGGAGCGTCTGCCTGCATGGAGGAGGACGTTGGGGAGGGAAGCGGCGCAGCAGACTGCGCCCACCCGCTGAGCGGTGTGCTGGCCAGAAAAAGGAACAGGGCTACAGAGCGCAGGCGTGAGCAAGAGAGAGTGGCAGCAGGCAACGAGCGCGGAGTCAGCACGGAAGAAGGGAATATGCTGGAAATATGGGCTGTAGGGCTTGTTCTGTCCGTATGCGCGCTCATGTCTTTCTTTCGGTCGAAGTCTTTCTGGCCAACGCAAAACCTGTCAGCCTCTCTTGCCAAGGCGGAGGAATGGAAACCTCCGGCTGGTAGGTAAAGAACGGTGCAACCGGGATCGGGTTTTGCGTAACACCGGAACTGTCTATGCTTTTCAGCCATGCTGGGCGATTGTGGCCCGCGCACTTTAGTCCTGTCAGGAGTTTTGTTCATGTCGTCCCCTCTTTCAAGCCCCGGGGCTCTGGCCGTTACGGATGACCTGTTTTTCAAGCGGCCCAACGCCTTGCTGCAACGGGACGAAGCCGAAGGGCTGGCCCGCGATGCGCTGACAGGCATGGATGATGGTGAACTTTTTCTGGAATACAGGGAAAGCGAGAGCATTGCGCTGGATGATGGTGTGATCCGCTCCGCCTCTTTTGATACCAGTTGCGGGTTTGGTTTGCGGTCAGTGCTGGGTGAGGAAACCGGCTTTGCCCATTCTGATGATCTGAGCCGTTCAGCCCTGAAGCGGGCTGCTGATGCGGTCAGTGCTGTGCGCAATGGTCGGTCCGGCACCATGGCGGATGCGCCGCGCTCCACCAACACGCGCCTTTATACGGATGCAAACCCTCTGGGGGATACGGATTTTGCTGCCCGCTCCGGGTTGCTGTCCCGCATTGATGCCTATGCCCGGGGCAAGGACAGCCGTGTGGTGCAGGTTATGGCGTCTCTTTCTGGTGAGTGGCAGGCCGTGCAGATTATCCGTGCGGACGGGGTGCGCGTGGCCGATCTGCGGCCTCTGGTGCGCTTGAATGTGTCCGTGGTGGTGGAACAGGGTGGCAAACGGGAAAGTGGCAGCCATGGGCTGGGCGGTCGCTATGAAATCAACCGTTTGCTTGAAGAACCGACCTGGCAGGGCGCTGTGGATGAAGCCCTGCGGCAGGCATTGGTCGCTCTTGAAGCCCGTCCTGCTCCGGCGGGTGAGATGGAAGTGGTGCTCGGCGCTGGCTGGCCCGGTATTCTGTTGCATGAAGCGGTTGGGCATGGGCTTGAAGGAGACTTCAACCGCAAGGGCACATCCGCTTTTGCTGGCCTTATGGGCAAGCGGGTGGCGGCTCCCGGTGTCACGGTGATTGATGATGGGTCTTTGCCTGATCGGCGCGGCAGCCTGACCGTGGATGATGAAGGCACCCCCACAGGCCGCACCGTGCTGATTGAAGACGGTATTCTAACGGGTTACTTGCAGGATCGCCTCAATGCCCGGCTGATGCACATGGCTCCTACCGGCAATGGTCGGCGTCAGTCCTATGCGCATGTGCCGCTGCCCCGCATGACCAACACCCTCATGCTGCCGGGTCAGGCATCCACGGAAGATATGATCCGCTCCATGAAGCGCGGTCTGTATGCGGTGCATTTTGGTGGCGGTCAGGTGGATATTACCTCCGGCAAGTTCGTGTTCTCAGCATCTGAAGCCTATCTGGTGGAAGATGGAAAAATCACGGCTCCCGTTAAAGGGGCCACGCTGATTGGCAGCGGTGCGGAAGCCATGACGCAGGTTTCCATGATCGGGAAAGATATGGAACTTGATCCGGGCATTGGTACCTGTGGCAAGGCCGGGCAGGGCGTGCCTGTGGGTGTGGGGCAGCCCACCCTGAAAATGGCAGGCCTGACCGTGGGCGGCACGGCCTGAGCATAAAAAGGGGATACGCGTGGCAGCGTGTGCGGGCTGACGCGCGGATTTTATTGAACCGAAAAAGGCGGCAGAAGGAGCCTGCGTGGGCGAATCGAGAGGTTTCTGCTGTTTGACCTCTCGTGGTAGAGCGTGGTGCGGAAAGACCACGCGGCGTGCTGACGCGTGACAGACAAGGGTAAGAGAATGGTCGAAAACGGGTATCAGAGTCCTTTCATGCAGGAAGCCGCCGCCCGCGGTTTCATTTTCCAGTGCACGGATGCACAGGCGCTGGATGATGCCATGGCGAAGGGGTCTGTCGCCGCGTATATCGGGTTTGATCCCACGGCAGACAGTCTGCACGTGGGGAGCCTGATCCAGATCATGATGCTGCGTCTGCTGCAAAAGCATGGCCACCGGCCTGTAGCCCTTATGGGCGGAGGCACGGCGCGGATCGGTGACCCGTCTTTCCGTGAGGAAGCCCGCAGGTTGATGACGGAAGAGACCATCACCACCAATCTGGCAGGCATTGAAGGCTGCCTCCGCCAGTTTCTGACATTTGGTGAGGGTGCTTCTGAGGCCAGGCTGGTCAACAATGCGGACTGGCTGGACAAGCTGGCCTATATTGACCTGCTGCGGGATGTGGGGGTGCATTTTTCCATTAACCGCATGCTGGCGTTTGATTCCGTCAAAAGCCGCCTGGACCGTGAGCAGGGCCTGACCTTTCTGGAGTTCAATTACTCCATTCTCCAGTCCTATGACTTCCGTGAACTGAACCGCAGGCATGGCGTCACGCTGCAGTTGGGTGGATCAGACCAGTGGGGCAATATTGTCTCGGGTGTGGATCTGGTGCGTCGCACAGACCAGAAAAGCGTAATGGGGCTGACCACGCCGCTGCTGACCACCGCATCAGGCGCCAAGATGGGCAAGACGGCCAACGGCGCGGTGTGGCTTTCCGAAGCCCGTCTGCCGGTGTTTGATTACTGGCAGTTCTGGCGGAATACGGAAGATGCCGATGTCGGCCGCTTCCTGCGTCTGTTTACAGATCTGCCTTTGGAAGAATGCGCCCGTCTTGAAGCGCTTGAAGGCGCGGAGATCAACGAGGCCAAGAAAGTTCTGGCAACTGAAGCCACGGCTCTCTGCCATGGGCGCAAAGCCGCTCTGGCTGCGGCAGAAGCGGCCCGCCAGACCTTTGAAGAAGGCAAGGTGGCCGCGGCAGACCTGCCAGTGCATGAAGTTCCACTCTCTGTGCTGACGGAAGGGGTGCCGGTGTTCCGTCTGTTGGTAGAGGCAGGGCTTGCCAAAACCAATGGTGAAGCCCGGCGTTTGATTCGCGGTGGGGGAGCGCGCGTGAATAACCAGCCTGTTGCTGATGAAAACAGGCTGGTGACTCAGGCAGACGCGGTGGAAGGGGCTGTTCGGCTTTCTTCAGGTAAAAAGCATCATGTGCTGATCAAGGCCGGGTAAAGGGACTGGCCTGTCAGAGATGACTGGCGGAGAGAAAAAATGAAGCGCATTCCTCTACTCGTGGTCTGTCTGGCTGTAACCTGCTCTCTTTCAGGCTGTGTGGGCCCGGATGTGGGATACGGAACATATGGCTATTCAGGCTATGGCTACGGCCCACAATATGATGGGTATTACGGCTATGGTCCCGGCCCACGGTGGGGCTATGCGGCCCGTCGGATAAGGCCCATGCCGCCGCCGCCTCGCCCTGGTGGAAGGCCGGGTGGTGGCGGACGGCCCGGAGGTAGACCCGGAGGCGGTGGTCGCCCGGGAGGCGGAGCTCATGGTGGCCCGGGTGGGCGTCCTGGCGGAGGTCCGGGCGGTGGCCAGCGCGGTCCTTCAAGAGGTGGCGGCGGAGGGCAAAACTCCGGCGGTCCCCGCGGCCCTCGCTAAAACGGGCCTGCTTACCGTGTTTTAAAGAAATCAAAAGAGAGGAAGCCATCACGCTTTCTCTCTTTTTTTGTCTGCTGGACATGAATTTGCTGCGATATGGTCGCGCAGATATTCCCCGTCCAATTTTTTAGCCAGAAACAGTCCCGCTACCGTTTCTTCCTGCTGAATTTTCAAACAGCTTTTCAGGAAAAAATGGAGGGGGAGAGATGCGCCTTTGCCTTACACGGGCGGAGAGAACGCAAAGATTGTTTTTTGTGGAGAGAACTGGTGCTGCTGGACAGGATTGAACTGTCGACCTCTCCCTTACCAAGGGAGTGCTCTACCACTGAGCTACAGCAGCGACGTTGGCGGCGTTCTAGCGTTTCACGCGCAACGCCGCAAGTCTGTTTCCGCTTAAAAAGCGGAATTAATCATCACGGTGGGTTTTTTCCATCCGTTCATGCTGTTCCTGCGCCTCAATGGAGAGGGTCGCAATCGGGCGGGCTTCCAGACGGCGCAGGGCAATGGGTTCCCCTGTTTCTTCACAGTAGCCGTAACTGCCGTTTTCAACACGCTGCAGAGCAAGGTTGATCTTGCCAATCAGCTTGCGGGCACGGTCACGGGTGCGCAGTTCCAGCGCGCGGTCTGTTTCCACGCTGGCGCGGTCTGTGATGTCTGCTTCATGAATCCCGCCTTCGGAAAGGCTGGCAAGAGTATCTCCTGCCTCTTTGAGGAGTTCGGCACGCCACTTGAGAAGCTTCTGCCTGAAATACTCCGTCTGAAGAGGGTTCATGAACTCCTCGTCGTCTGACGGGCGGTAGTCCGGCGGTAGAGTGATCATAGTCAGTGTCAGCCTTTGCAATGACAGGAATCCTGCCTTGAAAGAATGACGCGGCTTATAACGGGGGCTGCCCGGAACGCCAAGAAGATAATGGAGGCAAGAGCCAAGAAAAGCGGAGGGCTGCCCGGTAACTATGCGCCATAGTTCAAGAATTCGGCCAATGCTTACCAGTTATGGGAACGGATTATTTGGTCCGTACGTGCGGATCATTGGGCACGGTCACGTTTTTGCGCAGGGGGCCGCGTTCTGCGCGGCTGCCATCAGCCATCCGGCAAACAGAAAGACCCACCCCGCAGTAGGGAAGGAGAACAGGGCGCTGGTGGAGGCTATGGGCCACAAGACGGTGCAGCACATCACAAACAGCATGGCCTGTTGGGGAGCGCGGGTGGGGGAAAGATGCCGTGCGCCAGCCCTCAGCCAGCACACCACCGTAGCGGCAAAAGCAGCAAGGCCCAGAAGGCCCGCCGTTGTGGCAACCTGAAGATAGTAGTTGTGGGGGTGAATATTGCATCCAGTTCCTGCCGGGCTATCAAGCGGCGGAAGCGCGAGCGCAGAAATACCAGCGCTATGCATGCCCAACTGACAGAAATTACGAAACCCATCCACGCCCAGCCCGAGCCATGGGTGGTTGAGCACCATGATGCTGGCCTTGGTAAAGAGCTGCCCGTAATCACTGGTGGCAAAATGCTGGAGCTGATTGGAAAATTTCAGCACCAGTTTGGCATAGGTGGGCGGGGAGATAACAGGCAGGCTGGCAAGGGCCGCAGCAACGCACGCCAGCAACGCGACAAACGGCCACCGGAACTGCCGCACCAGCAAGGCGGTCAGAAACAGGCCAAACAGCAACAGAACATTGCTCATGCGCTGGCCAATCAGCACCATGGTCAGGGCCGAAAATAGCAGCAGCACGCAGCCACCAACCCACGCTCCACGGTTTTTACTGTGCAGGGCATGCAGCACCACGGGCATGATGCCGGGAAAGAACAACATCAGGAAGGTAAAGCCCGCCCGGGGCTTAACAAAGGGGCCGGTCAGGGAGCCGTCTCCCCATCGGGGGGCTCCCATCAGGTTGGTGCCCGTCAGATATTGTTCCCAGCACTGGCTCATAAGCCATAGGGCCAGCAGGAAAAATACGCCCCCCAAGGCTATGCGCCGAGTCTGGCGGGCGAGAATCCAGTTCTGGGTGGCGGCGGCCAGCAAAAACAGGCGCGGCAGACACAGGGCCTGTGTCCAGGCTCCCTTGAGTCCAACATGCACCGAAGAGATCAGGCACAGCCCACAGAACAGGGCGGCGGGAATGATCCATGGCTTGCGAAGCCATTGCCAGTCCCGCGTCAGGCCAGAATAAATCAGAAAGAAAACGCCAATAAGCGTTGCAGCAATATCGCTGAGCGCCCGACTGTAAAACATCAGCAGGGGCAGCAGCAGGGTGCAGGCCGTGCCGGTGAGTGTCAGGCTTTTTGCCAGCACTGTCTGCCAGCGGGGAAGGGATGCGTCCATCAGGTCAAAACGAGTCACATCAGAAGCCCGCTCGCCTCATACGGGCGGGCCTCCGGGTGTCCGGACGTAGGGTAGGATACGTGGTCCCATGAGGGTTTCCCGTTATCCCCCCTCCGAACCGGACTTGCAGTTTTCGCCGCATCCGGCTCTCCATTTGCAGCATTAAGCAGCAAAGCGATTATCTGGCAATGTTCCACGATGAAGGTCGGTGTGACAGGTTTTGCAAAGCACCAATGTCTTGCGTTTCCGCTGAATCATCAGTTGCTTCCACTTTTCTGTCCCCTTTGAGACATCCTTCAGTTTTCTGACATGATGGATCTCAAAAGGCCCGTTTTCATCGCCGCAGTATTCACACCGATTCGCACCTAAACGCGTTAGAAGCTCAGACCGTCCATCAAAATTGAAGAGGTTGGGCTTTTTATCCACGTTCATGGGAATGTCAGACTTTCTCCGATCTATCAGTGAATAGACTCGAAGATAGTTGATTTCCCCATTTTTCTCGAATCTCAAGGAGCGACCATCGTTCCTTATTCGCCGAAACCACTTCACCCATGTTTCGCCATGCTTCCGTCCCAAGGTTTTGTAGA
>NZ_LHZQ01000060.1 GCF_001580915.1 Acetobacter tropicalis | reverse complement strand
GAGCTGGTTTCAAAACCAGGGGGTTTTTAGAACCCTCCAGTTTATACAGAATTAAATCGATTTATTATATATAATATAGCATATTGCATATTTTAATAATAAAAATGATCATTTACCTCTAAAAACACTTGTTTATATTTATGTTATGCAATAATATCAATGGATTATAATTTCAAATTGATTAAAAAGAGGGTTTTCGTACCCTCTCCATTATTAATTTCATAACTTATCCATAACTTTTAAAGTGGATTGGTTATGTTTGATTGTAGAGATTGCAATGATAGTTAATCCTGTAAGGCATAATGGTACGGATAGAATTTGGCCCATTGTTATTCCATCATAGAGAAAGCCTACTTGGCTGTCGGGTTGCCTAAAATTTTCGCAAATTACTCTAACTAACCCGTATGCAAACAAGAATACGCCTGTTAGTACACCCCTTCTAATTCTTATGTAATGAAATTTGAATATAGAAAACATAATAATAAATAAAAACAAACCCTCTCCAAATGCTTCAAAAAGCTCTGATGGATATCGTGCTGGAAGCCCATAATTCGGATATATTATTTTAAATAAGGCATCTTCCGATGCTATTCTTCCTATTAGTTCTTGATTTACAAAATTAGCTAATCGTCCCAAACCAAGCCCGACAGGCACAGAAACCAGTATCCTGTCGGATATCGAAAGTATTTTAAAATTATTTTTTATAGAAAAATAACAAATAGCGATAGTTACACCAATAAATCCACAATGCGAAGACATTCCGCCATGCCATATTTTAATTATTCCTATTGGATTATTTGTATAATTATATAAATCGTAAAATAGTATATATCCTATTCTGCCTCCTAACAATACTCCCCAAAATCCATAAATATATAATTCATCAACTTTTTCTTCACTCATTATGAATGGATTTGTTTTCATTATTTTTTTGCTAAATTCCAAAGAAAATAGAATTCCAGCAATATAAGATATTCCGTACCAGCGAATAGGAATTCCAAGTATAGAGAAAAAAACAGGGTTAATATTAGGATAAGGTATTAGCATAATTTTTATATTTTCCTATATTGAAGTAGTTCTAACTGCATGGTTAAAGGGGTTTTGGCTACCTGTGTTTTGTGAGTGTCCGGCGAGTGCATGTCAAATACGGCTTGATAAAATACACAGCTACGCCTCGATCCTGCATTTCTTCAATTTTCCTTCGTTCGCGACTGATTACACCCATTTTTTCTAGTCTGCCCATGATGGTGCTGACGTGGAGGGTTCTAAAAACCCCCTGGTTTTGAAACCAGCTC
>NZ_LHZQ01000121.1 GCF_001580915.1 Acetobacter tropicalis | reverse complement strand
CTTAACTGACGACACGCTCTAGGTAAGTTACGTATAGGCCACGAGTGGGAGAAAAATGAAGAACTGAAGCAATGTTTTCGACAGAAGCGTCTTGCGATTTTAAGGTGTGGCTCATCTCCAACTCTGTCGGGTTTTCTAGTTCTATCGATAGTTGATGTTGTTTCCAGTCCACAGCAAGTTCTACTTGTTTACTATTCTGGATGAAACGAAATTTTATATGATTTTGCGAAGTAATCTGGCTACCTGCTAAGCTTATCATTGCGATGCCAGCAACCACAGCTGCACCATGTCCTATTTGTCGGAAGAAGCTGTCAGGAATAAGATGTAGCGATGCTTTCATGATGAAAGAAGACGCCAGAGCAGCAACTGCGACAATAATGCCTGCGGCAACGGTGTTTTGGTCGACCAGCCCATAAAATGTATAAAGACCTACTTTTACGAGGTGAAGCAGGATGTCGTTGGCCGCGCGAGTTGCAACAATCTCCTCCTTACGTAAGCCCAGACGATGGTAGAAGCCATTAAACAATAATCCAACCGCTCCAGTGAAGCCCGAGATGAATCCGGCCAAGGCACCGATTATCGGCAGCCATGTTATACTACATGGTTCTGAAATTTTATCGTCTGCCTTGTGGCGATGAAGCATGAGTGGGAGATTACCTAACAAGAATAATCCGAGAAAAAAGTCCAGATAGGCTGGCTGGATATGTTTTAGGAGTAGAATACCCGCCCACGCTGCTGGTAGAGCCAAGGGCACGAAACGCAATACGATTTGCCATTGAATGGTTTGAAAAAAAAGAGCAATGCGGGACATCGAACTGGCAGCCGTGCCGATAGAGAGTGCGGCAGGTACATGATCGGCTGTAAGTAGTAATCCCAGCACAGGCATCATGATGAGACCAGCCCCTCCACCCGAGACAGCGCTGACCGCAAATGCGGCGATCGAGATCATGAACAAAGCAACAAACCCAAAAATCATGTCAGGTGTTCCAATAGCAGCTACGTTTGTGCATATGAATTATTGTTACGACTTTCGATTTCGGAGATCTTGAATCCATAAAAAAAACATAATAACACCTACAAAAAGTCGAAAAAACATAATTTTCTGCTCTCATAAAACGTCTATATGAATTTTTCTTATTTATTACCCTAAATATAGTGTGTATTCGTATTTATGGAAATGGTAGATCTATTAATAATTCCCAACGTGAGCTACTATATCTTGCCCTCTGACGCGAGTTCAATAACGGTAATGCGCCGATCCCTGTGAGGATCTTCATCATGTTGAACTGAAACGCCCACCAGTATGACGGATTGGTTTATATCCAGACCGGTTGCTACAATTTTAATGACGGTCTCTCTCTGCCTGTTTGGACTCATGGGGTATCTCATGCTTCCTGTGTCAGATTTGCCGAATATTGATTTCCCGGTCATTCAGGTACAAGCGTCCCAGCCCGGCGGAACGCCAGAGCAGATTGCCAGCTCCATTGCTGAGCCTCTGGAACGTCATCTCGGCACCATTGCCGGACTTCAGGAAATGACGTCTCAGTCCAGCAACGGGATGCTGCGTGTGACGCTTCAGTTTGCGCTCTCGCGTGACATTAACGGCGCAGCGCGGGATGTCGCCGCGGCTATTCAGGCAGCGCGTGTCGATCTGCCCAAGACGTTGCGGCAGAACCCAACCTATTCCAAAGCCAACCCGAACGATCCTCCAGCGCTGATCCTCGCTCTGGCTTCAGATACTCATACTCTGCCGATGTTGTATGATCAGGCAACCAATAACCTGCTTCCGCGCCTTTCACAGATTCACGGCGTGGGCCTTGTGCAGATCAGCGGCAGTGCTCTGCCAGCCGTGCGTGTCGAGATTAATCCGCTCATATTATACAAATATGGACTTGGCTTTGAAGATGTCCGTGCTGCACTGGCTTCAGCCAATGCACACACACCAAAAGGCTATATCGATACTGCTGGGCAGAGATTTCAGATTGTAACCAATGACCAGATACATTGTGCGGCAGATTATCAGAGGCTAGTTGTCGCGTGGCGTAACGGCAGACCAATTTATCTCACTGATGTGGCGACTATTATTGATAGCGTGGAAGATGTGCGCAATGCCGGTTACTATAACGGTAAGCCAGCGATTATTGCGCAAGTCTACATGCAGGCCAGTGCTAACGCTGTTGCAGCAATAGATCAGTTTCATAGCGAATACGGGGTCATTCAAAGCAGTCTTGCGCCAGGAACGAGGCTTGCCACTGTTATGGATCGGTCAGAGATTATCCGGGCCTCTCTCGCAGATACCCGTCTGACGCTGGGAGTTTCTGTTGTTCTTGTGATCGCGATCGTCCTGCTTTTTCTCGGTTCTCCACGCATCGTCGTAGTTCCTGCCGTTGTCATTCCGGCGTCCCTTCTCGGAACGCTTGGTTTTCTGTGGCTATTTGGTTACGGCCTCGACACTATGTCCCTCATGGCTCTGACAATTGCGACAGGCTTCGTTGTGGATGATGCCATTGTTGTTGCTGAAAACATCGCGCGTTATGCTGACGAGGGTCTGCCACCTCTGGATGCCGCGAGGCAGGGAGCCAAGGAGGTGCGGTTTACGATTATCTCAATCACTGCGTCGCTTATCGTGGTCTTTTTACCGATCCTGCTGATGGGCGGTCTGACCGGACGGCTGTTTCACGAATTTGCCATCACGGTCGCATTGACCCTATGCGTTTCAGCAATTTTATCGCTCAGCCTCACTCCCATGCTGTGCGCCAGACTGGGAACACATGCGGCGGAGAATGCTTTCACCCGCATTCTTGAGCGGTGGCATGAGCAGACGCAGAACATCTACCAGCGCACTCTGGAGGTCGCGTTAGGGCACCCGACGGTCGTCCTGCTCTCTCTTCCTCTCTCACTAGGCGTGACAGTGGCGCTGTATCAGGGGCTTCCTCAGGGGCTGTTTCCTGACGAGGATACCGGAATGCTTCTTGGTCGTGTCATGGGGAATGAGACAATTTCCTTTCAGGCCATGGCGCACGATATGGAAACTGTTCAGAGCATACTCCTGCAGGATCCGGATGTTGCGGGTGTTGCAGGCTTCCTCGGCGGACGAGGATCTTCCAATCAGGGTAATATTTTCATCCGCCTGACAGATAAGGCTGAGCGAAGCGATACCGTGGCCTCAACGATCAGTCGGCTGGGTCAACGCACCCGCGTTTTAAAAGATGCACGCTTTTTTGCGCTTCAGCGTGGAGCTATCCGGATCGGTGCGCGTCCGAGCAATGCGGCGTATCAATATAGTCTTCAGGGTAATGACCCACAGGAACTCTATCGTTACACCCAGAAGCTTGTGACGCAGCTGGGCGGGGAGAAAACACTAATGGATGTCTCCTCGGACGTCTTGCTGGGGGGTGACAGTATGGATGTGCGGATTGTGCGTGACGCCGCTGCGCGTGTGCAAATCACGCCTCAACTGGTCAGCAATGTTCTTTATGACGCCTATGGGCAAAGGGCGGTTTCTGTCATCTACAACCCCCTCAATCAGTATCGTGTGATCATGGAAGTGTCGCCACGCTTCTGGCAATCGCCAGAGTCACTTATGCAGACGTGGGTGAGCACCTCTGGGGGAAGCGCCAGCGGTGCAGCCCAGTCCAATCTCATCAGGGTTCAGCAGGGACAGACATCAGGATCGACAAACAGTGTCAGCAGGCAGAGCATGTCAAACCAGATTGCCAATAGTCTGGCGGGGGGCTCTTCCGCGTCATCAGGATCAGCGGTTTCGACGGTCCATGAAACCATGGTTCCTCTCTCTGTCGTGACGACCCGCAAAATGAATAAGACTGCGCTTGCTGTTAATCACGCAGGTCAGGCAATCGCTGCAACAATTTCTTTTAACCTTCCGCCAGGCGTATCTTTAAATCAGGCGATGAAGACAGTCGATCGCGTCGTTGCTCAGGCCAGACTTCCAGCGTCAATTCAGGGGGACTACGCAGGCAACGCAGCACAGTTACGCAATTCAGCTAACAATCAGCCGTTATTGATCGGGGGCGCTGTTCTGGGGATCTACATCATTCTGGGTATACTGTATGAAAGCTTTGTCCACCCGATTACCGTGCTGTCCACCTTACCATCAGCCGGTGTTGGCGCGATGCTTGGTCTGTGGGCCTGTGGCGAAGAGTTTTCTCTCATGGCGATGATTGGACTGCTTCTGCTTGTTGGTATCGTTAAAAAGAATGCTATCATGCTGATTGATTTTGCTATTGCTGCCGAGCGATCAGGTCTTAGCCCAGAGGACGCTATTCGTCAGGCGTGTTCTTGTCGTTTTCGGCCTATCCTGATGACGACTTTTGCCGCCGCGTTTGGCGCTTTGCCGTTGCTGTTCGGTCATGGATACGGTGCGGAACTCCGTTTGCCGCTTGGTATCACGATCCTTGGGGGCCTCGTCGTGAGTCAGGCTCTGACGCTTTATACGACCCCGATTCTATATTTAGTTCTTGATAAGTTTCCATTCGAACCACAACGCATTTTATCGAACCTGTTAGGTATAATAAGGAAGGGGGCTCATGATGGCTGATCGTCAGGAGACTGCTCCTCGTATTCTACTGGTTGAGGACGATTGTGAGACTGCCGCTTATATCAAGGCCTCTCCTATGTTTGCGCATATGGAAATTAAGGCGGTTGCTAATGGAAATCAGGGGTGTGATCTGGCTCTAGATGAGCAGTGGGATTGCATTATTCTCGATCGCAGACTTCCGGGAGTTGATGGTCTGGTAATCCCCCCATTTTTAGTGGGGCATTGAATGAG
>NZ_LHZQ01000148.1 GCF_001580915.1 Acetobacter tropicalis | reverse complement strand
TTCGTACGCCTCGCGGCGCCCGAAACCCTTCAGGGAAGCAGATGTCACCCGGCATCCGAAAGGCCGGATACGGGCTCAGAAGACGCCGCTTCCGGTTTTGACCGCCGAGGCATTCATCGTGTGATGCCAGACGACGTCACCGTTAAAGAGAATGGTCAGGGTTTTCTCGGTGCCATGTGTGCCCTGATGGAGATCGCCATACAGCGGAATGAAGTTCGCCGCGTCCGATGAGGCGTTGGTGAAGGAGTAGCGCCACTGTTCGTGGCCGCTGTCGGTAAACGAGCTTTCACGGGGATCGCCGAACAGGGCCCGGATCTGGGCTTTTGTCGTGACACCATCCTGAATCTTCTGGTCGATGGAAGTCACTGTTTCGTTCTTGAGGCTTTCGTTGCCTTCCGTGGCGCAGCCGGACAGCAGGATCATGGCTGTCAGGGAAACAGCACCGCCGAGCATTTTGAGCGAGCGTGAGGACATGGAGGCATTTTCCTTTTTTGTGAGATGATGGAAAGATCAGCTATTGAAGACAGTCGGATATTCTTCTGTCTCACCGACTGTATTCAGGCGGCTTTATTTGATTTCGTCAGTAAAGGGGTTTCTGAATCGGTCATATTCAGTCGATCCCGTAGAACTTCCGCCGTTCTTCTGCGGTCCTGCATTTTTCCAGCATCGGCCTGCGGGGATAGACCCACGCGGCAAGCCCGAAACAGAACACGATGACCGGATGAAAGGGGATCGATATGACGATCCCGCAGAGGGCGCAGACACAGGCACAGAACAACGTCATGTCACGAAGTTCCTTGCGGTTTGCGGCTTCTTCCGCGCCATATTCTTCTTCATAGGCGGCAAGACGGGCAGCCTTTTTATCGACGCTGCTCTCACCGGCCTGCAGAATGGTGTCATTGAGGGGCATCGTGCTCTCCCGGTCAGTCATGACGGTGGAACAGAAACATGCACGCCAGATAGGTGCAGAGCATGATGAGGCTCGGAGAGAGGACATCACGCGTGACGAGCCAGTCGCAGATTTTATTCAGGTACACCAGCAGGAGGATCCCGCCCACCACGCCGACGAAGACAAGGGCTGTCAGAAGCAGCATATCAGGATGCTCCTGCGCCATAACGGACAGGAAGCACGCTGAACGACGCGATCCGACAGGGTATGCGATCGAAAACTGACAGAGACACCATCATGACCTCCCTATGGCAGAAGGGCGGAAAGCGCCGCCCCTGCGTGCCTGATGGGAGAGATAATTTACGAGATATCGCCTGGCGTCAATACGAAATATCGTATTTCATGACAATTGGCTTTTCGCCGGTCGTTTAAAGCCAGACCATTACGGTCTGGGCACGCCACCGGTCCACACAACTTCGCCCAGAAGCCGGAAGCAGTCCAGTCTGTTTTCTTCGATATCCTGTGGCGGGTAGCGGTGGTTGTCGGCTATGACCCGCACACCACCACCCAGACGGGGATCGAGGCGCCGGATCATCAGCGTGCCGCTGCTTTCCAGCGCATAGAGGGCGCTGGCCGTGACGGTTGTCACACTGCGGTCGACGATCACCAGGTCGCCTGAGGCCAGCGTGGGCTCCATCGCATCGCCCTCGCTGGTCATCAGGCAGAGGGCCGAAAGATCACGCGGGATGGCGCTCTGCAGCCAGTCGCGTCCGACCCGCAGGCCGTCCTCGTGATTGTCGTGCCAGGGAATGACGATCTGCCGGGTGGTGCTGGCTGTTCCGTCCGGACTGTCAGTTCCGGGACCGGTGCCGTTGCCAAAGGCCAGCCAGTCCAGAGAGACGCCACAGACGCGGGCCAGTGAGGAGATGGCGGAGAACTTCATTTCTCCGCCGTTCATATAATCCCGCAGGGTTGTATAGGGGACGCCAGCCGCCTTTGCGGCATGGGTGATGCCGATGCTCTGGGCAGCTTCACGGAGACGCTCGCCACGCTCGCGCATCAGGCGGATCTGTTCATCCATGAGCGTGCGCTTCTGTCTGCGTTTGCGTGCCACGTATTCTGTCCTCATCACAAAATGAGGATGTTATACGGTTTCCCGCTTGATATGTAAGTCGGAAAAGCGTAGTTGTGTGAATCGTAATGTTGCGGGACCCGTCACTCATCATGGTCAGATCCTCGCACAGAAACGGCGTTCTGTCGAAGGGATTATCATGCCTGAAGATCCGCTCCTGCCACCGCCCGCACATACTCCCGGTCTTGAGGACCTCCATGCCGGGCTGCACGACGTGCTGCGTCTGATCGAAATCGAGCACGCCTTGCTGCGCGGGCGGCTGGAAAGCCTGAAGGCTGATAGTGAGGGAGCCAGGTTGCTGGAGGGAGTGATGGTCCTCGGCGCCGTGCTTCAGCAGAGGATGGCAGGGCTGTTGCAGATATGCCGGGAGATCGGGAGGCTGTGAGTGAGGGTGAGGGGTTCCCCTCTCCGCGATGGAATGGGGAGTCGGACGGAGGGGCAGAAAGTCTCCTTTAATTGAAAAACGGACGGTCGGGTAATTTCTGGCATGATTTACGCTTGGAAAGCGACTGGCCAATGCATGTCTTGGCGGCGCTTATTCATACATTGTCAGATCGGCTATGTTCCATGTCACAATAAGGCGGTAAACTCGAAAGTGTCTCGCACGACGGGATACCTGAAGCTGACTGACGAAGATCTGGAACACCATGGCAATCAAAAAGAGCGATATTTACCGGTCCCTGTGGGATAGCTGCGACCAGCTGCGGGGCGGTATGGATGCTTCGCTCTACAAAGACTACATCCTGACCCTCCTGTTCGTGAAATATGTTTCCGACCGGGCTGGCCAACCAGATGCGCTGATCGAAGTCCCCAAAGGTTGCTCCTTTGACGATATCCGCAAATTACGCGGTACTAAGGATATAGGTGAAGGTATCGACAAAGCCATTGCCGGCATCGCTGAGGCAAACGACCTCAAAAACGTTATTGATCGCGCCTATTTCAATGATACCGAAAAATTCGGGCGCGGTGCGAAGATGGTCAATACGTTGACCTCGCTCATCGATATCTTCAGCCGTGAGGAACTGAATTTCAGCCGCAATCGTGCCGACGGCGATGACATTTTGGGTGACGCTTACGAATATCTCATGCGGAACTTTGCGGCTGAATCTGGCAAGAGCAAGGGGCAGTTCTACACGCCAGCCGAGGTTTCGCGCGTTGTTGCTGCCGTCGCTGGCGTCAACCGCGCCACCAGCCCGAAGCAGACCGTCTATGATCCTACATGCGGTTCAGGCTCTCTGTTGCTCAAGGCCGCCGATGCCGCCAGTGTCGACCTGACCATCTACGGTCAGGAATTTGATATCACGACCCGCGGCCTCGCCAAGATGAACATGATCATGCACGGGCGCGAGGATGCCGAGATCGCTCAAGGCGATGTCATGGCTGAACCGCAGTTCACGGATCCCAAGGATGAGACAAGGCTTCTGACCTTCGACTTCGTCGTAGCCAACCCGCCTTTCTCTACCAAAGCCTGGCGTTCGGGACTGACCGGCGATAAGGAGTTCGGACGGTTCGATCTCGGCATGCCACCAGAAAAAAATGGTGACTTTGCGTTCCTTCTGCATGTTCTCAGTTCCATGAAATCCACCGGTTCCGGAGCAGTGATTCTGCCTCATGGCGTGCTTTTCCGTGGAAACAAGGAAGCCGAACTGCGAGAGAAGATCCTCAAGCGCGGCTATATCAAGGCGATCATCGGACTACCGGCCAATCTCTTCTATGGCACCGGTATTCCTGCATCGATCATCGTACTCGACAAATCCGAGGCTTGTGCCAAGCGTCCGGTTTTCATGATCGACGCTTCTCGCTGTTTCATTAAAGACGGCAACAAGAATCGCCTGCGTGAGCGTGATATTCATAAGATTATCGATGCCTATACTCGACAGGCAAAGATTTGCGGCTATTCCCGTCTCATTCCTTACACTAAAATCGTCCGTAATGATTTCAACCTGAATATCCCGCGCTATATCCCCAACCCCGACCCCGAAGATCTGCAGGACATTGAGGCGCACCTGAAGGGAGGTGTTCCGAACCGCGATATCGATGGACTCTCGGAGTTCTGGAAGGTGATGCCCGGTCTCCGCAGCACGCTCTTCGGACCGAACTCGCGTCCGGGTTATTCTGATCCCCTGGTCGAACCCGAGGAGGTCCGCTCCACCATTCGCAACCACCCCGAGTTTTCGGCCTTCCAGACCTGTATCCACACCATTCTTGATGGCTGGACTGAGGCGAATGCGCCACTGATGGACAAGATACAGGTCGATGATAAGCCCAAAAGCCTGATCCATACCATCGCCGAGGACATGCTGAGCCGCTTTGCCGAGGCACCGTTGATCGACCCGTATGAAGCCTATCAGCGGCTCATGTCCTACTGGGCCGATACCATGCAGGACGATGTCTTCATTATTACTCAGGACAGCTGGCAAGCAGCAAAAGAACTGCGGGAGGCCCGGAAAGAGACTGATGATAAGGGCAAGGTTAAATGGCTGGAAGAGGCCGATCTGACTGTGAACAGGGTGCGTCTCGTGGCCGATGTGATTCCGCCCCGGCTGATCATTGCCCGCTTTTTCCCCGACTTGCAGCAGGCCATTGATGACGCACAGGCAAAGGCCGAGGATCTGGGACGTGCAATCGAAGAACTGGTCGAAGAACATGGAGCTGAAGGCGGCCTTCTGGCCGATGCGCTGACCGAGGCAGACAAGCTGACCACAGCCTCGGTCAAGGCACGCATGAAGGACCCCACAGTCGAGCCAGAAGAATTAAAGCTTCTGAAAAAGGTGGCGAAGCTGATGACGGCTGAGACCGCTGCGAAAAAAGCCTGCAAAGAGGCTGAAGAGGCGCTAACCGAAGCTACGTTTAAGAAATACTCCGAATTGACCGAAGATGAGATTCGTACGCTGGTCATAGATGACAAATGGCTGACCGACATTGCTAAACTGGTCGATACCGAAATCGTGGCGCGGACGGAGCAACTAACTGCGCGGGTACGGGTGCTGACTGCGCGATATAGCCACACGCTGCCAGAGATAGTGGATAGTTGCCGCAAATTCGACAGCAAGGTTAGCGATCACCTATGCGCAATGGGATTTGCGTAATGCCTACTGGAACAAACCTTCCTAAAGGCTGGTCTCTTGTTCAATTGAGTCAACTGATGAAGTTTCAGAATGGGCTCAACAGCGACAAATCTGCTTATGGACGCGGCTTGCGGTTCGCAAATGTTTTAGAAGTCATTACTCACAGTCATCTTTTCGCTAACATGATCCCTGGTCGTGTCATCACCTCGGTATCGGAAACCAATCGCTACCTTGTGCAGAAAGGCGATCTTCTGTTCAACCGGACCTCTGAAACTCAAGAGGAAGTTGGGTTGGCGTCTGTGTATCTTGATGACGAACCCATTCTCTTCGGCGGCTTCGTGCTTCGAGGCAAGCCAATCTCAGATGCACTTGACCCGGTTTTCGCCGGGTATGGACTGCGGTCCAAGATTGTCCGCGAGCAGATCATAGCGGCGGGCCAAGGCGGCATTCGAGCGAACATCGGTCAGCAGAGCCTTTCAAAGATCAAAGTCGCACTTCCCGGCAAGCTTGAACAAAAAGCCATTGCCGAGGCGCTTTCGGATGCGGATGCGCTGATTGAGGGGCTGGAGCGGTTGATCGCTAAGAAGCGGCTCATCAAGCAGGGTGCGATGCAGGAACTCTTAAACCCCGAGCGTCGTCGCCTTCCGGGGTTTTCGGACCCGTGGGTAAAGAAGGTTCTTCCTGAACTTGCAGAGATCCGTTCAGGAGGCACTCCAAGCACGACCAACTTAGAATTGTGGGATGGAAACATCGCATGGTGCACACCGACTGATATCACGGCATTGAAAAGTAATCGCTTTCTCTCGCAGACTTCCCGGCACATTACTGAATTGGGATTGCGAAAATCAGCGGCTGAACTTCTGCCAGCAGGCACTATTGTGATGACAAGCAGAGCAACTATTGGGGAGTGTGCTATTGCGATGACCCCGATGTCGACCAACCAAGGATTTAAAAATTTTATTCCTCGACCAGGAATAGATCGGGATTTCTTATTCTACTTACTCAGCGCTCAGAAAATTGGATTCATTGAGCTTTGCTCAGGAAGTACATTCTTGGAAATTGGAATGAGCCAACTCCGTAAATATCACGTTTGTGTACCCTCCAGCACTAATGAGCAAATTGCAATCGCAGGTATTCTGAATGACATGAATTCTGAAATCCAAGCTCTCGAAACTCGTCTGGAAAAGGCGCGGGCTATAAAAGAAGGCATGATGCAGAACCTACTGACCGGACGGATCAGGTTGGTCTGACGATATTTTTCAAAAGAACACATTTTCAAGATACGGAGATTTCCTCATGAGCACCATTGGCGAAGCAGAACGTAAGGCCCAGAACCGGGTCATCGACCTGCTTTGCGGGGATAAATCCGGCAACATTGGTGGCCTAGGTTGGCGTTACCTTGATAACTGGCAGAAACGGGAGGGCAACGCCAACATCGAGACGGAACTGCTGCGCCCCTGGCTCCTCAAACGCGGTTATGCGCCCGATGTTGTCACGCAGGCCATTGCGCGCCTTGAGCGCGAGGCGCGAATGGAAGGCACAAAGCTCTACGAGGCCAATCAGAGCTTCTATGAGTTGCTCCGTTACGGTGTGGCCATCGTGCCTGGTCCAGGTGAGGCTCCGATCACCGTCCGTTTCATCAACTGGGTTGATCCGACTGCCAATGATCTCGGTGTCGCTGAAGAAGTATCAATTAAAGGCAAGGACGCCAGAGCCTGGAACAAGCGTCCCGATCTGGTGCTCTACGTTAACGGTATTGCGCTCGGCGTGGTGGAACTGAAGAAATCGACTGTAAGTGTGGGCGAAGGTATTCGTCAGACGCTGGATAACCAGCGGCCTGAATTTATCCGGCATTTCTTCACCACCGTGCAGATCACTTTCGCCGGGAATGACAGCGAGGGATTGCGTTATGCCCCGATCCAGACGCCACAGCCCTACTGGCTGGCGTGGAAGGAGGAGCGCGCGATCACCGGTCCGCTCGACCGAGATGTTACCCAGATGATGGTCCCGGCCCGTTTTCTGGAACTGATGCACGACTTCACCCTGTTTGATGCAGGTATCAAGAAGATCGCGCGGCCGAACCAGTATTTCGGAGTGAAGGCCGCGCAGGAGCGAGTACGCGCCCATGAGGGCGGAATCATCTGGCAGACACAAGGCTCGGGCAAGAGCCTGATTATGGTGATGCTGGCCCGCTGGATCAGAGAAACGCTGCCTGATGCGCGCATTCTGATTGTGACAGACCGTAGGGAACTGGATGGTCAGATCAAGGAGGTGTTTGGCAACACCGGGGACAAGGTACGCCGCGCGCGATCTGGAAATGATCTGATGGCGGCGCTGGCGGATCCGACTGATCGTGTGATTTGCTCACTGATCCACAAATTCGGCAAGCGCGAGGAAGGCGAACTGGCTGATATGGTGGCGGACATCCAGAGTGCAAAGATCGGCGCTCCGGTCGGCGATTTCTATGTCTTCATTGATGAGGCGCACCGTACCCAGTCGGGCAAACTGGCCCGCGCCATGCGGCAGGTGCTGCCAAACGCCATGTTTATCGGTTTCACGGGTACACCGTTGCTGCGGTCGGACAAGGAAACCTCGCTTGAGACGTTCGGTCCCTATATCGGCAAGCCTTATCGGTTCGATGAAGCTGTTGCGGATCGGGTGGTACTGGATCTGCGCTATGAGGCACGGGACATTGACCAGAGGATCAGCGCCCCCACCAAAATTGATGCCTGGTTCGAGGCTAGGACCAGGGGACTGACTCCCGTCGCTAAAGCAACCTTAAAGCAACGCTGGGGTACACTGCAGCGCGTTCTGTCGAGCCGCTCACGGTTGGATCAGATTGCCAATGACATTATCCTCGATATGGAGATGAAACCGCGCCTTAAAGCGGGTATGGGCAATGCCATGCTTGTGGCAGGATCAATTCCTGAAGCCTGCAAGTTCTTTGAGATATTCCGGAATTCGGGTTCGGTGCTCGCTGAAAAATGCGCCATTGTGACCTCTTACAAGCGGGCGGCCCCGGAGCTCACCGGCGAAGAGACCGGAATGGGCGAGACTGAAAAGCAGTATGTTCACCGGGTCTACACAGACCTTCTCGGTACGACCTCGGAAGAGGATTACGAGAAAGAAGCGCTGCGGCTGTTTAAGAAAGAACCGGGCCGCATGAAACTGCTGATCGTTGTCAGCCGTCTTCTGACTGGCTTCGATGCTCCAACGGCTACTTACATCTATATCGACAAACAGATGCGCGATCATGGGCTCTTTCAGGCGATCTGCCGCGTGAACCGCCTGGATGGGGATGACAAGGATTTCGGCTACATCGTCGACTACAAGGATCTGTTCCGGAACATCGAGAGTGCCGTGGATGACTACACATCGGAAGCTTTTGATGCATTCGATAAGGAAGATGTCGAGGGACTGATCACCAACCGCGCTGAACAGGCTGACGAGGATCTGCGTACTGCTCGCGATGCCTGGTTCGGGCTTATGGACGGTGTCGAACAACCGAAATCCGACAATGAAATTTACGCTTACTTTTCAAGTCCTCAAGGCATCGACAACGATCCGGATGCCGAGGAAAAGGCACGGCGACGTCAGGCGCTCTATAAGATCTCCGGTCGTTTCGCGCGAGCCTATGGCAACATCGCTGTCGAACCTGAAGACTCCAGCTTTAACGAACTGGAACTCGACGAAATCCGTCGTGAAGTCGAACGCGCCATCGGGATCAGGGACGCTGTCCGCCTCCACAGTGGGGATGCTGTGGACATGAAGCTCTACGAGCCCGCGATGCGCTATCTGATCGACAATTACATTCGAGCAGATGATTCCGAAGTGGTTTCGCATCTCGACGATCTCAGCCTGATCGATCTGGTCGAAAGCAAGGGTGCTGACGCGGTGAACGCTTTGCCATCCGTGTCGAAACGGAAGCATGAAAATGTTGCCGAAGCGATTGAGAACAATGTTCGCAAGCTGATTATCGAAGAGACCCCGGTGAATCCGCGGTTCTATGAGAGGATATCAGATCTTCTGACCGACCTGATCCGTCAGCGACGTGACGAAGCTATTGAATACGCGGAATATCTCGAACGGATCGCAGCTCTGGTGCGCGATGCGAAAGCCGGACATGGCAAGGACTATCCAGCCTCGATCACGAGCATGGGTCAGAAGGCTTTGTTTGATAACCTCGGCAATGATGAAGCGCTTACTCTGAAAGTCGATCGGGCCGTCCGGGAAACGGCACCCTTCGGGTGGCGCGGCAACAACATGAGAGAACGAAGGGTCCGGCGGTGTCTGGAACAGGTTCTGGATGATCCCGCTATCGTGGAACAAATTTTTGAAATCCTGAAGAACCAGAATGAATACTGAGTTTGCACAGATCGGCGCCATTGACGTCGAGATTGTGCGTAAGAAGATCAAGAATCTTCATATCGGATGTTACCCTCCCGAGGGACGGATTCGGGTTGCTGCTCCCGACCATTTAAGTGCGGATGCGATAAGGCTTTCTGTTCTGACCAGAATGCCTTGGATTAAACGCAAACAGGCCCAGTTCAGAGAACAGGAGCGTCAATCTCCCCGTTGCTTTGTATCGGGCGAGACGCACTTTCTTTTCGGGAGGCCCCTCAGGCTTGAGGTTCTGGAATGGGAAAAGCAGGTCCACCGGATTTCTCGTCACAGGAACGACCGCTTGGTCGTGAAAGTGCCCAGAGACAGCGAGACCAAGCAACTGCGTCGCTGGATGGATGCATGGCTGAAAGCCGAACTGAGACGGCAGGCTGAGTCTCGCATAGATATTTGGGCCGGGCGGATGAATGTATTACCTACGAAATGGGGGATACGCCCGATGAAAACCAAGTGGGGAAGCTGCAATCCGGACAAACGGATAATCTGGCTGAATGCAGAACTGGCAAAGAAGCCTGAACGGATGCTCGACTACGTCATCGTTCATGAACTCGCGCATCTGATCTCGCCCAAGCATGATGACCGCTTCACAGCAGTCCTTGATCGGGAAATGCCTCGCTGGAGAGAGATACGACGCGAACTGAATGATCTGCCACTCGCCGCCTGGGAGAACAAATGCTCTCACGAACAGTAGCATGACAAAGTTGCATGCCGGTAAAGTGTCCGTTCTTGAAAATAGTCCCATGAGCCTTAATGTCGGGCATGAAGGCCGACTGCCATCATATTACTGAGCGGACAGGCAGTTCAGCAGGAGAAAAATGCGTGTCTCCTTGCCATGCGCTAAGCGGAGTTTCTGCTAACGCCTACATGTCAGTCGCAAAGCTCGCTAAAAATTTTCCATAAAGCAGACATATCTCACTCGAAAATAAACCGTAAGCTTCCGGAGTGAGACGCCTTGTTGATTTTATGA
>NZ_LHZQ01000166.1 GCF_001580915.1 Acetobacter tropicalis | reverse complement strand
GGGGGCGGTGGTGGTGGTGGTGGTAGAATTCTGGTCTTGAT
Organism: Acetobacter tropicalis; assembly: GCF_001580915.1. Classification (GTDB taxonomy): domain Bacteria; phylum Pseudomonadota; class Alphaproteobacteria; order Acetobacterales; family Acetobacteraceae; genus Acetobacter; species Acetobacter tropicalis. Next base: position 18,526 of record NZ_LHZQ01000166.1, on the reverse strand, counting down.
TGGGGGCTTTGGCACCGGAACGCTCGTGGATGTTCCCATCCCCAGCACCAGTCCGAAAACCGCCAATACATGCAGCAGAATGACTACCAGCAGAGCAACAACACCGACAACAGCTCCTGTCCCGACGACGTAATGCATCGGTCTCCGTTGCTGTTGCGTGCGGTCCTTCATATTTCTACATCCTCCTTCTTCCACGCCAGCCATAAAACGCTGGCCTGCATCCGCCCCCGATATTCGGGCCCTGAGAGCAGCGGTTACAAACCAACATTTCGTGCCTCAGCACTGGATAGACTGACAGAGCTGCATAGCTGCCATCTTCCTGATCCTGATTGGGCAATTTGAGAACAGTTCTGTCAAGAATGTTCTTGATCGAAAATAATGCTGCCCCACACAAGTCGTTTTGATTAAAATTTAGGCACCACCCTGCAAACCGCAAAAAAAAGCCATATTTCATCCAAAAACCCTTAATCCTTTGGAAATAATGCCCCTTTTCATTTCATTATCATTTTGAAAAAAATAGCGTCTAAACGCGCAGCATGAAGAAAGAGTTTCCCTCTGGCGTGAAATATAAAAAAAGCGGGCCAGCCTGAGGCCACCCGCTTTTCACAAAACCTTCTTATTTAAACGCGCAGTTTATTGCGCAGACGCACTGGCCTCAGACCGGGTTGCGCCAACCCGCGCGGCCAGAGCGGCCGCCATAAAGTCATCCAGCGCGCCATCCAGCACCGCATCAGGATTACCTGTTTCCACGCCTGTACGCAGATCCTTGACCATCTGATAAGGAGCTAGAACGTAGGACCGAATCTGATGCCCCCAGCCGATATCGGTCTTGGCAGCTTCCGTGGCAGCCGCAGCGGCTTCACGCTTCTGAAGTTCGGCTTCATACAGGCGCGCACGCAGCATCTGCATGGCCGTGGCACGGTTCCGATGCTGTGAACGGTCTGTCTGACAGGCCACCACAATCCCGGTGGGAATATGGGTGATACGGATGGCAGAATCCGTTTTGTTAACGTGCTGCCCGCCCGCACCGGATGCCCGGAACGTATCCACCTTCAGGTCAGAATCATTGACTTCAATCTCGATCGAATCATCAATAACCGGATAGACCCAGACAGAGGCAAAGGACGTCTGCCGTCGGGCTGCCGCATCAAACGGAGAAATCCGCACAAGCCGATGCACACCAGCTTCGGTTTTCAGCCAACCATAGGCATTGGGGCCGGAGACCAGAATGGTGGCCGATTTCAGCCCCGCCTGTTCCCCTTCCGAGCTTTCCATCAGCGTGACCTTGTAGCCATGGGCTTCTGCCCAGCGGGTGTACATGCGCAGCATCATTTCCGCCCAGTCCTGCGCCTCGGTGCCGCCAGCACCAGCATTGACTTCCAGATAGCAGTCATTGCTGTCGGCCTCGCCAGAAAGCAGGCTTTCCGTCTCACGCCGCTTGGCTTCTTCCGCCAGTTGCTTCAGGGTTGAAATGGCTTCCTGAACCACTTCGGCATCCCCTTCAGCCTCGGCCAGTTCAACAAGCTCACAAGTGTCCTGCACGCTGTTTTCAAGCGCCAGAACCCCTTCTACCTGTCCAGCCAGCAGCGTGCGTTCACGCATCAGCTTCTGGGCGGCTTCCGGGTCATTCCATAAATCAGGATCTTCTGCCTGGTTGTTCAGCTCGGCCAGTCTGGCCTGTGCGACATCCCAGTTAAAGATGCCTCCTCAGCAGCGCCACTGACTGCTTGATCTGGTCGTTAAGGGCTTCCGTCTCGGCAGACATCAGGCCGTTTCTCCATCACTTCTAGGACTTGCTTGAATTGCAGAGAGACTGTTCAGACAGTCTCTTGTAAGCGGCCTCAATAAAGGCCGCCCATGCCAATGTCACCCCCGGAAGGCTCCTGCGCAGGGCGTGGTGTGCCGGGTGCTGGCGTAGCGCTATTGCCCGCAGCAGTCCCACCCGCGCCGGGCTGCCCGCCACCGGCGGCCATATCACTTTCCGAATCGGGCATGTTTTCAGCGCCAGTATCGGCTGCCGTCAGTTCCTGAGACGCGCCATTGTCAGCCAGACTGACGCTTACACCCGGAATCTGATCAGGCTTGAACGCATCAATCGCAACACCACGGCCCGTATCATACCGCACCAGCGTAACACCCTCCGGCACGGGGAAATCAAGCTTGGGGTACCCCTCAAAGGCGGTCTTCATGATCTTGTTCCAGATAGGGCCAGCAATGGCCCCCCCGGTCTCATTTTTGCCCAGAGATTGAGGCGAATCGAACCCGATCCACACGACCGTCACCAGATCAGGTGAGTAACCGGCAAACCATGCATCATTGAAATTCTGGCTGGTGCCGGTTTTGCCCGCTACAGGGCGATCAATCCCTTTGCCAGCCTGCACCCCGGTGCCGCGACGGATGACATCCTGCAACATGGTGGTGATCTGGAATGTGCTTTGTTCTGACGCCACTCTCGGCCGATCATCCTTGACGGCAGGCTGATCATCCACACCCGGAAGATCTGCGCTGTTCTGCACGGAGGCAGACGGTGCCGGGGTGGTTACTGGCGCGGGTGCTGGCGGCTGCGGCTGCGGCTGCGCGACATCCGGCTTGCCATCAGGGAAGATGGCGTCTGGCTCATTCTCATGACCCGCAACCTGTTGCTCTGCGGCAGTCTGAGCAGCGACAGAAACCAGAGAAAGCCCTTCCGGCCGCCAGATCACCTTACCCTGCCGGTCCTGCACATCATCTATCAGGGTCGGGGTTACTTTCCGGCCCCCGGCAGCCAACGTGGCGTAGGCCCCTGCTTCTTTCAGCACCGTGGTTTCCACGGCCCCCAGCGCCGCAGGCAGCACGTGCGGCATGGAATCCACAAGCCCGATTCGCGTTGCCAGATCAGCCACATTCTTGATGCCGATATGTGCAGCCAACCGAATGGTCACGAGGTTGCGGGATTCCCGCAACGCATCATGCAGAGACGTTGGCCCCCAGAAATCCTTTTCATAATTGTTGGGATGCCATGCCCCGTAAGAAACCGGAGAATCGTCAAAGGCCTGAGAGGGAGAAATACCCTGCTCCATGGCCTGTAGATACACAAACGGCTTGAAGGATGAACCCGGCTGACGCAGCGCCTGCGTTGCACGGTCAAACTGTGATGTCTGGAAAGACCAGCCTCCCACCAGCGCCATCACGCGCCCGGTATGCACATTGAGGGTCACCACAGCGCCTTCAACATGCGGCACCTGCATCAGCGCCACACGCTCCCCTTGGGCCTGAGGTTCAATCATCACCACATCACCCGCCCTCAACAGGCGGAACCGGCGCGTCCATGCCAGATCACGTTCCAGCACCTGCGCGGTTTGTGGTGTTCCGCCCTGCGTGGCAGCACCACGCCGCATGATACCCCCTTCAAGCCAGCCCACCCGGCCGCGAGAAGGGTCAAGCACCACAGCCAACCGCCATTGATCCAGCATTCCCAGCGGCACCGGCACGGCCTGAAGAGCCGCCACCCAGTCCTCCTGAGAAGAAGAGGACGTGACCTCTGCCAGATGTTTGATAGGGCCACGCCAGCCACCATGTGCCCGGTCATACGCCATCAGGCCCTGCCGCAGAGTGGTCTGTGCCGTAAGCTGCAATGCGGGGTCCAGACTGGTGTGTACTTCCAGCCCGCCTTGGAGCGTCGTGTCCTGTCCGTACCGTTCCAGCAGTTCGCGCCGCACTTCCTCAGCAAACCATTCAGATCCCGGAGCCGGACCGGGGCGCACAAAGGCGTGCGGGATCAGAGGTTCTGCTTCTGCTGACCGGGCAGCCTCATGCGTAATGGCGCCTGTTTCGGCCATCCGCTCCAGCACCCAGTTCCGTCGCCCACGCGCGGCATCCGGAAACCGGATCGGGTTGTAATTGGTCGGAGATTTGGGCAGCGCACCAAGGAAAGCCGCCTCGGCATCATCAAGCTGATCAAGCGGCTTGTTGAAATATGTCTGCGCGGCGGCGGCAATGCCATATGCGCCGCTGCCCATGTAAATTTCGTTCAGATAGATTTCGAGAATCTTCTCCTTGGGGAGCACCTGCTCAATACGCATGGCCAGAAACGCTTCCTTGGCCTTGCGCTTCATGGAAACAGCATTACTGCCCAGCAGCATGACGCGCGCCACCTGCTGCGTGATGGTGGACGCACCAATAGGCCTGCGTCCCTTGCCGCGAGTAAGATCGGTCAGACCTGCGCGTATAATCGCGACCGGGTCCACCCCTTTATGGGTCCAGAATTTCTGGTCTTCCGCTGCAATAAAGGCGTTTTTCACCCGGTCTGGAATAGCGCTGTACGGCACAAACACCCGGCGTTCATCTGCCAGTTCGGCAATCACCTTGTCATCTGATGCATAAAGGCGGCTCATTACAGGCGGCTGGTAGGTCCGTAGCCCTTCCACCGTCGGCAGATCCGCCACAATACCTTCATACTGGTGCCAGACCAGCAGGGACGCCCCCGTTACGCCAACAAGCCCCACGGCAGCCACTGTGCCCAGAAGCCCCCGCCATTGGCGGAAACGTGGCCTGCGCAGCGTTACACCCTGCCGGGAAGAAGCGTTTTCTTCTTTCTTGTCAGAAGAAGACCCAGAGTCACCAGAAGACGGAGTTCGTGTCATGCAGGTCCTTTATCATTCCCATGCGCTGCCGTCTTCCTTCTCATGCGCCATATTGACCACATGATGGCAAAAAGACACATCTGCCCGCCGGACCAGCCTTTTCCAACGGAGTTTGCCTTTAATGTCACTGTTCCGTTTTACCGGAACACCCCATCTAGCCCAGCATTTCACCCAGAAAACGGGCCGTATAATCCACTACCGGAATAATGCGACCGTAATTGATTCGCGTGGGGCCAATCACGCCAATGGCCCCTACAATCCGATTGGTCTCGTTCCGGGCTGGGGCCACGACCATGGACATGCCGGAGGCCCCGAACAATCCACTTTCCGCCCCGATAAAAATCCTCACCCCTGCCGAATTTTCCGCCAATTCCAGCAGGCGCATCATGGTTTCCTGCGTTTCCAGCCGGTCAAACAGGGTCTGAATGGCCAACAGGCGTTCCTGCCCATCCACATCCGCCAGCAGCTTGCCTTGACCGCGAATAATCAGGGTGCCGCCGCGTTCATCCGCGCCACCGCCCCACACAGCCAGACCACTTTCCACCACCTCGGCCGTCAACTGGTCCAGCGCGTTCTGGTTCTCCGTCATTTCAGCACCAACCCTGTCACGCAGATCATGCAGGGTTGTGCCTAAAACACGGGCATTCAGGTAATTGGCCGCTTCCACCAGAGCCGAGGGAGGCATGCCCACCGGGGTTTCCATCACCCGATTCTCCACATGGCCATCAGTGCCGACAAGGACAACCAGCGCCCGATTGCCGCCAAGTGCGACAAACTCAATATGCTTGATGCCGCCCTCCCCCTTGGGAGCCACCACCAACCCGGCTGCATCGGACATGCCGGAAAGCAGGGCCGATGCCTCCGTCAACGTCTCCTGCAAGGAGCGCCCACGGGCTTCCAGAGACCGACCAATACCGGCTTGCTCCTCTTCTGAAAGGCAGCCAAATTGCAGCAGGCCATCCACAAACAGCCGCAACCCTTTTTCCGTAGGCAGACGCCCGGCGGAGGTGTGGGGAGAAAACAGCAACCCCGCTTCCGTCAATGAGGCCATGACATTCCGAATGGTCGCCGGAGAAAGTGGCAACCCCAACCGGCGTGAGAGCGTACGGGAACCTACGGGTTCACCGCTTGCCACGTACTCTTCCACAATTTCGCGCAAAATCGCGGCGGATCTGCCATCCAGTTCCGGCGGCAGGGGCGATTTTACGGGCAGCAGACCACGCTTCATGATGACAGGCCTCCTCCTTCAAAATGATCCAGCCGGTAAATCAGGCCAAACAGACATATCCTGATCTTCTGCGCATCTGGCGTGCGTCTGACAAGAGAGCAAGTCCCTTCAACGCAAGAGTGAGCAATTCCTGACCCTTTCAGGCAGACATAACGCACATCTCGCGGCACCGACGCACCTGTGTAACCGGAGACCGTCACGCGGTTCCGCTCTGGCGCAAATCCCTTTATGTGCAGGGACCCCTCGTTTTTTGTCAGGAGCCCTTCCTCATGCGCCCTTCCGGCCGTCAGCCAGACCAGATGCGCCCCGTTACAATTGAAACCGGCTTTGCCCACCATGCGGAAGGCTCCGCCCTTATCCGCGTGGGCGGCACGGAAGTGCTCTGTACGGCCAGTGTGGAAAACCGCGTTCCGGCCTTTCTGCGCGGAAAGGGTTCAGGATGGGTGACAGCCGAATATGGCATGCTGCCCCGTGCCACCCATTCGCGCGGCCCGCGAGAGGCCGCCAAGGGCAAACAATCCGGCCGGACACAGGAAATCCAGCGGTTGATTGGCCGCTCCCTGCGTTCTGTGGTGGACCTGCCCGCGCTGGGTGAGATCAGCATCACGCTGGATTGCGACGTCCTGAATGCAGATGGTGGCACCCGTTGCGCCTCCATTACCGGTGCATGGGTGGCGCTACGGTTGGCTCTGGGCAAATTGGTGGCCGCGCATGTGCTGCGCCAGTTGCCCCTGCGCGGACAGGTTGCGGCTGTCTCCTGCGGGTTGACGGAAGCCGGCCCCGTGCTGGATCTGGACTATGCGGAAGACAGCGCCGCCGCAGCCGACACCAATTTTGTACTGACCGCAGACCGGCGCATTGTGGAAATTCAGGCCACAGCCGAAGACGCTCCCTTTATGGAAGACTCTTTCACCGCCATGTTCGGCCTCGCCCGGCAGGGTGTTTCCGTGCTGTTTGATGCCCAGACAGCCGCAGTGAACGCAGCAGAAGGCCACTAACCCCATGACAAACCCCATTTTGAAATCTGGCGACAAACTGGTTCTGGCCAGCCACAACAAAGGCAAACTGGCTGAATTTTCCTCTCTCCTCGCTGATTTCGGCATTACCGTGCTCTCTGCCGGAGATCTTGACCTTCCTGAACCGGACGAGACGGAAACCACATTTGCAGGCAACGCCGCCCTCAAGGCTGTAGCCGCAGCCAAAGCCACGGGCCTGCCCGCGCTGGCCGATGATTCCGGCCTGTGTGTTTCCGCCCTTGGGGGAGCACCCGGCATTTATTCCGCACGCTGGGCCGGGCCGGATAAAGACTTTCCCGCTGCCATGGCCCGCATTCACGAGGGAATTGGCGAAGACGAACGCGATGCGTGGTTTATCTGCGTGCTGTGCCTTGCTTTTCCGGATGGCACCACCCGCAGTTTTGAAGGGCGTATCAATGGGCAGATCACGTGGCCCCCACGGGGAGACAAAGGTCACGGATATGACCCCATTTTCACGCCGGAAGGGGAAACCCGCACCTTTGCGGAAATGGCGGACGCCGAGAAAAACGCCATCAGCCACCGTGCTCGCGCCTTTAAATCCTTCCGTGAATCGTGCCTTGATTGATACCACTATTGGAAAACAGAGTTTTTGTCTGATACGGTGAGCCAGCCGGGGAATTCCCCGGCTGTTTTTCTATCAGATGTTCAGGACAAGGACTCCATGACCACACAGAACACCGCTTACCGCACACTGGATGCTGAGGGTGTAAGATCCTATGTGGCCTCTCTTCCCACCATTGCCGCGCGCGTTGGCAGCGCGCCGGAAACATGGACCATCCGGGAAGTGAGTGATGGCAACCTGAATATGGTGTTTCTGGCTGAAGGCTCGAACGGAGGGGTTTGCCTGAAACAGGCGCTTCCACACGTTCGGGTTGATCCGTCCTGGAAAATGCCGCTGGACCGCACTTTTTTTGAAGCCGCCTATCTGCGCAACGTGTTTCCCCACGTGCCAGACCTTACAACAGAATGCCTACATTTTGACCCGGAACAATTTATCCTGATTGTCAAAAGCCTTTCTGGCCATACCGTTTTACGCACAGCCCTTATGAACGGGCCGGTTAACCCGGAAATAGCTGCCCGGATTGGGCGCTTTGTGGCCCACAGCACGTTTGCCACGTCCCTGCTGGCAGCCCCTTTTGAACCCGTTATGGACCGCCGCATCTGTTTTGCCCGCAACCAGACACTCACCCGTATTACGGTTGATCTGGTGCTGACAGACCCGTACCATAATCATCCCCGTAACCACTGGGCAGAACCGGGCCTGACACCTGAGGTAGACGCCATTCGTGCTGACGAGAATGTGCTGGCCCGGATCGATTCACTGCGTCTGCGCTTCCTGTCCTGCCCGCAGGCTCTTCTGCATGGAGACCTCCACACGGGCTCCATCATGACCACGGAAGACGATACACGTGTCATAGACGGCGAATTTGCGATCTACGGTCCCATCGGCTTTGATGCCGGACTGTTTGTCGCAAATCTTGTGCTCAGTTTATTTGCCACGCCGGATACTGCGGCCACACATCTTCATAAACAGATGATCACTTTGTTCTGGGGCAGCTTTACAGAGCACTTCCTTCATTTGTGGAACACACAGCCTACCCCTTCCGACCCGGCGGCCCTGTATTACACCCCCACCCAAGGCAGCATTTCAGAACGAAAAAAAACTCTTTTCCTAGAAAGTATTTTTCAAGACACGGTTGGATATTGTGGTGCGGAAATCATCCGCCGCATTATCGGCTATGCGCACGTTGCCGATTTCTCTGTTCTGCCCAATACGGAAAGCCAGGAAGCCCGCAAAAAACAGGCTCTTCTGTTCGCAAAAAAATGTCTTGATCAGAAACATCTTTTTAAAAATGTTTCTGATTTTCTTACTTCGCTTTCCGCAGACTGATCTCTTTGCTCTGAACTGCCCAGCACTTTGATAGGCTGGGCAGCCTTTAGCCTCCTGCTCCGGGCTGGATGTGGACCTTTCCCCTAATGCCCTCTCTTCCGGCCTCTTAGGATGACACCGTTCCCTCTGCGTGCCCCCACGATCCCAAAAGTGGCACCTGCATCGTGTTGTAACAGCTCTTTTACCTGAAGATGCAAGACGCCTCTTGCTTTTAGCGTCATTTTTCTGTCTGCTAGCGTCACCGCAGGAAAGTGCGCTGCTGCGATGCCGCAATTTTCCCTTTCCCTGCCTCAGCTTTGCAAACTTTGCAAAACCCGAAAAAATCTTCGCTTCTTTTCACTTTTATTCGGGTAGCGCTCGGCAGACCTCCTCAGGCACACTTCGGCTTATGGACATACACAGAGGCCAAAGCCATGTCGTCTCACGATCTTAAATAGTGCAGCCCTTAATCAGGGCAACGCACTGAACCGTTTGCCTGTTCTGTCAGAAGCGCCTCCCACCAGAAGCGTTTCTATAGGGCTTTTGGCCCACGGCATCTGATTACTGAACTTGCAGCAGATGCCTTGCAGAACATGACACCGTATTTCTTCTGAGACACCGACAAAAACAAAAAGACCGGGGGACAAAGAAGATGTCTGAACATACCATTATTCCCGTGCATCCTCAGTCAGCAGAATACTCCTTGCTGACACCGTCACAACTGCAGGCGATGACACGCCGTGCCGAGCGTGATCCGGATGGGTTCTGGCTGGATCAGGCAGAGCGTATCCACTGGCACAGCAACCCGACCCGCGCCTTTTGTGGCTCCTTTCAGGATGATGTTGAAATCAACTGGTATCATGATGGCACGCTGAACGCCTCCGTCTCCTGCATAGACAGCCATCTGGGGGACAGGGCAGACCAGGTTGCCCTGATCAGCCACCGCGACAGCACGGATGAAGCAGAAAAGCTGACATACCGTATGCTGCATGAGCGCGTCTGCCGTCTGGCAAATGCCTTGCAGCATCTGGGTGTTTCGCGGGGGGATCGTGTTGCCATCTCCTTGCCCATGGTATCCGAAGCCCCTATTGCCATGCTGGCATGTGCCCGTATTGGTGCTGTGCATGTGGTGCTGTTTGGCGGTCTTTCAGCAGAAGCCATTGCCGAGCGGCTGGTAGATAGTGGCGCACGCGTTGTGATTACCGCCAACGAGATTGCACGCGGTGCAAAGCGTATCCCGCTCAAGCATATTATGGATGAAGCGTTGAAAAAAGCGGGGGCAGAGAGTGCGGTTGAAACCGTTCTGGTGCTCCGCACAACAGACGCGCCCGTTGCCATGCTTCCCGAACGTGACCTTGATTTTCACGATTTTGTGGACTGGTTTGAACCAGACTGCATCCCGGAGATCATGAATGCGGAAGATCCCCTTTTCCTGCTCTACACCTCTGGCAGTACCGGCAAGCCCAAGGCCGTGGTGCACACCACGGGCGGCTACATGGTATGGGCGGCCTACACCATGGGCATGGTCTACACCCACCGCCCGAATGATGTTCTGTGGTGCACAGCGGATGTGGCATGGATTACCGGCCATACCTCGGTTGTCTATGGGCCGCTGGCCAACGGCAGCACCACCATGATGTTTGATGGCCTGCCTTCCTACCCGCAACCGGGCCGCTGGTGGGAGCTGATAGAACGCCACAAGGTAACCATGCTGTTTACCGCCCCCACCGCCATCCGCTCTCTGATGCGCGAAGGCGATGATCTGGTAAACCGGTATGACCTGAGCAGCCTGCGGCTTCTGGGCACAGCCGGAGAACCCATCAGCCCGGATGCGTGGATGTGGTACCATGATATTGTCGGCAAAGGCCGTTGCCCGGTTGTGGATACATGGTGGCAGACGGAAACCGCAGGCATCATGCTTGGCCCAATTCCCGGCGCACAAAAACTGAAGCCAGGATCAGCCACCATGCCGCTTCCGGGTGTTTCCATGGTGCTGACCGACACCAAGGGAGACGTGATTGAAGGCGCAGGCGAAGGATGCCTGTGTGTCACCCGCTCCTGGCCCGGACAGGCACGCACCCTGTGGAAAGACCACGCCCGTTTCCAGCAGACCTACTTCTCTTTCAGTCCGGGTCTGTATTTCACGGGGGATGGCGCACGCCGCGATGCCGACGGGTATTACTGGATTACGGGCCGTATGGATGATGTCATCAACATTTCCGGCCATCGAATCGGCACCGCCGAAATTGAGGAAGCTGTTGGTGCAGACAGGCGCATTACAGAATGTGCAGCCGTTGGCGTGCCACATTCCGTCAAGGGACAGGCGTTGGTTGTGTTCGCCATTGCGCGGGATGAACAGACCAGCATAACGCCCGAAGATATCACCCGGCAGGTCAGTCTGGCCATCGGGCGCTACGCTGCGCCAGATGAGGTTTTCATTGTGCCAGATCTGCCCCGTACGCGCTCTGGCAAGATTGTGCGGCGTCTGCTGCGCAAGATTGCATCCGGAGAGCTGGATACGCTGGGGGATCTGTCCATGCTGAGCGATGCAGACAGCGTGGACATGTTGATCAACACTGTGTGGAAGGAGGAACAAACCTTGAATGTTGCCTGAGTTTTCGCAAAACACATTTTAGAATCATATTTTGCCGTTCAAATTTAAATGTCGTTCCGCTTTTTTGGTCTCTCAGCCCTGCCAGATGCTCCTGGCAGGGCTTCCTGTTTTCAAAAGGGCTTCTTTTCGCTTCTTATGTGGGCTCCGCGCTGTAGGTCGGCACAGGTTCAATGGGAAAACGGATAAGATGATAAGGTGGACGCCGCTTATCCTGCCCATTATTGAAGCTGGCCAGCCGGTTCCACTGCCCCAGTGTGCAATAGACATGCGTGCGCGTGCAGAAAATACCATCAGGCGAAAGAATGCGCGGATCATGCACCATCAGATCAAATGACCCATCCGTATTGCGCCGCAGAATACAATCGTCCTCGAAATTGGTTGTATAGATACGGCCTTGAGCATCTGTCGCCAGCCCGTCTGCTGTTCCTTTTTCTCCTTCATCCCGCACCGCTTTTGCAAGATCCGCATCGGAAACAGAAAAATCGGACAGCAGCGCCGTTGGCAGACTGTACAACCTGCGGCTGGTCAGAGGCGCGTAATAGAGCCGATCACTTGATGCACTCAGGGTAACACCATCTACGCCGCCCACCACAAAACGGGGCTTCTGGGCTGGGTCATACACCAGTGGGACCCCCTCCACCACGGCCATGAAGCCTGCCTCCGCCTGCGTGGAAGGATGGGTTGCCAGAACGCGGCGCTGCTTCCCGCTGGCAACGTCCACAACGACCAGCGCCGGACTGTGCCCAAACGAACTATCGCTGACATACACAGTGCCTGCCTGCCCGTGTGTCAGATCCACGCGCAGATCATTCATATGGCTGTCAGGCAGCAGCGTCGGGCTTTTGAGGATAATGCTGTGCAGCAGCCTGTTGACCACAATATCAAAACACACAATTTTAGCGGCACCGGGTTGAAGCGGCTGCCCCGCCAGCTTGCCGTCATCAATAGCCCACAGCCTGCCCTGGGTATCCATCGTCATGCCATGGATAGACATCAGCCTGTCCGCAGGTGCGGCAGAAGACGGCAGACTAAGCGCTGCACTGGGCCAAGGCACCACACGCCCGTTCACCAGTTCCCCTAGTGTCGCGCCTTTATGGTTGATGGCGTGCCGGGGAAAACCGACAAAAATCCGTCCGTTCTCCGCCACAACAATACCGGAAGGACCGGGTCCATAAAACTCAGCGACAATATCGAATGACCCGGCAGGTTCATAACCCTGATCGCCATTTACGCCAGTTGTGGGTGTGCCCTGCGCCCGTACGGGCAACGCCCAGCCGAGAGACACCATGCCCCCCACCAGAGGGGCCACAGCCGCCCCGGCAACAAGCCGCCTGCGTGACATGCACGCCTGAACATGTCGCCAGAAAGAAGACCCCTTAGGCAAATCTGGTAAATGGCGATCCGTCATCCTCATCTCCCTCTTCCCTGCCCCACTTTAAGCACCAGGGAAGAAACCCCGATGCCTCAAAGCGCGGTGCCAGTCTGACTTGCAGGCCGTTCTGGCCGGGTATTGCCCGGACCATATCCTGTCATTCCTGTTGGTTATCGTCCCAAGGGTTTCACGCGGGCCGTGATCTCACAACCCCTGAACCGTCTATACGGCCATCACACGTTGGTAGAGTGCGCATGCTCCCCACCCCTGCAGACATTCCATCCGCCGCAGACCGCGGAAGCGGGAAGCGGGAAGCGGGAAGCGGGAAGCGGGAAGCGGGAAGCGGGAAGCGGGAAGCGGGAGCATGGCCCTTTTGTGCCCACACACAAGCCAGTATGAGCGGGATATGAGACATAAAAAAAGCGGCGCTGTTTCCAGCACCGCTTTTTCCGGCATCACTGCCGAGGCATTCCAGGGGTGTGAGGCGAACCCCACACATCCGGTATTCCAGTAACTGATCAGGCGTCGGTGTTACGACGACGGATGGCAGCACCCAGAATATCACCGAGAGACGCACCGCTGTCGGATGAGCCGTATTCGTTGATAGCCTGCTTGTCTTCTTCCACTTCACGGCCCTTGATGGTCAGAGCCAGCTTGCGGGCTGCGCGGTCAACGGAGACCACTTTCGCATCCACACGTTCGCCAACAGCGAAGCGTTCCGGACGCTGTTCCGCCTTGTCACGAGCCAGTTCCGCACGACGGATGAAGCCGGTCAGAACATCGTCAACCTTCACTTCAATCCCATTGGACTGAACTGCGGTCACGGTGCAGGTTACAATGGCGCCCTTCTGAACGCTGGTCAGCACATCAGCTGCCGGATCTTCCTGAAGCTGCTTGATGCCCAGAGAGATGCGTTCTTTTTCCACATCCACGTCCAGAACCTTGGCTTTGACAACCTGGCCCTTTTCGTAGTGCTTCATGGCTTCTTCGCCAGTTTCGTCCCAGGACAGGTCGGACATGTGAACCATGCCGTCGATGTCTGCGGAGAGACCAACAAACAGACCGAATTCGGTGATGTTGCGGATTTCGCCTTCCACGGTGGAGCCGATCTTGTGCTCTTCCGCGAACTGTTCCCAAGGATTGCGCTGAACCTGCTTCAGGCCCAGGGAGATGCGGCGCTTCGCGCTGTCCACATCCAGAACCATCACATCGACTTCCTGAGAAGTAGCGACGATCTTGCCCGGATGGACGTTCTTCTTCGTCCAGGACATTTCAGAAACGTGCACCAGACCTTCAACGCCCGGTTCCAGCTCAACAAATGCGCCGTAATCGGTGATGTTGGTCACGCGACCCGTGTAACGCGCACCCGGCGGGTACTTCAGGGCAACATTTTCCCACGGATCAGCTTCAAGCTGCTTCATACCCAGGGAGATACGCTGCGTATCGGAGTTGAAGCGGATAACCTGCACGCGCACCGGCTGGCCGATCTGCAGAGCTTCAGACGGGTGGTTGATACGCTTCCACGCAATGTCGGTCACGTGCAGCAGGCCGTCAACGCCGCCCAGATCAACGAACGCACCGTAATCGGTGATGTTCTTCACAACGCCGTCCAGAATCATGCCTTCGGTCAGGCCCTGGATCAGTTCGCTGCGCTGTTCTGCACGGGTTTCTTCCAGAACGGCACGACGGGAGACAACAATGTTGCCACGCGCACGGTCCATCTTCAGAATCTGGAACGGCTGAGGAACACCCATCAGCGGGCTGACGTCACGCACGGGGCGGATATCAACCTGGCTGCCGGGCAGGAACGCCATGGCGCCACCCAGATCAACCGTGAAGCCACCCTTGACGCGGCCATAGATGGTGCCGTTGACGCGCTGGTTTGCTTCGAACGCCTTTTCAAGGTTCGTCCAGGCTTCTTCACGGCGTGCTTTTTCGCGGGAGAGAACAATGCTGCCGTCACGGTCTTCGTACCGTTCAACATACAGTTCCACCACGTCACCCGGCTTGATATCCGGTGTCACGCCCGGAGGAGCAAATTCACGCAGGGACACGCGACCTTCGCTCTTCAGGCCAACATCAACAATGGCAAATTCGTCAGTCAGGCGAACAATACGCCCGCGCACAACGGACCCGTCAAAGCCGGTATCACGGCCAAGGGTCTCGTCGAGAAGGGTAGCAAAATCTTCACCACGGAAGTGATCCGCGGTCGGGGTTGCGGCTGAAGCCATGTGTAACTGTAAATCCTGCGCCGACTTGCCAATGAAGAAGCCGGCCATTCCTGCGCACCACATCGTGCGGCACGACTTGCTGGCGGAGATATCAGGAAAACCTGATCTATGTTCCGGCAGCCCAGAGAAAAGAAAATTGAAAACCCGCTGCAAACAACAGGCATCTGTATCGCAGAGACACCTTCCACCCGCGCTTTGTCAACACAAAGGAGTGGAAAATAACGTGAGATATAATGAAAATAAGCAGTTGCGTGCCATCCATGACACGCAAACCTGCCTTTACTGGCCGAGTCGCCTGCGCGCGAACGCGAGAGCCTGCGCCAGAACGTCTTCCGCGCTCAGGGTATCCGTTTCAATAACCTGAGCATCTGCCGCTACCTGCAAGGGGGCTGTTTTCCGGCCAGAATCCGCCGCATCCCTCACCTTCAGCGCCTCTTCCATTTCAGCCACCTGCGCCTGCGCGTTGGGGGCGCTCTGGTCCCCTCCCAGTTGCAGGAAACGCCGCAGGGCTCGCGTGGCGGGAGAGGCTGTGATGAACAATTTGACGTCCGCATCGGGAAAAATCACGGTGCCGATATCACGCCCGTCCAGCACAGCCCCGCGCTCACCCGCAAAACGGCGCTGGGTTTCGACAAGAGCCTGCCGCACGGCTGGCTGGGCAGCCACCTTACTGGCGGCCTGCGCTACCTCTGGCGCACGCAGGTCCGTGCGGGCCAGATCTTCCGGGCTTAATTTCTGGGCAAACGCCTCTGCCGGAGCAGCAGGGTCCTGCCCGGCATCCAGCGCCAGCCGCCCTACGGCCCGATAGAGCAACCCCGTATCCAGATAAGGAAGCGAGAGCGCCTGCGCCAACCGTTTGGCCAGAGTCCCTTTTCCCGCAGCAGCAGGACCATCAACCGCTATAACCGGACCGCCACGCTTCATGCCGCAAACCCTGCGCCAAGGCTGTTCAGAAGCGGGAAGTAACCCGGGAAACTTGTGTCAATAAACGCGGTATCATCAATTTCCACCGGGTTCTCTGCCACCAGCCCCAGAATGGAAGCGCTCATGGCCAGACGATGATCCATATGGGTTTCCACTGTGCCACCGCCCGGAATAGTGCCCTGGGTGCCATAAATAATCAGATCATCACCATCCACCTTGGTGCGCACGCCGTTCTTTTCCAGCAACGCCACGGTAGACGCCAGACGATCACTTTCCTTAACGCGCAATTCCTCCACTCCGCGAAAACGCGAAATGCCCGTAGCAAACGCAGCCGCCACAGCCAGAATGGGGTATTCATCAATCATGGACGGCGCACGCTCGGCTGGCACATCCACGGCCTGAAGTGAGGAAGCCTGCACGTGCAGATCCCCTACCGGTTCGCCACCTTCCGTCCGCTCGTTGGTGATATCCAGCCGGGCACCCATTTCACGCAGGGTGGTGAACAATCCCGTGCGCAGCGGGTTAAGGCCCACATTGGAAATCACAACATCAGACCCCGCCACCAGCAAAGCCGCCACCAGCACAAAGGCTGCGGATGACGGGTCTCCCGGCACAGTCACATCCCGCGCGATCAGGTGCGGTTTACCTTGCAGACGGATAATCCGACCGCCTTCCGGCGTTTCTTCCACTGCCACCTGCGCCCCAAAATGACGCAGCATATTTTCCGTATGATCCCGCGTAGGCACAGGTTCTTCCACCCGTGTTTCGCCAGCGGCATTCAGGCCCGCCAGCAGAACGGCGGATTTAACCTGAGCAGACGCCACAGGCAGGCGGTAATCAAGCGGAGCAGGCGTTGCATTGCCCTGAATGGCCAGTGGCAGACGCCCGCCTTCCCGCGCAAGGAAGGTAGCCCCCGTGCCCGCCAGCGGGTCTGTCACCCGTTTCATGGGGCGGCGGCGCAGGCTGGCATCACCGGTCATGACGGACATCATGCCGTGGCTGGCCAGAATGCCGGAAAGCAGACGGGCCGCCGTGCCGGAATTGCCCATGTCCAGCACATCAGAGGGCTCTGTCAGTGCCCCAAGGCCACGGCCCCGCACATGCCAGCGGCCATTTTCATCGCGGGTGATATGCGCACCCAGCGCCCGCATGGCGTCTGCCGTGCGCAGCACGTCCTCCCCTTCCAGCAGACCGATAATGCGGGTCTCGCCTTCAGCAAGCGCAGAAAACATCAGCGCCCTGTGGCTGATGGATTTATCTCCCGGCACGGCCACCGTACCGGCAAGAGGGGCAGGCGCGCGGGTAACGCGCAAAAGACGGGAAGAAGAGGGTGCCTGTGTCATGCCCATTTCATTCCGGCTTGTCCCGCCGTAAGTCAATCCGCCAGAGGCTGGAATCTGCCTCTTCTGCATGGAAAATTATTACCTCTTTTTCCACGCAGGGTTTGACAGGCGTGCTGTGCAATGGCATTTGGCCTCGCCTTAATAGTGTGGTCGATTCCCGCCTCAGGCCATCTGAGCAGGGAATCGCCCGTTTCCGGGGCGATCCCTCGTCCCATGTCTGCTCAGGATCGACAGGTAGCAAGATGTCCCAGCCCGATCTCGGCACCAAACGCGTCTGCGTGTCCTGTGGTGCCCGCTTCTATGATTTGAACCGTAACCCGGCCGTATGCCCCAAATGCGGGACAGAACAGCCCGAACTGGTTCCCCGTCTGCGCCGCAGCACGGACAGCCTGACCCCCACCCCGGCTGATACCCCGGCGGCCAAGCCCAAAGACGATGATGATCTGGATCTCGACACCGACGCCGACACCGATGCCGATGATGTGATGGAAGATACATCCGATCTGGATGACGATGATGATGACATCAGCTCCGACATTGATGTCAGCACGGATTCGGATGAACACGATTCCTGATCTGGCACACTGCACCGGGTTTTTCCCGGTGTGCTGATCACATTAAAGCCCGCTCTCGCAGCGGGCTTTTTTTATGGGGTTGCAAAAACCTGCCCTACCCCCGGGACAGACCTTGTTCTGTTCTGAATACCCGATCAGCCCTTCAGTGCTTCCGATACAGCAAAACATGGTGGCGCTCGCTTTTAGGCTAAGGACCTGTTAACTCATTGAACTAAGCATGTTGTTATGATTTTCACAGGCTTACCGAGGGAGAGTGAGCGTGTGAGTGACGTATTTTTGCTGTCTGAACGCCAGATGGAGCGGATTGAGCCGTTTTTTCCTCTGGCACATGAAGTGCCACGTGTGGATGAACGGGATCGTTTATGTGATCCGTAACAGCCTTCAGTGGAAAGACGCTCCGAAAGCGTATGGCCCGCACAAGACTTTGCATAATCGCTTCATCCGGTGGAGCCGCCTGGGTGTCTTTGACAGGATCTTTGGCACCCTGACAGAACAGGCCGACCGTTCGAAGCGCCTGATGATCGATGCGACACACCCCAAGGCTCACCGGATAGCCGCCTCCCTACTCAAAAAGGGGCTTTTACCCGCCATATCGGGCGAACCAAAGGCGGTCTGAGCTCAAAACTCCATGCCGTGTGCGATGGTCAGGAGTGGCCTGTTCGCCTGCATCTGACCGCAGATCAGTGACTTCGACGCGGAAATCTCACAGA
>NZ_LHZQ01000061.1 GCF_001580915.1 Acetobacter tropicalis | reverse complement strand
TGCTTCTTGAGCAGGCATGCCCCAGTGCCCCGTCATCCAAGGGTGTGTGATCTGGTGAGAGGACTAATTGATATTAATAGTATCTAATATTAGTTTGCTCACCAGATCACACGGGATAACATGGAAAAACGCCAAATATCTCCATTATCGCCTCACCAAATCACACGACTTGCTCACCAAATCACACACTGGATATGAGGGTGCGTAATGGGTAACTGGAACATGGTGTTGTGGGTCGACAGCGAATTACCGGAGTAGACTGAATTGCTCAAAGGTCGGTTGGGCAGAGGGCTCCGGTCTGAATGGTCGTTCGGAAGGATTTTTGATTCGATTGAATTGGTTAGCTGTTTTGGGTTGAAGTCGTTGACCCTGTTGTGATTCCATATGTGGTGTTGGTCTTGGTTCGCTGAGGTTCCCTATGTGGAAGACCGAAATCCGCGTCCGCTATAATCGGGACCGTCTGCGTTACCCGAGCGATCGGCTGATAAGGAACGGGCGTTGATCAGGTCGGTCACTCGCCACGCGAAGCGTGGCGGCATCTGGCCTGATTCGGTTGATGGTCAGAAGCCTATGTCATAGCTAATATTCTTTCCAAATGGACTCTGAGGGTGAGAGCTTCTCGTTTACCTCACGTTCAGAATCTGCTTTTGCCAGGATGCCTCTCCTTGATACTTGCTTCGTCGATGTAGGTTTCGACGATCTGCAGGCTTCTGTGTCGGGAGAAGCGTTTCAGTTCCAGCAGGTCATAGCCGTCCTTTGCGCCGGTGCTGATGGCGCCGCGTCGAAGACTATGACCCGAGAAGTCGCCTTCCAGACCAGCCGCACCACACCGCTTGCGAATAATGTCCGCGACAGAACGGTCGGAGAGCGCGCCAGCACCGATCTTCGGCGGGGCAGGGGGCTCACCGGGCCTGGATACTGGCGCAAGCCAGATCCGTCGAAACACCGGCCCAGCTTCTATGCCGGCGATTTTGATCCAGGCTTCGTAGGCCCGCACCGGGCAGTTCCGGGTAATCCCACGCGGAATGCCGATCAGCACCCCCTTTGCGGCCGGGTCGCCTTTCGATCGCCTCAGCCGGATCCGCATGCCATCATCGTCGGTGACGATGTCGCTAACCTCCAGACCGGCCAGCTCGGAGCGCCGGAATGCTCCCGCAAAACCGAGCAGGAGGATCGCACGATCACGGACGGCAACCGGATCTTGCCCCTGGATCGCATCGACCGCTTCGGTCAGCCGGTCCCAGGTGAGGGCAGTCTTCTGACGGGGTGCAGGATCGTCGTCCTCCCGCCGGATACCGGCCAGCGTGG